>CAYRRM010000004.1:42194-144370 GCA_964426675.1 uncultured Lentisphaera sp.
TTTCGCCCTTTGCAATTTTCTGTATGGTCTGGAATTTGTCCATTCCTTTTATGAGATATTTAACGAAGGAACTTTCTTCAGAACCAAACCACTTCTTCTTAATAGCATTGTAACGGCTGTGAAACTTGTTGAGAGCGTCCTGCCGACTTTGCGCTATTTTAGAGTGTTTACCGCCAAATGCAAAGATATCTACGTCTTCAATTTTCAATCCTGAATGTTTCAATGCAGCATTGATGGCAAGGGATGGAAAACCAGGTTGATTTTTTATTTTCGAAAGCCTTTCTTCCTGTATGCCAAATATAACCCGGTTGTCTTTCATCAGCACTACAGACGAATTTAGTCCTGTGTTTATTCCGAGGATATACATTTTTTTGCCTCTTTTATTAAATGTGAGTTAAATTATTGCAATATAATTTGAGTTGATTGAGACGTTTTTAATTTAAATTTATGAGTTATATCTATCATCAGGATTTTTAAAGCAACCATATTGAACCAGTACGATTCTCTTAATATAGAGGCTCAAAAGCAATTTGGCAATTAACTAAATATCATACGTTAAGAAATGTTCCGATGGTTGTGATTGTCTGCACTAAGTCACCACTTACGCCTGTAATATTTTCTCCCATCAACCAATTTGGAAAATCATTTTTTATTTTCTTTATATCCAAAAATTCGAGTTGGTCAAAGATATCAGATTGAATGAGCTCCATTACCGCGCTTTTCAGTGAATTTTGTTTTCTGAGAGCATATTCGCGGGATGGCCATGTGCGTTCCATCCATGACTCAAAATCCTTTTCTGCCAATATCCTTCTTTTTGCTGTGTTAAAAATCTGACGAAATGTCCTTTCAAACATCCCTGCTGTTACCGGCATACCTGTGTTAGCACTTGGTATCGCAGCTAAAGCAGGAGAAAGAATTTGTAGTAACCTCTTTTCTATCTTTCCGTCAAAACGCTGTTCAACTGGAAGTGATAAATAGTGGTCAAATATTTCATTCGTAAATGAGGCTACTCTTGCCTCAACAAAACTCCTTATTGAGAGCACATTCGGAAAACTATAGTGCCGTGAAAGATGATGGAAGGTAATATACTCCCAAAGGTCAAATTTATTATCAGTTAGTTCCTTGCCTCTTTTCAATATTTCCTCGACACTATTCCTTTGAAATTCGCGAAGATTTTGCCTGTGAGATTCTTTCACAAACTTCCACAAGTCGGCATTCTTTATTCTATATGAAGCATTCGCTATGAAAAAAGCAGCTATGTCATCTGGAAGTTCAATCATACGGCAATAATTCAGATTTCTCCCAAAGGCTTTCATATTAACTCCTGGAATATACATACCCTGAAACATAAAGTCCATTCCGTAACCATTGAAACAAACATCAGCTTCTTTTATAACTGCATCTTCATATCCGAGAAAAAGTGCGTGATCATAGTTGAACATTCCTCCGCAAATTTTTACTGCGGCATTTCTTATCATGCCATAGTGCTCTTTATTTAGGAGAAGAAATATGTGTTTTGCCCCCCTGCTTTCGGCAAGTTTTTTAGCGGTTTTCACTTCGCGGTTATCCGATAACCCCACGGTAAAACAGGTGGGTAGTTTTTCATTGAAGGCTCCAAGGACGCAACGTGAATCCATCCCTCCGCTTAGAAAATGTCCAAAGTTCTCTTTATCCGCTGTTTTAACAGTCACAGAAAAACGTAGCATTTCTGCCAATATCTGAGCATTGGATTCAAGAGGATTTTTGTTTTTCTTGTAATTTCTATTCCAATATCTTTCCAATCTGATATTCCATTTTTCTAAAGAAAGAACATGGGCATCCGGCATGAAATATGCGTCCTTTGCAAGAGTCTTAGTCCCAAGCAATCTCTGCAACCACAACATTTCGAAAAAGGCTTCCTGGTTAAGCTTCAGCATTCCATTATCCTTCATAAAAAGCCATAGAGAATGGAAATAAGGGCTGGCTGAAAATATTTTGCTTTCACTCGCCAGATGATAGTGAAGTTGAACAGAACACCATCTGTCATTGATAATCTTCAAGGACGAATCTCTCTTGTCAAAACGAACAGCAAGAAATTCTCCGTCGAGCATTTCAAGGACTATCCTTGGAGAAAATTCGTCTAAAAGAGCCTTTGCCGATTTTTCAGCATCAACCCGAATGTCGTCATATATAGGCGCCCCCAGGACAATAACAACAGCCTTTTCATCTTCTACGACTGATGAGCATGGTTTATCCGGCCTGCACTTTGACAGGTATTCAACTACGATATTTTTTCTGTAGATAGAGCTACTGATTTCCCAGAAGTAGTTCCAGTGCTTGCCTTGGTCTTGTTGTGTGTCCCAGACAAGGAAACCTCCCTCTTCACGAATGAAATCCGGTTGCCGGCCCTTGGTCGTTATATTCCTTCCCAATCTCAGGCAGAAGGAGTCAATGTCCTGCTGAGCATCCAGATAACTTTCAATTTGTTTGACTGAAAAATGATCCATATAAATAAGGTCGTCAACCATGAACCAAAAATATTCAACGTCAGATTCTCGAACTATTTTTCTTATATCTTCCAAAAAATTGTTTTGTCGTATAAATTTGCACTTAAAATTGTCAATTATATGTCGATAATCAATATCATCCTCCGTCTTATAAATTACGTTAATACATTCTTCCGGAAAATCTGAATAATAACGTAACGAAAGCAAAAGCGATTTAAGCTGCAATGTTCTATTTTTGGAAAAAATAATAGCTGTTGTCTTCAAGGTAAGATACAATCCTTCCCGATCTTTTGCGAGCTTTGACTTGTGTATTCATGAAATTCGATTTTTGTTCCGTCCGGGTCACTTGTCCAGGCTTGCCAGCTGTTATCTGCTCCCATTTTTTTATCTGTCACTTCGTATCCGCAATCGCGCAACCTCCGGATGGTCTCATCCACTGACTTTACTTCAAGGCAGATATGTTTTATTACGTTATCTTCATGCGATTTAGGAGTTCCTTGAAAAAATTCAAGATAGTTACCTGGACAAATTTCGAGATACATACCAATTTTATTCCCATTTTTTATGAAGGTAAACCGTTCTTTGAGTCCCAAACAGTTACAGTAGAATTTTTTCGTTTTTTCCAAATCCGATGAACCTAAACAAACATGGGCAATTTTACTAATCATTTGTTGTCCTTTTGTTTATATGAATAAACAGAACCTATTCTGAAAATTCTCTATCTGAACCCAAATTTTTCAATCCATATTCCGGTTGTGATTATTCTCCAAATGACAGGATCAAAATTTGCTTTACCGGCAAGATATTTTTCGAATTGTCCCTGAGCCAGCTTTCCATTTACAAAAGGCAGATCTGCGAATTTCGCAAGATTTTTTCGGAAAAAATCTCTTAAGCCACTTTTTGCCCATTGGGCCACAGGGCTTGAATACCCCTGCTTGTCTGTTCTTTTTGCGATTTTCGCTGGTATAACCTTTTCCGCAGCTTTACGAAGTATTTTTTTCGAATAGCCGTCTGAAATTTTCAGTTCCGAAGGCAATTTAAGGCAAAATTCAACCAATCTATAGTCCAGAAACGGAGTTCTCGCCTCACGAGAGTGTGCCATTGAATTGCGGTCAACATTGTGAAGGATATAGCGGAGTATCCTGAATCTGTTTCTATGAAGTGACCTGACATCACCTTCTTCTCTTCTTATTGCTATTTCCGGAATTGAACTTCCGACTAATTCAACGGCTTTAAGAAGAGGATTTGGCGGATATTTCACTGCTGATGGAAAATTCATTCTGAATAGTTTTCTGGCTATTATTTTTAACGGCTCATGATGCTGTTTCTGAAAAGAAAAGAATTGTTTTAAGAATTTAATAGGAGAATTGTGTAATTGCTCATTCAGGGCAGCCCAATGAAAATCACCATAGCCACATGCGATTTCATCGCCGCCTTGTCCCTCGATGATGACTTTTCTGGAGTCGTTCTCCTGTTTTATCCGCTGATATAAGAGCCAATGCACTGTTGGTGAGCCGTGAAGGACAGGGATGTCGTTGTGCCAGATGACATTGGCGATGTTGTCCACAACATCCTGAGGTTTTGGGAAGTGTAGGCAGTATTCCGCCTTTGCGAAATTTATCATTTCATCGATGAATTTCCGTTCGTCGATCTTTGAGTTTTCGTAGCATGAGGAGTAGGTCTTGAGTTTTTCATTTCGTTCTTCCGGTACCAGGTGTGCGAGTCCCACGAGGGTGGATGAGTCAAGTCCGCCGGAGAGAAGAAATCCGACGGGGACGTCGGACCTGAGCCTCAATCTCACTGAGTCCTGAAGGAGTCTGTTGAATTCAGAGACGGCGTCGTCGAAGGAAATGTTGAGCTTGTCGTCGAAGAATGGTGGTTCATACCATTTTGTGATTTTGATGTTATCTCCAGGCCTCCAGCTTTTCAGATCGATTTCGGCGCAATGTCCAGGCTCGATTTCGAGGATGTTTCTCCAGAGGGATTCATTGTCAAAGTTGAAGTCTCCTGAATTCAGGAAGTGGTAGAGTTTTGTCTTGTTGATTTCGGGGGTGAATCTTGGTGCGGAGAGGAATTGTTTTATTTCTGATGCCGCGCGGAATCCATGCCTTGTGTTCAGATAGTAGAGAGGTTTGATTCCGAACCTATCCCTGGCCATGAAGATTGTTGAGTTTTTTTTGTCGTAGATGCAAAATGCGAACATGCCATTGAGTTTGTCAAGGCATTTAGCACCCCACTTCTCGTAGGAGGCAAGTATTACCTCTGTGTCTGATGAGGATTTGAATTGGAAACCATCTGGTTCGAGCTCCTTTCGCAGTTCCTTGTAGTTGTAAATCTCGCCGTTGAAGATGATCCAGATATTGCCGGAGGCGGTGGACATAGGTTGTCTTCCTGACTCCGATAGGTCTATGATGGATAGCCTACGATGTCCGATGGCGATTTTGAGCCCGTCTACATCGAAGTTTTCCACGCCGAATCCATCGGGTCCGCGGTGGGAGATGATCTCCAGCGCCGGATGGGCTTCATGGATTGTTTCATGTCCTATGTTGAGAAGTATGCCGCACATGTTCCGTTTCTTGTCAGTTGTCGTTGTTTGAAGTTAGCCGCATGATTTGCTCATGATATGTGTTGTCAATGACGTCGCATCCTGCCCTTGTTATGATTTTATCGGACTCGGTCTTCATGTTTTCCAGTGTGATTTTCTCCGCAAGCAGGATCTTTTCCGCGAATTCGTCGGGGTTGAGTTTAGAGAGGAATCCATTTTCTCCGTCGTTTATCAACATGTTTGTAACCTGAGGAATTGTGTTTGCCACGACTGGCGTTCCTGATGCGATTGATTCGAGGACAGGTGTTCCGAGTCCTTCGTTTATGCTCGGAAAAAGGTATATGTCGGTCATCCTGTAGTAATCTGCGATGTTTGAACAGAAACCGGCTTTCAGCTCGACCCTGTCGTCGAGCCCGAGTTCGGTGATGCGTGCTGCAATTTTATTGAAGAGAGTTCTGTCGTGCTCTGCCGCCGGGCCGTTTTCGACCAGTGGGCCTTTCATGAATAGTTTGAATCTGTCGGGGAGTCTTTTCATGACGTCCAGCAGAAAGATATGGTTCTTGCTTGTTCTGAACTTGGCGACATATGCGGTGAGGGTGATGTTGTCTTCCTTGAATTTGGTGATTTGCCTTCTGATTTTAATCTTTTCATTTTTGTTGACCGGATAGAAAACCGTGTTGTCGACAGGGTTTGGCCGGCACCATATTTTTGAATCGGGGATTCCGTTCCTGAGGCAGACTTGGCGGAGCGACTCGGAAATGGCGACAAAGAGATATTTTTCTGGAAGGCGATGGTTGAAGAAAATTTTGAATGGAGTCGGAACGTATTGAAATGGTGAGTTCATCTCGTTGCAGAGCTCTATGATCACCGGAATATGGTGTTGTGCGCAGAACTTCCATGCGGCTGCGGCAACGTAGCATTTTCCAAAGATGTGGATGAGGTCGGGTTTTTCGGGAAGCTTGCATAGGAAGTCCCATGCCCTGCTGTATTCCATCTGAAAATTTCTGATGATCTGGTAATGGCGGATGAGTCCGCCTGCGAGCTGTGGGTATGGTTTGCATGCTATTCTGTTGACATTGGCACCATCGTATTCATATGAGATGTTTTCGTTGAACTCGGTCGACCCCGCTATTACGTTGAAGGATATGTCTGTCGGGAATTTAGCGGAGAGTCTCCTGTATAGGTTGTGGGCGCGGAAACCGGAACCAGAGTATTCCGGCATGTATTTACTCGATACGAGCAGAATTTTTTTCATATTCCATGCCTGATATGCGTTTATGGCGTCATCTGTGATGATTGTCCTGACGATAAATTTTTCCAGCGTCCGGAGAAGAAAATCCTATGCCATAGCTCGATGTTGAGGTATGTCCACAGGAATGCGCTGTTCTTTTCCTTGTAGGAGCCTTCCTGATGCGCCTTGTAGATTTGAAAGAAGAGGTTTTGGTTTATGGAACCCTTAGATCTGAATTGTTCTGAATTCATTGTGTCGTCGAATAGGGATCGGTATGGTCCGTTTTTTGCGAACCAGTTTTCAATCGGGACCCCGAATCCTATTTTTTTCCTGTATATCTGGTCGTTGTCGATGTATTTTTCTGCAAGCTTTTTCAGAATGGCCTTCTGTTCTCCGTTGTTCAGGCGAACATGGTATGGGATTGAGTTTGCGTGTTCAAACATTTTCTGCGTGCAGAAAGGCACTCTGAATTCGAGTGATGCGGCCATTCCCATCCTGTCCGCCCGCCAGAGCCACTGTGGCAGGTCGCAGATCTCGTCCTGAAGCAGAATTTCCTTGAGCGTATCCCCACCGGCCAAATTGGCGATTTGGGATCTTGGAGTCATTTCTTGGAATCTGCCGTCGAGCAGTCTGTCTATCAGATCGGCTTTCGCATAGCTGAGTGCGAGCATGGCCGGTGGATATTTTGTAATGTTTATGAGGCTGCTTCCTTTTTTGAACGGCCAGATGGCGGCGAGGCTCCTCCTCAGCGTTGGATTTTTATGGATTAGGTTTCTTAACCACATTTTTCGGACCATTTCCGGTAGAAATTTATTGTATCCGAGAAATGATTCGTCTGCACCTTCCCCACTGAGGATTACGGTCACGAACTGCCTTGCCATTAGTGCCAGGTGTAATGTTGCGACGGAATTTGGATCGTTTAGCGGGTGTTCGTAATGCCAGATCGCCATTTCGATGTTCTTGACGAATATGTCCTGGCTCATCCTGAAATCGTGGTGTTCCGTGTTGTATCTTGCCGAGACTCTCTTTTGAAATTCTGATTCGTCATATTCTGATTCGTCAAAGGATATGGAGAAGGAATGGATGCGTTTTCCGCTGATGCCCGAGGCCATGACGGTTATCAGGCTTGAGTCGACCCCTCCGCTCAGTTGGATCCCTAGTTCTACATCGCTTCGCAGGTGGATTGAAATGCTTTCGGAGAGGACTTCCTGTGTCTGTTCGCATGCCTCCTCAAAGGATATGTCGTTGTCCTCCTTGATGGTTTGCTCCAGCTTGAAGTATTGTGATCTTGTGATGATGTCGTTTTTCAAGGTCGCCATGTTCCCCGGAGGAAGACTTTTCACATTTTTGAACATGGTCCTTTCGCCTGGGAGTGAGCGAAAGACCAAGTATTCATTGAAGGTTTCAGCCTCAGGCTCGAGGTTGGTGTATGGAAGGAGCGCCTTGATCTCGCTTGTAAGGATGATGAAGTATGAATCCTCCCAGATGAAGAGGGGCTTGATCCCGAGGTGGTCCCTTGCAAAAAAAACGTCCCCATCTCTTGTGTCGTATATGACAAATGCAAACATTCCGACGAACTTGTCGAGGCATCTCTCCTTCCATTCGACATATGCATTGAGCAGTACCTCGGTGTCGGAATTTGAATTGAATGAGTGTCCCCGCGCCTTTAGTTCTTCGCGAATTTCGCGGTAATTGTATATCTCGCCATTGAAAACGATAATATATCGCCCATCGCTGCTAAACATAGGTTGATTGGCGTTATCAGTAAGATCTATTATTTTCAAGCGACGAAATCCGAGTGATACTTTTTCTGAAAAGAAAAAACTTTCATCGTCAGGTCCTCTGTGAACGATCATTCCAGTCATTGTTCTAAGTTTATCTTCAGGGAAAGGGACGTCTTTTCTGGAAATTGTTGCTACAAAACCACACATAATAATAGAATTTTTAAATTATAGAATTAGTATTCACAAACTTTGTCTGTCTACCATTTCTTTAAATCTGCCCGCTTTAGCAATGAGTTCGCTATAATTTCCCTCTTCAATTATTCTGCCATTTTCCAAAACAAATATCTTATCGCAATTCTTAACAGTGGATAACCTGTGGGCTATGGCTATAATAGTCTTTTCTCCATGCGCTGCTGAAAGATTGCTTTGAATAATCTGTTCTGTCTCGCTGTCAAGGGCACTTGTTGCTTCATCAAGCATTAATATTGGAGTATTTTTATAGATTTCTCTCGCTATCGATATGCGTTGTCTCTGTCCTCCAGATATGTTTATTCCGTTGTCTCCAAGCATAGTGTCGACACCGTCTTTCATTTTTTCTATGAAGCTATGAGCTGAAGCTTGTTTGATAGCCTTCCAGAGTCTATCTTCCTGAACTTCTTGCCCTGGTTCCCATAAAGTTATGTTATTTCTGACAGTATCATTGAATATTACAGGCTCTTGGGATACGTATGAAATACTGTTACGTAAATCATTCATATTTATTTTATCGTAGTCAATGCCTGATATTGAGATTGTTCCTGAGGATGGTTTCAGAAGTCCGTTTATTAGATTCATTAAAGTTGACTTTCCAGCTCCAGATTCTCCGACTATCCCAACAAAAGATTTTCCAGGAATACGCATGTTAATATTTGAAAGCACTGTTTTATCGGAATTTTTGTAATAAAAGCATACATCTTTTAATAATATGTCTCCGGAAAAATCGATATTCGATGATTCTTTGACTGGTTCAAGATTTTTTTCCAACCTTTTTGAAATATCATTGTATACGTCAATAGCCCCGGCACTTGAAAGGAATTTTTGATATGATGTCGGAATCGAAATTGCTTGTTGTGCCGAATGGTAGAGCAACCCCATTACAGCGCATGCCTCTATTATTGGCACCCCGTTGTAAATAACCTGCCAGTAAGTTATTGCGCATATTATTGCAACTGCGAATGGTGTTAACATATTTGGAGCAATACTTCCCCACACTGAAAGTTGAACCATTATCTTTGCCAATTTATCAGAAATACTATCTATGATACAATGAGTTCTCGGATATTTAGAAGTAGATTTAAGATACTTATAATGTGTTAAGAGCTGCAGGACAAAGCTATTAAGCTGCCCTCGTATTAACACATCTTCCACTGAAAGTAATTTCAATTTATGGCTGACATACCTGATAACAATCCCCATTGGTAAAAATATAATTATGGCAATAATAGCTATCTGATGATTAACCATAATAGGCAATACAAGATATACCATCGCGAAAATCGAAGATGATATTACTGTAATAAAAGCCCTTAGAGATTGTATTACGACTCTAAGCTGTATTACTATAATATTGCCAAGTTCTCCTATATTGTATGACATCACTACTTGATAATCAGCAGAATAAAGCTGGTCTAATATTTTTCTTTGCATTTTCTTGTATAATTGGCCTATAAAATAGGATTTATACCACTCACCTGTCATCAACGTAGCCCCTCTTATGGCAAAGAAAAATGCTGTAAGTGCGAGCCAAAGTGTTATTAATTTATTCGGATCTGCTCCTATTTTGGTATTTTTGAGCATTAACGATATGATTTTTTGAATTATATTTGAACTGTCTGCAGCTATTCCTTGGCTTACTGCAGTGAGCATTGATGCAGCAGCAAGCATTTCAGCAAAAGTTGCTATGATAGAAAATAAAAGGAGCAGAAAAATTCTACCTTCTGTCAGTTTTATTGAATTTATTAAATATCTGTAGAAAGATTTCATTGTTCAGAGCTTGCCATGCTGTTGATGATATTGATATATTCCTGATCGATTGCTGATATTCCGGCAATGTTAATCATTTTTCTTGCGGCTTCAAGCAGATTGCATCTTGGAATGCATTCTGCCTTGATGATTTTTAATGCGAAATCATCAGGATCCAGTTTAGACAGATATCCATTTCTACCATTTTCGATCCATGTATCAGTAATCCCATCTATGGTGTTGGCAACAACAGGAACGGCACATGAAACAGCTTCCAACAAAGGAGTTCCAAGCCCCTCTTCTTTGGTCGGGAAAAGATACACATCGCTCATCTTGTAAAGCTGGTCAATATTTTTAAAAAAACCTGTTTTAAAGATAATTTTTGAATTGAGTTTTCTTTCAGATATTTCTTGTTTTATTTTTTCAACCAATGCTGAATCTCTTTCATGTTCAATACCTGAAGAAACAGTAGGCCCCCCCATAAACAACCTATAATTATCAGGAAGTTTCTCAATTACGTCTATTAGCATGATATGATTTTTTCTGGGGATAACTTTAGCCACATAACATAATAGCCTGACATCTGCCCCCCAGCCTGTTATTTGTTTTCTTAGCTCTAATTTTTGCTCTGACGAGACAGGAAAAAACTTATTTTCATCAACCGGATTTGGACGGCACCATAAATTTTCTTCAGAAATCCCTTCTGACAAACAAACTCTTTTCAGTCGTTCTGATATACATTTGAGTATGGTCTTGACCATAATTTTTCCAAAAGAGCCCGTACCACCAGTAACCAGAATGTTTTTTCCATTAAACATAACTTTTTTCTTCCTGTTTAATTGTTTTTATCCACAAATATATTTTTTCTGCGGTTAAAATTTTGCCGACTCGAAGAGATGGAGAAATAAGAGAGGCTGTTCTGATCCCATATATATTTGCAAAATTAATTATATGTTGCCAAAATAAACCTATACTACCTTTGGGTGTGCTCTTACGGGTCAAAAATACACCTCCCTGCTGAAGCAATACAGCATTTTTATCAATCAAATCAAAAATATTCTCATTAAACTTACACTTAAAACGAAACAATTCGTCGTCTTTAAAAGAAAGCAAAGCTCTTCTATGAGAAGCAACTTTATAGTCGGCATTAGTTACTTCAACAATTAAATCAGTTAATCCTATTTTATTCTTTTTAAGAAACAACTCTAAAACCTCTGGGTTACTACGATTTTTTATTTGAGACTCAAAATTCAAAGCAATAGGCATTATCTCCCAAAACCTGTTCTGGGGCCGTCCATAAAAGTATGCCGCATCATTACCACTATTCCACTCAGGATTAAAAGTTCCTATAAATAAATATTTTATTGGCCACTCAGGAATAAGTTTATCATAAAAACGGTGACGACAAGACATTATAAAGTCAATCGAAATTTTTCATTACTAAAATTTTTACAGGCTCCGCACGGTCAATTGCAACGCAATTGAACCAAAAAACACTGATAGTTCCAAAATATTTTCTCTATATAGCTTGCAAAAATATTACGCAAACTTTTATCCACTTATAAGTTTCAAAAGTGGATTATTTATAATAGAATCAATTTTAGAATGAATTTTTCTTGCGCGTTCTATTTGCTCATGAATAAACTTTTTCTCATCTGAATCCGTGGCATTTGAAACTAACACCTCTGCTTCTTTCAATATATCATCTGTCATAAGTATTCTTTTCCTTAATAAATCCATTAGGCCTTTTTGCAAAGTCGAAGCAAGATGATTAGATGTCTGATAATAAGTTTTCCTATCCCCTTTTACCCATACTTGCTTTATAACACCCAACTTGTCAAGCTGACGGGTAGCAATACTCACTGCAGCCTTGCTCAGATTCAATTCAGCAGCTATATCATCAAGGGAGATAGATCCCTTTGTCAAATAAATAACTGCCATAACTTGACCAATTATCCGTCCAAAACCTATATCTTGGGCTATCTTTCCTGCTGAATCAATTAAATGAGCCCGAACCTTTTCCAAATTCTTATCCATATTTTTATTTTACAAGTTTTACAATTTTGTAAAAATAGTTAATACTGTAAATTCTTCAAGTAAAAAAATAATTTTTTTTGAAAATTTTTCAAAAAAATGTGATAAATCTAAAAAAACTAATAAATTTATTAATATTAACTTGATTTTTTCTTAAAAACATGTTAGAATTTTAAAATTATTAAAGAATAAAAAAATAAGGAAGCAGTTATGAAATTTATCTTCAAAATGACATTTTCACTTATCCTTCTAAAAATTGCTTTTTTTAGTCTCGCATCAGAACAAAATAATAACATCCCAAAAGATATATTCAATATAGATGAGAAAAAATTTGAAGAACTAAGAGAAGCTTACAAGGAAAGACCAAAGCCAAAAAACCTTGATTTCGATGAAAAAAACGTTGAAAAATATATTGCATCCCTGCCAGAAAATTTGAGAGATGGAGAAAGAGAAAGATTTAATATAATAAAGGGCACAAAAGACCAAATTTACAGACTTTTTGAGAGAAATTCTATGGAAATAAAAGACTCCATAAAACTTACTTCTGGCAAAAGCATAAGGGGAACCATCGCTATGGCAAATGAAAACGGTTTTATAGTCAGAAAAGGCTCAAGAAAGGGAAAAACATATAAATGGGATGACCTCTCATTTCAGGGATATACAGAAATACTTGAGTATTTTGCTGAGAAACGCTTAAAGGTAAAGGTTGCAAATATTTCAGAGGAGGAAAACAAAAAATATGCCGCAAATGACTACATACTTTTAACCTTATTATGTGACTGGTATGGAGAATATGCGGGCTCGATAAAATACGCCCAAAAAGCCGTAAATATCAGGCCTGATATAAAGGATAAACTTAACGAACTTCTTTTTAAATAATTAACCTATGTAGGCGGCTTATTTTTTTGCCGTTTTTTTCTTTTTTTTTATTTGATTATCATTCAAGTAAGAAGCCAAACAATGCCTTGCAGCTGAGTTCTGCATTTGGGAAGCCTTGGAGAGGATTTTATCCTAAACTTTTTATGAAAAATTTAGCTTAATCGGGAAAAAATTTGAATTAGAAATTTTTCGCTGAGCCCCAAAAAATTACTTTTTTTATTTTTTCCCTAATGGATATGGCATAATTTTTTCAAATTCGGAATCAAGTGATTTTAAGAGCGTAGAACCGATAATATAGGTATACCTAAGATCCCCTGACGCTATTGAACAGAACATAAGAGAAGATATTGTCAGATTTGCGAGCATAACGTTATTCCATCTTTTTACGTTATTATTTATTTTACATTGAGCCAATGTCCAGTTTTTATCTGGAAACAACCCTATATGTTTTTGTTCATCATAGAGGCAAAAACCTGCATCTGTTGCGATTACAGATAGAGAAAGAGATTCGTCAGAAGCAATAATTTTCGCTATCGAGCATAGCATAAAGTCTGCCCCCTTACCTGATGAGATTATTTCGCCTATACAGTAATCAGCGCATTCAAGTTCTTCAAATGGAGAAGATTGTAATGATAGAGCTTTCATCATTTCAGCAAGATGTTGTATACTATTTGCATCCCAGTTTTTACTCAAATTCCTGAATCTACTCCATTGCTCTTTTAAAGCGTGTTCAGAATCTTCATCAAACCAGAGCAAGTGTATTTCAATTAATGTTTCAAGAAGGTTCAAATTTTCGCATAACAATTTTTTGGCTAATTTTTTTTGCCTTTCTCTGCATGTAAGAGCATATTGCATTTGATGGGCTGTTTTTCTCAAATGAGGATTACTGCTTTCCTGTAGAATAGAAATTACCCTCCAGGCTGTTCTTTGATTTCGGAGCACTTCAGCCATTGCCTTTGAAGCTGTTTCGATATCTTCATCTTCAATAAGTTTTACAAGTGTTTTTATTTTATCTTTCATTTTTTCTCTGGAAATTTTCCAATAATAGCATCTTTTACAATCTGTTTTACTTCATCGGAAAAAGAAGCGTTCAACATCCATTTTAGAAAGTCTGGTTCTGTTTCTGATAAAGTTTTCAAACTGACCCCCTGTTTTTTTCCAAAATTAATTACGGCTTCTCCATCAAGCCATATTATTTTTCCTTCTTTATCTATCCAACTTTCATCTCTGTAAGAACAGAACTTACTAACATCATCAAGAGTTTTAAAAATATCTTGATACTTTTTCAACTGTCCTAAGAAAACTTCAATCGTTGCTGTGATATCAGCTTCAGAACTGTGAGCATCATTAAGTTCCTTTCCACAATAGAATTTCAGTGCTGCGGATAAATCTCTTGGCTCCATCTTATGAAATATTATTTGTGGATCTATAATTCTTCTGCTATCCAAAGAAAAAGAGTTTATTCCAGCCCTTTTAAACTCTTCTGAAAGTAATGGAATATCATATTTTAAAGCATTGTATCCTCCAAGGTCGCATCCATCCAGATATTTAAAAAGAGAGGTTGATATAGCTTTGAAAGTAGGAGAATCTTTTACATCATCATCAGAAATTCCATGTATTGCTGTTGCTGAAGGTGGAATAGGAATTTGAGGATTGATTCTCTTTGTTTTTATTTCTATAGAGCCATCTACCTTTACTTTTGCTGCTGATATTTCTACAATCCGATCAGTAAAAGGATTTCTTCCCGTAGTTTCGAGATCAAAAAACACAATATCTCTATCTATCTTAAATGGAAGGTTTATTTGTTTCATTTTTTTCTCCATCTTTATGTTCTGAACTTTGTAAGAATTTAGGTTGCAAGGCCCCGCCACTTATAATAATTTTCATTGCTTCGTCAATTCTCATGTTTAGAAAAATGCACTCATCCTTAGGGACGAGGAGAAAGAAACCAGATGTCGGGTTAGGTGTAGTTGGTAGAAAAATAGCTACTACTTCTTTTTCTAATTTTTGAGAAAATTTTGGAGAAACATTTTTATTTGTTATAAAACCGAGGGAATAAACACCTTTGCGTGGATATTCAAAAATGACAGGCTGGGTAAACATTTCCGTTTTGCTTGATTTTATTGTATCCATTATCTGGGAAATAGTTGAATAGACAGTTTTTAACATTGGCATATTCATCATAAGTTTATCTGTATATGCAATAAATTTTTTTCCTACTGCATATTTGGCTATATACCCTACCGAATACAGAAATGCAGTCAATATAAAAAGAGATGAGACTCTAACAACTATACTGAGAATAGAAGATTCTTTATATGCTTGTGAAAGAGGCATTATGTCGAGCACAGCTTTAGCCCAATTTGTCAAGAAAACAAATGCAATTATTCCGAACCATATTGTAACCCCTAATGGTATTACAATAAAGATACCGGTAATAATGTTATTTCGTATGTCCCTGAATTCTTTTTTTTCTTCTTCTATTTCAAACTTTATTGGTTCGCTCATTTTATCCTGCTTATTTTAACTTTTATGATTTTTCTTTTATCTGCTTTCAATATTGTAGCTTCAATGCAATTATTCAAATTTATTTTTTCTCCGGTTTCAGGAATTCTGCCAAGATAGGCTGAAATATAGCCTCCTATCGTATCTATACCATCAATTTCTTCAATATTAACATCATCAAAAATCTCTATCAAATCTGATATAGGAACTCTTGCGTCAAAGATGACTGAACCATCAAGCATTTTTTTATTATCCGGCAGAATATCCTCTGTGGTATCATACTCATCTCCTATCTCACCTACAATTTCCTCTATAATATCTTCAAGTGTTACAATGCCGGCTGTGCCACCATACTCATCTATTATTACAGCAAAGTGATTTGATTTTCTTTTAAGTTCTTCGAGTACCTGATTTACTGTTTTTGTTTCTGGCATAAATATTGGCTGTCTTGCTATATCGACTAATTTTTTATTCTTAGTTTTTTCCTCATCAAGAAGATCTTTTGCATAAAGTATTCCTAATATTTTATCTATACTTCCATCAAATACTGGTAGTCTGCTATATCCGCTTTCTATAAAAATTTTTTTGGCTTCTTCAAGAGAATTTTTTACTTCTACCCCGATAACATCAACCCTTGGCGTCATTATTTCTCTGACCATCTTATCATCAAGAGTAAATACTCCTTTAATCATTTTTCTTTCAGACTCATCAAGATTTTCTAAACTCGTATTTTCGCTATCTTCTACGAGAGACAGAATTTCATCTTCTGCACTTGTATGATTTAAGTTATTTTCAGAACCTTTTAAATAACTTATTCTTCTTCTTATTGCCATCATTGCAACTATTATTGGCATAAATATTGTTTTTCTTAGTAAATTGAGGAAGGGAGCGCTAAATTTTAAAACAAAGGTATTTAGAAAATATCCCAAAGTCCCAGCAAATAATTCTACTATTATAAGTAGGATAAATGTAGAGGCTGATGAAAGTATTGCGATTAGATACTGAGAATAATCTGCAAATAGTTTTGTATATATAATAAATGAATGAACTGTTATAACACCAGCTGTGAAGAAAATAATAAATCTCAGGATAATCTCATATTCCTCTCTTTTCTCAAAGCATTCATTAAGAAGTTCTGAAAGTTTTTTATCATTCTCCTCTACTCTTCTAATCTTGCCGGGAGTGAGGGATAATAAAACAACCCACACAGATATTGCCCAGAGAAAGATAATTAATACCATGTATAATTCAAGATTACCTGTCATATTTACTTTTTGTTTATCTTTTGTTGTTTTTGAATTTTGAATTTGTCATCTAAAATTTTCATTATTTTTTTTTCTTCTCTTTTCATTTTTAGACGTTCCCTTTCTTTCATATCGTCAAAACCACTTAAATGCAAGAGTCCATGAACAGCATAAAGTATTAGTTCGTAAAAATAATTTGTCCCGAATTCAGGTGAACGTTCCCGAGCCACCTGGGGGCAAATTATAATATCCGCAGAAATTTCATTCATTGGTTCATTGTATGAAAATGTTACCACATCGGATTCTCTATTTATCCCCCAAAAATCTTTTTTTATTTTTCTGATTTGATTTTTTTTTGCGAAACTCAATGAGATTTTTCCTGATAAATCGGGATTTATTATTTTTACTGCATGTCGTATAATTTTTTTGAACTTTTTCAATTCAGTTTTCTTTAATGCTTTTTCGCATCGTTCTGTTGAAAAGATCAGGCTCATCTTCTTCATTATTGTTATCCCTGGGATATGATATTCTTCCATGCATCATTGTTGATATGGTTTTTACAAAACTATTTCTAATAATTGAAAGCTCTTTCATTGTTATGTCAGCGTCATTTAGTTGACCGTCCCTAATCTTTTTTCTAAAAATTTCCCATATGATTGAATCAACCTTTTGAGGTGTAGGTTTTTCTAGAGACCGCGAAGCTGCCTCTGCGCTATCTGCGAGGGCCACCACTACACTTTCTTTCGAACGCGGCAAGGGGCCCGAATATCTGTAGTCCCATTCGTGAATATTTGAGTTTTCCTCTCTTTCATCAAGCGCTCTTTTGTAAAAAAAAGATATCATATCTTTTCCATGATGTTCTTGGATACAATCTCTTACTATTTTAGGAAGCTTATATTTGAGGGCAAGTTCTATCCCTTCCTTTACATGATTAAGAATTACAATAGCACTCATTCTTGGGCTTAAATCTTCATGCATATTATGTCCATCAAGGTTATTTTCTGTAAAATACTCAGGTTTGGAGAGTTTTCCTATATCATGAAAGAGAGCACCGACTCTTGCCTTTATAGGATCCGCACCTATTTCTCTAGCGGCTTGTTCAGCAAGATTGGAAACAACAAGACTGTGATGATATGTGCCAGGAGCTTCTATTTGCATTCTTTTCAGTAGTGGATGATTATAATCGCAAAATGTAATTAAACTCATATTTGAGTAGGCTCTAAAAGTTGATTCTATAAGTAATAGAAGTCCTATACAAAGAACTGCTATAAAGGGCCCACTGAAAAATCCTGCTTTCACAGCAGTTACTATCATTCTCGTTTCATATCCCTTTGCGATCACCCACAATGAATCCATTAAAGGCATACTTAATGAAACTGAAATCAAGGTCTTTATAAAAAAATCTCGATAATTTCTGGCATAACGAACGGTAAATCCTGAAACAACGCTCGTAACCATTCCATTCAAAATTACTGGAAATGAATAATCAAGCTGAATTGCTACGATCAAAGAAACAAAAAGCCCCGTATATAGCGCCACTCTCAAACCAATCAAAACTGATAATATTACTGATGAAATGGCAAGTGGTAAAACAGTTGTTACAACATATGGAGGTAGATTATGAATAGATGAAAATATATAGAACCCTCTTATTACCATAGCATTGAGAATAATATTTGATATTGCAGAAAATGCCACTATACCAATTTGTTTATTGCTCCGAACAATTTCTGGATGTATGTGATACATATAAATTCCGGTTAAAAGAACCATAATAAAAGAAAGGAGTGCTCCAACAATACTATGTCTGAGGATTTTACCACTTAAAATGATCTTTTCTTTTTCTGCTATATATGAATTGTATTTAGCCAACGTTTCTTCATCAATTACCATTCCTTTTTTCATTATAAGTTGACCTTTCTTTACATCTAGCACAATCGGTTTTATAGATTCGGCTGCACTTTGCTTTCGCAAGTTAGTTTCATTTTCATCATAAACAAGGTTCCCTGTAAGGATAGAACCTAAAAATATTGCAATTTCATTTTGTATTGTCTTGCGATTTTTAGGCAATACATTTTGCGAAAATCGCAAAGCTATTTCCTCTGCGGCTTCAGAAGGAGTGAGTAAAGAGTCTATTTTTATTATTTTTTTCCTTAATCTTCCCTTATCATCCATTATTCTGATTTTTTCTCCTTTTCTAAGTTCTCTTTCTGATGTATTGATAATACCATCATCTAAGAAAGTTTTTACCTCATAAATGAGCACTTTTATATTTTCCTCTGAATTCAGAAAGTCTGGTAAAGCTATTTTTTCTTTTTCAGGGGATGAATTTTGATCTTTAGCATTTGTATGTAAGGATAGACCTGCTTTTTCTGAAAGTGCATTTTCAAGGTTGGAAATAATGTTTTCTGTTATGGATGGATCTATTCTGTATATAGTGGGTTCATTTTGTTTGGCTTCTTCTTTTGCGGATTCTGTGAGTTTTTCATCAACGTAAGAAAAGTTGCACTCAGCAAAAATACTTAATGGAGCTCTTTGATCCTTTATAAAGATTTCATTTCCTGAATCATGAAGAGGTAATAATATAACTGAAGCAGAAACAAACCAGAGGATAATTATGATGAGCCATCTAATTGTTCTAGACTTATCAAGTTTATCTATCATCTCTGTAGGAGAATCATTTAAAGGCTTTTCACTATTTTTGGATTGCCAGCGGAAAATTTTCCTTAAGAATTTCATTTTTTTATTTCTTTGAAGAGGATTTTACAGATGAGTAAGCTTCTATTATTTTTTCCACGAGTGGATGTCTTACAGCATCTTTAGATTCGAAATAGACAAATGCAATCTCTGGGATTTCGGAGAGTTTTTTTATCGCACTATTTAAGCCTGAAACTTTATTTTTTTCAAGATCGGTTTGGCTTGGATCACCTGTTATTACACATTTTGATTCAAATCCAATTCTTGTTAAAAACATTAACATTTGCTCGGGGCTTGTATTCTGGGCTTCATCCAGAATTATAAAAGAATGATTAAGGGTTCTCCCTCTCATAAATGCTAAAGGAGCTACCTCAATTATCCTTTTTTCCATCAGTCTCTCAACATCTTCAAAATCAAGCATATCATAAAGAGCGTCATATAGAGGTCTCAAGTATGGCATAATTTTTTCCTCTAATGTTCCAGGCAGAAAACCAAGATTTTCTCCTGCTTCTCTTGCTGGTCTTGTAAGTATTATCCTTGCAAATTTACCTGATAAAAATTCCGAAATTGCCATTGCCATCGCCAGGTAGGTCTTTCCTGTACCGGCCGGTCCTATCCCAAACACTATGTCTTTTTCTTTTATCGCCTTGATATAGTCAAATTGCTTTGGGGTTTTAGGGCGAATATCATCTTTCTTTCTTCCTACTTTTATCCTTTCGGAAAATATAGTCATTAGTTCTTTTGTCGAATTAGATTGAAATGCATCTAAAATCTTGTAGAAGCTATCATTTTTTAGTTGATTACCATCTGCATTGAATTCTATAATTTCTCTGAGAAAAAAGACAGCTTGTTTTATTGCGGATGAGTCTTTTGAAGTAATCTTTAGTCGTCTATCTCTCAGGTTTATCTTCACCCCAAAGGTCTTCTCAATGAGATGTAAATTACAATAAGAGTTTGACGATAAGAATGTATTAAGTGAAAAAGATTTCCCTGTATCTAAATCTAAAGTTTCTTCCAGCATTTACTGAAATTAAGGCTTTTGCGGTATCTTTATAACCGTTCCGGCTTTAAGTTTATTTGGGTCTGAAATTATATCTTTATTTGCATTAAGGATAAGTTGCCATTTACTTCCTTCACCGTAGAATTTTTTCGAAATTCCCCAGAGGGTATCTCCTTTTGAAACTGTGTAATCTTCAGTTTCGCCTTTTATTTCTGTGGTTTCCTGAGTTATTGGCATAGGAGATTTATCAATTTCAGGTAGAGGAGGAAGTGCTGGTATATCAGCCGAAGAAATTGGCTCATCCATAGCAGATGGAGGAACAGATTGAGGAGCTTCCCATCCAGTATAATTTGACTTTATAAACCCTTCCCAACGAAGTTCCTCTTGTCCATAAGGAGTTTTTTCGAGTTCGGGCGAACGGCACCCATAATTTATGAGAAGAACAACTCCTCCTATAACAAGATATAAACTTTTTTTCATAACTACCTCCTCAAAAAAATCTTTTATTTTTGATTATTGTTCTTTGAATATTTTGATATGAGGAAAATATAGCATTGTTTTTTCAATTGTCCAATTTTTTTAATATAATAGCGGCGTTGTGTCCTCCAAAACCGAGATTAACGTTTATAGCAGCAAAAACTTTCTTCTCCCTTGGCTGGTTTGGAGTGTAGTCAAGATCACAATCTGGATCCGGGGTTTCGTAATTAATTGTTGGAGGAATAATGCCTGTTTTTATTGCCATTGCACACACTATTGTTTCAATTCCGCCAGCTGCACCAAGAGAATGTCCCATAGTACCCTTTGTACTGCTAATAGAAATTTTTCTAGCATAATCCCCAAAAACAGTTTTTATAGACATTGTTTCGTATTTATCATTTAGCGGAGTGCTTGTTCCGTGTGCATTGATGTATGAAATATCTTCAGGTTTTAATCCTGCATGTTTTAAAGCCATCTTGATTGCATTTGCTGCCCCTGAACCATCCGGCGAAGGGGAAGTTATATGGTATGCGTCGGAAGTTGCCCCATATCCGACAAGTTCTGCGATAATCGCAGCTCCACGTCTTTTAGCATGCTCATAATCTTCAAGAATTAATACGCCTGCTCCTTCAGACATTACAAAACCGTCGCGATTCGCATCAAAAGGCCTACTAGCTTTCTCCGGCTCATCATTTCTTGTGCTCATAGCCTTCATCGAGCAAAAACCTGCAAAACCAATAGGGACAATTGTTGCCTCTGCTCCTCCACATATCATAACATCCGCATCGCCCCGCTTAATAATCCAGGATGCTTCACCTATTGAATGACATGCCGTTGCACAGGCGGTTACAATACCAAAATTAGGGCCTTTTGCTCCATATCTCATTGATATCGAACCGGATGCCATATCCCCTATCATCATTGGGATTAATAGGGGTGATATTTTTTCAGGCCCTCTTTCGAATAGAAGGCGACTTTGGTCTTCAAGTGTTCTCAAACCTCCGATACCACTTCCTACAAGGACACCAACTTTTTCAGGGTTAAGACCAGAAAGATCTTTTGAAATTCCGGCCATTGTTATAGCTTCATCAGAGGCTGCAATGGCATAATGACAGAAGAGATCAAGTCTCCGGGCTTCTTTCTCTGACATATAGGGAGAAAAATCAAAATTTTTTACTTCTCCGGCTATTTGAGTTTTAAAACGGCTTGCATCAAAACGAGTAACTTTTGTTATTCCACTGCGACCGTTAACCAGGGAGTCCCATGACGTAAGGACATTATTACCTACACATGTAACTGCGCCTATTCCGGTTATTACCACTCTTCTATCCATTGAATTGCCTCCAAAATAGCTGAATAATAAAAACGGGGATTATGATCCCCGCTTATTCATTAGAAATTCAGAAATGAATTACTTCTGGCAATGTGTTTCGATATACTTAACAGCATCGCCTACTGTGGTAAGTTTTTCCGCTTCTTCGTCTGGAATTTCAGCACCAAACTCTTCTTCTAAAGCCATTACAAGTTCTACAAGATCCAATGAATCAGCTCCAAGATCATCAATGAATTTTGCAGTGTCTGTTACCTGATCAGGTGAGACTCCAAGTTGTTTTACTACGATTTCTTTTACTTTGTCAGCTAATGGTGATGACATCAACGACCTCCATTTGTTTTGTGTTTTTTGTTCTTTATTAAGTTTTTTCAGACATTCAAAATAGGGCAATAATTTTGCCTCTTTTTGAAAAAAATCAAGTAAAAATATAAAAAATTATTTTCTTTCTCCAAAAATTGCCGTTCCTATACGGAGAATTGTTGCGCCTTCAGCAATAGCTGATTTATAATCAGAACTCATACCCATAGATAATTCAAGTGAGGTAAAACCGAACTTCTCCTGAATTTCATCTCTTAATTCACGCAAACCGGCAAAAACTTTTCTCTGGACAATTTCATTTTCCGTGAATGGAGCCATTGTCATAAGGCCTTTGAAGTTCATAAATTTAAACTCCGGGATAGACTCACATATTTTAAAGAGTTCATCCTTATTGCAAATTCCGAATTTACTTTCTTCTCCTGAAAGATTCAATTCAAGCAAAAAGTCAACTTTCTTGTTTAGTACTTGAAGGATATTCTCAGCCTTCTTTAACAGTTCAAAGCTATCTATTGAATGTATAAAGGAGCTATGATTGAGTGCTTTTTTAAGTTTATTTGATTGTATATGTCCTATCATATGCCATTCTATTTGCAATTCGGAAAGCTCAATTGATTTTGTGCAGAGCTCCTGAACTTTATTCTCTCCAAAGACTTTTTGCCCACAATTATAAGCTTTCAGGATAAACTCAGAATTAAAATTTTTACTTACTGCAACAAGTTTGATTTCTTCAGGTAATCTCCCATATCTTAAAGCAGTATCTACTATTTCTTCTTTTATTCTTCGAAGATTATCTGCAATATTCAACATCTAATTATTTCCCCTTTGGTTTTTCAGTCATTGAGAGTATAAATTCTGGTTTTCTTTTCGGATCTCCAGCTAGATAAGTGGTACTAGTGGGGAATGCAAACTCTATACCTTCTTCATTAAATCTACGTAATATTTCCATATTATTCCTGTGGTTCCAATCCTGAAACTTCCAGTAATCACCTGAATTATACCAGCATATCACTATGATATTCAATGACCAATCATTGAAAGCGTTAAAATATATACGCGGTGGAAGGTCTGGCGATGAACATTCATGATTATCAAATATCTGATGTAGTATTTCAATCGCTTTTTCCATCTTCTCAGGACTCGTGTCATAAGTTACAGTTATATTAATTGTATGTTTTATAAATGGACGTGCAGTAATATTTTCAATTTCTGTATCGGCAAGTTTTTTATTAGGAATACTTACCAGGTGCCCCTCAAGAGTTCTTATTCTTGTGCTCCTGAAACCAATATGCTCCACAATTCCGCTTGCCCCTCCTCCAATGTTTATCCTATCATTTATCTTAAATGGCCTATCCAAAATAAGCATAATCGAACCAAAAAAATTTGCTATTGTGTCTTGTGCAGCAAATGCAATTGCAAGACCTGCCACACCGGCACCAGCCAATACCGCCGTGATATTGAGCTTCAAAATATTTTGCCCTATAAACATTGCAGAAAGAATAAAAATTGCAGTTTTTAAAGATCTCCTTATCACTGCAACAATCATATCATCCAGATTGTTGTCAGTTCGTTGGGCAATCCTTTTTAAAAGATAATCTACCACCGATACAAGTCTGTATAATGCCCATGCAACAGCTGATGCGAAAATCGCAAGACAAATCCTCCCAAAATAAAGTCTGGCAAAATCAGAAAACAACACAAAAAGCGGAACCATACTTACATATATGCCGATACTCATGATTGCGAGGGCAATTGGTTTGCCTATTGCTTCAAAAAAAATGTCATCAACAAGTGTATCTGTTTTTTTTACAAAACTACCAAGTTTTTCACTGATAAACCATCCTATTATCTTGGCAATTACGAAAGAAACGACAAAGCCCACTATAAAGAATATAATACGCCATGCCTCGAGAAATTCGAGATGAAAATGATTATAAAGTTTTACCTTAAAATTAGCTAAAATATCAACGAGAAATGAGGCAAATTCATTTAGTGGAGCATCTCCTTCTGCCTTCAAAATGAATGGGAATAAAATGCTTAACATAGTAAATGTTTTTTTAAACAATTTCACTTTTTACTACTCCCTTAAAAAAATTTTTCTAAATTTGATACTTGAAGAAGAAAAAATATAAATAATAATATATAACCATAACATGCAAAAAAAAGCCAATCAATGATAATGAGTAAAAAAAAAATTTATCGGGAACTGAAAGAACTTCTAAATGAGCAGTCACGATCATATAAATATATTGAAATTTCAAATGACACTCTGAAAAGATTTCTGGATATGGCTCCAAAGAAAAATATCTTGCAAAAACATGAACCTTCAAAATCATCTTCATCATCTCCCCCTTTGAATAATTCAGAAGATGTCATAATTAACAACTCCAACATAAAAATGTTATCATTGTCGGATACAAGTTCAATGTCTAATTTTTCAGGAATCGATGAAAATTGGAAGTCTTCTAATAATCTCAAAGAACTCAATATTTCTATTAAAAACTGTACCTCATGCCGTTTGCACAAAACAAGGACTAATTTTGTTTTTGGGGAAGGAAATCCGAAAGCGGAGTTAATGTTCATAGGCGAAGGACCCGGGCGCGATGAAGATTTGCAAGGCAGACCATTTGTAGGAAGGGCAGGACAACTCCTTGATAAAATGATAAAGGCAATGACATTCGAGCGTAAAGAAGTGTATATCGCCAATATTGTAAAATGCCGCCCTCCGGATAACCGTGTTCCGGAAATGGATGAAGCCTCTTGCTGTTTACCATTTCTTTTAAAACAAATAGAATTTATAAAGCCCAAAGTAATAGTACTTTTAGGGGCTACACCGGTGAAATACCTGCTTAATGTAAAAACTATCACCGAAGTAAGAGGAAGATGGCAGCAATTAATGGGAATAAAAGTTATGCCTACATACCATCCTGCCTATCTCCTGCGGAATCCATCAGCAAAAGGAATTGTCTGGAAAGATTTAAAACTTGTAATGCAAGAACTTGGAAGGAAAATTCCTTCATAAATATTAGAAAATCTCCGGAAAAGATAGTTAGAATTAAAAAACCTTCTTTAAACTTGATTTTATAAAACTGTTATAGTATCTTAATAGAAAAAAATAGGAATTTTAAATGAAACAATTTATTTTGAAGAGAAATTTGACTATTCCTGTATTGATTGTGTTATTTATTATCTCCGGCAAAATTCTCTTTTCAGGAGAGAACCTTAATGTCAGTAATAATGAACCAATAACTAATAAAATACAACAAACGCAAAATATCGCTCATCAGGAAGAAAAATCTAATGAAACTTTAATGAATACTACGAACACAGATGATAATGATGGATTTGAGAAAGTGCCAGTTACCACTGTCTATGGACCTCTTGGAATTACCCTCAAGGGAATAGAAATTTTGCTTCAACGCTTATACATACTTTTTGAGTTTTAATTTGGTAACAAAAAATCCTTTTAATCGAGATTTCGTTTACCTTTTCACTTTTTTACAAGATAATCTTTTATAAAGGGATTGCTTTATATTTCTTTTTTTTGCAGATTCAATAGCCTTTTTATATTGAGGCAACCATTTAGCCTGGGCAATAAACATTTCATCTGTCATCTGCCAGATTTCAGGGGGATTACATACAGCTCCAGTTAAAGGGTCCATCATCATAGCTTGTCTAAGGAGGAAATCATTTCCTGTAACAGCTGCTTCCACTGCAAGTCGCTGGACGCCAATACTCGCATTACAGACTGCAGCACAACCGAGTGGTAGATTTCCAACTTTAGGTATATTTATCCCGTTTTTATCAACATATCCTGGGACCTCCACAATAGCATCATCTGGCAAATTACTGATACACCCATTATTTCTAACGTTAAAATGGCCTCTATAAACTCTTCCTGTTTCAAGTCCTTCAATTATATAACTGCCGTGCTCTGCAGATCTCTTTTCAGTACTAAACTCAAAGGGCTTTTCTTTCATCAGTTTTGGGAATTCGGTTTTGAACCACTCCCTTTGCTCTGTACAAACACGAAGATAACCTCCTGTTTCACCATTTATCCATGAACTCATATCAATCCATTTCTTTATTTCTCTCGGACGCTTACGATACCACGCAACGTATTCGCTAAGATGGCCGTTAGATTCAGTGCTATAATAACCAAAACGCCTTAGAATATCTATTCTAACTTTTTCCGTTTTCCTAAATATTGGATGCAATTCAAAACCTTCAAGCATTCTTTCCGTCCAATTTTTTCCATCGTAAATGATGCGTATATACCACGTTTGATGATTTATTCCTGCGCATATTATATGAACATCTTTTTGATTGACATAGATATAATTCTTATCTCCTTTCTTTATCCCTCTGTCTCTATTCACAAGTAATTCTATTACTTGCGCAATTTGCCAATGTCCTCCTTGAACACCGTGACAGAGACCAATTGTTTTCACTCCACCATATTTCTCGGCTGCCCAGGTAAGCATTGCATTTGGGTTGGAATAATTCATTAATAAACAGTCTGACTCTGCGTATTTCTTTATATCATTACAGAAATCAAGAATTACTGGTATTCCTCTTTGTCCATACATTATACCACCTGCACAAATAGTATCCCCCACACATTGATCAATGCCATATTTCAATGGTATTTCTATATCTAATTTAAATGCTTCAAGACCACCAATTCTTGTCAGGTTAATTACATACTTTGCATCTTTTATCGCCTCTAAACGGTTAAGAGTTGATTGTATCTTTATTTTAAGTCCATTCGCATCGATATCTCTCTGACATAAAGTCGTTACCATCTCAAGGTTGTGTTTGTTAATATCGGTGAATGCGATTTTCGCATTCCTCAATTCCGGGACACTAAGGATATCCGCCATTAGTCGCCTTGTAAATGTAAGACTTCCTGCTCCTATGAATGCAATTTTAATTGACATAATTTTTCTCCTTTTAATTTTAAATTTATGCTGTAACTTAATATTAGTTTAATTCATAATCAATTATAAATTTATGCTAAATATTTTCATTTTATGCTATTTAAATTAGATTCGAACAGTTTTAAATCTGAAGTATTTTCTTTTCCAGATAGGATAGTTAATTTACATTCGATGCTTTTAAGTTGTGGTGCACAATCAGTAAATTCTACTTCATACTTTTTCAATGGCTTACGGAGAGGAGAAAAGGAATTTGTAATATGGCAGTATACCATTTCAGGAAAAGGAATTCTTAGATATCAAGGAAGAGAATATGAATTAAAACCAGGTTTTGCCATGCTTGTTCATATACCACACAATCATCAATATTTTTATAGGGAAAATGTTGAACCATGGAATTTTATCTATCTTTGTCTTAATGGAAGCGAGGTGATACGTATATCCACCTGGATTGAAGGAAAATTAGGTCCTTTACTTGATCACAGAAAAAATCACAAATCGCTCAATATAGCGTCAGAAATAATATGGGGCGGAAAAATAAAAACAGCTCAGGATGCATCTTCATATGCCTATAAAGTGATAATGGGTTTATTAGATGATTTATCAGATTACATAGAAAAAGAAGATAGAAAACCTGATTTTATAAGAAAAGTCTCAGAATTTTGCATAAAAAATCTAAATGCCCCAATAGATGTTGATAAAATGGCTGAAATTGCTGGTTTTAGCAGGTATCATTTTAGTAGATTATTTGAAAAACATAAAGGGATAAGCCCTGCAAAATTTTTAAGAGAACTTCGCCTCAAACGTGCGATAATACTGCTTCAAACAGAACTGTTAGAAATCAAAGAAATCGCAGAACGCTGTGGTTTTAGTTCAAGCAGTTACTTTTGCAGAGCATTTCAAAAACATTTTGGGGTATCACCTGATGCTTATAGAAACAGAAAAAAATAAAAAAATCCCGATACAGATAGAAAAACTTTATCAAACCATTACAGAAACAATATTAACCTAAATTTTGCGATACAATCAGCCAAGAAGAGTTTAAGTTGTTGATAATAAATAGGCTTTACTGAAAAACTCAAAAAATATTTTATAAGAATTTGACAAGTAGCTAGTTATATAGTATAATGTTCTCAAAAAAGTTGGGTTGAATTCGCGTTGGCGAAGATTTATAGATTTTTAGTTGTGGCTTAATAAGTGAGATACGAGAAAAATTTCAATTTAATCCTATGGCTTTGCGAATTTCGCAAATATTTTTCTGTGCCTCAGTTCTTGCTTTTTCTGCGCCTTTTCTGAGAATTTTGAAGACAATGTCAGGATTTTTCAGAAATTCACTTCTTTTTTCTCTAAATGGCTTAAAATGTTCCCAAAATATTTCAAATAATTCTTTTTTTGCGTGGCCATAACCATAGCCTCCAGTTTTTAACTTATTAGCCATTTCGTTGGATTGAGATTCAGAAGCGAAAAGTTTGTATAGTTGATAAGGAATACATTCATCAGGGTTCTTTGGATCATTAAGTCCTTTAGAATCGGTAACAATACTCATAATCTTCTTTTTTATTTCTTTTTCATCAGCAAAAAGCGGTATAGTATTTTGATAACTTTTCGACATTTTTTGCCCATCTATTCCAGGAACTACTGCCGATTGTTCTCGGATTATAGGTTCTGGAATAACTAATATTTCGCCATATCTGTTATTGAATCTCATAGCTATATCTCTGGTAACTTCGAGGTGTTGTTTCTGATCTTTACCTACGGGGACAAAATTTGACTTGTAGATTAATATATCTGCAGCCATTAAAACGGGATAAGCAAAAAGTCCGTGATTGGGTATCATCCCTTTTGAAATTTTATCTTTATAACTATGACAGCGTTCGAGTAATCCAATTGAGGTTTGACAACTCAATATCCATGTTAATTCTGTTACTTCCGGAACATCAGACTGCTTAAAAAAAACCGTTTTCTGCGGGTCTAAACCGCATGAAAGAAAGTCAAGGGCAACATTAAAAGTATTTTTGCGCAATTCGTCCGGTGATATAGAAGAGGTAAGAGCGTGCAAATCTGCTATAAAAAGGAAAGTTTCTCCTTCATCCTGAAGCTCAATAGCAGGTTTCATCATTCCAAAATAGTTTCCAAGGTGCACATCACCTGTTG
This sequence comes from uncultured Lentisphaera sp., assembly GCA_964426675.1. Lineage (GTDB taxonomy): Bacteria > Verrucomicrobiota > Lentisphaeria > Victivallales > GWF2-50-93 > DYMC01. Next base: position 71,757 of record CAYRRM010000004.1, read on the forward strand.
GTTGTATACCAGATAAAATTCTCTTTTTCATAGTTTAGTTCTCTGCTTGCGGGATTTCAATACATTTCTTTTAACTTTGCCATTGTAGAGCGTTGTTCTTTTGCTTTCTTTACATATTCATTATTTTGGTCTTCAGGAAACTTAGCAATCAAATTATCCCATTCAGCGATAATCTTATCTATATCTGATTTAGTTCCAGCTGGCATTTTTTTTACTCTCTCATATACTGATAGATATTCAACTTTTATTTTGGACTCTTTGGGGATTGAGTCTGGATTTCGTTTTATGATAATCTCATCTTTGCCTGCATTTTTTGCAGCTCTTCTTTCTAAAAATTTTCTAAGCTGAGTACCGAGCCATATAATTAAAAGACATGCGACTAATGAAGCAGCAGTAATAATTATGTAAATGATTTTGGTTTTATTAGCTTTCAATCTTATAAGAGCAGAATTAGTGATGTTTTCTGGGATTGGGGGAATTTTGGTCTGAGTTGATTTGGTATCCTTTTTTTGTCCTGGAATTTTATCTGATATATTTTCTTTTGAATTACCCCCAGTAGAAGTCTTTGTTGACCCCTGTTTTTGGTCTGATTTCACAGGTGTTTTTTGAGTCTGTGGGATTTTTTTCGTTGGAATGAAAGGAGTTTTTCCCTTTTTGGGTAAAATTGGTTTTTTCAGTGTGCTTGCTTTTTTATCCTCACCAACTTTGGAATCTTCTGTCTTAGATGGTTGTTCTTTTTTTTCTTCCGATTCAACTTTCTTCTCGTCTGTTTTCTGTTCCTTTTGTTCTTTTGATTCGATCGAATTTTCCTTTTTTTCTTCTTTTTTCTCTGGGGTTTCTTTTTCTTGAGAAGGAACTTCCTTTTTTTCATCGACTTTCACTTTTAATTCCGGGATATCTTTATTTCCTTGAATTTCTTCATTTTTTTGTAAGATAGATTCTTGTGTTTTCAAAGATAGTTCTGGGAGATTATCCGTTGTTTCCTTTTTTTCTTCCACAGTTGCTTTAATCTCATGGGATTCGGGTGTTTTTACTTCTTCTTTAGTTATTTCTATCTTTTTCTCTTGTTCAGTGTTATCTTTTTTTAGTTCTGGTTTTTTATCTGATTTTTCTTCCTGGAGAACGACATTTTGTTCTTTTGAAAATGAATTCTGGATTGAATTCTGATTTTTATCTTTTTCTAATTCTTTTTTTTCTTCAGGTTTTGTTGGCATCGTAGAAGAGATTGCTTCCGTCTCTACATTTTTCGTCTCTGGAGATTCTTGTTCAGATTTATTTTTCGAACTGTCTTTCTTTTTAATTTCCTCTAATTCACGTTTCAGTTGTTCTAATTTTGCAAGTTCTTCTTTTATTCGTTTTTCTGCTTCGAGTTGAGCTTTTTGTTTTTCAAGCATAATTTTTTCTGAGAAGATGGCGGAACTTTGTTCAATCGCTTTTTTAGCAGCTTCTTCAGCTTCTATTTTTGTCTTTTCAGCGAGGAGCGCTTCCATTTCTTTAGCGTTATCAACTTCTTCGGCAGCGGATGTCATATTTTCCTGTTGAAAAGTTGCAGGAGATTCTACAGGGATATTTCTGGGTTGTACTATCAATTTCCCCTTAAGAGGTACATTTGTTCTTTGTTGTGGAGGATTTTCCGGAGCTGAAGTCGAATTAAGAGACGTGGCAAATGCTTTATTTGGCTGATGCATTTTAGTCTCTTTATTTAAAGAGATGCCTGTAGAACTTTGATGTGACTTTGGCGACTGGAAAACGATTTTCTTTTGAGTTGTAGTAGCGCCAACTGATGGTTTAGGTGGTGGAGGAGGTGATTGTGGTACTTGAGTAGAGAAAGCGGTCTTATTAGCTGGGGCCGGTTTATTTATTACAAATTTTTTCTTCCCGCTTGCTGTACTTTGTCCAGCAGGAGATGCTTTAGGAGGAATGCTTTCCTGTTGCTGTGGAAGAGGTGGTGATTTTGCTGGAACATTTTCTTCGTTTTGTTGAGGTTGTTGACTTTGTAATGGTCTTCTATATGGTCCTGTGGACGTTTTGGAAAGTAAACCTCCAAACCCCAAATCAACGGCTTTTGCAATTTTCACCGGACGTTTAGGAGCTTGCGTCGCTCCATTCCTCAACTCTTCCATAATTTGCCCTGTAGGGACGGCTACTGTTGGGGCATCGAGATCTTCACCAGAAAAGATATCATGGCCATTTTCATCTTTGATTGGCAACATTACACCGCCACACTGAGGACATTGAACCTCAGCTTCTAATTCATCCATTTCACCAAGGACTTTACAAGATTGACATCTATATAGGAAAGACATTAATTTAGTCCTTTATCCTTTTATTTTTGCTCTGAACTTACCTTTTCAAGATTTATCATTACTCTTAATTCATCTAAATCGATAGGTATCTTATCATCGTTTTTTGAATCTTCAAGTATTTTAACTGCTAGAGTTTCATTAGAAATATAGTTTGCGAATTTCGCAAATGTTTCTGAAATTTCAGGAGCGTCTGTAGAGTAATTAATCATAATACGGTCGGAAACATTAAAATTTTTCTCTTTTCTGAGATTCTGAATTCTGCTAACAAGTTCTCTGGCAAGCCCTTCGAGTTTGAGTTCTTCATCAATGCTCATATCTATTGCAATGGTTATTCCTTCTTCTGATGCGGCAGAAAGCCCATGTTTTTCTTCTCTGACAATGACGACATCTTCACGTGATAGTTTTAGTTTTTCGGAGTTACCCAAGTCTATTTCAAGATTATTTTCTTTTTCAAGTGTTTTTATTTGCTCACTGGAAAGATTTGCGATTTTCGCAGCAACAATTTTCATTTTTTGACCGAGTTTAGGGCCGAGCAACTTAAAATTTGCCTTTGCGGAAAGATTTACGAGTTGTGAATCATCATCTGTAATAGAAATATCTTTTATATTGAGTTCTTCTGATATTATAGTTTGAGTTTCTGATAATAATTCACGAACTTCTTCATCTGGAACGGCGATTACAGCTTTTTTTAAGGGGTATCTTGTTTTTATACAGTGTTTTGCACGAATAAATCTACCCAAAGAAACAGCTTTTATTGTTGCTTCCATTTGTTTTTCGAGTCTTTCATCGCGTCGGGATATTGCGTCTGGATATTTACAAAGATGAACTGATTCTGGCATTGACTCTGTTCTTAGATTTCTATAAATAGAATCAGTGATAAAAGGAATAAATGGAGCTGCTACTTTACAAAACGTCAACAGGACATAATGCAAAGTTTGATAAGCGTCATTTTTATCCTGATCATTTTGACTTTTCCAAAAGCGTCTTCTACTTCTCCTGATGTACCAATTTGTGAGGTCATCAATGAATTTTTCAAACCTACATGCTGCAGGCTGAAGTTTGTAATTATCCATATGCGATTTAATTTCATCTGCCATTTCAGACAATGATGATAATATCCAACGGTCAAGGGGATTCTCTGGATTTTCAGGTGGTAATGGAGGATCTTGAGGTGACCAGGCATCAAGATTGGCATAGGTTACTAAAAAACTATAAGCATTCCATAGAGGGATAAGTACGGAGCGCATTACTTCTTTTATGCCATTCTCAGAAAACTTGAGATCTTCAGCCCGAACAACTGGAGAACCGAGCATAAATAAACGCATCGAATCAGCTCCATACTTCTCAAAAATAAGAGAAGGATCTGGGTAATTCTTTTTTCTTTTCGACATTTTTTGCCCATCTTCAGCGAGGACAAGTCCATTAACAACAACATTCCTGAACGCTGGTTTCTTAAAGAGTGCTGCACCAAGAACTACGAGGGTATAAAACCACCCTCTGGTCTGATCTAAGCCTTCGGCAATAAATTCAGCAGGGAAATTGTTTTCAAAGTGCTCCTTATTTTCAAATGGATAATGCTGTTGAGCATAAGGCATTGCGCCACTTTCAAACCAACAATCGAGAACCTGAGGGACCCTTTTCAGATATTCACCTTCTTTTTTAGATGAAGGTATTAATATTTCATCAACGAAGTGTTTATGCAGGTCCGTAATTTTTTTGCCAGACGCGGTTTCAAGTTCTTTCACTGAACCAAAGCATAAAATTTCACCAGTATCTGTATTTCTCCATATAGGTAAAGGGCATCCCCAATATCTATTGCGGCTTATAGCCCAATCTCGGGCATTTTCAATCCATTTTCCAAAACGTCCGTCCTTGATATGTTCAGGGATCCAGTTAATTTCTGCATTGGCTTTAAGCATATCATCTTTTATTTGCTCTATTTTTACAAACCACGTGGAAATACTACGGTATATCAGGGGAACATCGTCTCTCCAGCAATGAGGATAGTTGTGTTTTATTGTGCCTCGATGAACGAGTTTTCCCTCTTCCTTAAGACGTCTAATAATATCTTTATCTGTATCTTTTACATATTTTCCAATATAATCTGTAATCTCAGACGTAAACCGGCATTCATCATCTACGGGACAAATTTCAGGGAGCTTGTTCTCCTTTCCCGCATTTGCATCGTCCTCACCAAATCCCGGAGCAATATGTACTATTCCTGTTCCATCTTCTACTGAAACAAAGTCAGCATTAATAAGGAAAAATGCCTTATTTGCAAGATGCTGATAATACGGAAAAATTGCTTTATACTTTCTGCCGAGGAGTTCTTTCCCCTTGTATTTTCTTATTATCTTATACTCAGAGTTATCTTTGTAATAGGCAGATAATCGTTCTTGCGCAAGAATAAACCTTTCTCCATTATCTTCTATTTCAACATAGTCCAATTCGGGTCCAAGGGCTAAAGCCATATTCGATGGCAGTGTCCATGGAGTAGTTGTCCACACTAAATATGATAAATTTGTATCATTGATATCCTGAAATTTGATGGTAATCGCTGGGTCTTCGACTTCTTTGTATCCTTGATTTGCTTCAAAATTAGAAAGAGGAGTAGAACAACGTGGACAATATGGCAAGACTTTAAAACCCTCATAGATTAATCCTTTTTCCCAGAGTTGTTTAAAAACCCACCATATTGATTCCATATAATTTAAATCCATTGTCCTGTAACCACGTCTGAAGTCAACCCAACGTCCCATTCTTTTTACAACAGTTTCCCATTCTGCTGTGTATCTAAGAACTATGGAACGACACGCTTCGTTGAATTTTTCTATTCCATATTCTTCTATTTCTCTTTTTCCGGAAAGAGCTAATTCCTTTTCCATTTCATATTCGACTGGAAGACCATGACAGTCCCATCCAAATACTCTGTCAACAAATCTTCCTCGCATAGTTTGATATCTTGGAATGACATCTTTTATTGTTCCTGCAAGAAGATGCCCATAGTGAGGTAAGCCTGTTGCAAAAGGAGGACCATCATAGAAAACGAATTCTTTTTCTTTTTTTGAATTTTCAAGACTTTTTTGGAATATTTGCTCTTTTTCCCAAAAATTAAGGATTTCTTTTTCTATCTCCGGAAATGATACTTTAGTGGAAACGTTATTAAATTTCATTTTTTTCTTCATTACCTTTCTTTGATAATTTATCAGATAATCTTGTGAGTTCAGCTATTAATTCATCAGGTGTCTGATATCTATCTTCAGGGCGTTTAGCCATCATTTTCATACATGCGTCAGCAAGTTCTTTATCAATTTCTGGCACAATTTTTCTCGGATCAGGGACCGGATCATTGATAGCTTTCATCATAAGAGCAAGTGGGTTGTCAGCCTTATAGGGGAAATCACCTGTAAGCATATGATAAAGACTTGCTCCTATACTATAAACATCCGACCTAAAATCAGCGTTTGAAAAATCCCTTGCTTGCTCAGGACTCATATACGGTATTGAGCCCAAAACCATATTAACACCAGTAAGATGTAATTCCATGCGAGGTTCATTAATTTTAGCCAAACCAAGATCACTTAGCTTTATATCTCCTTCTGATGTGAGCATTATATTGTCTGGTTTTATATCTCTGTGCACAATGTTGTATTTTTGACCCGCTGAAAGTGCCTCAGCTACAGCAAGAACTATATTTAACGCATCTTCCTGTTTTAGTTTCCCTTGATTCCGGATTAAATCGCCAACAGTACCGCCGTCCATATATTCCATTACAATGTAAAACAACTCATTCTCCTCATTCTTTCCTGCATCCATAACCGCGACGAGATGTGGATGACGTATTTTTGCCGCAATTTTTGCTTCCTGTAAAAAACGTTGGGATATTTTTACAGTATTTTCGTCTTCTTCAGCCTTTGCGGAAATCACCTTAAGGGCCACATTAACGTCAAGTCTCGTATGCCTCGCAAGGTAAACCATTCCCATTCCACCTTTCCCTATTTCAGAAATAACCCTGCAGCCTCCTATCTCCGTTCCAGGTTTAAGAATAACATATGAACCTATATGTGTGGACTTAGACATCATCTCCATTGTCAATTTTGCTGTTTCATCAGTGCTAATTCTTGCAAGTTCTTCTTCCTTTGCCATTTTTCTAAGTTTTGATACGAGAGTATGAGGAACTTCAAGTTCTTTTTTATTTTGTTCTCCTTGTTCCATATCCTCTTTTTCTTTAATTTTAGGCTCAAGTCTTTTCATTACAGGAATATTATCAGGATCCCATTCGTCTTTCCTAACAACAGCCTTAATTTTTGCATATGGAAAACGGAGAGTCCTCGATGTATCTCCATCAGCAATCTCAACAACAACATGTTCTGGTAACGCGTTCACAATCCTTTTTGCTTCAATAGCCTTATCATCAAATACAAAAATAAAAGGACCTCTTTCATTACCTAGTTCATCCGCTGCTATTTTTTTCATATAAGCCTGGGATATCTCAATAACTTCTTCTTCATCTTCTTCTTCGATTTTTATTTTTTGCTCTGGCGCTTCTTCTGGCAATGATTTACTAATTTCTTCATCTTCTTCATCTTCTTCTAATTTCGGAATTAACTTTTCCAGTTTAAACAATATAACAAAAGGGTAAATCCAGGGGACAAATAAACCACCCATAAAGTGAATAAGGCGATTCCTATTTTTTATTTCAGCCACAGTAGCAGCAAAAAAACCGCTACCAAGCCATATGGTAAGAAAAAAACAAATCTTAATAATAGAATACCAATCAGGCGACAATCCAGCCCCCAAAGCCTCTTTAAACTGAGCAATAAAGTGTTCTGCCAAAGAGGTGAACGTTCCAAATAAAAGATCTTTTATCCAGACTAAATAATTCATTATCTTAATTTCTAGTTATTGTAAATGTAAAAATGTAATATAGTTCTTGATTTCCAATTTTCGAACAAGAAAAAAACATAAATTAATCAATTTTTCTATTTAGCCTATTCATTCCATATAAAGATGCGAAAATCAAAGATATCTTTTTTTCAGAGGTAGTTTTTTTCAGAAATCACAGTTTTTGATCATTTTTTCGTATTTCTCACAGGAAGGGCAAAGGGATTGTACCACAGCTTTCCTATCTTCAACTTAGTACTACAACTATGTCTCGATGTCTTGTTGCTACAATACAATGGCTCCTTGAAATATATAGATTAGCTATATTCTGAAAAAAAATACAAAGGATTTTATTTGACAGAATAGAAGGACAAAAAAATGGGGTCTGCCAGGAGGGAGACAGACCCCGTGTCCCATCGGGGGGACATTTGTGGGATGGTGGTGAAAACTTTGTAAATAATTTAATTCAAAAATACAAAAAAACAAATCATTAAAGTTAAAAAAGAAAAATTTTTTTTATAATAAAAAAATCACATTTTTATTATTATAAATCTCTAACGCTTGCCACTTTTCCCTTAATAGCAGAAGCCGCCGCTGAATAAGGAGAAACGAGAATTGTTTTTGAATTTTTTGACCCCATTCGCCCAGGAAAATTCCTATTGGTTGTACTGACGCAGATTTCATCGTTATTGCATCGTCCATATGTATCTACAGGTCCTCCAAGACATGCTGCGCAAGAAGGAGGTGCTGGTTTTTCACAGCCGGCATCATTAAATATTTGCAGCAGTGTTTTACCGTTTATTTTCCTTTCTGATAAAGCTCTTTCAACTTCTACAGTAGCAGGAACGAGGAATGTCGGTACAACTACTTTTCTACCATAAAGAACTTTTGCAGCCATTTCAAAATCACTTATCTTTCCTCCAGTACAACTACCAATGTAAACCCTATCTATCTTGTAATCTTCAATTTCTGAAATTTTCTTTACATTATCAGGAGAAAATGGTAGTGCTGCCACAGGTTCAATATCAGACGCTTTATATTTGTAAACTGAAAGATATTTTGCATCAGGTTCGCTATAAAAAACATCAAATGTTTTATTCGTTCTTGACTTTACATAATCAATTGTTCTCTGATCAGGTGCAATTATTCCATTTTTTGCGCCGGCTTCAATAGCCATGTTACAAATCGTCATTCTCTCTTCAATGGAAATAGAATCAATTGTAGAGCCACAGAATTCCATAGCACAGTAAGTTGCTCCATCTACACCTATATCGCCAATTATCTTGAGGATGATATCCTTTCCTGTTACAAATTCAGGCAAATCACCATCTATTATAAATTTTATTGATGCTGGCACCTTAATTAATAATTTCCCGGTTCCCATAACAAATCCCGCATCTGTATTACCAATACCAGTAGCAAATTCACCAAATGCTCCGTGCGTACAGGTGTGGGAATCTGTCCCAAAAAGGACTTCTCCTGGCCTACAATGACCTTTTTCAGGTAATGTCAAATGACAAACCCCAGAATACCTTTCGGTATCAGGTTCATAAAAATATGGAAGATTTTGTTCTTTCACAAAATCTCTTAAAAAATCAATATTTCTATGAGATTTTTCGTCAGATGTAAAAATATAATGATCCGGAATTATAATAACTTTTTCTCTATCCCAGACTTTTGCGTTCGCCCCAAATTCCCTCTTAAATACACCAATAGTTCCAGGACCACAAACATCATGAGTCATTAATATATCTGCAGAAACCCAGATATTTTCTCCGGGCTCGCACTTTTTCCGTCCAGATGCTTTTGCAAGTATTTTTTCTGTAATTGTCACCTTTTTCTCCCAATTTCAGGCTGGCTAATATACATAATTAATTAGTTTTTTCAATTGGATTTTAATCTTTTTGCGATTTTCGCAATTTGACATCCGAGATCTTTCATATTATCAACGCCTTCATTGTCTTGTTTTACTTCACCTTTTTCTCTTCCTATGCCAAGATTCCAATAAGTTGAACCTACGACTATCATTCCGCTTATCAGGAAAAAGTGATTAATTGTATCAAATGCATGAATAGAGCCAGCTCTTCTAACAGCTATCACCGCCGCTCCAATTTTACCTTTTAGTAAAGACCCTCCCCCTCTGGTTACAAAACCTATTCTATCTATAAGAGCTTTTGTTTCGCTACTAACATCAGCAAAATAAGTTGGAGAACCAATAAGAATTATATCTGATTCAATAGCCTTTCGAAGATAAAAATTTAAATCATCAGATTCAATTGCGCATTTTGGCATCTTTGACTGCCTGCATTTCATACATGCTATGCAACCCCGTATGCTCTTAGCTCCTATATGTAAAAGTTCGGTATTTATTTTTTCTCTCTCAAGTTCTTCTAATACAAGTTTCAAAAGAAATTCCGTATTCCCTCCTTCACGAGGACTCCCATTAAAGGCAACTGCTTTAATCATTGCTCAATCCTCCATTTTATTTGTTGTTAGAACCGCAATAAATATTGATATTTCATATAAAATTACAAGTGGTAATGCCAAAAAAATCTGTGTTAGAGGATCCGGTGGAGTCAGTATCGCAGAAATTATGAAAATAATTACTATTGCATAGCGCCGACTCTTACGCAATGTCTCAATCTCAAGAATTCCACTTTTTATAAGAGCAAGTATTATCAACGGGGTTTGAGCTATTCCTCCACACAAAAGTATCCATATAGAACAAAAACTTATAAAATTACTCAGAAACCATTGGTTTTTCGTCCCTTCAATAGTAAAATCAGAAGCAAAAGATAGAAAAATAGGAATAGAAATATATGCTAAAGTAATACCGATAACAAAAAGTATCCCCGCGAAAATCGCAAACTTGAAGAAGGTTTTTTTTTCTGTAATATGAAGTGCCGGCGAAATAAACTGCCAGATAAAATAAAAACAAACCGGAAATGAAATAATACAGCCAGAAATGAGCCCGGTCTTTAATTTTACCCAAAATGCGTCAAGAGGACCCGTGAGGATTAGGTTCACATTTTGTTCTTCCATTATTTTTCGAGAAGGTGTCAATAAAAATTGAATTATTTCTTCGGAAAAATTAAGGGTTATTATAGAAAAGCATAATATAGTAAAAATAATCTTTAAAAGGACTTTCCTTAGCTCTTCAAGGTGCTCCCATAGAGTCATTTTACTTTGATTATCAATTAGTTCTGTCATAAATTATACCTTCCCATTTGAAATACACAATAAAACATATATCATATACGTTTTTTAATTCAGTTCAATATCAATAACAACAAAAAAGGAGAATAAAAATGAAAAAACTCATTACAGTCATTACCATAGTAATGATGGGAATCGCAATGCTCACTTCAACTACCTTCGCTAAAGAAGGAGGAAATGAAAAGAAATCACAAGGAAATCCCCCCATCTTTGGTAAAGTTGAGGTCGTAAAAGATGGAGATAATATTACGGAAATTAAGATCGTTGGAAAAAAGGAAACTGTAACGGTCCTTCTTGACGATAAAGGGAAAGAGCTTGCCACGTTGGAAGGCAAGATGGTAAAAGTAAAAGGAGAAAAAGATGCTGATGGAAAATTAAAAGTAGCAGAATTTCAGGAAAAAGTGCCAGGTGAAAAGAAAGGAAAAGAAAAGGAAAAAGAAAAATCAGCTGAATAATTAAAAGCATAATTTTGAATAAAAAAACCCGGTGCCGTCAACACCGGGTTTTTTTTATACTATTATCCATCTTGAAATACTCTCTCACGAATAATTTTTTTAGAAAAAAATAATTTAATGCTTTATTTTTTCTAAAAACGTCTTATTTTCCTTCAAAATGATATGCAAAATTTAAGAGTAAAAGTATTATTAAAAGCTAATGTACTATTTCACCAATATTATCTCGTTTATTTTTAAAACCAGATTTAAAAACCAGAGGGAAAATAATGGCCGTTGAATTTGTTCACCTGCATCTCCATACTGACTACAGCTTACTCGATGGGGCTTGTAATATAAAAAATCTCGCTAAATATGCTGCGGACCTTAAGATGAAGGCCTGCGCAATTACTGATCATGGCAACTTAGGAGGAGCTATAGTTTTCGTAAATTCAATGAAAGATAACGGCATAAAACCAATCATTGGCTCCGAATTTTATCTTGCACCCACCAGCAGATTTGACAAAGATGACAAAATAACAAATCACAGGGGATATCATCTAATTATTCTCGCAAAAAATCTTGAAGGTTTCAGAAATATTTCTCTTCTCTCAACTAAATCATTTACTGAAGGATTTTATTATAATCCCCGGATCGATAAAGAGTTATTAAAAGAATTAAAAGGTGGGCTAATCGGGATGAGTGCTTGTATTGCTGGAGAAATTCCAACTATGATTATAGAGGGACGAAAAAAAGAAGCGAAAAAAGCTATCGAATCATATCTTGAAATTTTCGGCGAAGAAGATTTTTATCTGGAACTAATGGATAATGGTTATAAGGACCAAAAACTAGTTAATAAAGAATTACTACTCCTATCAAAAGAATACGGTTTGAAAGTCGTTGCAACTAATGATGTTCACTATATAAAACGTTCTCATGCAAAAGCTCAGGATGTTCTCGTATGTATAAGCACAAACAAATTGCTGAAAGATACTAACAGAATGAAATTCGAATCGGAAGAGATGTATTTAAAATCAGCAGATGAAATGTTTTCTCTTTTTAAAGACATTCCAGATGCCATTAAAAATACCATTGAAATAGCTGAAAAATGCAATCTTGAACTTCCCTTCGGTGAAAACCATTATCCTGTCTTCAATGCCTCTGGAATAGATGATAAAAAAAAATTTTTGCGCGATATCTGCTTAGAAGGCATAAAGGAAAAATACGGATTTGATCCTAACAAATCTTCTCTATCTCCAGAAGAGCAGAAAGTAATTGACCGAATGGATTATGAACTCAATGTAATCGCAAAAGCTGGCTATACTTCTTATTTCTTGATTGTCTGGGATTTTATAAAATATGCGAAAAGCGTTAATATTCCTGTTGGTGAAGGCAGAGGAAGCGGTGCTGGAAGTATAGTTGCATACCTTTCCGGAATAACAGGAATAGATCCTCTCCGTTTTAATTTATTATTTGAACGATTTCTTAATCCAGAACGAGTAACCCCTCCGGACTTCGATATCGATTTTTGCGAAAGACGTAGAGGAGAAGTCATTGATTATGTAAAAAATAAATATGGGGAAAAAAGCGTCGTTCAGGTAGCTACTTATAATAAAATGAAAGAAAAGATGGTATTCAAAGATATCGCAAGAGTCCTGGATATAGAAGCTTCAGAAGCCAATAATGTAACAAAATTTTTTACAAAAGTAGATAAGTCAAAACTAAAATCCGATGATGATGATGATGAACCTCCAGTAGCAATTGAATATATATTTAATACAATCCCTGAATTAAAGAAAATGAAAGAGGAAAAAACATGGATAAGGGAAGTCCTCGAATATGCAAACGCCCTTGAAGGTCTCAACAGAAACTCCTCAGTCCACGCCGCCGCAGTCATCATCGGCGATCAGCCCATCGAAAATTTAGTTCCCTTAATGAAAGATAAAAATAACAAAATCTTAACTCAATTTACAGCACCTGAATGTGAAAGCCTCGGTTTGCTAAAAATGGATTTCCTTGGACTCTCTACTCTCACAATCATACAGGATACTCTTGATCTCGTAAAACAAACAAAGGGAATTTCTCTAAAACAAGAAGATATCCCATTAGACGATAAAAAAACATATGACATGCTTAACAGAGGAGAAACCGCCTGCGTATTTCAACTGGAATCAGAAGGAATGACTGATACATTGATGAAATTTGGCTGTCAGCGTATAGAGGATATCATAGACGTAATTGCTATATTTCGACCTGGACCTATGAATTTTATCCCTGATTATATTGCAGGAAAACATGGACACAAAAAAGTTGTCTATGACCATCCATTAATAGAACCCATAGCAAAAGACACTTTTGGCATACTTCTATATCAAGAACAAGTCATTCAGTCAGTTCAAGCTTTAGCAGGATTTTCCCCGGGACAGGCCGATATACTCAGACATGCCATTGGCAAGAAAAAACATGATTTAATGGAAAAACAGAAGGACAAATTTATAGAAGGCTGCAAAAGAACAAACAATATCCCGGAAGAAAAAGCTCAACAAATATGGTCCAAAATCCTTAGTTTCGCCGAATATGGATTCAACAAGTCGCACAGCGCTGCATACGCATTCCCAGCTTATAGAACAGCATACTTAAAGGCAAATTTCCCGGTAGAATTTATGTGCGCAAATCTAACCAATAAGATGAATAAACGTGATGATATGATAAATATTTTAAATGAGTGTAGAAGAATTAGAATAAAAGTCCTGCCACCAGATGTTAACATAAGCGGGATTAATTTTACTGTAGATGGTAACAATATCAGATTTGGGCTCGGTGCAGTAAAATCACTCGGTTCAGTTGCTGCAGAAGCTATTAAGCGAACACGTGAAAAAGATGGTAAATTTAAAGATTTCCTCGACTTCTGCATAAGAGCAGGAGATAGCATCAATTCAAGAACACTTGAAAATCTATGTAAAGCAGGAGCTTTTGACTCCTTTGGAATAAAAAGAAAAGAACTTGTGGAAAAAATTCCAGAAGCTCTAAAGCTTGCTGACGCATTTAGAAAAAGTAAATCCGAAGCATCTCTCTTCGACGATATCCCGGAATTTAATGATACTATCACGGAGATAAAATTTAACTCTGAACAAAGCGAATATTCAGAAAAAGAATTGCTCGCGGCAGAAAAAGAGATTCTTGGATTCTATGTTATTGGACATCCTCTTGGTGAGCAAAAAGACATTATAGTAAAATACTCGACAACAAATACAAAGGATGCTCTGGCAATTACACAAAATGATTCCCCAATAAGGTTGGGAGGAATTATAAACTCAATAGAACGGAAAAAAACAAAAAAAACAAACAAAACTTATGCAATAATAGAATTTGAAGATTTTCTGGGATCAATTCGATGTTTTATATACAATGATATTTATGAAAAATTGATGTCGAAAGAATCTTCCAGTAATCCAATCCTCCAAGAAGGAAAAGTCTGTTTCATAAATGCTGTAGTAAAAAATTCAAACGATGGTGATAAAAAGGATTTTTATGTATATGATGTTCTGGAAGTGGATGAAACCGTAAATAAATATACGGAAGAGATTCATCTTAGATTTTTTGAAGGTTCTACTACTGAAGAAAATATTAACAAATGCATCAGTATAGCTACAGAAAATCCAGGGAAAACTCCCATCATAATTTGCGCTGTCATGTCAAATGGGGTAAATGTATTTATAGAGTCAAATAAAAAAGTAAACGCAAGCATCGAGTTACTCAAAACTTTTGAATCAATTCTTGGAACAAATGGAATTCATATTAGAGTAAATAAATCTTTTGATGATATAACTTTCAGAAAAGAACCAAATTTCAGAAAAAAGAATTATGAAAAGGAATCAAATGACTGATAAACCTGCCCTTTCGGTATTAAATATAGGAAATGAGTTACTATCAGGTTCTACTATAAACAGGAATCTTTCCTTGATTGGACAGAAATTTGCAGAGTTTGGTATCGAACCAGAAATACAACTCACTGTACCAGATGATCCTGAGAAAATTGCAATATCCCTTAAAATTTTATCTTCTAAACCTGGATTAATAGTTAGTACAGGTGGGTTGGGTCCAACATCTGATGACCTTACCAAAAAAGTAATTGCAGATTTTTTTGGTTTGAAACTTAAATACAGCAAAGAAATAGAAAAACATATAAGAAATTTCTGGAAAAGAAGAACTAAAGCGCCAGCTCCCAAATCTATATTTAATCAGGCAGAAGTTATTTCAAATGCGGAAATCATAAAAAACGATAATGGCACTGCGCCCGCCTTTATAATAAGAGATAAAAAAAGAAAAATTATTATGCTTATCCTCCCAGGCCCACCATTAGAAGCAATGCCAATCTTAGAAAAATATATAAAAAAATTAATAGTTGAAGCAGAATTACCACAAATCCATTGTAGAAAAATTTTCACATCCGGACTTCCAGAGTCAATTATTGAGAATATAACAAAAAGCATAATATCGAAAACCCCTTCCATAATCCCAGCATACTGCGCTTCTTCTGAAGGAGTCAGAATCTATCTAAAGTCAAAAAATTGCAAAATGCTAAATCAAATCGCAGATAAGTTAGAAAAAAAACTCGGTAATAATAAATTATCAGAAAATGCGAATAATATTTTCGAAGAACTCATTATGATACTGAAAGATAGGATGGAATCTCTCTCTATTGCAGAGTCATGCACTGGAGGCTTAATCTCCAAAAAAATAACCGATATCCCTGGAGCATCTGCTATATTTAAAGGGGCTATAGTCTCATATTCCAATTCGGTCAAAAATAATCTCCTTAATGTAGCAACAACAACATTAAAACAATTTGGAGCAGTAAGCTCCCAATGCGCGAAGGAAATGCTTTATGGAACAAAAGAAATTTTTAAAACAGACGCCGCTATATCTGTAACAGGAATAGCCGGCCCCGACGGAGGAACAAAAACAAAACCAATCGGTCTCGTATTTATCGGAACTAACTATAAAAATAAATCCGAAATCCGCAAATATAATTTCAATGGTTCAAGAGAACAAATCCGCGAAAGAGCCACTGCAGCAGCAATAAACCAATTGAAAGACCTCTTACTCGAAACTTCCCCAGTTTAAAATTAGCCTTAAAAAATCCCCAAAAAACATCAGTAGGAATCTATTAGTATTAAAATATAAGATAAAACTTAAGACATTGCTTCTCGTTTTTTTACTTTGAATACCATTACAGAGCATTTTCATCAAGTAAATGTGATGCAATCTGCCTAACCTCATTGTATGAATCAATAATTTCTTTTATATCAGGGTTCTTGATATTTTTATGTTCTGACATGATTTTTTCTATTGTTCTCCATATTGTTGGTATATTGATTTCTCCTTTTATAAATCTCTCAACGGCAACGTCATTTGCTGCAAGCATTGCTGCTGGCATTGTGCCTCCCTCCTTAATTGCGGTATAAGCAAAATCTAAAGAAGGAAACTTCTTTTTATCCGGGAGAAAAAATTCAAATTTTGCGAATTTCGCAAAATCAAATGGTTCGAAAATCCCCCTTTCTCGCGCTGGATATGTAAAGGCATATTGTATAGGAAATTTCATATCAGGCTTGCTCATCTGACATAACATTGAGCCATCAATAAATTCAATTATTGAGTGAATTATTGACTGTGGATGAATTACAACGTCTATCTGGTTAAGATTAAGATTAAAAAGCCATTTTGCTTCAATTATTTCAAGGGCTTTATTCATCATAGTAGCAGAATCTATAGTTATTTTTTTTCCCATAGACCATACGGGATGCAATAAAGCTGATTTTGCCTCTGCTTTTGCGATTTTCGCAAAATTGCAATTCCTGAAAGGACCTCCACTTGCAGTAAGTATAACTCTTCTCAATTCATTTTTATCATGCCCTTTAAGACATTGAAAAATAGCACTATGCTCACTATCTACCGGGATTATTTGCGTTTTATATTTCTCTATTAATTTAGATATATATTCCCCCGCAATAACAAGTATTTCCTTATTTGCGAAAGCAATTTTTACTTTAGACCGTATAGCCTCAATAAACGGATATACACTGTTTATCCCAGAACTTGCAAAAAGGACTATATCCGCATTCAGAGAATTAATCATTTCAGAAACACCATTATTCCCTGAAAAAACTCTTTTATTTTTTGCGATTTTCGCGAGTAATCCGGAGTATTTTTCATCAAAAATAGCAATATTATCACAATTTAATTCATCAGCCTGTTTAGAAAGGAGGCGATAGTTTCTATTTGCTGCAAGGCCAATGATTTGTATATTTTTGAGATGTCTCGCAACTATAATAGCATTTCTACCAACTGAACCAGTTGAACCTATTATTATTATTCTTTTTAGAGCCATTCTGCGCCATCTCCGGCCTTGCAAATAATTGCTTGAGGAGTAATCCCAAATTTTAACCTGAACGCCGTCTGAATACGTCGGATATAATTTTCCACTTCATTGTCATTTACCAGATGAATACTAATTCCTCCAAAGCCACCTCCACTTAGTCGAGCTCCAAGGCATCCCGGTATAGAAATAGAAAGTTCAACAAGATAATCGAGTTCGGGGCAACTATTTTCAAAATTAAATCTTGAACTTTTATGAGATGCCAGGAGTAGCTCTCCAAAGATTTTTAAATTACCTTCATTGAGAGCTTTTACTGCTTTTAATACTCTATCATTTTCTTCTACTATGTGCATTGCCTTGCGAAAATCAAAAATAGGAAGAATATTTTTGTATGATTCAAGTGTGGCAGGAGTCAGATCTCTTAGCGCTTTTATATTCTTATCATGACTTGAAATTATTTTGACTACTTTTTCACAACTCTCACGTCTATCATTGTATTCAGAATCAACTAAATCATGTTTTTTCATGGAATTTATAACAACAAAAGAATGCCCTGACGGCAATGGAACATTTTTCAAGACTTCATTTTTGCGAAAATCGCAAAGTATGAGAGAATCCATTTTCCCATATACGGAGCTAAACTGGTCGAGAAGTCCAGTTTTTGCACCGACGAAATTATTCTCAGCGCTCTGTCCTATTTTTGCTCTATCTACAGGAGATAAATTGATGCCAAATAATTTTTCAAAAGCCATGCAAGCTGATACCTCGATAGCTGCGGAACTACTCATTCCAGAAGATAAAGGTAAATCTGATATTACAGCTGCATTAAATGGTTGTAATTCTATTCCACGTTTGCGAAATTCGCACATAACACCTTTTACGTAATTTTTCCAATCTCCCGGGACTTTTTTTTCCATTTCAACTAATGAAAATTCCTCTGGTTTTTCTCCTATATTGATACTGAAAATTTTACAGGTAGAAGATTTTGATTTTGAAACGGCAAAATATGTTGATTGCGATACAGCTGCACTTAAAACCAATCCTTCGTTGTAATCTGTATGATTTCCAAGTATTTCAAGTCTGCCCGGTGCACGGGTTATAATTTGAGGTTCTTCCGAATAAATTTTTAAAAATTTTTCTCTTAATTCAGATAATATTTGTTTATTCATTTTGATATTCCTTCACATTTATTTTTCCAAATGCTTTCCAGTAATGATTATTTTCACCAAAGCGCTTATCTCCGTGAATATATACAGGGAAGAGCTGAAGATTAACAGCGCCGAGTTCCTTTTTTTCACCTCTGTAATTTCTCACGATTTGCATCATAAATCCCTCTTTCTTGAGATTATGTTTAAAATTCAACAACGTAAGAGGGATATAAAATTCTGCAATATAACCTTTGTCAAATTCTTCCACTTTAACATATTTATCTGCCTGATTACTTGAAATTTGAGTTCCCATTCGTGGGTCATCAGGACGAATTTTAAAAACAAAGTAATGAGTTTTGCCAGAGGCAGAAGCTAAAAACTGATAATATTCTTCTGATAATGGGTCTGACATTAAAAAAACTTCTATACTATCATCTTTCCAGGCATTAGCTGAACCTTCAGCGATAGAAAACATTTTTACAAGAGAGTCCGGATCCGAGTCAAAACAAATGACTTTTATGAAAAGAATTTTATTATTGGTCAAACAAAATATCTGAGTTTTTTCTTTGTTCCAATTTTCTCCCGTATAATTTCTTAAATCAGGAAATGGTGGAGCATAAGTTAGATAAGAATCGAAATCATCCCCCTGTATGAGTAATGCAATGGGAGTATTTGTTTTGGGGAGATCTGTCCGTACTTCCTGTTTCATCAGGTCTATTGTTGTTTTTGGTTTTTGTTTGGTCTCTTTTGAATTCTTTTTTATTTGTTTTGGTTTAAGTGGATCATCTTTATCTTTTTTTGAAGCATTTGTAGACTGTTCATCTCCAGAAAAGACATAGAATGCTCTTTCCCCGCTAATAGTAAGAATTTTTGATGCCAACCACGAGACTTGATGAGATGCAAACGACATAAAAACGGCAATAGATATAAAACAGAAAACAAAAATTTTTAATTCTTTTCCTTTCATCCTTTCGATTTTGATTGAACTTCCTCTAATTCTCTGATAATTGAAAGGACTCTATCTCCCTTTTCAAAACTATCATCGAGTTTAAAATTTAAAACTGGAGTGTATTTTAGATGAATGTTTTTTGATATTACCGTTTGGATATCAAAACGTTCTTCTTCGAGGATAGAAAGTATTTTTTCTTTTTCTTTTTGACTTGTATTAAAAGTACTTATAAAGACTTTTGCCGTTCTTAAATCTGGGGCTGTTTGTACCGAACTTACTGTGACAAGTCCCTTCTTTAATGGAAAGTCTACCTTTTCGAGATAGAGAGCGATTTCTCTCTGTACGAGTTCATCAACACGAGGCATTCGTTTTACTTTTTTCATAAAACCACCATTAAGATTTTAGAGTATAGAAAGATAGGAAGAGTAATATTATTCAGAGATTTGTTTTTTTGAATTCTACTTCATATATCTGGATTTTATCTCCTTCCTTAAAATCAACAAAATTATCCAGTCTTATTCCACATTCAAAGCCCTGACGAACTTCTTTTACGTCATCTTGAAAACGCCTTAATGACATAACTGAGCCATTATATATTAGTTCATTTTCGCGATATACTCTTGCCTTTGCTCCGACTTTTACTACACCATTTGTAACAGAGCATCCACAAACTTTAGGGCCTTTTGATATTTCAAATATTTTAAGGATAACCGCTTCACCAATAATTTTCTCTCTCGATTCAGGAGCGAGTTTTCCTTCAAGAGCATCCTTTATATCTTCAATCAACTCATATATAATGCTATAAAGTCGAATTTCAACACCATGCTGTTTTGCAATTTGATTTACACCTGTATTTACCCTCACATGAAATCCAATTATGATAGCTTTTGATGCTGAAGCGAGTAAAACGTCGTTTTCCGAAATGGCCCCCGTAGCTGAGAGAATTACATCAATAGTAATTTTTTCTGAAGGAAATTTTGATAAAGATTCCTTTATTGCTTCAATAGACCCCTGTGCGTCAGCTTTTATAATCAATGGTAGGGTTGGCTTTTGACTTAGAGCCATTTTATTTAATAGATCCTCAAGATTACTTGATGGGATATTTTGAGTCAATTGCATCTTCTTATTTTCTTCAGCTCTTCTATCTGCAATTTCTTTAGCTTCCCTTTCATTTTCACATACTACGAATATAGTACCCGATTGAGGAACTCCTGAAAGTCCAACAAGTTTAGCTGGCATTCCTGGGCCAACTTCATCAAATCTCTCATTTTGAGCTCCAATCAAGTTTTTTACTTTCCCATAAAATTGCCCACAAAGAACAAAATCCCCTTTCTTCAAGGTTCCATTCTGGACTAAAATATTCACTGTAGGACCAAATCCTTGTTCAAGCGAAGCTTCTATTACCACTCCCCGCGCTTTTTTTCGTGGATTTGCCTTGAGTTGCAACATTTCTGCTTCTAGTAATATTCGTTCGAGTAAATCATTAATACCATCACCACGTATAGCTGAAACTCTTACTACTGCCACATCCCCACCCCATTCTTCTGGCTGAAGACCGTGTTGTTGCATCTGTCTGAGAACTTTACCTGGATCTGCTCCCGGCAAATCCATTTTATTGAGAGCTATTATAATTGGAACTTTTGCAGCTTTAGCGTGATTCAACGCTTCAATAGTTTGCGGCATAAAACCGTCATCTGCAGCAACGACAAGAACAGCAATATCAGTGATTCTGGCTCCACGAGCCCTCATTGCTGTAAACGCCTCATGTCCTGGAGTGTCTATAAAAGTGATTGTTTTATTGTTGTATTTTACAACTGACGCGCCAATATGCTGTGTAATTCCTCCAGCTTCTCCTGCAACCACATTAGTCTTCCTTATTGCATCCTGTAGAGATGTCTTGCCGTGATCAACATGTCCAAGAAATGTTACTATTGGAGGTCTTTCTCTTAAATCTTCCGGATTATCTTTTTCTTCAATCTCTTCAGGATCTGGTTTTTTTTCTACTACTTTTAATTCAACAGATGGTTCTTCTTTTTCCCTCTTATCTATCAGGAGATTTTTCCCATATTTCTTGGCTATTTTTTTTGCTGCACTATGTTCAACAACCTGATTTATATTTGCCAGTATATTCATAGACATTAGAGATGTTATAATCTCGTTTGGCTTTTTGCCAAGAGCGTCAGAAAGACTTTTAACTGTTATTGGAGTCTTGAGGTGAATAGAATTTTCATCTTGTGTAGTTTTTTTATCTTTCTTTAGTTCTTTGTCGAGTTCACGAAGATGTTCCTCAACTATGTCTATAAAATCCTCATCTATTACGCTTGATACGCTGGTTACATCAATTCCAAGTTCTTTTAAAGAAGAAATTGCGGTATTCAGAGGCAAATCAAAATGCTTCAAAATATCTTTTAATTTTACTCCATTCTTATCGTTTTTCTTTTTCTTACTTAAAGCCATATAATTATACCGCCTGTTCCTCGTTAGTTGTTAGTTCTAAGTTGTTTTATTTTTTCAAGATCAGTTTCTGATAATCCTTCAATTTTTGAAATATCCGCAAAATCAGCGGCCTTGATACCATCAAGTGTCAAAAAACCATTGCTGACAAGGAGTCTGGCTGCCTCCTGACTTATATTAATTTGTTCAGAAAGGATTTTTGTGGCTTTTTCAATTTGTTCCTGAAATGCCTGTTTTTCCTCTTCCTCGCTAATAATATTAACTTTCCATTCGAGGAGTTTTGTAGTTAAACGAACATTTTGGCCGCGTTTTCCTATTGCAAGAGAAAGCTGTTCTGGTGAAACGGTTATATTTAAAAGATGTTCTTCTTCATTTACCTCAATTTTTTTTATTTCGGCAGGTTGAAAAGCCTTCAAGGCAAAATTTCTGATATCATCATCGTATTGAACAATTTCTATCTTCTCGCCATTCAGTTCAGATGTAATATTTTTTACTCTCATGCCTTTCATTCCAACGCAGGCGCCTATAGGATCTACATTAGGGTCTTTACTCCATACAGCAATTTTAGTTCTTGAACCTGGTTCCCTAGCTATCCTTTTTATCTGAACCGTTCCATCGCTTATTTCAGCAACTTCTCTTTCAAATAACTTAATAACAAATTCAGGAGCTGACCTTGAGAGTATGAGACTTGGCCCTCCACCAGAAGTTTCAACAGCCTTTAGCAAAGCTGAAACTCTCTCTCCTTGAACATAGTCGTCCCCAGGTATTTTATCTTTTGGCCCAAGTATTCCTTCAGCCTTCCCAAAATCAACTATAATAGCTCCGCTATCATAACGTCTTACCGTTCCGCTAACAATCTCTCCGATTTTATCCTGAAATTCCTCTTTTACTATTGCTTTTTCCGCTTTCCTGAGTTGCTGTGCAATAGTCTGTTTGGCTGCCTGAGCGGCAATTCTACCAAAATCCCGCGGAGTTACTTCCCACTTGATAACATCTCCAACTTTTACCGAGGGATACTTAGTCTTTGCCTCATCAAGTTTAATCTGGTCATTATTGGGATTTTTTTCTACAACCTCAAGGGTAGCCCAGGCCTTTATTTCTCCTGTTTTTAAATCAAGCTTCACTTCAAGATTCGTCGCTGGATGTATACTCCTCCTTGAAGCGTTAAGTATAGCTTTTTCTACGGCTTCTGCCAGCCTTTCCTTGCCAATACCACGCTCCTGCTCAAGATATTCAAGAACTGCAAGTAATTCATTATTCATTAGTTATTCTCCAGAGTAATAAGACTAAAATCAAAATCAGCCACCTGGAAATCCCAGATTTAGTGGCACAACAACGCTTTTTTGAATAAAGCGCAAAGACAATAATTTATTTCCTCTTCTTGTTTTTTCAATAAGCTCATTAATAAAAAAAAGAAAGAATTTCTTGAATACTAAAAAAAGTGTTGTATTATACGCAGCAAAAAAAAGAGAAATATTATAAAACGAGGATAAGTATCAATGGCAGAAGAAAAGGAAAAATCAAAAAAAAAGTTAAGTTCAGCCCACAAAAGAGCTAAACAAGCTGCAAGACGCACAACTATGAATAAAGCAAGAAAATCAGAGTTGTGGTCTATAGAAAAAAATATCAGAAGTGAAAATGACCCTGAAAAAAAGAAAAAATTACTTTCCCTTTATTTCTCAAGATTAGATAAAGCTGTCAAAGCAAATGCAATTAAAAGAGGTAAAGCTTCAAGAAAGAAATCACGCCTCTCAAAGTTATTAGCAAAAACTCCCTGATTCATGCCTTAAAATGGCATGATAGTTATGATTGATTTTCATGTTCACACAAAAACAAGTTATTGTGCTGATAAAGACTTAAGTCTTGATTTTTATTCTGAACAAATTTCTAGCACAAACCTAATTGAATTCGTTTGTGTAACAGACCATTCCATGGCGATCTATTTTCCAGAAGATATTGCATGGAAATGGGAATTCCTTTCAGACAGCAATATATTTGAACAATGGAGAGACTTTGGGAATCAACGCCTGGCTAAACAGATTTCTGAATTAAAAAAATTTAAAGAAAGAAAAATTCTCTGCGGAATTGAAACTGAAATGCTTCCAAATGGTAAACTTTGCTTTGACCCTATGTTCAGATCTCATTTAGACATTGTAATTGGAAGTGTGCATTTCCTACCCATAGAAAATAATCGAAATGTGTTGGATTATTGGTTAGACCATACTATAATGATTCTGAATTCAGGAATAGATATATTAGGCCATCCATTCAGATGGATAGCAACAAAGATACCAATAACCCAAAAAATAGTAGAAACTATAGTAAAAGAAGCAAAAAAAAACTCTGTTGCTCTCGAACTCAACTCACACTATAAATATGAAACTGAAGACATTATGATGATAAAAATATGTGCAGAACATGATGTAAAAATTAGTATTGCTTCAGATGCCCACCGTAAAGAGGAATTCGGTGATTATTCTTATCATATGTCTGTTATAAAAAAATCTGGTATTAACAATATTTCGAATTTAATAAAAAATTAACCGATAAAAGCAGAGGTAAAAATGGCAAAAGGCACATTAACTCAAAAGATCATATCTTCTCATCTCGTAAGCGGCAAAGAGGAAATAGGCTCTGAAATAGCCATAAAAATAGACCATACTTTAACTCAAGATGCAACTGGCACTATGGCTTATCTCGAGCTCGAAGCAATGGGAATTGAAAGAGTAAAAACAGAAATTTCTGTCTCTTACGTAGATCATAATATGCTTCAAAACGGTCCAGAAAATCACAATGATCATTTATATCTTCAATCTATTGCAGCCGCAAAAGGAATCTGGTTCTCACGACCCGGAAATGGCATTTGCCACCAATTGCATCTTGAAAGATTCGGCGCACCAGCAAAAACGCTTCTCGGCTCTGATTCTCATACGCCCACTGGGGGAGGAATTGGAATGCTCGCAATTGGAGCAGGTGGACTCGATGTAGCTCTCGCGATGGCGGGAAAACCCTTTCGCCTATCCTATCCTAAAGTTGTTGGCATAAATTTAAAAGGTTCTCTTCCTGAATGGGTAAGCGCAAAAGATGTAATTCTAAAGGTCCTCAGCATACTTACTACAAAAGGTAACGTAGGTTCGGTAGTAGAATATTTTGGTGAAGGATCGAAAAAATTGTCAGTCCCAGAAAGGGCAACTATCACAAACATGGGAGCTGAACTTGGTGTTACAACTTCAATCTTTCCTTCAGATGAACAAACCTTAAAATTTCTTAAAGCTCAAGGAAGAGAAAACTCATATATTGAATTATCTGCAGATAAAAATGCGGATTACGATCAAATCATAGAAATAGACCTATCATCACTCACCCCTCTCGCTGCATGTCCATCAAGCCCTGATAATATAAAAACAGTAGAAGAACTACAAAAAATTCCAGTTTCTCAAGTAATAGTAGGTTCGTGTACTAATAGTTCTTTTAGAGACCTTATGCTTGTAAGAGAAATTTTAAAGGGAAAAACAATATCTCCGTCAGTATCATTTGCTATCGCACCAGGAAGTAAGCAGGTAATGAAAATGCTTGCTGATTCAGGAGCCATGTCAGATCTACTCGCAAGTGGAGCACGAATCCTCGAATCAGCATGCGGGCCATGTATTGGACAAGGCTTGAGTCCTGCAAATGATACAGTATCTCTACGCACTTTCAATAGGAATTTTTCCGGAAGAAGTGGAACGAAAAATGACGCCGTATATATAGTTTCCCCTCTTGTAGCAGCTGCATCTGCTTTAACAGGATTCATAACGGATCCCCGAACTTTAAAAATCAAGATGCCAAAAATAAAAATGCCCCTGAAATTCGACATAGACGATAGAATGATAATACCCCCTCCTCCTCATGGAACAAAAATTGAAATAATAAGAAAAGCAACTATCGGAGAACCTCCAAAGAATTCTCCTCTTCCAGAACATATCAATGGAATTGTAATTATAAAAGCTGGCGACAAAATTACTACCGACCATATAATGCCAGCAGGACAATACCTCAAATATAGAAGCAATATATCGGAATATTCTAAATATGTATTTGAGCCCTTCAACCAAAATGGAAAAGAATCATTCGCTCAAAAAGCTTTAAAAGCTAAAAATTCAGGATTTCACGGCATAATAGTAGCCAGGGAAAGTTATGGACAGGGCTCATCGCGTGAACATGCTGCAATTTGCCCAATGTATCTCGGAATTAAAGTCGTAGTAGCATGTTCGATAGAACGAATACATTCGGCAAATCTGGTAAACTTTGGAATAATCCCATTACTCTTTAATTCCCCTTCCGATTATGATTTAATAGAAGAAAATGCAAGATTTATAATTTGCGAAATTCGCAAGCATTTAAAAGTTGGAAAAGAAATAAAGGCAAAAATCTGCTTACAATCAAATGAAAAAGAAATAATTTTGAGACATACGCTCACAGATGAAGACATAAAAATAATACTTGCTGGTGGAAGACTTCACTACGAATAAATCACACAATAATAATGAATTTTCATAGGAATCTAAAATAGCAATATATTTCTGAAATGAATTAGCACTTGACTTCTTTTTATACAAAATTAAATTGAATCACAAGATATTAGATTAAACTTATAATAGGAAAAAAGGAGAGCAAAAAAATGAGTTTATTAAAGATAAAAAATGAAAATGAATGCAAATACGATGAAATTTCACTTGGTGAAATAATGCTAAGGCTTGATCCTGGTGAAGGAAGAATACGAACAGCAAGATCTTTTAGAGCATGGGAAGGAGGTGGTGAGTATAATGTTGCAAGAGGATTACGAAAATGTTTTGGCATGCGAACTGCAATAATAACAGCTTTTGCTGATAACGAAATTGGACATCTTATAGAAGATTTTATTATGCAAGGCGGTGTTGATACTTCATTCATAAAATGGCTTCCATTTGATGGAATTGGTAGGACTGTTCGGAATGGTCTAAATTTTACAGAAAGAGGTTATGGAATTCGTGGAGCAATAGGTGTATCAGATAGAGGAAATACTGCCGCATCTCAAATGAAAAAAGGGGATATTGATTGGGATTTTATTTTTGGAAAACTCGGCGTAAGATGGTTTCATACAGGCGGAATTTTTGCTGCCCTTTCGGATTCTACCTCAGAACTTATTGAGGAAGCTATGATCTCCGCTAAAAAATACGGAACTATTATCTCATATGATTTGAATTACAGGGCTTCCCTGTGGAAAAGTATTGGAGGAAAAAAGAAAGCTCAGGAAGTAAATAAAAGACTTGCCCGATTGGTAGATGTAATGATTGGAAATGAAGAGGATTTTACGGCTGCTCTTGGATTTGAAGTTGAAGGTATCGATGAAAATATTTCCTTCATTGATTCATCTAAATTCAAAAATATGATAAAAAACGTAATAAAAGAGTACCCCAATTTTAAAGTTGTAGCAACAACTTTGAGAACTGTAAAAACAGCAACTATCAATGATTGGAGCGGAATTTGTTGGGCAGATGGTAAATTCTATGAAGGAAAAACATTTAATAACCTTGAAATTCTGGACAGAGTTGGCGGTGGAGACAGTTTTGCATCAGGACTTATTTATGCTTTTTTGAAATTCAACGATCCTCAAAAAGCAGTAGATTATGGTGTAGTTCACGGAGCCCTTGCGATGACAACCCCCGGAGATACATCTATGGCTACCCTTGCAGAAGTGGAAAAAATTGTGGCAGGAGGCGGAGCACGAGTAGTGAGGTAGTAGTTTTTACAAATCAATGCAATGGTAATTTTTTTCTACTTTGCTTCGAGGATAACCTCTTTTCTGATTATATAGATGGCATTTCCCCTTTTTACAGGCTTTAAAAATAACGCCCTTACTCTTTGTCCATAAAGAACATTTTTCATTGCACGAACAATATCATCAAAGTTATTAATTCTTATATCGTTTAGACGAACTAAAACATCACCTCGTCTTACTTCTGAATCCCCATTACTTGGAGACAATTCAGAAACAATTAATCCACCAGCAAAAGGATAATCAATTGATTTTGCTAAAGATTTATCAAGTTCTATTAGACTCAGAGATAGTCTTTTCTGGGCTATTTCCTGTCCATTAAATAACTTTAACTCTTCTGTTTTTAATTTCCATTCTTTACCATCAATAGATTTCAAGGATATTTCAATTCCCGGCTTTATTTTCCATAACTCTCTACCTAAGGAAATTAAATCTTTGAATTTATTACCATTTATATGGGAGATTTTTGTTCCAGGCTTTAATCCTGATTTTTCCGCTGGACTTCCTGGTAGAACTTCAGAAATAATAAAATATTTTCCTGTTTGCTCAATTCCCGGAATTATCCCAAGACTTGTTTTTGAAAATCTCTCTGGAATCAACCACTTACCAACTACGGATTCAATTCGTTTTACTGGAATAGCAAAACCTATTCCCTGTGCATCTTTGTATATTGCAGTATTGAGTCCTATCATCTCACCAAGAATATTTACGAGAGGTCCCCCACTATTACCCGGATTTATTGCAGCATCCGTCTGTAAAATATCAGAAAAAATTACCTTCCCCTGATAAATAGCTTCTCTATTTAAAGCGCTAAGAATACCTCTTGATATGCTACTACCCAGACCATAAGGATTTCCCACTGCAATAACAGTTTCCCCCAGATATAATTCATCAGGAGGGGCAATTGAAATAGGTTTTAAGGTGTCAGGAACAGGTGTTATCAATGCAAGCAATGCAATATCATTTAACTCATCTGAGGCGATTTCAACAGCTTTAGCTACCTTTCCATCATAGAAGACAATATTTATTTCAGTTGCCCTGTAAACAACATGAGCATTTGTAATTATCAACCCAGCAGGATCAATTATTACTCCACTTCCAAGTGAGTTTGTCCTACTCTGTAAATCATGCCCAAAAAAGTCTTTAAAAAAACCTTCAAACGGGTCTATACCCCATGGCGAGTGAGAAGAACTTACAATAGTTTCAGTCCCAATGTTCACCACGGAAGGTAGTACCTTTTCAACAGCTTTAACAACTTCGTTGCGACGTTCTTCAGCAAAGAGTAAAAAACAATTTAAGAACAGGAAAAACAATACAATTTTTCTTTTCATTTTATAATTTCTACAATTTAATTGCATGATTTTATTTTTCTGTAATATATCTTAAGAAATATAAATTTTCTAAAAAAGATGTTAAGGCGATGGAACTTTTTTTAAGAAAAACTAATTTACTTAAAAATAAAAAATATACAATGAGAATTACTGAAAAAAAATTGCAGATATTCTGGAAAAAGATAAAAACTGGAACAATCTTAAAAACCTCCGATGGAAAAGATATTAAAATACTTTCTCCCGGAAATTGGAATTTCGAAGAGGGACCTGACTTTCAAAATGCAAAATTTGAAATTGATGGAATTACAGACTCCGGTGATGTAGAAATACATCTAAAGTCTTCTGATTGGTTCCTGCATAATCACAATAATGATTCTAATTATAAAAATGTAAAACTTCATGTTGTCTTCAAAAATGACAAGACTGTAATGGATAAAATAACAATAATTCTTCCAGAAAAGTTGAGCTTGCCGAAAACTCCTGTTGAAAAAAATCTAAAGTTTGGTTCAGGTAAATGCCAAAATTATTTCTCAACATTGGATGAGATTATCCTTAATGATTTTTTGAGTGAAGCAGGGATTGAAAGATTTAAAGAAAAAGCTTCTGCAGCAACTGCAGAAATAATAAAAGATGGCTTTGATAAAGCAGTCCTAAAAAAAATTTTTGAGGCCGCTGGATATAAAAAAAATAAAGAAAATTTCGTTGAACTATTTAAACGAATACTATGTCACCCCGAATATAAAAATCCAGAAATTCTTCCAGCTCTTATCTGGGGAGAATCGGGACTGCTTCCAGATCCAACAACAAAAGACGTTCACAGAGAGATGAAAGAATATACTTCCAAACTCTGGAATATATGGTGGAAATATAGACTTCATAATGAAAAACCAATAAAATGGATAAAAGCTGGCGTAAGACCACTTAACTCTCCGGAAAGACGTATCGCTGGACTTTGTAGCATAATATCAAAAACAAATGCAAAAATATTATGCGAAATATTAAAATTGATGAAAAATTCCCAAACTCCTTCGATTTTCTCATCAAAACTTATAGAATTTTTCACTGTAAAAGATGAAATTTGGGATAACTGGACAAATTTCCGAAATAAAAGAAAGCTAAGGGCCTCAATAATAGGAAAAATGCGTTCTATTGACATCGTAACAACTGTGATTTTACCTTTCTTATTTGCGAAATTCGCAATAGATAAGGACCAGAATATTATGGATTTTTGCATAGAAACATTTCGTGTATCTCCTCTTATTCAGGATAATATAAAATTGAAAATCGCTATAAATAAATGGTTTACACCACCATCAAGAGGAAATTATATAATTACTAATGCTGCATCTGCTCATGGAGCAATATTTCTTTTAGAAAAATTTTGTTATGCTTGTTCTTATCATTGCAACGAATGTATGATTTTATCACAGTTAGAAAAAAATCGTAAAAATATCCTTCATCTTTGACTTTATTATTTCTCATCTCCCGAATCAGCTTTCCACACAGCTATAACAATTCCCGTCATTATCATTATAGCTCCAGGATAAAACCAAAGTTGTGGCTTTTCTGCAAAAATCGGATATGAAACCAGAGTCGCAAGAATAAATTGAGCAGGCACAGTAAGAGCCATCAACTGGCTCTTCGCATAGCGCAATAAAAACATCATTAGAGCGTGCCCACCAATAGTTGGAAATACAATAAGGCAACAAAGTGATACAATAGTTCTTATGTCTCCTACAGAAATTTTCCCATGTAAGATAATCGAGAAAATCCCTTGAACTAAAGCAGCAATAGCAAAAACACCAGTACTGAAAACAAAGGCATTTTTATCTTTTCTATATCTCCGACCGAAAACAATATAACTTCCACATAAAAATGCCGAAAATAAGGCTACAGCAGATCCATAAAATTGAGATGGGGCAAGCTCTATTTGCCTGATACTTAACCAGAGAGTACCAAGAAAAGCCAGAATCAGACCAAAAATTTCCCATTTATTTATCCTCTCCTGAATAATCCAATGGGCTAAAAATGGAACCATAAGTGGTTGAAGACCAATAAATAATGTAGCATTTGCAATCGTAGTATTCTGTATTGCCCAACACCAAGTTGAAAAATGAAGTCCAAGTAAAAGTCCACAAATAATAGCTCCTTTTGAGAATAACTTCATAATTGAATCTTTCTTAAGACTCTTCAAAGCAATAGGAGACAAAATAATCGCCGCACCAAAAACCCTCCAAAAACCAATATCAACAGCAGGAATTTTACAAAACCTTGTCAATATTGAAGCAGAAGAGGCCATAATAACAATTACCAACCATAAAAGAATTATACTAGAATATTTCATTGCGAAAATTTACCAATTAGGTCTACTGCGCTCTTCAGTGGATGGGCTTTTTTTGCTTTCGGTACCTTTTTCCTGGTTTTCCACAGATAAAGTTAAATCTTGTTTCTGCCCTGGAGTTTCCTCAAAAGATTTTTCTTTAGTTACAGAAATTTTCTCCTCAGATTTCATTTCAGTAGTTTTTACTGGCAAATTTTCTTCCGAACTGCCTCCTTCATCATCTTTTGCTTCAATAGAGAGCTTTAAATCTTTATGTTTAGGCAAAATTTCAGTAGGTAATAAATCTTTGCGTTTTTGACTTTCTGTCTTGAAATATCTATATCCTATAAAAATTGCTCCAATCAAAACAAAACATAGAAAAGAAAAGAAAAAAGCTAAAAATATCCATAGCAAGATATGATTTTTTCTCTTTTCAGTTTTTTTTGGGACAGTTAAATAATCGGCAGAATCTTCTTTTGAGATATTTTTTTTATCTGCAGAAACTTCTTTTTTTATTTGTGGAGAAATAGCCTCTGTTACTGCATTTGAAGGACTGATAGCAATATTTGTTTTTCCTACACATGGCAATGGAGTTAGAGGAAACTGTCCATCTAAAACTCTTTCTATATCTACAATCAAAGCTTTCCAACTTGCAGGACGGTCATTTTTATCTTTAGCCATCATAATTTTTATAAGTGATACTGTCTGTTCACTAATGAGAGGATTATAACTTTTCGGATCAGGTAAAGGCTCTGAAAGGTGTTTAGTTACTATTCCCATAGCAGTATCAGCATCATATGGCACTGTCCCTGTAACCATGTGATATAATGTAGCTCCTAATGAATAAATATCGGATCTAAAGTCAAGATCTTTTACTCCCAGAGCCTGCTCCGGACTTACATAATAAGGTGTACCAATCATCATTCCTGCCATTGTAAGAGAGCTTTCCTCATCGAGTTTTTTGGAGATTCCCATATCCATTAATTTAGCGGTAAAATTTTTATCAATCATTATATTAGACGGTTTTATATCGCGATGAAGAATTCTATATTCATTCCACGCATAATCGAGAGCCGATGCAATAGACTTTATTATTTCAAGAGAATCTTTTTCAGATAAGGGAATTCCATCTTTTATCTTATCAAAAACTGTTTCACCGCGAATATACGAAATTGCCATATAATAAATGTTATTTTCAACACCTGCATGAAAAGCCGTAACAATATTTGGATGCTCTAATTTTGCCGTATTTCGAACTTCATTTAAAAATCTTTCTACAAAATCACGATTAGACGTATATTTAGGAGATAGTATTTTCAGGGCAACATGACGATCTAATTTTTCCTGCTTTGCCAGCCAAACTTCTCCCATTCCACCAACACCGAGTTGTTTCTCAACGATAAAATCCCCAAGCTTCATTCCTGGATAAATACCGGGAATAGGAACAAGAATTTCTTCACCGCAAAAAGGACATTTTCTCACCTCTCCGCAGAGAGAATCATCAGTTTGATTCAAGGCATTGCATTTTGAACATGTGTATGAGACTATAGGCATATTACAAAATAGAGTTTCTTATTTTTATTATAAATTTAATCCCATTTTGTGAAAAAAAAACAATAAAAATAGATATTTATTAATATTTTGCGTTCGTCCAGTAGCACAACTGCAAGGAATCAAGGCAACCGGCGGTGCAATAACTACTCAGAGCCAATAATGACGAAGCAGATATGCCGTAATGACCAAACCCTTGCGGGATCAATACAAAATGAATAATTTCCTTAACTGCAAATACTTTTCTCTCCATATTTAATTATCAACAGCTAAAACTCCTGTTGGCTGATTGAACCGCAAAATTTAGTTTAATTTTTTCAGAAATCTATTTCTGACCATAATAAGCATTTTTGCCGTGTTTTCTTTCAAAATGTTTTTTTATTAAACAGTCTGAAATCATTTCCAATGAAGGATTTAGAGATACTGAAAGGAATGCGATTTTCGCAATTTCCTCAAGGATCACAGCATTATAAACGGCTTTTTGAGCATTCTCTCCCCATGTAAATGGACCATGTGAGGCTACAATCACCATGGGTACGTGGGATGGATTAAGTTTTAACTTTTTAAAAAGATTTGAAATTGCAATTCCAGTATTGTCCTCATAGTCTCCATTAATCATTTCTTCAGATAATTCTTCAGTACATGGGACAGAACAAGGAAGGTGATCTGCATGAGTGGTTCCCAGTATTAGAATTTCTTTCTTAGCCTGCGCCCACGCTGTAGCATAGGTTGAATGAGTGTGGCAGACTCCACAGATATCTGGAAAAGAACGATAAAGTCTGGAATGAGTTTTTGTATCTGAAGATGGACGGAGAGAACCTTCAACCACATTATTTTCAAGATCAACTACTACCATGTCATCAGGTTTCATCTTTTCATATGGAACGCCACTTGGTTTAATTGCGAAAACTGCTTTATTGTGGTCAAAGGCACTTGCATTTCCAAAAGTGTATAGGGCAAGTCCTCTTTTGTAAAGTTCCATATTTGCGATATAAGCTTCTTCTTTTAAAGTTTTAAATTTCATGTTTTTTTTATTATTTTTTTTAGATTTTCAAATCTTTTTCTGTTGCATTTGCCAATTGAAGATATTTTTTGTATCTTTCTCTATA
Source organism: uncultured Lentisphaera sp. (assembly GCA_964426675.1). Lineage (GTDB taxonomy): Bacteria > Verrucomicrobiota > Lentisphaeria > Victivallales > GWF2-50-93 > DYMC01. The sequence continues at coordinate 105,632 of CAYRRM010000004.1, forward strand.
AACAGGAAATAATTTTTTATTTGGTTTATAATTTTTTTCAAAACCAGAACCCATAGCGTCCTGAGCATCTTCTACCTTTTGATAGATTCCTCCAACCACAGCAGCGAACATTGCCGCACCGAGAGCACACGCCTGTTCTGAACGAACCACTTTTACTGGCATTTCAAGAACATCCGATAGAGTTTGCATTACAAATGGAGATTTTTTTGCAATTCCGCCCAGAGCTATGATTTCTTTTATTTGAACTCCTTGTGAAGTAAAACACTCATTAATTTTTTTTGCTCCAAAAGCTGTAGCTTCAACTATAGAACGAAAAATCATAGGAGCATTTGTCCCCATATCAAAACCAATGGCAGATGCTTTCAAGCTCTGATCCGCAAATGGTGTTCTACGACCATTAATCCAATCAGTAAATACAGGAATATCTTCTTCTATTTTTATTTTTGAAGCGGCTATATTCAGTTCTCCTAAAATCTCATGTTTTAGAGTACTTGCGAATTTCGCAATTTTATGATTTTTGCTTTCGGATATAGGCCAGAGAAGAAGGTTTCTGAACCATGCATAAAAATCGCCAAATGCTGATTGTCCTGCTTCAAGCCCGAGCATCCCTGGAATAATAGAACCATCCACTTGTCCACATATTCCCCTGATAAGTTTCTCCTTTCCATAGAGAGGTGAAACTAACATATCGCAGGTAGATGTCCCAATAATCTTTACGAGAATACCTGGTTTAATTTCTCCTCCCACTGCTCCCATGTGAGCATCAAAAGCGCCCACAGCTACGGCAGTTTTTTCACTTTTTATTCCAAGTCTTTCTGCCCATTCCCTTGAAAGAAAACCAGCACTTTGATCTGAAGGATATGTTTCAGAATAGAGTTTATCTCTAAATTCGGCAAGACGAGGGTCAAGCGCTTTTAAGAAATCGTAAGATGGGAGTCCGCCAAAATCCTGATGCCACATAGCTTTGTGACCTGCCGCACAACGGCTTCTTTTTATTTGTTCTATTTTTTTTATTCCGCATAACAAGGCTGGAATCCAATCACAATGTTCGAGCCACGAATATGCAGTTTTTGCAACTTTTTTATTTCTTCTAATAGTATGAAGAATTTTAGCCCAGAACCATTCAGAAGAATAAATACCACCAGAGAACTTTGTATAATCTTCAAATTTTCCACTATGGGCAAGTTGATTAATTTCCTGCGCTTCATTAATAGAACTGTGATCTTTCCATAAAATAAACATAGCATCAGGCTCCCTTTCAAATTCTTTATGTAAAGAAAGTGGAGAACCTGAAGAATCAACTGCTACTGGAGTTGAACCAGTTGTATCTACAGCAATTCCAGAGATATTTGCTGAAACAGATTTCCCAGATTTTTTTAACGCCGTTTTTATGGTATTTTCCAGTGCTTCAATATAGTCGAGAGGGTGTTGTCTAAAAATATTATCCTTTGGCGAAGAAAATTTGCCATCATTCCAACGATTGTAATTATGTACGGCAGAAGCCAATTCATCGCCATTAGAGGCATCAATAACAATTGCTCTCGCAGAATCTGTTCCGAAATCCACTCCAATAACATAATTTTGTTTTTTCATATTTTTCCTCATTTTATTTTTTTTCATTTCGTATAATATAATATAATATAATATAATAAAAATTTTTTCTAATCGAAGTTTTTCATCAATTTTATTACAGCAAGCTCCTTTGCTTTAGCTTCAACGTCAACCGTGGCTTGTATTTGATGCCAGAATTCAGGTATGTCATCTGGATTGATGTAATCTGCATGAGCTCTTGCTCCATTTTTAGATGACGAGATATGAAAATAAGGTTTTTGATGCGGACGAAACTTTTGCCAGCTTTGTAAACAAAGCTCAGTAGCTTTTTCCTCTGTTAGATTATCAGGATTACATCTATGGTGGTGAATATCATAAACAAAAGGAATGCCTATAATAGATGAAAGTTCATTCACATCTGCAGGAGTATAAATTACATCATCATTTTCAACAGTTAAAATTTTTTGAGTTTGAGGAGATAACTTTTTAAAATTTTTGCTGAACCGTTTAATGGTTTCGCTTTTACTTTCATATTTTCCGCCAATGTGAATATTTATAACTTCTGCGCCCACAAGTCCAGCAAGAAGTGTATGATATTCAAGTTCAGCAATAGAATTTTCTATGACTTTTTGATGTGGAGATGAAATGATTATGAACTGATCTGGATGGAAACTCAATCTAATTTGATTATCCTTAGCATATTTTTTTACTTTGCTAAGCGTTTTAATAATTTCTTCGTAATCTGTCAAATCAGTTAACTTATAGGAAAAATCTGGATGAGTATAAAGGGGGAAAAATTTAGAATTTATGCGAAATGATTTAATGTTGAGTCTTTGAAGTATTTTGAGTCCATCAAGCAAATTTACTGAATTGGACAAACACAGTTCTGATATTTTTCGTAGGCGCTCTTTTTTATTTAGATTTTTAATATTATTAGCATATACGATTCTAAATTTAATAGGATGGGAGAGGAAAATGCAACAGAGACCAAACTGCAAGGCCGTTTTTATCTTCATTTATTCATAATTCTCCCATATCATAACCAATAATGAAGTTACCTGTAATTCGACTGACTTCTTCTATGCTCGTCAATCCTCTACTGAGTTTTATCCATCCATCTTCACGAAGTGTTTTCATTCCTTTATTTTTTGCAGTTTTACGCAATTCGCTTGAAGATGCATGAGCGGCAGTCATATCCTGCAATTCTTCGTCAAGAAGAAAAAATTCATATATAGCAATTCTACCTTTATACCCGGTAAAATTACATTTTGAACACCCCTCTCCTTTAAAGGCTCTTACATCTTCAGTTTTTATCTTAAGAAATCTTGCTATTTCAGCTCTTATATGGGGAGTTATATGTTCATCAGGTATTTTACAATGAGGGCATATTCTTCTCACCAATCTTTGAGCAAGACATGCAACCAGTGAAGATGCAACTAGATAAGGCTCAATACCTATGTCAATCAGCCTGTTAACAGCTCCTACAGAATCATTTGTATGAAGTGTACTAAAGACAAGATGCCCTGTTAACGAGGCTCTTATAGCAATTTCCGCAGTTTCAGCATCACGTATTTCACCAACAAGAATGATATCAGGATCATGTCTGAGTATCGAACGCAAACCACTTGCAAAAGTCAAGCCTATCTGACTATGAATTTGCATTTGGGTTATGCCTGGCATTTCATATTCAACCGGATCCTCAACTGTGATAATCTTTCTATCTTTTCTTGTTTCTGCGATTTTCGCAAGAGCCGCATAAAGCGTTGTAGTTTTTCCGCTGCCTGTTGGACCAGTCACAAGTATAATGCCATGAGGTAATTCGATTAGTTTAAGGAAAATTTTATAGTCTGAATCTTCCAATCCGAGTTCCTGAAGTCCAAGAAAAACATTTTTTCTGTTGAGTATTCTTAAGCATATCGTTTCTCCAAACCGTGTCGGCATAATTGAAACACGAAGATCGAATTCTTCAGAACCGGCTCGAACTCTGATTCTACCATCGTGTGGAAGTCTTCTTTCGGCAATATTCAGATCTGCCATAATTTTTAGTCTGGATGTAATGGCTTCATGAAAGCTTCTGACTCCTTCAGGAACAGGAATATCCTGCAACATTCCATCAATTCTGTATCTTAGTTTTACCGAGTTGTGAAATGGTTCTATGTGGATATCTGTGGCATTCATAGAAAGAGCATCAACCAGTATTTGATTTACCAGATTAATTATTGGAGCGGAATCTTCGTCTATGGTTATATCTTTTTCTCCATCAGCAGTTTGATATCTAATTTCTTTGTTAGAAAGTCTCTCTGCAAGTCTTGATTCTCTGATTTTTATAACAGTTTCTGCTCCAAGTCCATAAATTGTCTTTAAGGTATTTGATACATCATCTGCCATTGCAAGTTTGGGTTCGACTCTTTTGCCAAGCAATAATCTGAGATTTTCAAGATCTCTAAGGGTAGGTGGATTAGCAAAGGCAGCTGTAAGGACTCCTCTATGAATATTTATAGGGACAAATTTGAAGTGATGGGCAGCTTTTGCGGGAACAGATTTTTTCGCATCTTCAGAAATTGCTATTTTAGAGAGATCTACTAACTCAAGTCCTGAAAATTGACTCAATGCTGAATATATTTCATCTGGTCTGCAGAAATTTAACTCGAGCAATGCTTGATGAGCCGCAATTCCCTCTCTTTTCATTCGTCGTCTTGCTATATCGGCTTGCTGGAATGAGATAATCTTTTTTTCTTCGAGGATCTGGAAAAGGTCTTTTTGTTGTTGGGAATTATCTTTTTTTTCTTCTTGATTCATTCTATTTTGATTTTTTTACTCGAGCGCAATTTAATTTTATGTTCATTATTATTTTCATCCGATATAATTATATACTCATTTTCTATTTTTAAAAGGGACAGTGGCGGTATTTTTGCTCCTTCTGAAAGAGTATATGTTTTTTTTTGCTTTGAAGTTTCGTCTATAACCGAAATGAATACAACTTTTTCGCCTGATGAACTATCGAGCCACCCTGAATAAGAGACACTGAGGAATTTTTCTGGTTTTTTCTGTGGTAAAGGTTGGTTTTTAGGAGGCTGATTATTATTTTGAGGTTTTGGTTGATATTTTGCCAGAATTTTTCTTATGAAGAAAGGATCAGAGATTTTGGATGATTCATACGTTTCCCCAAGGAATGCAAACGCCGAACGATTTAATAATGATGGAACTTGTGGAACAGATGGAGAATTAATAACAGCTGGTTTTTCATAATACATTACTTTTATTACCAGAAAAATTAAAGAAAATACTGCTAAAACAACAGATATGCAGCAGAAAAATTTTTCCCATTCATTTTTTATCTTTTTTAACAACTGATTCATATTATCAGGCTCCAGGTGGTATAATCTTTACTGGTGTTGGCTTTTTTGTTTCAGAGATTTCTTTAGGAGAAAAAAAACCTGAACATTCAAGTTCTATTGATAAGTTCTCACTTACAAGGGATATCTCAGTTTCTGTCTTCCGAATTTGCGGTAACAGAGAAAGCTGGAATGCTCTTATAACGAAAAAATTTGATTGTTCCTGAATTTTTGATAAAAAGGCGATAAATTTTCTTGTATCTCCATAAAAAGCAACTTTTAAGGGGATTTCGATCAGATATGGATTTGCATCGCTTTCATATATTTTATATTCTATTACAGGTTGAAATTGCATTTTGGCAGCCATTCTTTTTCTTCCTGCCTCATCCTGAGCAACGACAGAGAATTCAGATTGAATTCTAAGTCCTGATTCAATTGCAATAGAACTTATTTTATCTAGCATCCAAACCTGAAGGAGTAAGAGGTAAATGTCTTTTGCATTGCTTTTTTCACCGAGTTTCAGTATTTTATCGGAAAGAAATATCCCCCGAGAAGCAAGTTTTTGCTCAAGTTGATTATACTCCTCTTGATAATCAAGTCGTCCAACATCTCGTGCAAAATCTGCCGGATTGTCAAAGAGTTTTTTAGCTCTATTTTGCAGAGGAGTGCAAGCGAATTTGATGGCGGAATAGGTTTTATATCTGATTCCGGAATTTTTTTCAGAATTTCCATATCCATCGAGTTCATTCTTTTTATTTTGAAGAGTTGCTGCAAGCCTTCCTGGATCGAGTGGAAAACCGCTTTTATGAAGTTCTCTTGTTGTATTTTCTATATATTTTTCATCTTCGACAACCTTTTTTCTGAGAGGATTTATAAGTAAAAAGAAAGCTGCAATGAAAATTAACATAAGAACAAATGTTGCAAATATTAATCTTTTATGTTGTGGAGGTATCTTTTTCATTTTTTTTGTTTCTCTGTTGTATTGGAAAGAACTGAAGAATTAATACATGTTTCTTTAAATGGAATTTTCATTGTAAAGTCTCTAAAACGCATTTTTCCAATAACAGAATATACTTCTCTGTTATTTATTATTCTATTATTCCATTCTGAGATTATAGCTTCTTTTTGGGAGAAATTGGTTTCAGGCAAAATATCAAGTTCCTTTCCATTACCCCCGAAAAGATTTGATTTAGAAAGTTGAAGTTGAAACCTTCTCACCATTTCATAATGTTCGTTTTTTCCTGAACTAAGAGTGAGACCAAAAAGTATTATTGATTTTATCTCCTTTACTTGAGTAACATTAAGCTGAAGAGACTGATTGGCTGCACTTTCGCTGGATGACGAATCTTGTTTTGTGTCCATAAAAATAAAAGAAGCTTTTTTAATCGAATTTGTCTGATTACCTTCTTGTTGTTTGCTCACAGAATTATACGTATCTTCATCACAAATAAATATAGGGAAAAGATTTTCTTCTTTTGCAGAAGATATTTCATTGAGCGCTGCTAAAATTTTAGCTGAATTATTTGCCTTTGAAACGACAGGAAGCAACATTTTTTCATGATGTAGAATGTCTTCAGAAATTTTATCAATTTGAGGTATGAGTTCAGCACATTTATTCAATCTCATTATTGTGATACGGTTTACATTATCTTTTGCTTTAAAAGTAAAGTAAAGAGCTGATAAGAAGAAAAATAAAGATATGCTAAGAAAGAAAAGAGCTGCAGAGAGATAGTGAAAATTTTTTTTAATACGTGCTGTCCATCTTATATGCTCTGGAGCAAGAGAAATTTTGACTGATGCTTTTCCGGTAGATTGGAGAGCCAATCCCAGAGCCGTATTTAAATCTGGCTGAATAGATTTCTGAGAATCTCCAATCCCAAAAATTTCAACCTGCACTCCCCTGTAATTTACCCTTATGAAATCAAGCAATCCTCCTATCTCAGCACCCCCCCCACTGAGCCAGATTTTCATGATTTCTTTCTCTGCAAAATCTGGACTTTCATGTTGGCGCCATTGTTCAATCACATTATTCAACTCTGCGAGTAGAAGGTTCGCCACTTTTGTCATCGAATCATCTTTCTTTGTAAAATCTATTTTTAGTTTAGCTTTTTCCTCTTCAGATTTTGTGATATCAAGTCCTCTGGTTTCAGCAATAGCTTTTGTAAACTTTTCAGCTCCAAAACTAAGACTATTTATTGATAATATCTGTGTGCCAGCAAAGATTATTACTATTGAGTTTTCTGCACCTATATCAAGAATAATTTGTAAACTATCTACATTTTTTATTTCAGGGTGTAAAAAAAAGAGTGCATTCACCAAAGCGGTACTGTTCATTGTAACATCGGACGGTATCACTCCAGCCCTGTCAAGGATTTTTAAGCGTTCAAAGACAAGTTTTTCCCTTGATATTCCAATCAAGACAGGATTTTTCCTGCTGAGTTTTGGCGGCATTACATAGTAATCATAAATAAAGCTTTCTTCTGATATACCTGAAAGCTGAGTCGTTTCATATGCTATCATATCCTTTAAAGCTTCTTCATTAACGGGAGGAAAATCTCTAACCTGTACTGTAGAAATATACTGTGGGAGACCTATACACACATCAAGATTTTTCCAGTTAGCCTGATTTAACCATGCTGAAAGACTATGGCTTAATTCTTCTTCGTCTAAAATACCTTCTGCCCGCAATTTTAACCTTCTGAGGCTTGAAATACTGATATTGTCTTGCTCTTCCTTTAACTCGAGTGCTTTAATACTTCCTGAGCCTATATCAAGCCCTATTACTCTATTTCTGGATTTTTTGAAGAAATTCATCTAAGTAAAAAAAAGTAGAAAAATTATATTTTAAATTCAGTCTTTTATAAGCACTGTATTGCCTGCATTGTCTATAATCGTAGCGGTAACAAAAATTATAAGATGCAAAGGCTGCTTGTTTACACTATTTTCTCCAAACAACTGCTTAATTAATGGTATTCTCCCAAAAAATGGAATACTATTTTCGTCATATTGCCTCGTTTCAGTTATCATTCCGCCAAGTACTATTGTTTGTCCACTCCTAACGACAGCTTTGGTTTCAATTTCACTTTCGCTTGTTCTTGGAAGTCTGGCTGTGATATATTCATCGAACTGAATGAACTCTCTTATATTTGGTTTTAGATCTAAGATTACGTTTTTACCGTCATATCCAATGGAAGGCTTCACTTCTAAATTTATACCGAGTTCTAGTTCTTGCACATCGCCAGTAGGGACAGGTTGAGTAACAGCAACTCCTCCCTCATTAGGAACAGTTTCAAGTTCATATTCCTCAAAATAGCGCAACGTTTGGCCACGTCTAATTATGGCTGTCTGATTATTTAATACGGTTACTCGTGGAGAACTTATAGTTCGAGCTGATGTTTTTTCGTCAATTGCATGAATTACAAGTTCATATTCCCAATTATCAATAACGCCTCCAAGTTGCAAGTTCCCGGTATTTGGAAAATTACGCAACAAATTATTTGTTATAGTTTGGAGTTCTTTTGGTTTGTTTGGATTTTGTCTTTGTATCGTCTGAAGATTAACTCCAAGTTCAACAAGATCCTGTTGTGAAATTGTCAAAAATCTTGCCTCGATAAGAACCTGTTTAATTTCCGTGTCAAACTCCTTTAAAAGTTGTTCAACCATTCTTATATTTTCCCTTGTGTTTTTTACAAGCAGTAAATTTCTATTCTTATATATTTTAAAAAGTGCCCCTGGTTGATTAAAAGAAACAAAATTTGCAATCACATCATCAAGTTCATCAGTTCCCCCTACACCGGCTCCCATACCACCACTATCATCGCCCGCACCACCACCTCCAGCAGTCGGTGCATCATCACCAATCACCGGTATCAACCCATTTTTCAGCTTAAAAATTGCTGTTTCAAGTTTAGGACTACTTTCATCATTAGGAGTTGCGGCAGTAACCCATATTACATTGTCGCTTAAATGAAAGGCTATTCCCATATTTCTTGCAATATAACTTAAAAGTTCTTTTAATGGTACATTGTTGACTTTAACAGTAAGGGAATTTTGAGAAGACAAAGCATTGTCAGCAATTATATTAAGCCCATCAATTTTATTTAGGGCCATAATAATTTCCTGAACACTTGCATTTGATATGTCCATATTTACAGGTTTATTGATTAATTCTTCCATTGGACCGACTGGAATATTAGGTGTTGTATCAGCTCCATTTATTACGATCTGCTGACCGTATGTTTTTGGAAAAATAAGCCTATCTTCTACGTCGATCATGGCATGTCTTTCTGTTTTATCTTGTTGTCTTTCGAGTTCCTTTTGTAATATCAAGTGTTCTAATTCTGCGATTTTTTCTGAAACTTTAGAAATAACTGACTGCTTATCTTTTAACGGAAGAAGGCATTTGTAAGCGGAAAGATAATCTTCCTTCTCCTGCATTTTAATTGCTGTTTCAAGTAGTTGATATTGAACTTCTTCAGGAACATCAGGTTCTTTCAGGGCGGAGTTTAATTCTTCAATAGAATTATTAACACACGATGTGGATATTAAAATAAAAAAAATGCTTACTAAGAAAAAATAAATAAATCGATTTTGATTTTTTTCTATCCTCTTTTCAAATGGCATAAAATCTCCTAATTAGGCTCCCAGACTCCATCTTCCCATTTTCCTCTGCTCATAAAAAAATTACCCAGAAAACCAACGTTCAAAACAGGTGCTGCAGAATTTGGTATAGGCTTACTGGGGGAATACATCTTAAGATTTTTCACGTGCCAATAACATCTGATAACAGGAAATAGGCTTGGATCGTATCCCTGTCCCAAAGGATGCGTATCATCCCCACCTTGAAGAAGCTGAATCCTTTTTAATTGCGCCCAGGTATAAGGTGATGTCAATCCAGATCCGGTGAGATTCCAAGTACATTCAGCATCTGTAAATTCATAAAAATAACTAACATTCCCTACTGTTGTATTAGGATTTACATGCAATCCTGTATTTCCCTCCCGATCATAAGCTGTAGAATGTTGTTCATCTATTCGCGCAAGCCATGCATTTGCAGGTGTATCTTTATCGTTACCATCGGAAGGACACTGATAACATTTTGTAGCTTTTATATAATCCGGATAAAGAAGAGAAACCCAACCCACATCGCCATCACTATTATCACCTTTATAAAGATTAATAGCTAATCCTATCTGTTTTAGATTAGCCATACATGCACTTTCGCGTCCTTTTGCCCGTGCTTTATTCAGAACAGGAAAAAGCAATCCTGCAAGAATAGCAATAATCGCAATTACTACGAGCAACTCCACCAAAGTGAAATTCCTCTTTTTAACAAAAACGATATCGCCAATCATAAGTAATTTTTACCCTTAAATTCTGTTAATATACTATTAACGTATTTGTTCTACAAATTATTTTTGTGTATTTTTATATTTTTTATTTCTTTTTTAAAGATTCTTCTTCTAAATCTTTGAAAGATAATCCGTGAACGGTTTTTTCCCAATAAAATGGCTTTGTAAAAAGTTGGACCAACCCCTTCCATGCACCAAATGAAATCAATACCCAATAAAATGGCATAAGGAAAGAATATGGTATAAGGAAAAAATAACGCCTTTTAAGGCAAGCTAAAAAGTGATATATTACAAAAAGGATATTTGCCAGGACAAGAGCACAACCTATAGTAAAAAATATTATTGATAATGTTGACCAAAATGGATCTTCCCCTATTCCAACATAAAGCAATGGCCAGGCCTTTATCTGCCTACCTAATAATTCAAATCCTTCATATCCTTCCAATGTTGTCTTCTTTATCATGCTTGATAACGTAAGCCCCTTTGAGAGTCCATGAAAAATAAGAGCAACGTAAAAAAGTCCAACAAGCCAATAAAACACATTTATTATCATCATAAAAGAGCTTGCTCCTACACACATATAAAAACCAAAAGTTCCCCATAATCCAAGAGACTTGAAAGTCTTGAGGGGGTATCTCATATGCGCAAGGTGTGTTTGTAAAAAACCTTTTACCCATCTTGAACGTTGACGAACCCAGTTCCATAATTTCGAATTTGCCTCTTCCCATGTGGTAGAATCCAATAAACACGTCTTATATCCTTTGGCATAAATTCTAATTCCTAGTTCGCAATCTTCTGTAACGTTAAAAGGATCCCAGCCGCCAAGTTTTTTCAATATGTTCGTCCTAAAATGATTTGAGGTTCCTCCCAGGGGAATCGGAATATTCATAACTTCAAGACCAGGTAAGAGCAAATCAAAGGTTGTACTATACTCTATTGTGAACAATTTCGTCAATAAATTTTGCTTTGGATTATAATAATTCAATTTAGCCTGAACGCAAACATAGTTTTCAGGTAATTTTTTAAACAAAATAAATGCCTTCTTAAGCTGATCCGGCTCTGGCCTGTCCTCGGCATCATATATAACGCAAAATTCTCCGCGGGCACGTTCAAGTCCAAAATTGCATGCCCTCGGTTTCGTTTTGGGAAGACAATCAGGAATTATAATCTTCTCAAAATATGGTGGTAATTGACATAGATTTAACACCGAAATTGTAGCCGTATCATCTTCCTCAAGCAGAAGTTTTACGTCTAATTTTTCCTTGGGATAGTCAAGCTTTTCAAGGTAAAAAACAATTTTATCTGCTATATTTGCTTCTTTATAAAGTGGGACCAATATCGTATATACAGGCAATTCTGATTCATGCAATTTAGCAATTTCATCAGCTGTAACCTTTCTCTCTCCTCTTCCTGAAAGAGAAATAAAAACAGCGGCACCACGAAAAAAAGCAGCGCAAAAGTACCAAAATGACACATAAAATGTAATAAGGCAAAGAGAAATATCCCAACGATATGCAAGTAAAAAAATTAATCCGCCAGCAATAGATAGATAAAATAAAACTTGCCACCACCGAAATGTTATGTAAGAACAATATTCTCTGTGTTTCTTTATAAAATTTGCTGTAATATTATCAAGATTCAAAATTTCCCCTAAAAAAGAAAAGAATTCCAAATTTGAAAAATAAAAGTTTTAGAAAAAAGAATATAACATAATAAATTTCAAAAACAATTTTTTTTTCAGAAATTGCGTTATTGTTTTCGAAGATTATATTTTGTATAAGGTTAAAAACGAAATCATTTTGAATTTTATTTTATGATGCAAATATCGTATAGAAAAATATTGATTTTCTCCTTTTTTATTCTTTACAATTATATATATGTATTCGCTCAAGAAAAGCTTAATCAGCAGTCTCCTGATTTAGAAAACATAAAAGAACAAAATAATTCTAAAAATGAGCAAATAATTGAGTTTTTTCATGATGCAAAATGGTTCTCAAAAGAGTGCGGAGCTCTTCAGGTAGAACTCCAAAAAGATGAAATGGGGGGAACGTCTGCGATTTTCGCAAACTCATCATCAATCCTCGTATATCTTGAAAAACAAAGAAATACTTTTCGCCCCAATAGATATGTATTTAATAAAAAATTTTTGAACTTTGATGTCACTTTTGAATCTGAGCAAACAGAACCTATAAAATGTTGTATATTTCTGAAAAATTCTGATGGTTTATGGTATCAAAGCAGGACAATATTTAATGTGAAACCCGGCATAAAACAAACCCTATCCGTCGACACAAGCACAAAATCAATGGAATTACAACCGGAAGGTCACTATTCCGTATGGAATTGCCTCGATAAAGCCACAACGATATCATATGGCATTCACATTTTCGACTCTCTTTCAAGAAAAATAAAAGTCTCTATAAGTCAACCCTATTTTAGGGACGAAATTCAAGAATCAGAACTTTTCATAAATAACCTGGACTTTCCAGAGAATGTAGAACAAAACTCAACTTTTGAAGCAAAATTTTCATTATCAAAAGATTATTTTAATCCTTTTGACCCTGATGAAATAAGTGTCGATGCCATAATAGTTCAACCAAATTTCAAGGAAATAAAAAGACCAGCCTTTTTCACTAGAGAATATCAGAGTTCAATAAATTTGAATCTTCAAATTAGAACTCCGTATGGAGCGCCTTACTGGGCCTTCAGATTTGTTCCAGAAAGTCCTGGCATATATAAATTCAAAATTATTGCAAAGGATAAAGATTTGTCTATAGAAAGTTCCTGGCGATCCTTTACTTCAATTGAATCAAATCGTCCAGGTTTTATAAGAGTTTGTGAAAATGACAAACGATATTTTGAATTTACCAATGGCAAATTCTTTTACCCTATTGGTTTTAACATTCATTCCGTAAAAGATGTCAGAAGCGAAAAAAAACTCAATCTCGGTTACATACCAGATAGAGGAATATATGCATATCAGGAATATTTTGATGCCATGGCTGCAAATAATTTAAATAGTGTGGAAATTTGGATGGCTGCATGGTCATTTGCAATAGAATGGACTTTTGCTAGAACAGATTACTATGGCCTCGGTAGGTATAATTTATATAACGCATGGAGGCTCGATAATGTACTCTCATATGCAAGAGAAAAAGACATAAAAATACATTTAGTTCTTGATAATCACGGAAAATTATCCAGCCATTGTGATCCCGAATGGAATGATTCCCCCCATAATAAGAACAGAGATTTTGCAATAGCTGATAATGCAATGCTTTCCCACCCAAGTGAGTTCTTTTATAATCAGGAAGCCGAAAACTATTATCTAAAGAGAAACCGCTATATTGCTGCGAGATGGGGCGCTGATCCAAATATTTTTGGGATTGAATTCTGGAGTGAAATTGACCTTATTACTGACATAAAAAAAACATATGATGATAATACGAGTGTCAATTGGCATAAAAAAATGTCAGAACAACTTGACTCTTTCGGGATAAGAAACCTCTTGACAACTCATACCTGTGGTGATTATAATCACCCTATAACATATAGAAAATATTATGAAGAAATACCTCTAATCTCTTATATTGTTGGTGATGCATATAGAGACCATACACCAATAGTTGAACATATGAAAAGACATACTCAAACACTCAAGTTCTTTAATAAACCTCTTCTCATAACTGAATATGGAGGTTCTCCACAAGGAGCCGCCTTCAATAAACTGGAAGCTGATTTGCACGGTGGAATTTGGGCATCTTTTTTTCTTGAACAGGCAGGAACCCCATTTCTATGGTGGCATGACTTCATTCATGACAAAAATAAATATAAACATTTTTATGGATTTTCGAAATTTATTTCAGATATTGACCCCCGAAATAAAAATTTTCGGTTCAGAGAAATTAGCATTTTTAATGTAACAGACAATACTAACTCTCCTGATTTGGGATGCCTTGCTGCAGGAAATCAAAAAGAACATTATGCATGGATATATCAAAAAAATTATATGGAATTTTATCCCTCAAAACCAGAAGAAGAACCTGACATAAAAAATAAAAAAGTTTCCTTTGAAACAATGATGCCAAGCTCCAAGTATAGAATTGACTTCTTTGATACGTTAACCGGACAATTAATAATCTCTCAATTGATTCCAACTGATAATTCTGGTTTTTTAAGTATAAATATACCCGATTTCAAAGTTGATGTAGCTTTAAAAATCCGTCTAAACGAATGAATAAACTAATTGAAAAAATAAATATAATACTAAGATATCCTGCCTTAGTATTCTCATTTCTCTTTTTCTCCTACTTCCCTTTTTTAAAAGCTGAGTGGCATGAAAACGACGCAGAATACCTACTGGAAATTGAACAGGATGAGACTTCAGATAGCATCATAAAGATTAATCTGCAAAATTTGATTTTTCCATCAGGAATAGAGAATGGAATCACTGCGAGAAACGAAAATGGTGAAATTTTACCATTTCACCTGGATAATTCTTCTCAAATTTTATTCGTAAAAAATGACTCAAAGGAAAATATTTTTGTATATTTTGGGTTTAAAAATAAACACTCTTTCTCAAATTGGAATGAAAATGAAAATGGTCCTATACCTGAAACTACAAAACTTCAGCTTAGTATGACGAGAGCATGGTTCGACAATACGAGGGAAGATGAAATTATAAAAAACGACGATTACATAAAATATCTGGAGATAAAAAAAATCAATGACCAATTAAAAATTCTTCAAAGGGAATTGAAAAGCTCTAAAAATATCCAGAATAGGACTCCAAAAGCCATTACAGAAGAAGAAATAAAAAAAATAGCAGATAAGATAAAAGCATTAAAAGATGAACTCTATGATAAATCCAAAGAACTTGGACTCTCTGAACAAAAAATCACAGCTTTTAGAAATAAAGAAGAAGCTCTCGAAAATAATTTTAATACAAAAAACCGTGATAGGAAATTTGAAACAAAAGCTCTAAATGAAATACTCCTCACTCCAGAAATTATACCAGACAAAAGAAGAGAATTTGCGTGCAGAGTAACTGGAGTGTTTAACGTGGAAAAAGAGGATACTTACAGTTTTGCCATAAATTCAACCAGTTACTCATTACTTACAATAGATGACATCCCAATCCTTGAATGGAATTATATACATAACAAAAGTAATGATTGGGAAAAAGTAGCGGAAAAAAAGCTTACACCGGGAAAACATATACTAAAATTCTACGCACATATTGGAGAAAAATCGCAATATGCCGCAGCAGCCTGGAAAAAGCCAGGAGAAGATAAGTTCTCAATAATCAAATTTGATGATTTTTATTCGCCACAAGAACTCTCAATAAAATCTTGTTATAGTAAGAATACCAACAAAGTACCTCTTGTAAAAGGAAAATACATCGGAAAAATCTACACCGATAGATTAAATTATTTAAATTTAGCAGATTGCAGTGTTATAACTAATGTAAGTGACATAATCCCGGAATGGAAACTTAATTCTACAAAACTTCATACAGGACTTTCACTTCAATTTTTAGTACAAAATGAAACTAATGACGAATTAATATTATCGTATCCCTCAGAGGATAATACATATGATTTAGAATTCAAAATACCTCTCTCAAAACTTAAGAAAAATGATAGCGTCATATCTCCTGAAATTTTTATGGACTTATCAATTCCACTTTTCCTCTTTGACGATGAGTTACTTGAGATAAATACATCTATCTACTCGCTCGTTCAACAAGAAATAAAAACAATCTTTAAGGTTCAATCTTTCCCGGAAAATGAATTAATATCAAGCTATACAGAATTTCTCGAACTTCCAGCAAAACAACAAACGGGCGATAAAATTTTTTCTTCACCTGAAATAATAAAAAGAAATTTTAAATTAGATGGGAAAAAAATATCTAATCAAGTGATACTTGCTAAATTTTCAATAACAATACCCCCTATAGAAATAAAAGAAACATATATTTCTATCATCCCTCTGGAGCGTTTAAATAACTTTTCATCTGACGGCATATTTCTCACAGATTCTCGAGATAGAAGAATCATTGTTAAATTGCATCGTCCTACATTGTCAGAAAAACGCGAATGGTCCTTTGTAGATTCAATATCAAATGAGTTAAAATTATTCCCAAAAACCCTAATCATCTCAGATGATTTTGGAGTCGAAAATAATACCTTCTTTAAGAATTTATCCACTCATATTGGAAAAACAACTCAATTAGATTTCATAGAATGGAAAAGTAAAAAAAATAATTCAACAATGCTCGCAAATTTGAGTAATGTAATTGAAAAACTAAGAAAAACTGACGCAAAGAGAATAATCATAATACCATCTTCAATGGATACAGTATCGGCCGTATCCGCCAGGACACAATCAAGAATTATTTGTGCGCTACTTCAAACAGCAAGAGAAAATAAAAATGTATCAGAATTGATACTATGTACACCTTTTCCTCAATTGAATACAAATTATATAGAAGAAGAATTTATTAAAAATATAAAAACAAACATAAAAGAAGATTTTGCCGTAGACAAAATCATTGATTTAAACTACTTCATAAAATCTAAAGACCACTGGCAATCCTATTACCGTGATGAACTGAATTCTCCTCATATATTAACTTCACATCCAAAATTCATGACTGAACTTATCTCAACATTCATTGCAAACTCTCTCTAATCCAAGGATTTTATAAAAATCTTACGTAAAAATTTTATATAAGCATAAAATTGAAATCCTTTACTTATGTTGTATCTTTCTAAAGTCTAGTGCTTTTTTTATCTCAGTAATTTAAATATTTTCTTTATAAAAAAATATATATCTTACTAAAGTTAAATAAAAAGGGCGCTTAGTTCAGTTGGTTAGAACGCTACATTCACATTGTAGAAGTCGGCAGTTCGAGTCTGCCAGCGCCCACCAAATTTCGTATATTTTTTATCTTTTTATGAATAAATAGATGAATTTGAAGATTGCGAACTGTTATTTATGCAAATATCGAATGGGAAATACAAATATTATCAACCCACTTAATAAGTTTTTCTATGTAATTTTCTGTGAGTTGTGGTTTTTCAACGTTTTTATCTTCACAATATGCATTTAACTTAGTAAGAAAATCTGCGAATTTCGCAAATTTCTCGTCATTATCAAATTTTGGTAAAAATCCTTCTTCGCTCAAGTAAGTGAGTTTGATAAAAAGTTCCCACTCATTGAATACAATATTTATAGACATATCTGCAATCATCTTCCTGAGAGCCAAATATAATCTTGAAGTGCGCATGTTGAAATGAGTGTTGTTAAGAATGAATTTTACTATTGAAAGAGCTTTTTTAAAATTTTGCGGATTATTTGCAATGTTTATTCCTGAATTCACAAGCTCTGAACTATTTATATTGTGAATATTTCCAGAAAGTGATTCTACGAAAAAAACCTGAAGTTCATTGAAAATATCAAATTCAGGGTATTTTTTCTTCTGTATTCTCCTGGCTCCCTTTACCATTAAATCCAACCTTCCATAATCTGGAGTCAAGCAGCTAATAATCAGACTGCTTTCAGAGTAAGGAACTTTACGAAGAACTATAGCTTGTGTTTCATGAATTCGATTCATTATCGCAATTATTATCGTGTTTCAGAGAAGAAAAAGATATGCACAATATAACTTTCAAAAAGAAATATCTTTCTAAAAATACCATTCCATTTAAAATTTAAATCAATTTTTTTTGGCATTTTCGACGATTTTCATCAATCGTTTCCCATATTCTATGTAAATTTTATATTGCTCTTCTTCTTTATTTTTCTTATCTTTTTCATGAAATACCACCTGCATATGAGGTTCAATAGAAAGACCTCCTTTATAGTTTCTCTTTAGAAGGTCTTCAATGATTTCTTTTACAGCCCCATCTCCCTCTCCAGGAAAACAAAATTCCTGTCCTGCCGGAAATATAGACCCTTTTTTATGTTCAGCTTTTCCACGAGCATCTTTGATATGAACGTAAACAACATGTTCTTTTATTTTTGAATAAAATTCCAATGAGTTTTGATATGGCCTTCTACCAGTAATAGGGTCGGGTTCTTTTGAGAAATCCTCTGAAAATGGCGGATTTCCAGTGTCATATACGAGTTTAAGATTTGGAACAGCTTCAAGCAACCTTAATGTATGCTGCCAGGAAAGCCCCCCATAGTTCATACAATTTTCATGAACTGGCGTAATACCTGCGTCAAGAAAATTTTTAACAATCTCTTTCAATCTTTTTACGCGCTCATTAAAATATTGTTCTTGTTCAGGAAGGACTTCCCACGTATCCGGATTCCTCCTGATAGCATAACTCATTATTCTAACAAGTTTTGTGCCTAATTTTTGCATCCTTGGAATACTTTTCTTTACTTCTTTCATAGTGTTCTCAAAAGGATCTTTTATGTCTTTTCCCCAGTTTGCTATGCCTGAACCAAAACAGTTTATTTTTACTCCTGAATCTGCAATTTTAGCATAAAGTTTATCAAAACTTTCATCAGACATTGTTGCAAGGTCGCCTTCAAATCCCGTTCCGCGCAGTTCAATATTTTCCCAGCCAAGTTCTTTTGTTGCCTTTATCTGAATATCTATACTTTTTCCAGCCTCATCAGCGAAACCTGTATAATACATATTTACACCTCATTTATAAGGTATTCGAGACTTATTTTGAGAGATTCAAATGGATCTATTCTGCAAGTATCTTCTTCTATAATAAACCATTCTGTGCCTGATTTCTTTGCAGCTTTTACGATTTTTTCCCAATTTAAATTACCATTTCCTATTTCAAGCATTGTGACTTTATTATCAACAATTCCATATTCTTTAAGATGTAAAAGTGGAAGCCTTCCGTCAAGTTTTTTACACCATTCTACCGGATCACCACCGCCATACTGTACCCAGTATGTATCTATTTCTCCTTGTAGATTTTCTGGATTACTTTCATCATATATAACATCGAGGATCGTTTTTCCTTTGAACTTTTCAAATTCTATTGCGTGATTGTGGTAGGACAAAATAATTCCCGCTTTTTTCATCATGTTCCCAGCCTTATCAAGGGCTTTTGCAAGAGTTAGAGCATCTTCATAACTTTTAAGTGGTATATGAGGATAAGGATAAGCTGTATATTTGCAATCGAGTATCTGGAGTTTTTCTATTACTTTTCCAGTTTCTTCTACTATCATTTTTCCAGATTCATGAGTGGCACAACAAATTAATCCTTCTCCATCAAAGATTTTTTTCAATTCTTGTGGTTCTATTGGCCCCAGGCCTGATGCCTGAACAGCTTCAAAACCAATTTCCTTTAATTTTTTTGCTGTTTTCGCAATATCTTCGGGAGTTTTACAGAACTCTCTTACTGTGTAAAGTTGAGCTGCTATTTTTTTTCTTTTCATTTCCTTATTCCTCCTTCTTTATTTTTTTGAAAATGAAGATGTAAAGTCTGAATCTTCACTTTTTTCTACTTTTTTAACGTATTTTGAATTTTTAATTAACTCTTTCAATTTTTTCTCAAATTTGACGTGGTCTATTGGTAATTCAATGCTTTTTCCTTCAAGAGAAGAAAGAAGCATTACATTCGCTAATTCGATTGAATTACACCCCTCCTCACCTCTTGCAACAAGTTTATCCCCTTTCAATATGGAATTCGTAAAATTCTGTATAATACACTGGTGACGAGAAGAATTGTCTGCTTTATATGGAATATCTATATTCCAGTAGTCAGGTCCTTCGAATTGTTTACTTGTAGTATAGTTGAACTCTGAAACTTTTTCTTCAGTTCTTGAGAATGTAATTTTTCCATTTTCTGCCACGACCTTTCCTCTATCACAAGCTATTTCTAATCGATTAGTCCCTGGGAATTCTCCGGTAGAAGTTATAAATGAAGCGGTCTTCCCATCAGAATACTCGAAAAACGCAGTAACATCATCTTCAACCTCAATATCATGATATTTTCCTAATGCGCAATAAGAATGAACTCGTGATGGCATTCCAAACATCCACTGGAAAAGGTCTATGTTATGAGGGCATTGATTCAGGAGAACCCCACCGCCTTCACCTCTCCATGTTGCACGCCATCCTCCTGAATTATAATAGGCCTGAGTTCTGAACCAGTTTGTAATTGTCCAGCTGATCCTGTATATCTTTCCAAGTTCTCCTTTATCAATGAGTGATTTCAATTTGATGTAATAAGGGTCCGTTCTTTGTTGAAACATAATTGCAAATTTTAGTTTTGAATGTTTTTTGTGAGCTTCACACATTTTTAGCGCATCAGCTTTGTGAACTGCAATAGGTTTCTCGCATAAAACATGAAGCCCAGCTTCAAAGGCTTGAATCGTAAGTAGAGTGTGATCATAATGTGGAACAGAAATTATTACAGCATCACATATTTCTGATTTGTACAAGTCTTTCGCATCATAAAACACCTGAACCTTGTGTTCGTCGGCTATCTTATCAGCTTTTTGTCTGTCTATATCACATATTGCAACTATTTTGGCTCCTGAAACATTTTTTATGAATTTTACATGATTGGACCCCATATTCCCAACACCAATCACAGCAAATCTTAATTCTTTCATCATTTTTCTCCTTTTTTTTTGATGTAATTAAAGCAAATTTCAAATTAGTAACTTTTTATTTCACTTTAAAATCTTGCTAATATAAATCATGCTTATTAGATTTCCAGAAAAAAATTAAAAAATTAATTTGCAAAATCTTTCATAATATTGCATATTATTGCAAAAGTTAAAAAAATATGGAAAATAAATTAGAAAATATAAAAAATAGGCGTCTTTTTTCCCTTGAGAGAGAAAAACTCATAACAACTGAACTCGGAAAGGGCGCAAAAAGCCTCGAAGAACTTTCTTCTGCTTTAGGGGTTTCTACAGCAACGGTTCGAAGAGATCTTATGATTCTTGAAAAAAAAGGAATCGTAAGAAGAATTCACGGCGGTGCAATTCGACTCGATATACTCGAAGGAGAACCTATTTTCAATGAAAAAAAACTGATACGTGAAAAAGAAAAGTCAGAAATTGCTTTAAAAGCTGCTTCTCTATTGTCAAATGGAGATTCTGTTTATCTCGATGGAGGAAGCACAGTTTTAGGCCTATGCCAGCATTTAAAAACCCTACGGAATCTCTCAATAGTAACAAACTCCATCATGGCCATCTTTGAATTAATGGATTCAGGACACAAATTATATCTTGTAGGAGGAGCATTTCGCCCATTGAGTAGAACTATTGTAGGGGCTATGACATCTAAAACTATTTCGCTATTAAATTTTGACAAGGCTTTTATCGGAACCATAGGAATAACAGAGGACGGTATAAGCACCACAGATCCAGATGAAGCATATACAAAAGAACTCGTAATGCGTCGCTCTGAAACCGTCATATTACTGGCAGATTCTTCAAAGTTCGGCAAAAAATCGCTTGCTATAAGTGGCGATATATCCGATATTGACATTATTATTACCGACAATAAGTTACCTGCGAAATTCGCAAAATTTTTTCAGAAAAAGAAAATTAAACTAATAATATAAAAAAGGAGAAAAAAATGGGGAATTATTACAGTAACCTATCACCGGATTTTAATAAAAAACAGATTAATTTTAAAGAAATACCTGCTTATTTATATCAAAAATCCATATCTGATGAGATAAAATCAAACATTAGTAAAAATTCTCTACTTGAACTTTATGAGTCAATGTTAATGATACGTGAATTTGAAGAAATGATACTAAAACTTAGAACAGGAGCGTATGAATGCATAAAAGACTATGAATATCGTGGGCCTACACATCTTTCTATCGGGCAGGAAGCTACTTCATCCGGAGCATGTAGTGTTCTTGATATAAGTGATTACATTACCTCTACGCATCGTGGACATGGAGATTCGATTGCAAAAGGCTATTTTGCCATAAAGAGAATGACTGAAAATGAATTACATACACGTTGTCCTGAATTTTCCGATCTAAAAGGAGAAGAACTCCTTGAAGCTGTAATGGAAGATCATGTATTCCGGACAATTTCCGAGCTTTTTGGCAAGGAAACAGGTTACGGTAAGGGACGCGGTGGAGGAATGCATATATTTGATTTCCGTGTAGGCCATCTGGGAGCAAACGCAATCGTGGGGGGCGGTGTTCCCATAGCAACAGGAGCCGCCATGACCTGCAGAATAGACATAGATAAGTCAAAACCACAAAGAATCGTATGTTGTTTTGCCGGAGATGGAGCATATTCAAATGGCGTTGTTCTGGAAGCTTTAAATTGGGCATGTCAGGACCAATTCACAAATCCCAAAATGACAAGCATAGTAAAAGGTCTTCCAATAATTTACTGTATAGTAAACAATCACTTTGGAATGACAGGTAGAGCTGAAGGAGAAGTAACAGGAGTAGATTACCTTGCAAGAAGAGCCGCTGGTTTTGATAATGAAAATATGCATGCCGAAATAGTTAATGGAATGGATGCACTCGCTGTAAGAGATGCCGTATTAAGAGCAAAAAGAATCTGTCTTGAAGGAAAAGGTCCTGTACTGCTCGAGTTAAATACATACAGATATTATGGACACTCTCTTTCTGACCCGAGAAATGAATATAGAACAAAAGAAGAAGAGGAAAAATGGAAAACCTTCGATCCTGTTTTGATATTTAAAAAACGCCTTCTCGAGGAAAAAATCTTTTCATTAGATATTCTTGACAGGATTGAAAAAAAAGTCGTAGAAAGAAATGCCCGAGCAGCAAGAAAAGCAGCAGACGCTCCAGACCCAGATCCAAAAGATGTAATAAAATACATGTACACTGATTCATTCTGCGAAAAAGTGCCAAAAGCATATCAGGTGCTCGAACCAAAAGGCCCCGAACCAATAGTAAAAAGAGATAGCGAAGGAAAAATTAATTACAGAGATGCTATAAAAGAAGGTATTGTAGAAGAAATGAAAAGAGATGCTCGAGTGATTATCTACGGCGAAGATGTAGCAGATTACGGCGGTGCTTTTAAACTCACAAAGGGATTACTCGAATATTTTGGACGTGGAAGAGTTTTCAACACTCCCATCTCTGAAGCTTGTATCTGCGGAACAGCAGTAGGAATGGCTATGACAGGATATCGCCCAATCGTAGAGCTTATGTATATGGATTTTGCTCTAATGGCATCAGATCAAATCTCAAATCAGGCGGCAAAATGGCATTATATGACAGGCGGCAACGTGAAAGTTCCTCTTGTTATCAGGTGTAGCGTTGGTGGCGGCAAAGGTTATGGAGGACAGCATTCCCAATCTCTCGAATCTATATTCTGCCATATACCAGGAACATATGTAGTTTACCCCTCAAATCCTTATGATGCAAAAGGACTTATAAAAACAGCTATAAGAGATGATAATCCCGTAATATTTGTGGAAGGGCAATTGCTTTATGGTTTGAAAGGAGTTGTTCCACAGGACGATTACCTTATCCCATTTGGAGAAGCGAATATAGTAAAAAACGGAAAAGACATTACAATTATCGCATGGGGTCCTGCACTCCAGGACGCAATTAAGGCAGCGGATCAACTTTCAACTGAAGGGATAAGTGTTGAACTTATTGATCCACGTACTCTCATTCCATTTGATTGGACAACTGTTGAAGAATCCGTAAAGAAAACTGGACGGGCAATAGTAGTAAGTCAGTGCGTTGATATAGGCAGTTATACTGGAGAAATAGTATCAGGTATTGTAGAAAGATGTTTTGATTATTTAGATGCACCTGTTATTAAAATTGGAGCAAAAAATGGCATAGCTCCACAGGCTTATACTCTTGAAAAAGCTTACCTGCCAGACGCCAATGATATAGTAAGTGCAGCAAAAAAACTCTTTTGAACTTTCTTAAAAAATAATCTGGAGGACTTTTTAATATGTCGACATTAGTTCCTATTCCAAAACTTGGACAATCAGAAGAAACCGTTAAAATAGAAAAATGGAGAGTAAAGGAAGGAGATAAAATAAAAAAAGGAGATGTTTTATTTGAGGTTGAAACAGATAAAGCCGTTTTAGAGGTAGAATCACAGTTTGAAGGAACTGTCCTTAAAATAGTTGTTCAGGAAGGAGTAGAAGTACCTGTAATGACTACCGCCCTTATTTTGGGTGAACCAGGAGAAACTATCCCGGATATAAAAATAGAAGCAATACAAAAAAAAGTTAATCCTCCAGTAAATGATACAACAAAAACATCAACACAAGAAAAAACATCAACTTACACTCAAACTATCCTGTCAGCAAAAACATCTACTTCAAGTACTACCACAGAGCCAATTCAGCAAACTCCACAATTTAAAGCAAAACCAAGTCCAAGAGCCAGACAATTTGCAAAAAATTTCCTGATAAATCTCGATGATATAACAGGTACCGGAGGAAAAAACCGTCGCGTGACAGAAGCAGATGTAAAAAAATATCTTGAAGAAAGCGGTTATTTCAAGAAGAAAATTACAGGCGCTGCATTTAACCTCGCAAAAAAAGAAAATCTTACTATCTTTCAAATTGAAGGCAGCGGCGAAGATGGACGCATCACACTTGCTGATGTAAAAGACGCAATTAAAGAAAAACCAAAAGAACTCACTTCAATCCGAAAAATTATAGCAAAACGCCTCTCGGAATCAAAAAGAAATATACCGCACTTTTATGTAACTGTTTCCGTTGATTTAACCGACTTAATCAACCTCAGAAAAAAATTAAAAGATGAAGGTTTAACACTCAGCATAAACGATTTTATCATTAAGGCTACTTCTCTTTCTCTCCGTGAATTTCCAATGCTCAACTCAGAATGCAATGAAAACTATGTAAAATACAAATCAAAAATTAATATAGGCATGGCAGTAAGCCTGGAAGGTGGGCTCGTCGTGCCAGTAATAAAAAATGCAGATAAAAAAGCCCTCGATGAAATACACGCAGAAGCCATTGAACTGGCTGATGCCGCAAGAACAGGCAAATTAGCTCCAGATAAGATGAAAGGAGGAACTTTTACAATCTCTAACATGGGAATGCTTGATGTGGAAAACTTCGCAGCAATCATAAATCCTGGCGAATCTGCTATTCTCGCTGTATCTTCAGCAATAGCAACTCCTATTGCAAAAAATAATCAAGTCTTAATCCGAGATATAATGAAAATGACGGTCAGCGCGGATCATAGAATAGTAGATGGAGCAGATGCTGCGAAATTCGCAAATAACATTAAAAAACGCCTTGAAAATCCGTCTGAACTTTTATAACAATTTTTCTGACAAAAAGCTCCTTCTCCAGAAACTCATCAAAAAAACATTTTCCTCAAATGATAAGCTAAATTTTGCAATTCAATTAGTTAAGAAGTTATAACTCATTGCAATATAATAGCGTTATGGATTAAATACACAATTCATTTTTTTAAATTTTGTGATGGGATTAACAATGGTTTGGCCATTGTAGCAAATATTCTTGTGGAGAAAGAGCTTTAAGTGCTACATTAGCATCCTTCCTGGTTTAGTCTCTTTGCCAAATGCAAAATATAGATAACGTTGTATGTAAGTAATATAAAATTCTTTTTATTTCAATTTAAGCCTGAACTTACGAACATTTGACCTGTAATATCCTTTCCGTTGCCCTTCATTCCCCCAACTACCAGAAAATTGAATCCATCCCGTAATACCATCAGATTCCATCCATTTCAAAGGAATACGCGGACAGTATGGATTAAAGTCTTTTCCTTCCCAATATTCCTCAAAATGTACGAGAAAAAAAGGCCCCCATGGTTCTGGAGATTCAAATACCAAAAGATCCGTACCGTCAACCGGAGAAAAATCTTTATGTAAATGCCATGTTAAAAGCAAATATCTTTCAACTCCTGCAAGATAAACCATTTCTGGAAGGCTAATCCATCGATACAAACTCAATATCGGAATTGCTTCTTCAAGATTCCTATTCCAAACAGGTTTACCTGATACATCATATCCAGATACCCATTCCCATGCTTCACGATGCACAATATCCTGAGACGGAACTCGACCTATCCTTAAATTACTGCCATTATCCCATTGATCAGTCGAAATAGCATAGATATAATTATCTCGTGAATTAGCATTATTCTTTCCAAAATTAACAAATGCAGGTCCTCCAAACTTGTGCCCAAAAAACATAGGCTCGGAAATATTTCTTAATGCCGGAACCCAAAAACCACCCTTGTTGGTAGAATATACTATTTGGGCATCACTACCATGTTGTGAAAAGATGCTGTAAGGAGCCTTTTTAGATTTTAACATATTTTGAAAAGCAAGATAAAGCACTCCATCAACACAAATCATTCCACTCGGCTTTGGACCATCTCCACCCCACCCAATATAATCATTCATATGGTTGACTTTTGTAATTCTGTAATTTTCAGGAACACCGCTAAACTTCTCAATATCAAGTCCACTGCTGCTCTCCCCCCACAAAGGATCTCCTGCTGAACTATATATTTCGTCATCATCAGCCCATGTCATTGGAAAAGTATCCCCTTTAATATCAGGCTCAGGATAAGACAATCTTTCACTTACCCACTCGATACCTTTTATTAACTCACTTTTCTGAATTGCAAATTTAGTATTCATTTTTCTCCTATTATTTTTGTGTATTATTGCATTTTTTTTACTGTTATTTATATTACTTCTATAAGTCACTCTTAACAATTAATGTAATTGCCTATTTTTTGTGTAATATTGCTTTGTAAACTATGATAAATAATTTATAAGTCATTTTCAATTTCTTACAAAATATCTAAAATTTCTGTTATTTTAAGGCTATGAAAAAAACTTTTACCTATATTGGAAGACTCAAAGTAAAACGCGGATGGCAATCTGTATTTGGAAAACATTCTCATTCCCATAATGAAATAATGCTCATACTTGGTGGAAGTCTTAATGTCCATATTAATGAAGAAATTTTTCAGGCCAAAAAAGGTGATGCTCTTTTTTATCCACCTGGTTTAAAACATTTCGAGTCTGTTGTATCAGATAAAGTTGCTGATTTTATCTTCTTCAGTATCCCGGCCTCTCGCAAAATCTATAGCAAGTTTATTGTCAAAGATACAAGAAGAAAATTACTTACTCTTGCGCATTGGCTCGCAGAAGAACGAGAAAAACCATTTGAAAAACGCAAAAAACTGCTGCAAGTATATATGAATGCAGTAATCCTCGAAATGGAAAAACTGTCAAAGGAAAATCCAAATTCACCACTTTCCTATATTCGCAACTATATGGCAGATAATTTAAGTACAAAACACAATATTTCCTCCCTTGCAGAAAATGCAGGCATAAGTAAATTCCATTTTATAAGAAAATACCAAAAATATTTTGGAATTTCACCTTTACAAGATTTATTGAGAATGCGTCTGGAAGCAGCTTGTAATCTACTTATATCAACAGAAATGACATTGAAAGAAATCGCTGAAAAAACAGGATTTTGTGACCAATATCATTTTTCTAGAATCTTTAAAAAACACCTTAAAATTACACCGGGAAATTTCCGATATGGAAGAACTTAAGTAAAATTGCTTATGTCTCGATTCATAAAAGATAAGCAAAAAATCCTCATAAAAAACAAATTTTTCCATTTCATATTACCCTCTTAAAACCGTTCACGAAAAAAAAATGTAAATTTTTTATTTGACTTTTTTATATCTACGTTATATTATAAGTATAGATAACATTCACGAAATGTGAATGTTTTGATATTTGGAGGTAAAAGGATGAATGCGATTAAGAAATTTTTTACTCTCATCGAATTACTTGTAGTTATTGCGATAATCGCAATATTGGCTGCATTATTACTACCCGCACTACAACGGGCAAAAGAACAGGCAAAACTTATTCAATGTCTTAACAACCTTAAGCAGGTTGGTGTAGGATACCAGTTATATGGTTCAGATTGGAATATGTATATGCCATGTTGGAAAGTCGCCCCAAACTCGGATTGGGGAAATTGGGGGTATATGCATAGAGGACTAGAAAAAGCTCTTGCTCCTTACTTAGGTGCAAGAGAAAATGTCGCAGATCATCTCGCTACTGGACACCCTGTCTGGATATGCCCATCATCTCCTGTTTATTTTGACCCTAACTATCAGGGAGGAAAATATAATCATGACGGCAGTTGGGGAGGGTATTCATTCAATTGTTACGAAGGTTTGTATTATCATTATCAGGGATCCCCTATGAATTCAAGTCAAGCAACCCCAAATTCATCGGCAATAAGTCTAAAAACCTTTTCCAAACCTAATGGAACTCCATTACAATTTTGTTCCAGACGCATGTCTCCAGCATGGCCAATACAGTCAACTTCCGAAAGTGCACCAACAAATAATGGTTTACAACAAGCAAGTTGGCACAAGAAAAATACTTACGGTACCCGCCCCACAGTTTTTGCAGATGGTCATGTTAAAGGACTAACTTCATTAATTTACAGGGCTGAAGGCTTCCAGAATATGCTTCTTGGACCATATTCTTCATATAATCTCGCTACAGGTGGAGGCTCTCCCCCGCATTCACCATACGATTTCTGGCTTAATGAATTTTAATTTAAAGTAGGAAAATTTAGTTTCTATGAAAAAGAAATTTTTTACTCTCATCGAATTACTTGTAGTTATTGCGATAATCGCAATATTGGCTGCATTATTACTACCCGCACTACAACGGGCAAGAGATATAGCAAAAATGGTTATATGCGGATCAAATCTTAAGCAAATAGGATTATCTATGCATTCATATGCTTCGGATTTTCAGAACTCTCTGCCATACTATGAACAAAGCGGTTACGACCCTTTCAAAAAAGGTTCAAGGGGAGCAGGACTTGTCGTCTTATTAGAAGATTATAGTGGACAAAAGTATAACGGTCCTCAAAATGCTGATAGGTTAAGACGAGTTACAGGGGGAATATGGCTTTGTCCTTCTGCATGGGTTTCTGTTGCCACAAACTGGTCTGGCTGGCTCGGATCATATTACGTATCTGCACATGGCGATGGGGGACAATATAATGCATATTCTGGACTTTTCGAGCATTATACAAATGGGACAAACCCCGCAGGCCCTGTGTTTAATTTTAGAATCACTCATTTTTCCAGACCAATACAAACACCATATCATTGGGATTCTACCCATAGAAACGACAATACCAGAGGAGACTATAGATACTATGATCCATATCAGGCTGAATCATGGCATAACACTGCCAGACCTGTAGTTTTTATAGATGGACACGTAAAAAATCTCACAAGTACAAAATATCGCTTTCAAACTGGAGCAGGTTGTCTTGCTCTGGGACCATACAGCACCTGGGGACTCTGGAAAGGTGTCGGATCTCCAGCGCATAGAGAATGGGATTTTTGGGTAGACGAATATTAAACAACAACTTTTAAATATCGAGGTATTAACAACATGAAAAAATTTAAAATCTTCTTTTCTTTTTTTCTTTTCTCCCATCTTCTTTCAATTGAACTTTTTTCAACGGACGCAAAAATTCTTCTTAATCCCTTAGAAGACTCCTCTCAGGTAAAAACCGGTTCATGGCATATGTCAAAAATGAAGGCTTCCCCAATCGAGTCTGAAGAGGCAAAAATAGGAAAAAAAGTCTTGCGTTTCTCTGGAATTGCTGATTCTGGTGTAGGTAAAGCAGATTGTCCCATCTACGAAGGTAAAATCAATGCTAATTCTAAAATATCTCTGTGGATAAAAATATTCCCTGATTCAAATGTTTCCAAAATTGGACTTCAAACAACAGATAATGAAAATGAGGGCTTATTTGTTTTATTTAATGTCGACTGGACTGGCTGGAAAAAAATAGAAGTTGATTTTAATAATGCAGAACAAGCATGGCAACAGCAGGATAAAAATGGAAAAACCGATTTTCCTATAAATGGAATTAGACTTGTATGGTTTACAAAAGAACAGGGATATTCATATGTTGACGTTGATTCTCTTGAACTAATAACAGACTCAAAATTCGCTTCAGGAAAAATTGATAAAAATTTCATTGTCCCGGATTGGACAGAAGCAGAAAAGCCATCCTCAGCAATATTCATTTTTAATAATGGAAAAAATGAAGAACAGAGTATTGAATTATCCTTGATTATCCAGGAAGATTCAGCCCTTTTTAATAAAAAGGCTCCAGACCCATTATTAGGCTCTGATCACGCCATCGGCGCAAAAGGATGGCTTATCTACGATGACAAAAAGATAGTAGACAATACCCTCACTGATGATGATGATTTTTCTTCAGCGTCCACCGAATGGATTAATGACCATTTCACTGAAGCATCACAAATCATTGATTTAGGTAAAGTTATAAAAATAAAGGCAATCAAGTTTAAATCTGGAGACGCTAATTGGACATGGCTTCTTGACATGTTAAAGTCAAACGATGGAGAAAATTTTACTCCTATCCCGGAACTTCAAAATATTAACCTCCATAAACGATGGGGGGAGTTTCCCATACAAATAAATACCCCATTTGAGGCAAGATACTTAAAACTCCAATATAAAACTGAAAACAATGAGAAAAAACCTGTTATTAGAATGCCTTCAGCAATAATGGTTTATGATGGAATTGAAGATGAAAAATTCGAAATCCCAAAAGTTGGAAAAGTTGTCTTCTCAGATAAGAAAAACATAAAAATTCCTTCTTTTAATTTCTCAATAGAAGAAATAAAATTACCTCCTCTCCCATTGGGCGGATATCTCATATCAACAATGATTAATCTTGAAAATAAAACCGAAATATATAATTCTAACTTCTTCTCATTTAAACCGGCGGAAAAAAAACTTGGTGAAAAGTCTCGTTTCGGAATAAATGGAGCCGATATAACTGCTGTCCTATATCATCAACAGTTAGGACTTGGGTGGATACGTTTTGAAAATCTCAAATGGGCATTCATATCTCCAGAAAAAGATAAGTACGCTTTCGACGGATCCGTTGCTCCGTGGCATGTTAATCAGGACGAATTTATCAAAACCTATACTGACGCCGGATTAAGTTACCTGCCTTATGTGTTCCAAACGCCGAAATGGGCGACAAGCGCTCCGGAGGGACATAAAAATGCTCTTGGTTTTCCTCCAAAAAATTTTAATGATTATGGAACGTGTATCTTTCAAATCGTAGCAAGATATGGGTCTGTAAAACATCCCCCTACCGCCTTACTTACAAATGACAAAATCAGCGGAATGGGACTTTTAAAAGTTATAGAACTATGGAATGAGCCAAACCTCAACGCAGAAAGCTGGGGCCCGTGGGTAAGCACTATTGAAAGATATTTCGATATATTTCGCATCGGAGCAGAAGCAGCAAAAAAAGCAGATCCAAATATAAAAGTGACCAGTTGTGGATGGGCGGGAATAAGAACATCAATTATCTCAAGAATGCAAACATACAAATACCCAGATGGAAAAACTCCTCTCGATTTTACAGACATCTTAAATGTACACTATTACAGTGGAAAATCAGATCCAGAAACAGCATATGTTGACCCCAATGTTCAACGTGGTAAGAAAGAAGCAGGTCCAGAAGATAACGATTATGAAACAGAACTCAGATATCTTAATGAATGGTGGAAAGATTTAAAACCAAATTCCCCTATCTGGATGACAGAAACAGGATATGATGTAGGTGGCCCTATCGGCAGAGATGAACGCTATCAGGCGGCAAAATTACCAAGATGCTTGATGATAGCCCTTGCATCAGGAATACAAAAGGTATTTGTATATCGCGAAATAGGTTCAAGACCAGCTCAGCATGCCGGCGCAGGATTAATTCGCGAAGATCGCAGTTATCGCCCTTCATTTTTTACCTATGCAACTCTAATCAGAGAGATAGATGGAACAAAAGAGAACAGAGTCAATAGACTTATTATAAAGGATAACCCCGCAATCTGGCTGTATTTATGGGAAAAAGAAAATGGTGAAAAAATTCTAACAGCGTGGGCACTTGATGATAAATCTATCCTACCTCTCAATCTTGGAGATTGTACTGTAACCGATTCCTTCGGAAAAACTTCAAAAATCCACATTAAATCAGATTTACAACTCAGTATTTTCCCACTGTATATAAAAAATATAAACTCCATGGAGGAAATAGAAAAACTCTCAAGGGATGCTGAAGAAAGAGAAAAAAAATATCTAATTGAAAAAAAGAACTATATAAAAAGAAAAAAATATCTCTTTGATTTCGGTTCAACTGAATTCATCGGAAAAATGAATAAATTCGGCATCATAACAGAATATCAACCTGTCCTTTCTTCAGATATATTTAGCGAAGAAAAAGGATGGGGCTTTGAAAAAACAGCTAATGGGGATTCCGTCGCAAAATGGATTGCTTCTGATATCGAAAAAGATTCTTGCAAAGTTTCTAAAAACCAATTCATAATAAAAACTATTCCAGGAAGTTATGAAATCCAGGTATACGCAACTCCATTTGGAAATAACCCTTCTTTAATTTTAAAAACTGATTCAGATGAGATAACTCTTCAAAACACAAAGGACTCTCCAATCTCCTCAGAAAAAGTAAAATCAAATGGCAAGATATATCTCATATTTAACGATTGGTATAATTTACATTGGATAAAAGTAATTCAGGATAATTAAACAAATAAAAAAGGAGATTACTTATGAAAATGAAAAAAACTATCATTACATTTATTACAACATCTCTCCTTGTGTGTATAACAGCTCTTATCGAAGCAAAAGAAAAACAAAACCCTATTGAAAAAGGAAAGGATAACTCCCCCCTCGGATATTACGAATATCTCCCCAAAAAAAATATATAAAATAAAATACCTCTAATAATCTTTTGGCATGGTTTAGGAGAATCAGGAAATGGAACAACTGAACTAAATAAAGTCCTAAAAAATGGAATCCCCCGCTTAATTGAAAAAGGAGAAAAATTCGATGCCATTGTAATTTCCCCTCAAACAACACCATGGCCAAAAACCGAAGACTTAGTGGCATTCTTTAATTATATCCTCGAAAAATATAAAGATAAAATAGATACAAACCGCATATATATAACAGGACTCAGTATGGGCGGAAGAAATACTCTAATCCTGGCAAGAGCTATCCCTGATAAAATTGCAGCAATAGTCCCAATTTGCCCGGCTGATAACAACCCCGGCGATGTCTCTGCAATGAAAAATATGGGTATATGGTTCTTCCATAATGAAGGGGACAACGTCGTAAATGTCTCCTCATCCAAAACCTGGTGTGATGCCCTAAAAAATGCAGGAGCAACGCCAAAATTAACTATTTACAATGCAAAAGGCCATGATGCATGGTCTAAAACATATGATGATAGAGAAATGTGGAAATGGCTCTTCGATCAGAAATTAAAAATAACTGAAAAAAAATGAGATAGTCTTTTCTCTCTCTAAAAAAAATATATATAACTATTTGATTTCCTGAACTTTCATTTGTAAAGAATTTGGAATTTCTATTTGCTTCAGCTTTTTTCCATCTCGAATTTCTATCACAACATTGCCACTTCTTAAAAAAATCATTGAGATGATTTCATTTGAAATAATATTTAGTTCAATCTTAAGCTCATTTATTTCTCTTTTTTTATTGCTTTCACTATTATCTGAAGGCATTTCGATTTTTACATTGTTCTTAATAGCTCTCTCTAACGTAAACCTTGCATAAGGACTTAAAAATGGATTTGATAGAAAAATAAGATCACAACAATAAAAATAAGAAAGAAGGTAAGGAACCCCTTCTATATTTTTCATCAACGCTCTCGTACAATATAATTTATCAATCCTACCATAACCATTTGCAGATAAAAGCTCTATTATTTTTCGAGAATGCTCCCTCGAGGGAGCATTAATCACTATAACTGAATCGTATTTTGGACGTAAAGCAACTATTGCAGGAGGAAGTCCCTCTCCACTTATCAAAAATGTCCTATTACCCCTTATTGCTGGTAAAGCAAAAAATATAATTAACGAAAGGAATAACAATATATACAAAATTCTACAACATCTTTTCGACGGGCTAAAAAATATTATCAACACCAGCGGTAATGAAAAAAAAAGGATTACTAAAAAAAGAGGAGGCGTCGCTATTCTAATAGCAGAATCAGAAAAAAATACTATAAAATTTCTAAAAAAATCTAGAGTAAAATTAAAGACTATTGTTAAAACTTTTAATGGAAAAAGAATCTTTAAAAAAGAAAATACAAATATCAAATATAAATATGGAGTTATTGCCAGATTAACAATCACAGAAAACGGATTAAAAATATTTTGATTAAATAGTGATATTTGCAAGCCAGCTAACAAGGCAATTACACACATAATTGAACTTAGCAAAAATCCATTCAAAATTTTTTTTAAATAGTTAACTCTAATTACACCAACTTTAAAATGATTCTCCAGGTTATATAATGAAATAAATGAAGACGCCTTATTCCAAGCTCCAATTAAAAATGCCGTTATTGTAAATGAATATTGAAAACCCGTATCAAGTAATGAAAATGGATTCAAACAGAGAGAAATCACAGCAGCATATAACAATGACAAATAAGAACTAACTGGATATAAAAAACTCCGTCCAAAAGACCATATTGTAATCATTAAAAATGCCCTCAATGCTGAAGGTTGAAAACCAGTGCAATATACATAAAAAAATACAAAAAAAGGAAGTAAAAAATACCTCGCTCGAAAAGGAATAAAAAACATCAAAAATAAAAATATACTGGCAAAAATCGCAGTATGTATACCACTAATCGCAATTACATGTATAGTACCGCCTAAAACAAGTCTATGTTTCGATAAAGCATCAATTCCCTGACGACAACCAAATAAAAGAGCCGCAAGAACATTACGGTTTTCATCTTCAAGCCCTTCAGATATATTTGAAAAAATCTTGTTTCTTATATTCAAAACACTTCTCGTAAAAGAAAATCTCTCTTGAAGAATTTTAACCTCATCTGCGTAGATGATAAATGATATTTTGCGCGATAAAAAAAAATCCTTCTGACTAAAATCTCCCTCAAAAAGAATATCTGAAGGTCTGGCTACTCTACCTCTTATTTCAAGAATATCACCATAAGAAAATTTTAAATTTCTGTTTTTAAAGACAACAACAACCGGAATATTTGCATTTATTGGGCTTTTATCATACTGCGAAAATCGCAATTCCATCAACTCTGCATTCGTATAATATGGCATCTCAAGCCAATCAATCCCAACAGGAGAAGAAAATTCCCTCACTTCCACTTTAGCTACAACTGAAAAATTATTCGGCAGTTTAGAATTTCCATCCTGATTATACAGGAAATACCACCCATGAAAGAAGACTATTATCAGAGTTATAATGAATTTGCTGAATTCTTTAGAAAAAATCTTTTTTGCGAAAATCGCAAATACAACAAGGGACAAAAATGCGTAAAAAATATTTGACACAAAACACAAAATCCAGGCTGCGAGAAAAGCGCCAACGATACAAGCAAATACAGGCCTTAAAGAATACGAAATTATTTCCTCTTCATTAAATCTTTCAAACATAAGTCAAATAACTTAATTTTTCAGAAAAGAAAAAAATGCAAATATGAACCAATCACCCAAGTTCTCTAAAATAATCTACCATTTCTCTGGAATTCATACCGTATTTCTCTTTTGAATTAGGCATAACAGGTATAATACAACCTTGTTTTGCCCAAAAATGCATGCGTTTAACAAATTCCTTTGCTGTTTCATTAGGATAAGGAATCCAGGCCCCCACATAAATGGTCTTACTATTCAGACAACTCTCCATATCTTTTTCAAATTCATGATCATATTCCTTTCCTGGTATTATTCCAAAATTTATACCTTTAATCTCTGGCAATGCACAAATTTGTTTTGTAAGATTGTCATTTCTCCCGCAATAATGCACCCATCCACCACCAAAGTGCCTTGCCAATTTAGTTGTATACGGTATAACGAACTCTGCTATTTGCTCAGGTCCTAAAAGAGCTGAAGTATCCTCACAAATGCGTATTCCCATATTGTTCCCATAAAGCATATTACTATGAAAACACTCTCCAAGCCCTTCCCCACTAATTTCCTTCATAATTTCTATCGCTTTAACTGAAACTTCAACACATAAATTAAGTAGATGATGAACAAAATCAGGGTCATCAAAAATTTCTATAAATATTTGGTCTCCAAAAAGCAAATGAGCTAAATCAAAAGGTCCCTGATGGTCCATACAATAAACAGGAATAGCATCTCCAAGTACTTCTTTAAAGAAGCTCATATGACTTAAACCAAGTTCAAAATCACCGCGTATCTGAATATCATCCACAGAAAAATTAGAAAGCCTCTCTTTCGAAAAATGCTCCTTGGGCCATGGCATCTTATCTTCAAAAACTATTTGCGCCCCCCCAAAAAGAGACAAAACAACTCCAACTCCCATGTTTGCACGAATGCTTGGAACTACATCACTATAGGAATTCAACGCCGAAAACACATTCCTGATCTGGTTAAATAACATCATTTCGCTACTGTAAAAGGCCTCCTTCAAATTTGAAGAAGGTATCTCCTCTTGCTCAGGTGTAAGGTCAAAATACGCTATAACAGGAGGACTATCTTTTTTTTCCCAGCGCCAATATGCCAACTGTTTTTTTTTCGCTTCTAATATTCTTTCTTTCTCTGCATTCAGCAATTCTACTATTCTCTTAATTCCTATGATATTATTCATTTTTTGAAATACTATTCCTTATCATTATCATTGATTCTTAATATGAATTTTTACGATTACAATTTAGAGCGAAAACAGAAACAAAAACCATATTCTCAATTTAGCATAGTTAGAAAAAATTGCGAAATAAAATTTACCTGAAAGTTAAAATGAGAAGGAATAACCTGAAATAGTCTTGTCTCACAGAATAAAAAAACTTTTTTCAAGCAATTCATCTTATCATACTCCTATTTTTGTCTCTAAAACTATTGTACTTATAAAAATTTCATTTGACTTTTTTGCAACTTTTATTATTTTAAAATATATTAAGTGGGGTCTAATTTTATGTCAATAACGGGAAGAAAAAAAATACACCCAAAATTTCTGAAAAGAAAAAATATCCTCTCTTCTGTTCAAAAGGCATTATCCTTAATCGAATACATTTGTAGAAATGCTTCAGTTGGAGTAAGCGAAGCAGCAATAAAATTAAAAACTGCCAAAAGCACAGCATATAGAATACTTTCTACTCTCGAAGATAGCGCCTTTGTCATTCAGTGTCAAAAAACAGGAAAATATAAACCTGGTACGAAACTAATAGAATTAGAAATTCTAAAAAATTCTTTGCGAAATTCACATATAGATTTGGATACATTACACCATATCCTGAAAAAACTATCTAAAGAAAGCGGAGAAAATGCGATTTTTGCATATCAAATACCATCAGAAGACAATTTTATCGTTGTATCCGAAGTTCTTTCCTCCAACTCTCTGATTGCCCGTCCGATGCTATATGAAAAATTTTCAATCCTCTCTTCACCTGTTGGCATCGCATACCTATCAACATTCAAGAAGCATGAAGCAAACAGAAAAATCGAAGAACTTATCAAGAAAGAAAAAGAACTAAAAATCTCAGAAAAAAATATTCTTAAACAAATTAATAATGCATCAAAATTAAAATACTATTGTGCTGAACCTGCCAAGCACCCAGAACTCACAATGATGGCTACTCCAACATTCTCCTCCTCTGGAATATTTAAGGGCTGCCTTGCGATATTCGGACCAAAATTTCGACACAATTCTAAACAAAGTAAAAAATGGGGAAAAATACTTCTGGCGTCTTCAAAAACACTATCCTCTGTAATCCAATAAAATAATAATTAAAATTTTTTTTTAAATATCTTATTTGTCTCTCGATTTGAATGAATCTATTGGTAACTATAATTTTGAATAATAGTACAAAGTGATATTAGAATTGAGAAAAAAAAAACGGGGAAATTTTCCCCGTTTTAATTCTTCAGGAAGGCTAAAAGCAATCAGGAAAGATGCTTATTAACCAGTTTTGTCATTTCAAACATTGTGACCTGGTCTTTCTTGAAAATAGGTTTTAATTTTCCGTCAGCATTAATGCAACGTTTATTCTTCTTGTCCTGTAAACCATTTTTCTTGATGTAAGCCCAGATTTTTTTGGTCACTTCTGTTCTTGGAAGTGGTTTGGAACCAACGATTTCTGCCAATGCAGCACTTGGAGTCATTGGTGCCATGAATTTTGCGTTTGGTTTTCTTTTTGCCATTTTTGCCTCCCTTTTAAAAATTTGGGGTTTTTATTAAAAACTAATAAAATTTATATCCTACTCTATGAAAATCAAAGAAAAAATGTAAAAAAATTTCATTTTTTTTTACATATTACTGAAAAACCATAAACACTTCTTGTCTTAAAAATTACATAACACATTGATTATAAAAATTTTATAAATAATAAATTTATTTTTTTTACTTCATTTTCCTAAAAAAAAATTTTTTTTATT
>CAYRRM010000005.1:0-116743 GCA_964426675.1 uncultured Lentisphaera sp.
TGCAGTACATCCTTATGAAAATCTTGCTTCGGTTATAAATGATGGAGATGAAGCCAATTATCTTAATATGGCAGCAAGTCTTCGTAAAATGCTTAAGGAAAATAAACAGAATGGAAATATTGCTCTCTGGATTACAGAAACAGGTATTCAGTCAACGATTCAAGCTGATGAAACAACAGACGCATTGCAGGCAGAAGCCTTAATAAAAGTTTATATTCTTTCAATTGTGCAAGGATTTGAAAAGATTTTCTGGTTTGAGGCAAGAGGCCCAGCCTATGGAAAAAATACTGATCATGGTTTGATTCGTCATGATTGGACAGAAAGGCCTGCTTTAAGGTCTCTTCAAACTATGGTTTCTCTTATTGGAGAAGTTCCTATTTATACAGGATGGTTAAAAGTAGGGAATGAGGGATATGGTTTTCTATTTAGTAACAATAATTCTGATATTCTTGTTGCCTGGGCAAAGATTGATACTAATGAAAAAATAGTTTTTCAGACTCCTATAAAGATTATAAATTATATTGGTGAAGAGAAAAATCTTTCAGCTGGTGAAGAAATTATTTTAACCAGACGACCGTTATTTATATTGAATATTCCTCGAGAACTCATTGAGCAGGCATATAAAAATAAAGAGTTACCTTTTCCGTGGGGAACCGATTATAGTAATGTAGATGAAGTATATTGTCGACTTGGAGCCACAAACATGGAAAAAGGAATAAAACAAGTGAGACTTGAAACAAGTGCAGTAGAAAATGGACTTACAGAGTCATGGAGAAAAACCAATTTTGCTCATGGAAGTGAAGGAAGATATATGTATTTTAGAGTGGATCCATCTTTTGCTTCATTTGGTACAAAGGAACTGGAGATTACAGTTGTTGCAAAACGTGTCTCTCCGGATAAATCGGCTGGAATGATTTTGTGTTATGAATCGTTGAACGGATATAGAGGAGTTAAAAATGGATGGTGGACAATTCCTGAAGACGATAAATGGCATAGTCATACCTGGGTTGTTAATGATGCTAATTTTGTTGGTGGGTGGGGATGGAATTTTCGTACAGATGCTATCAGTTCGCCAAATGAATTTTACATAAAGGAAGTTAAAGTAAAAAAGATTAATAAGAAAAATTGAGATTTATGAAAAGGTGAAAATTTGAAAATAGGTGAAAAAATATTAAATAAGAGTCCATGGGGGATAGCATCTGGGGCTGAGTGGTTTTCTGATTACCCTAAATTTTATCCGTTATTGAAAAATGCCGGATGCAATTGGTTCCGTTATTTCCCTGAATGGAATACTATTCAACCTGAAAAGGGAAAATGGGATTGGAAAATAGCCGATGAATTTGTTTTATATTCGCAAAAAAATGATATGAATTTAGTTGGCGTATGGGCGTATTTTGCAAAATGGGCTTCACTTGATGGAGGAACGCGTAGGGGACCAATAAAAGATATCTTATACTGGCGAGATTATATATCTGCTACAGTGAAACGTTATGGGAACTATATAAAATACTGGGAAGTCTGGAATGAGTTTAATGGCAGTTTTTATGAGTCAGATAATAAGGTGAAAGATTATGTTGAACTTGTTGAAAATGCTTATGAAGAAGCAAAAAGAATAGATCCTTCAATAAAAATCGGTCTTAGTGTAGCAAGTTGTGATATTGGTTTTCTGGACCTTGTGATAAAAAACGGAGCTTCAGGGCATTTTGATTTTATCGCCGTGCACCCATATGAAAATCTTGCAGCAATGATGAATGGAGATGAAGAAGGTTTTCTCCAGATTGCTAGAAAATTACGTAAGATGTTGGAAGATAATAAGCAACGAAAAGATATTCAGCTTTTTATAACAGAAATTGGTTATCAAACTTCAATAGAAAAAGACTTAGTGCAGGATAGCAAACAGGCTGAAGCAATAGTAAAAGCTTTTCTTCTTTCTATCATTCAAGGCTTTGATAGAATATTTTGGTTTGAAGCACGAGGTCCTGCTTATGGGCATGATACAGACCATGGGATTATACGAAGGGATTGGTCATTGAGGCCATCTTATGAAGCTTTAAAACAAATGACAACTCTATTAGGGAATGATCCTGAGTATCTTGGTTTTTATAATATGGCTCCTGAACTTTTTGCATTTCTTTTTAATGGAGCTAATCATCAAAAGATAATGGTTTTATGGACAGAATGTGGGAAAAAACTTGACTGTATATTTACAGCTAATGTAAAAATTACGAAAGTTAATTCTGAGACAGAAACAGTTTCCATTGGTGAAAAAGTGATATTAACAGAAAGCCCTGTTTTTATTCAACAAATCCCTGAACATATTATTCGAAATGTGAGAATAGACCGGGATAATTATTTCCTTTCTGAAGTACTTCGTACTAAAAAGGGTTTTTTTACATGGCATTTTAGTCGGGAAAAGATAAATGTCATCCGACAAATTTTTCTTCGAGATGAACATAAAAATTTTGTAAAATCATGTCTCTTTGATGGGGAATTTTGCACTCACATCACTGACAAAGATAGAGATAATATATGTATATATTTTCGGATTGACATTGACTCTGACTTTCTATCTCATGATGAGGGAATTTTGCGGTTAACATTAGTCATTAAAAATGGAATGTCTTCAGAACAACAGAGTATTGCCTTGACTTATGAGACGATAAATGGATATGAAGGATTCAGAACAGGTTATTTAGCGCAGAGGCTTTTGTCAGAAAGTAAATGGCATGAATATAGCTGGGAATTGAGAGAAGCATATTTTGCAAATAGGTGGGGATGGAATTTCGCACTTATTTCATTGGCAAATTCAACTGATTTTTTCATTAGAGAGATAAAGTTGGAAAAAATATAAAAAAGAAAATGATGTATAAATTTGAAAAAAGAATTATCAAAAAAAGGAGGTAATTTATGAAAGAGAGAAAAACTAAATTTACTCTTATAGAGTTATTGGTGGTTATTGCGATTATAGCTATCCTTGCTTCTTTGCTTCTTCCGTCCCTCCAACAAGCAAAGGAGTATGCAAAACAAGTTTCGTGTTTTAATAACTGTAAGCAAATCGGTACTCTGATATTTATGTATTGCGATGAAAATAATGGAACTTTAGTTGAAAAAGTAGGCTTGACTCCAGGACCAAATACCCTCGATAATGGGTGGTATCATCGTTTAGTGCCTTCTCCTACTACAGGAAACTTAGGCTTTGTATTTTGTCCTTCTGACGTTCAACCAAATGATCCGCCAGATCAGCGTCTTCGCTATGGCAGAGTTAGCTACGGATATAATCACAGAATGTTGGGGGGAGATACATGGATCGGATCATGGAGTCCAAGTTCTATATATGGTAAATATTTAGGCCCCGCAACATTAAGTCAAATTCGAAAACCAGCCAGGACAATTTTTTCTGCTGAGCCTGCAGCTTCTTATGCTACTGGAAATACTAAGGGCTATTACCATATCTATGCATGGTGTGATACTGCAAATCCAGTTGCATATGCGAGGCATATGAGGCGAGCTACAACTGTTGTATGGCTTGATGGTCATGTTACAGGAGAAGTTGGTGGGATGATACCCAATACATTTTATCAAGCTGGAAAATTGGGTAATCCATGGGATGGCTCATCAGATTATTGTTGGGATAGGGAATAAGAAAAGAAAGAAGGAGGGATTTTTTCCTCTATGAAAAAAAATAAATTTACTTTGATAGAGTTATTAATAGTTGTTGCAATTATAGCGATACTTCTTGCCTTACTGCTTCCATCTCTTCAGATGGCAAAAGAGACGGCAAAAGAAGCTTTTTGTATCAATAATCAAAGGCAATGTTATTTAGGATGTTTAAGTTATGCTGCAGATTATAATAATAAACTAACTGTTGAATGGGTTGAAGGCGGACATATAGATTTATGGTCACAATTTGTTTCAGGAACCGGTAAAGCAGCTACTGGTGGCAGATATGTTGATAGCCCTAAAGTTTTTGGTTGTCCTTCTAATAAGTATTATAGTGTACACAACTCAAACTGGAATTTTGATAATTATGCTTACGCTTGTTATCTTGATGATCAGAATCTTGGATTTTATGAAAGAATTCCTTTTGACAGTAGTCAACCGTATGGAGATAGCTGGACACATATACAATTCGTTCGGTTAAGGAATCCAGCTATATATGTTATGCTTGCAGATTCTGCTTCAAATCATGGTTCCTGTGGTTGGCCGAATCCAGGAGATGGGCATATGATTGCTAATTTCAGAGCTAAATCAGGTGCTAGTTGGAATGGTCGTATTCAGACAATTCATAAAAAAAGGAATGCAGTACATTTTTATTTTGATGGGCATGGTCGTTCTTCTACTATGCAGGATTTATATAGTAATACAGGAACTCACTGCAAATATTTTTTTACTTATAATTTAACAGAGTTTAATTATTAAAAATAATTATTAAAAAAGGAGAAGAAAAATGAAAAAAGCAATTATTGGAACACTAATCGGGACAATGTCAATGTTTTTTATTGGTTTAAATTGTATCGGGGATGAGATATTTAACATAGATTTTGCTAAAGGAGATTTTAAGAAATTTGATTTACAGGTTGAAGGTGATTGGGATATCCACGATTACAAAGCGGCCAATAATAATCCAGGCTTAGTAGCTAGATTTCCTGCTAATAAGGCTCCCGGCAAAATTGTCAAAAAATTCCCCGAATTAAAAGATCCAAAACAATTGAAATTAAGTATTGGTATTGGTTGGGGGTGGGGAAATGCAGATCAGGGAGCTGATGTGATAGAATTTGCTCTCTTGAATGAAGAAGGAAATGGATATGTTTTTCACATTAGAAGAGTTAATGCAAATTGGGCAATTCAATGGGCAACAGTAGAGAACAATGCAATTCCAAAGGATAAAAATTGGGCACCTGAAGCTATAAATTGTAATCAGCCTGCTATAATTGATGGTGGAGGATTGGAAAACTTGCTTATAACAAGAGAAAAAGGTGGAAAATGGACGATCTTCTGTCAAAAGTGGAATAATGGACAAGGGGGAACTGTAAAATTTGAAGATAAAACAACAACCTCTTTCAATCAAGTTGTACTTTTTGGTACTAACAATTTTGATGAGCAGGCATTTAACAATATCATTCTTGAAGTAAATAAATAACTAAAAAGTCATAAAATTCTATAAAGATTATGAATGTAAAAATAAAAAAAAATATACTATTTGTTTTTATCCTGTTTTTTCTCGTATTTACTTCTTTTTCTGAAATCCTTATTACAACGGATTTTTCAAAGGGCGATTTTAATACGCTTGGTTGGAAAGCAGAAGAAGGATGGGATATTTACGATTACAAGGCTAAGTCAGCTAATCCTGGTCCTGTGGCAAGATTTTTTGCTCCTGGAAAAAAGGGTCTCCTCAGTAAGACTTTTAATGAAATAAATAATCCTGGAGTTCTTTTTCTTTCTCTTGATTTAGGTTGGGGAACTGGTGCTGCAACTCAAGGTACTGATTTTGTAGAATTTCTTTTACTTAATTCAAAAGGCGATGGATATATTTTTCACATTGGACGTAATAAAGGGAAATCTTCCGTTCAGTGGGCTGTGGTAAATGGACGGAATATCCCTGACCAGAAAAGTTGGGCACCAGAACCAATTGATGGTTCTCTCCTATCTGTGACAGATGGAGGAGGACTTCTTACTTTGAAAATAGTGCGTGGCGCAGGAGGTTCATGGGTTATATCAAGTAAAAATTGGAATAAAGGAAAAGGAGGAGTTGTGAAATTTAATGATAATAAAGTTTCTTCTTTTAGTGAATTATCAATCGTA
Organism: uncultured Lentisphaera sp.; assembly: GCA_964426675.1. GTDB lineage: Bacteria > Verrucomicrobiota > Lentisphaeria > Victivallales > GWF2-50-93 > DYMC01. Next base: position 5,803 of record CAYRRM010000005.1, read on the forward strand.
GGAGGCGGTTCTCCATCAGAACAGGTTTTCAATAATATTCACCTTGAGGTTAAACCACCTCTTGGAATAAAAGTTGAAGAACCTTCATACTGTTCAGAAATAAAAGGTGATACGCAGATAAAAATCTCAGTTCCTGGATATTCGGGATTGAATGTCGTAGCAAAATGTTGGCAGCAAGGTCCTGGACAGGGAAAAGACTCTATTGTTGCAAATGTTTCCCTTGATAATGATGGAAAAGGGTCTTTTATCTTTCCTGCTGACAAATATCCTCATGGACCAATAACCTTGCGTTTATCATGTACAGAAGGGGAGTTGAAAGATAATTGTTATCTTCAATTATATAATAAAGGTGGTATATCATGGAACGAGGGAATACCTTCTGAACCACCTCCGCCTGCTAAAGGTATGAAGCTCATCTTCCAGGACGATTTTAAAGACCCTCTTTCTATTGGTGATGGGCCTGATTTTAAATATTATGACCATAAACCACCACATGGTTGGCAGGATTTTAGCACTTTGAGATTTACAAGTTTTAGCGAACCCAATAATCCTTTTGCTCAGATGGATTCGTATCTACGTATAAGAGCCAGTGAAAAGGCTAAAAGTGCTGGTTTAATATCTTCGCTTAGAAATGATGGAACCGGGGTAAAAGTTTCCATCCCATGTTATTTCGAATGCCGCTTTATTGCCCCCAATGCCATCGGTTCGTGGCCAGCATTTTGGTTGATGACTGACTATATGAGTGAGCCAAAAGCGCCGGGTTGTGATGAACTTGATATCATTGAAGCATATGGAGGAGAGGGCCCTGGACATCCGAATGCATATGATTCTTACATGATTACAGCTCATGCCTGGCCAAAAGAAGATGCTGCACGTCAACCTGCTGCAGTTCAAGCAAATAAGGACATCAATAGTCCTATTAGAATGGGAAAGTTTGGGATAAAGTCAGCGTGGTATGAAACTTTTCACATTTATGGATGTAAAATTACTGAGACAGATACAATTTATTATTGTGATAATATAGAAGTGGCTAGACATAAAACGCTTGAATTTTGTAAAAAATATCCCATTTTCTTTATGGTTAATCTCGCCACAGGAGGCGGTTGGCCTGTCGATCTCTCACGTTATGACGGAGTAATCGATATGTATATTGATTATATCAGAGTTTATAGTGCTGAGAAAAAGTAAAATTTCTAAATAAAGGAGAGAACTTAGATGAGAAGATTATCATTAATGTCTTTTTTTCTTGTTTTGTTATTTACCACAATGGAATCAATCTGTGATAGCGAAACATTGCTTTTAGATGAAAATGAACCTTTAAAAATCTGGAGTTTTGGAAATGGTCCGGAATTTCCAGGTGCAAAAGGAGCCCTCACAATAGATGATAATGTAGAACCTCAAAGGCGTCCAGCTCTCCGATTGGATGCTGATTTTACAGGTGGAGGAAATTATGTCCAAGCAGGAAGAAAGTTACCAGATGGAGGAAATATTGATTCCATAGTTTTCTGGTTAAAGGCACCTGTCGGAAAACAACAGATTACCATGAGAATTATTGACGGAACAGATCAATGCCATCAGATTAATTATAAAATATCTCCTGATGGTAATTGGCAACAAATTAATTTTCCTATTGCAAGATATTTTAAAAATGTAGGTACAAGTTCTTCTGTAGAGGATGTCCTTCGTTATGAAGGTTGGGGAGGGGCTAAAGATGGCAAGTGGCATAATCCAGCAAAGGCTCTTTATATTCTTTGTGGAAGAAATGATTTTGGGGATAATAAAAAGGGAAGTATTTGGATTTCCGGCGTTAAAATCTATTTTGCACCTCCAGAACAAGAACTTATAAAAGAAGTTAATCTTGATGAATTTATGACTGAAGGTGAATTGGCATGGAATTTTAATGATGGTCGTGAATTTCCAGGAGCAAAAGGCGGAGTATCAATAGTAAAAGATGATACTGCAAAAGATGGCTTCGCAGTTAGTCTAAAAGGTGATTTTACTGGTGGTGGAGCTTACGTTGATGCAGGAATAGATTTGAGCGGAATAGACATATTGTCTATTAAAATGAAATTAAAAACAGCAAATACTCAAAATTTTAATGTACGTTTAATTGATTCTACAAAACAATGTCATCAGGCAAAAGGAATAAAAATTTCACCCGATAATAAGTGGCATGATATAGAGTTGAAAATTTCCGAACTTGTAGGGGGAGAACATTGGGGAGGAGCAAACGATGGCAAGTGGCATCCAGGATGTAATAGTTTCCATATCCTGATAGGAAAAGGTAGCTCACCTGACCAAAAACCAGAAATATTGATTTCTGACCTGAGAGGAATTGTCAAAACCACAGTAACCGTTGTTGGTGAATCATATCAGGAATCCTTTGAAAATTCATCTCTTCCTGAAAAGTGGAATTTTAATTGTCCAAAAGGTTCTTCTTTAATTATTAGCGACGGTGCTTTTGATGGAAAAAATCTCCTGCGCCTTCAGCGAAATGATTCTCAGTTAAATGATCCAGTTGAAGTTTTCGGTGCAGAGTTTAAGGCTTCCCCGGGACTATGGCTTATTAAAGCAGCAACGAGAAGTGATCTTTATTCTCCTGATAGTAGTTTTGCTGTAAGATTGAATATAGAATGTCTTGATAATTCCGGTAGAAAAATAGATCTCATTACAATTGTTGATCAAACCGGAAAGCAAAATTGGAAATCTTCATCTCGACAGGTTGAGTTTCCAGAAAAAACAGCAAAGGCGAGATTTTATGTGGATTTCCAGAAAACACATGGATATTGTGATATCGATGCATTAAGTGCAAGTCCTGTAGCTTCAGAAAAGAAGGAAAAAATCGTTGAAAGAATTGAAATTGGAGGAGAAGCGTTTGGAAACTTATTTTATCCAGAAGATGAAATAAAAATTAATATAGATGTTCAAACATTTAAACCTTTATCACCAAAAGATACTGAACTCGATGTTGTAGTTACAGATTATTGGGGTGCAGAACAGCTAAACCATGAAAACTTAAAACTCGAACGCAAGGGAGTTAAAAACAAAAAATTTAATTATTCAACTTCAATTACAATTCCCAAAGATAAAATAGAAATAGGAAAGTATTATGAGTTACATGTAAAAATATCGCCAGAAAATTATGAAGAAGCTTCTGAATATAGTGCCTTTGCTCGTTTGCCCGAAGCTGAATCAAGAAAATATAAACCAGAAGAAATACCTTTTACAATCAGAAGCTGGGATAATCGCATACCCGCATACATGAAACTTGCCAGCAGAATTGGCCACAGAAATTTAGGCGTTTGGGGAGGTTGGGACAAGAACGATCCTACCAAAGTATATGTTCCTACTCTCGAACTTTGTCTCGAACTCGGTAATAAATGGGTTACTGGAACACCAGCCGCAGATGTAGAAAGAAATGGTTTCAAAAACTATAGCGAAGAAAATTTAAGACTTGGAATGACAAACTTTTTAAAGAAATTTGCAGATAAAGGCTTAGCATATATTTGTCTGGGTAATGAACCACCAGAAAAGCCTGAGTTTGTTCCAGAAAAGGTCAGAGCTTATAAAGCGGTCTATGAGGCAGTAAAAGCATTTGATCCTTCTATAAAAGTAATTGCTACATCTGTAGGAGCAAATAAACACTTCTTTGATGCTGGTTATCAGAATTATTGCGATATTTATGATTTTCACGTTTACGAAACATATGATCAGGTAAGACAAGGGGTCAGAAATTACAAGAAAATGATGAAAGACTATAATGCTCCAAAACCAATATTTAGCACAGAACTTGGCTTGAATAGTCAGGGACAAACTCGGTATGCTGTAGCTCAGGAACTTGTAAAGAAAATTACGGTTTTTTTTGCTGAAGGCGGCGCAAATGTAAGTTGGTTTGGAATTGAGTATCCTGATCCAGATGGAAAAGCAAGAGGAACTTCAGGAGAAGCCCATAATACTTTTGATTGTAAATATTGCAAATATAATCCTAAATTAGATGCTATAATGTATTACAATATGATTAATGGTATTACAATAAAAAAGTTTACAGATGAAGTCCAACATAGTGATGGCGTTCAGTCATTTCTTTTCAGAGATGATAAAGGAGATGCTTTCCACGTATTATGGCGTGAAGGTGGACGCATAGATCACAGTATTCCTTTAGGAAATGTAAATGAAATTAAGTTAATCAGAATAGATGGAAGCAGTCAGCTACTGAAAACTATAAACGGAGCAATCACGCTTGGAATTTCTCCTGAACCAGTCCTTTTGCGTTATAAGACGGAAAATAAATTACTCCCAAAGGAACTTGGAACTCCAGTAATTTCTATAGAAGATAAAAACTATAAAATTATTAAAGGAAAAAATTGCGAATTTCGCATTTCAGGTCAAAATATAAAAGCTGAAGATATAACTATAGTACCCCCCCCACGTTGGGAAGCTAAAACTACTCAGGATGGAAAAGAGGTTCTTTGTACAATTACAGCCCCTGAATTAACAAATGCAAGGGTGGGACGTATTCTAGTTCAATATAGCCCTGGGGGAAATGTTAACTCCGAGATAATAGTTCCGGTATATATTATGAGCCCTATTTCTCTTAATATTTATGCAGATTCAAGAAATAAAAGTGAAGAGCCAGGAATTCGTGTCGTGATAAGCAATAATGGAACAGAGAAGAAAACAATACAGTGGTCATTAGAACTTATAAAATCATGGTCTATAAACAAGGGTTCATTTGCTCTTCAATCACCAGAATCTGTTAATGCTTACTTAAAAGGAGAAAATGAGGGTAAGGTGGTACTGGAACCAGAAAGTATCAAAGAATTTAAGGCTTATATGGCAAACGGTGATAAACAAACGATTTACCGCGTAAAAGCAACAATAACAGATGAATTAGGGCGTAAAGTTTCTGCAGAAAGGATGATAGGAGGTTTTGCCACTGCTTATAAAACATCTGAACCAATTAAGATTGATGGAGTTTTGGATGAGGCAGCATGGTCTAAAGCTGAACCAAATTTCATCAACGAATTGAGGCAGGTTTTTAGATTTAAAGGAAATGAAGAGAATTGGAAGGGTATGCAAGACCTTTCTGCTGTCTGGAGAGCGCTCTGGGATGAAAATAATCTCTACCTTGCTGTAGAAGTTACTGATGATTCTCATCATATTCAATTTGCTGATAGTCAGATATGGAATCAAGACGGATTACAATTTCTATTTGATCCTGTGAGAATACAGACAGAGAAGGCAGGTAAATATGACTATAGTGTGGGCAAAGGAACAAAAGGAGAACAAGCATGGTGTCATCTTACAGCAGATTCTTCTGTACCAGAAGGAGATGTAAAAGATTTTAAAATAGCAGTTAAAGATTTATCTGGCTCAAATGGAGGTAAAATATATGAACTTGCTATACCATGGAAGAGGCTTGCTCCATTTAAACCAGAGTCGGGAGCAAATCTCGGAATGGCAATGATTCTAAATGAGGACGATGGAGATGGGCGCCTTGGATTTATGGGGTGGTTTAGTGGTGTTCATTCTAAGCAACTCGATCTGGTTGGCGATTTGATTTTAAAATAAATTATCTTCTAAAATATAATAAGGATATGAAAATAATATGGAGAAAAATCAATTAGTATTTCATTTTCTTGGAAATGCTCATCTTGACCCTGTTTGGCTATGGGATAAACAGGAAGGCCTGAATGAGGGTATCATTACCTGTAAAATGGTTATTGACCTAATGGATGAATTTCCCGAATTAACTTTTAACCGAGGAGAATCACTTATCTATGAGCATATAGAAAAAAATGATCCCGCTCTTTTTCGAAAAATTCTAAAATATGTAGAAACTGGTAGGTGGGATATAGTGGGAGGCAGTTACATTCAGCAAGATAATAATTTACCCGGCACAGAAACTATGATCCGTGGATTCCTCAGGGGGCAATCATATTTTTTATCAAGGTTCGGAAAGATTTCTGAGGTCGGCTGGTCTGCTGACTGTTTTGGGCATTCTGCTGGTTTACCTGACATTATGAAATTAGCAGAAATAAAATATTTTGCATTTACACGACCTAACAATGAATTGTTCCCAATATCAAAACCAGCTTTCTACTGGATAGGACAGGCAGGAGCAAAAATTTTATGTTATAGACCTATAGGGTGGTATGGCTCTGAGAGATTTGAAATAATTCCACGAATAGAAAAAACTATTGAAACTTTCAAAGACACAGGGATTCGTAATATAGGGATCTTTTATGGACTTGGAGATCATGGAGGTGGTCCTACCAGAAAGCAAATAAAAGAAATCCTTAAATGGAAAGAACAAAATCTCGATGTGAAAGTTATCTTCTCTACAATGCATAGATTTTTTAATGCACTTCATAAAGAAATTTTATCGTATGATAAGGATTTTTTGCCTGAGATTACAGGAGAGTTGAACTTTACATTACGCGGTTGTTATAGTTCGTTGGCAAAATTAAAATTCCTCTATAGAAAAACGCAATCACAGATTATCAGCGCAGAAAAAACACAATCACTCGTTTCTCTAAAACTTCCTCTCAAAAAGCAGAGTTCATTAACGAAAGCATGGGATATTCTTCTTTTTAATGCTTTTCATGATATCCTTCCTGGAACATCTATTGAACGTGCCTGTGAAGAACAAATCTATGAGCTCGGTTCGGCATATACCATCGCAAGAGAATCCGAATTTAATACCCTTAACATACTTTCTCAGAAAATTAATACTACTGTAGAAAATCCACAAGATGAGGATAAACCATCTGCAAGTCCTATGCTTGTATGGAACCCACATCCATTTGATTATCAAGGATTTATAGAAATGGAAACTTGCCTTGATTGGAGGCCTATCGTAGACTATAAGGGACGTGCGGATGAGATTCCTGTTCGCATACTTGGTCCTACAAAGGAAGTAGTGCCATTCCAGTTGGTTGAGACAGAGTCTCCAAGAGTTATGCCAGATTGTCCGTGGAGAAAAAGAGCTCTTATCCCAGTTTCTATTCCGTCTGGAGGTTGGAGTGTTTTTGAAATGGGATGGTATGAGGGGGGGCAAAAGTTAGAGATTCCTTTACATAATCAAGCAAAAGCCCTTTCCGATAATTTGATAGATAATTCAATATGGCAGGTTGAAGCAGCTATTGGTAATAGAGGGGTAATAATAAAGAAAAATGGAAAAGCTATTTTCGATAATGAGGGATTATCGGCGAAAATTTTTTCTGACATCTTCGGCTCGTGGGGGGCAGATTCAACAACAGAGGTACAAAAAGAAAATATTTTACTTGAAACGTTAAGCATAACAGATATAAAAATATTAGAATCGGGACCATTTAGAGCCGCATTATGGGTACGTATGGCAGGTTCAAAGTCAAGGATTGATTTAACTTTCCGTCTTTATGCCGATACGGATGAACTTGAAGTAGTTGCCAGGACTTTCTGGAATGAGAGCAAAGCAAGATTAAAACTTGTAATGCCTATTCAAATGGAGAGCGCAGATTTCTCTGTTCCTGGAACTGTAATTACAAGAAAAGCTGGTTGTGGAGAAGTGCCTGGAGTTGGTTGGGCTATAATAAATACAAAAAATGGTAAACAGATCGGATTTGTCAGTAATGCAATATATAATTTCTCTCTTGAAGATGATGCCTTTCATATTACCGTAGTTCGTTCAAGTGGTTATGCTTATTCTGGAATTATAAGAGATAATGAGCCATGGATTCCTCCATCAGACTCGGGAGAACTGAAGTTTTCTTTTAAATTGATTGGTGAACCTGTTCATATTGAAAAAATTTCAGAGTTTTTTGAATCTCCTCCTGTCGTTTTGAGAGTGGCTTCTAAGCATGGTCCTATGCCGAGAACTGGAAGTTTGATGCGAGTTTTCCCTGATAGTCTGCGACTTTTAGCTTTTTCTATCTCAGAAGATTCAAATCTCATTTCATTGAGACTGCAGAATAACTCTGAAAATCCAAGTGAAGCAATTTTATATCTTTTAGGTAAAAAAATAAAACTTGGTAAGATAAAGCCGAATGAAATAAAAACATGGAAAATTAATCTGAAAGGAAAGAAATACAGTATTATAAAGTCAAAACTCATTGAAAAATAAAAAAAACAATTTTATTTGACTCTAAATGAAAAAAATAAGTTTTTTAAAAAAAATTCCAGTAAAATATAACGTTGATATTTTTGTTGCTGGCGGAGGTCCATCAGGGATTGCAGCTGCAGTTATTGCAGCACGTCAGGGGGCAAAGGTTTTCCTTGTTGAAAATACTTCTTCTTTTGGCGGTATGGGAACGTCTGGAGGAGTTGCTCTTTTTTGTGCCCCAACTGATGGAGTGAATCTTACTTCTTCTGGTTTTGGAACTGACGTTTATGAAGCTCTTCGGAAAGAAGCTGGTCTCTCTCCATTTATAAAAAAAAGAGACCCCTATAGTGATTTTTCTTTCAATTGCGAAGTATTAAAACGTGTTTATGATAGACTTGCAAAAGAGTCAAAAGTTGAATTTTCTTTTTATACCAATTTTATTGATGTAGAAGTCGAGAATGGAATTGTTGAATACGCAATATGTTCATCAAAAAGTGGAATTTTCGCAGTTAAAGCTAAAATATATGTAGATGCTACTGGAGATGCTGATCTTTCTGTTCGTGCAGGTGCACCGTTCAAAAAAGGAGATGAAGAGGGAAAAATGCAACCAGCTACACTTTGTAGCTTATGGTGTGATATCAACTGGAAAAAAGCAATAAAATCAAATTGTGGAATATGGCAACAAGATTCTCATTTATCAGAAGCAATCCAGAACGGTTTATTTTCAATTCCGGACCATCATCTACCTGGTATGCTTCCAATTGGCAGATATTCGGGGTGGGGCAATATTGGACATATATTTGATGTTGATGGTACCGACGAAAAGTCTATTACAAGAGCCCTTGTTCATGGACGGCAACTCGTAATGGAATATGAAAATTACTATAAAAAGTATTTGAAAGGCTATGAGAAAATGCAATTACTATCTACAGGAGCTCTTTTAGGAATAAGAGAAACAAGAAGAATTATTGGAGATTATGTTTTGAATATTGAAGATTTAAAAAAACGTGCTGTATTTTCAGATGAGATTGGAAGATTTTCTTATCCTGTGGATATTCATGCGAGTTCTCCAAATCAAAAGAATTTTAAAAAATTTGAAAAAATATTTAAAAACTTACGTTATGAAAAAGGAGAAAATTATGGAATCCCATATCGCTCCTTAATCCCCAAAAAAATCAAAAATGTAATCGTTGCTGGCCGTTCAATAAGTTGTGATCGCTATATTCATGGTTCGATAAGAGTTATGCCTGGATGTTATATCACAGGACAGGCTGCTGGAATGGCCGCTGCTATAGCTGCTAATAAAAGAATTATGTTAAGAGACCTAAATGTCACAGAACTTCAGGAAAAACTGATAAACATTGGAGCATTCCTTCCAAATTTCAAGAAGCAGTAAGATTGAAATATGCAACTTAGCTTACTATATGAAAAAAAATACTATAATTTCACTTTAATCGAGTTGCTTATCGTTATTGCTGTTATTACTATTCTTCTGGCTTTATTATTTCCTTCTCTACAACAAGCAAAATTAATAGCAAAGCAAATAGTATGTGCTAGTAACATGAGACAGACCGTGATAGCAGCTTTTTTATATTCTCAAGAACATAATGGTACTTATTGCTCAAATTATACCTGCACAGATAGCCGTTATGTCCCATGGCAAACATTTCTTTCAGGAACCCAGGGGGATAAGGCTTCAGGTAATGAACTCGGTAATGGTCCGGTTTATCTTAAAAGAGGAGATGTTTATGGTTGTCCTGCCAACAGGAGTTATTATAAGGAGCGATCAAATTTTGGAATAAGTGGTTCAGGATTTGGCGTTTATGGAGGAGATCCATGGGGCAATGTCTATAAACTCAACCAGAATTTCACCGCAACAATAACTACCACAGAAAATAACAAACCATATTTTAGACTTCATTATTTACAAAAAATACGTTCTCCAGAAAATCTCGTATTATATGCAGATTGCATTAAAACAGGCATATATCTAACAGAAGACTTTCCAACATCCCCAAGTTGGGAACCTTACAAGGGTGGTTTTTGTGAAGGACGTATCCACTTGCATCACGTAGGAAATAAAGCAAATGCAACATTCTATGATGGTCATGTAAAGGCTATGAATCAATTAGAATTAAATAATTCCGCCTCTAAAGTTACTCGTTTTATTAGTGCAAGTGGTGTCGAAATAAATCTTTAAAAAAAATGAATGCAAGAAATTTGAATGTATTATTTTTATTTTCAGATCAACATAGAGCAGATTTAATTGGAATCGAAAAGCATCCGGATATAATAACACCAAATATGGATTACCTCGCTTCAAGAGGAATTTATTTCAAACGCGCATATTGTCAGGATGCAATATGCGTACCATCACGATCTTCCATTTTTAGTGGACTTTACCCACGAACACTTGGCTGCCTCGATAATAGTGACAATCCCGCTATCCAAATAATTCCACTTCAAAAACTTTTTCAATTAAATGGATATTTTACTGCTGCTTTTGGAAAAAGGCACCTAATACAAGCTTGTGATGATGGATGGATTATAAGAAAAAGTCATTTAAAAGAAGAACAGGATCCTGATAACTATATGGATTGGATAAGAAGAACTGGATATATTAAAGAATTTGCAAGAGATTGGGCTGCTGAATGGGGAAATACCCATCCATATGGACCTGAAGCTTGCAATGAATTTACACGCGCTCCGCTATCTGCAAGAGTATCTCTCCTTCCAAATAATATGACCCCGGAAGCATATACAAAAAATGAGACTATATCTCAGTTAAAAAAATGTGCAGAAAACAAAGAACCTTTTTTTATTTTTGCTTCTTTTCTTCGTCCCCATCAACCATATACTCCTTTACCATCTTTCTTTTCTTCCTTTAATTATTCAAGATGGGGAAAAGGTTTGCGTAATTCAGATGCCATTTCAAAGCCTTCTCTATTTGATCAAAATCCAGATGAATTACCTATAGGATTATGTAAATATAAAAAAAATCGTTCTTTACCATGGAATATTGCTGAAGCTCACGACAATCAACAACTATTTAGATATGCTCTCGCTGCTTATTATGCAGGCATAATTGAAATAGATTTTCATATTGGAGAAATAATCCATACATTAGAAAAATTAAATCTTATTGATAAGACTATTGTAATTTATACATCAGACCATGGAGAATTCGCAGGAAATCATGGTTTAATGGAAAAATCTTCATCAAATCATAATTTATATGAAGAGTGTTTAAGAGTACCATTGATTATAAGTTGTCCTGCTATCCTTCCCCATAACATTATAAGTGAAGAACTTATTGAACTAATAGATATTTATCCCACACTTGTCGACTTATGCCATTTAAAAAAAACAAATGATTTACAGGCTTTACAAGGGACATCTTTGAAAAATCATATAGAAAGAAATCTCCCAATAAATAAAAAATTTCTTGTTTCAGAAAACTGGTCTCAGGCTACAGTTATAACCAAACAACATAAACTCGGTATCTGGTTGCAACCAGAAAAAAGAACTGCTTCAAATTTTCTAGGATCTGAAAATTTTCTATTCGATAAAAAAATCGATCCTTTTGAAGAAAAAAACCTTATAAAAAATCCAGAATACAGTTCAATAAAAAAAGAGCTCTATGATGCATATGAACTTTTCCGTAAGAAAATCAATTAAATCAAAATTTAAGCAGAATTTTACTCTTTTAAGTTACAGCCAATTCAAATTTATCATTTATAAAAATTGCAGTTGCTGCTGTGACTGGATTTGCGAAATTCGCAAATATTCCCTTGCCCATGATATAAGAACAAGCTTCATCAGCTGTTTTAACTTCATAGTTCCTGTCACAATGCTCCTCAGAAATAGAATTATGTTCATAGGTTGAAACATAATATAATTTACCTGGATGGCAATCAAATTCAGCAATTTGCATATAATCTTTTCTTATTATTCCCAGTATGATTTTTTTCTGCTTTGCATTTGCTGCTGCACCTATTCTTGGAGTATTATACTTATCCTTTTCATAATCGAGGGCGAGCATGGAAATAGCAAAGGCATCTCTTGCAGACATGCCATTTGCAATTTTTTCTGCTATGGGATCAGTTTGAGAACCATTCGTTGCAATAACCCAATCGCCCGCAAATTTAATACAATTATATGCAATATATGGATTTATAAAAATATCTTTTTCAAATCCCGCTTTTGGTATTATTGCTATTGAATTATTCATAATTTTGGCTTCTCTGTTTGGAAAAGAGCGTGATGAGACTCTGTATAATACGGAGATTAATCCTGATTTAGTCATTCCAGCAGCAACAATTCTTCCAAGATACATTTTCCTTACACTCCTTTTGTTATATTTATTTTATATCAAAGAGCCAGCAGTTTTTATTGATATCAAACTTTCTGTTAACGGTAAATCTTCCAAGTTTTTTTTCCTTTGAATTCTCTGCGAATTTCGCAAGGATGCCTTCAATTTCTTTTGTTCTATCTGGTATAGAAAGTTTTCTTGCAATCTCTATAGCATTTAAATTTTCACCTGCAATTTCCTCAGCATTTTCAATTAGTTTATTCTGGAGTTTTATAATTTCTCTGCTTGCAAGTTTATATGCCTGAACACCAGGTTGATGAAATGCATTGATATTTATCAACTCGGCATAGAACGCTACAGCCCTTTCATATAAAGCTATAAGCATTCCAATGTAGAAAGGATTAACCTCATTAATTTTTATTGTTATAACAGACCTGTTTTTTTCAAGTAGAGCGTTAGTAAGGCCAACCTGAAAACCATGAAGGTAATCACCCATTTCTACTGAATTATCAATAGGTATTCTAAGAGGATCTTTTAGAACTTCAATAAAGGTGGCAAAAAAATCATCTTTTCCGTCATTTAGCTGTTGGATGAAAGCGTGAGCGTCAGTGCCTCCCTTGTTACCAAATACATTAAGCCCCTGACAAACTAATTTTCCATCTCTGTCGCGTTCTTTCCCAAGACTTTCCATTACTAATTGTTGGAGGTATCTGGAAAGTAGTATGAGTCTATCGGAGTATGGGACGATTACCATGTTTTTCTCACCTTTGCCCTTTCCTGCGATATACCAGCAGAGTGCAAGCATGTAAGCAGGATTTTTTTTATGGTCTGGATTTCTTGTCCATTCATCCATATGACACGCCCCAGCTAAAAGTTCTTTAAAGTTTATTCCTGCAAGTGCCGCCGGGAGATGTCCTACAATGCTTGTTTCGCTTGTTCTTCCTCCGATTGATTCTGCCATAGGAAAGGTTTTGAGCCAGTTATTTGCTTTTGCGAATTTATCGAGTTCGCTATTTTCCATAGTTATTGCGCATGCATTTTTCGAAAAATCAAGGTTTTCTTTTTCAAAGGCTCTTATAAGAGCTATCATATTATTTTTTGTTTCTTGAGTTCCTCCCGACTTTGAAATATTTACTATGAGGGTCTGAGAAAGTTTAATAACCTCAAGAAGGTCAGCGATTCCTGCAGTATCAGTGTTGTCGAGAAAATAGATTTTAAGGAAATCTTTTCTCTGTTTATTTGATTTTTCATTCCAGTACGGGCCATTTGTGGCAAATTGTAGTAATTGTGGACCAAGAGCAGAGCCTCCTATTCCATTTATTACAGCGGCCTCAAATTTTTCTCCTGTCGTACTCCTGATTTTTCCGTCTCTTATATCTCTTGCGAAATTTTCTACTTCTTCAAAAATTTTTGTTTGTGGGTAGTATTTTCTATCTGTAAAGTGCGTTACTTTTCTATTTTCATCAGGGTTTTTTATTTCCCCTGCTTCAATTTTATTCATTTCAATAACTGCATTTTTTATTTGATCTTTTAATTCTTCGATATGCCTTGATTGTATGTGCATTCCTGAAAAATCAATTTCAAATTTTGTCTCTGGATCACACAGAATTAATGAAAAATCTTTGTTATCTTGCATATTTACCTCTTTTTATTTTTGTGAGTCGATATTTTAGTTCAAAATAGTTTTTTGACAAGTTCAGAATTAATGAAAAATGATAGATAAGAATGATTGGAAAATCCATTCCAGGATGCACAATTAATCTCTATAGCAGCGACAGAGGCTGTAGTCATATTAATTCGTACATTGCCGAGAATAGTTGATAGAGCTTCTTCAATTGCAGGATTGTGCCCTACCAGCATAATATAATTTAGTCTGTCATCAAATGTTGCAATATATTGACAAAGCTCGTTAGCAGTTATGTTATAAAGAGTTTTGTCAGGGATAATCTTTTCATCTGTTACTTCTATTTTTTTTGCTATTATATGGGCTGTATTTAAGGCTCTTTGCGCGGTTGAGGATACAATTATGCTTGGTTTTACTTCTATATTTTTTAGAAATTTTCCGAGAATTTTTGCTTCTTCTTTACCTGTCTCAGAGAGAGGTCTTTCATGATCTATTTCGAAAGTTTTTTCTGCCTTTGCATGTCTTATTAGATATAATGTTTTCATTGTTATTGACTTCTATTTTCATTCTCGAGTATTTTTAATTGTAATTTGAGAGCATTTGAGAGCTTTTCCGGAAAAAGTTTTATGCATGTTTGAGTTATATCATTTTTTATTTCCTTAAAAGGTGGTAAGCCCATTCTACCCCAGCTATGTTTTTGATCTCGATAATATCGCTGGTATACAGCGAATGCAAGTCGTTCATGTGAAGATGCTGAATTTACTTCTCCTGCAGCAAGAAGAAAACAGGTTCTGTATAGAAGACCACTAATTATGTCCATTGCCTGTCTTGGTGTTGACATCTGGACATCTTCTGTCCATTCCTTTAATACGAAGTGATCAACATTTTTCTTGAATTTTGGATTATCTGGTGAAAGTTCTCGAAGTTGTTGAAGATATTCTTCAGCTTTTTGGTATTGCCCGAAGTTATACAATAGAACAGTCGCATCAATCATAAAATTTTCGAGAGCGGCTCTAAAAGAATTTGATTTCTGCCTTTTATAAGCTTCCTGATAAGTTTTTTTAACAGCGTCTGCCAGATTGAGATTGGGGATTGTCATAAAGTTTCTATAATCATTTTCATCGTAGATCAGGATTTTTCCAGCGAGAAAGGCTTCTTTTAATGATTGAGTTATCATTCTATCGCAATTGATTTCAATCTGGCCATTTCTATCATAAGTTATGCCTAATGTAGCCCAGTAAATTGCATGGGCTTCCGGGAGTCGCCAGTCAAATGCACCATACTTTTTATTGAGCTCATAAACTTTTTGAGGATCGAGTTTATATATTTCTTTTAACCATTTTTTTCGTAAAGCAAGATCAAGTTTTTTCATATCTTCTTTACTTCTGAATTGTTCTCTTAGTTTCTGTGAAAATCCACCTCTTATACGGAAATCTCTTTCCATATCTGATGTATTCTTAAATCCAGCACTTAAAATAGCTTCAGCTATAGTTTTTTCTTTTACAAGTTCATTTAAATCTTCGGCATTTTTTAATTCTTCCCAATTTGGGGTTTCTGCTCCAAATACTTTCATCATTTCAAGAGCCAGTTGATTTTTATAGTATATGTTAGCATCATCCATTATGTTGCCGAGTTTATGTTGATATATCCATCCCAATTCTTTGTATAAAATAGGATCTCCCGGATTATAAAATAAAGCTTCATCGCGTATTAACTCAATTCCCTTTTTTATCCAGCGCCATCTATCCTCAAAAGATGAGCATGTTACTGAAATATTATATGCCATATTCCATGCTAAATATGCAGTTGCACCGGTAAATCTTGGTTGGAGTTTCGTTATCCATGAGGCTAACTGAACCATTTCAAAATATTGTCCTTGATCTTGTAATCTTATGACCCTGAGCCATAATAGATCAGCAAGAAGTCCGCGAAAACTACCAAGGGCCACTGTTGTAAAGGCTATTATTGGAGGAGCATTTTCGATAATTGTAGTATCTGTGAGTTTTTTTTCATCTCTGATTTTGTTTATTTTTATCTGAAGAAGATTAGATAAAAATATAAAAAAAATAAAAAGAGGGATGAAAAATAATATTTTTTTTCTTATTTTTAAGAAGTTCATTTTTTTACTATAAGTCCTATTTCCCTTCTTTTATATAAATACACTGCAACAACAAAAAGAGGTAATCCTCTTATAAGAAATATTTCAGTAAAAAATTTTGCAATAAAAGAAAATTCTATCAGTTCACCATCAGCAACGGTATCAGAGACTTCAAATTTTTGCATAGGAATTATTACTGCAAGTATACCGTGACTTGTCTGTCTTGCCGCAGTTTCCCATAAACTCTCACTAGCTCTGAGGGCTTCTTCATCATATCCGAAGTCTCTTTCTATATCTATAACGAATGAAGCTGATATTCCAAAAATCAAATATGAAATCACTATAAATACGGCAACTGGCATAGAAAAGAGTCCCCCTGCAGATGCTCCAAGTCCAGCTAATAGAATTATTCTAAGAAATATCACAAAAGCCGCACGCAAATAATTCTGAAAAAAGGAAACTTTAGGTTCAAGGAGTTTTGGCCCGTCATTTGGTTGGAAAAATAATGATGCTTTTTCCGGATCAAGATTCTGAAATGCGATTCTCGCAGTTCCATCTTTGCGTATAATTACAGGAGAGATTTTATCTTCAAGGAAAACTCCACACATAAAACTCTCAGGTTCTGAAGTTTTAGGAATAAGTTCATATTTTGGTTCTTTTCCTTTTTTCGCATCTTCCTCGTTTTCATAGAAAGGCACATAAGCCCCAAAAATCCCCAGAGTTTGTCTTTGATCTTTTGAAGAGACCTTTCCTACATAGATTCGGTATCTGAAGGAAAGAGGAGATTTTTGTAAGGGATCCAACGCTTTGTATTTCCATTCTCTAAAATTCCCAAATGGTATTTCACCATATTTTGCGATAATCTGGTTTCTTATTTCTTTGATGAGTTTTCTTTTCTCCGCGAGAGATAGTTGCTTATCCGGAGCTCCAGGCTTCCCTTCTTTTATTGCCAGATTTAATTTTGTTATTTGCTCTTCAACTTCTTTGCTAAAATCAGGCATTTCTGGCATATAAACTCTTCGCCCAACCAACACTTCATTTTTTATCTTTTCTTTCTCTTCGTCAGAAAAAGTACTTCGTTCAAATTGCCATATTGTGAAAATATAAATAATTATTGATGAAAGTAAAAGTAAAACTCCATGTAAAAACACTACTCCTGTAAGCTTGCCAAGCCATATAACAACCCTTGAGACAGGTTTCACACAAATCATATGCATTTGATATGTTTCGAGGTCATTTGAAAGCGTAAAACAACTTACCCAGATAGTAGAAAGAGAAAGTATAAATCCAGATACTCCAAGACAATATTTCAGAGATACATATATAAGTCCCTTTGCAGTTCCATCGCTTATTATAGTATTAGGTAATATAAAAATCACGGCAAGAAGTAGTAAAAAGAGAAAGTGGAATACATATGATCGCATCGTTGCTCGACATGTTAGTTTAGCTATTGCCAGGAAAGGAGTCATATTTTATTCTGTTTTTTTATCTGAATTCAAAAGTTTTGAGAGTTTTTCATCAATTTTTTCAATATCTTGGAGAGCAATTTTCGCTTCTTCTGTTTCTTTCTTTTTTGTAATTTCCTCTTCTTTCTTATTACTTGCCAATAATTCAGAGAGTATTTTGTCTGACTTTTCCTCTTTTTTTTCCTCTTCTTCTTTTTCTTCATTTACCACGAGTTGCTCAAGGATTTTTTCTTTTTCTTTATCCTTTTCTTCCCTCTTTAAGTAATCTGCAATTCCCCCTCCACCTTGAGCACCAAAAGTCTCTACTCTCTCATTTTTTGCCTTTTGAACGACTTCAAGGAAGAAGTCCTCAAGTGAACGTTTGGGATGTTCTATTGAAAATTCTTCTCCCTTTAAATTTTCCCTTAAAATTTTGAGGAGACGTTCAGTTTCGTTAGGATTTAGTGAGGGGAGTTTTAGAGAACATTGTTCTGATATTGTAAGTAATTCATTTAGAGTTCCATTTGCACGAATTTTTCCTCCATAAAGAATAATCACTCTATCACATACGTCCTCAACATCTGCCAAAAGATGACTGCTAATTATGACTGTCTTGCCTCTTTTTTTCAGGAATAAAATAAGGTCCTTAATTTCTCTGCAACCTAAAGGATCAAGTCCAGAAGTTGGTTCATCCAGAATAAGTAAGTCTGGATCATTAACCATTGCCTGGGCAAGACCAATTCTACGTTGCATTCCTTTTGAATATTCTCCAACCTGTCGTTTTGCCGCGTGAGAGAGTCCCACCATTTCGAGAAGTTGAGATGTTCTATTTTTCCTTTCTGCAATAGATAAATTGAATAAAGCTCCAAAAAAATCAAGAGTTTCCTCAGCCGTTAAGTACTTGTAAAGATAAGATTCCTCCGGCAAATATCCAATGCGGTTCTTTGTTCTTATATCATCAGGAGGATATCCATAAACTGAAATTTTACCACTCGTTGGATATAGTAATCCAAGAAGCATTTTTATCGTAGTAGACTTTCCCGAACCATTTGGCCCAAGTAAACCAAAGACTTCTCCTTCATAAACTTCAAAATCCAGGTCATTTACAGCCTTCGCTTTGGGTCTGCCCCAAAAATCCCGAAATATTTTTGTCAATCCAATTGACTTTACTACTGTTTCTTTTTGTTTTTCCATTATTTTTCCCCGGAGAATAAGATAGATTTTCTTTTAGAATGAACTTTTTTTATGAAATATATCAATATAGTTATTGCGAATAATAAAAATACAAAATGAGCAAAATTTTCTGTAATTTCTTCAAGTGGAATATGAATTTGCTTCTCATCCGGAAAAATATTCCTGAAAATTCTCCTGGCCACAAGTTGCGAAAACAAATACGTTATGAACATAGATAGGAATAACTTTCTTGCAAAGGGATTTTCAGAAAAAAACGCCTGCACTTTTTCAATCTTCCAAATTGCCCACAAGAACATAATGCATATGGCAAAATAAATGTATTCTTTTGTTCGCAATTTAAATTCTCCAATTATGGGTAAGTTCCACACAGAAGCATCAAGTTCCCTAATTAAAAAATTCAACGCGAGAATGAAAAAAAATGAATAAATAAAAGCAAATCTTGAGAGTAAAACGAGCGAAAAAAGTATTACTGGAACAATAGACATAAGAATGATGGCAATTATCTCATTATTACCTTTATGAAGTATTGACTCAAATGAAAGAAAAAATGAAATATAAGTAACTGTTAATGAGAATATAATAGGAAGAAAAATCCAAGCGTTTTTCCTTTCTATCATAGCACGAAAGAAAATTTTAAATTCACTTTTTACTGTATTAATGATGTTTTGCATAATTTATTTTTTACTTTTTTATTCTTCTATTACAGGATTTTTTATAATTCCTATTTTTTCTATCTCAACTTCAACGATATCGCCATGTTTCATTGCTCCTACACCAGATGGTGTGCCGGTAGCTACGAGATCTCCTGCTTCAAGCGTAAAATTCATTGAAATAAATGAGATGATTTGTTTTATATTAAAAATCATATGTTTTGTATTAGAATCTTGCACTAACCTGCCATTTAACCTGCATTGTATTCTTAAATTCTGTGGATCTCCTATTTCCTCCAGAGGGACAAGACATGGTCCCACGGGAGCAAATGTATCGAGAGATTTTGCCCTAAACCAACCAGATATATCAGTTTTCTGAATATTCCGTTGACTTACATCATTAAAACATGTAAACCCCTCTATGTAATTATAGGCATCTTCTTCTCTTACATTTTTACATTTTCTCGAAATAACAAAGGCAAGCTCAGCCTCATAGTCTACTCGCGGAGACGCGAAATTATATTTTTTCAGAAAAGATGGAATAACAATAGACTCTCCATTGGCAATAAGCGCATTTGGAGTAATCGCAAAAAGAACTGGCTCTGCAGGAATTTGATCATCAAATTTAGATACGTTAATATTGGTGTGCTCTTTTATATGATCGAGATAATTTTTCCCGATTGCAATAATTTTTGACGGAGATAGCTGGTATATTTTATTTTTTCCTTTTACTGGTAATTCTATCATTTTCTTTTTCCCTATTTTCCCGATTGAAAGTTGATAAATTTACAAAATTAAATTTAACTTAAAAATATAGCCTTATCATTGGAGTAAGTCAAAAATTAATTTGACTAGAATTTATTTAGTGCAAAATTATAAAGATAAAAGTTTGAGCAATTTTATATGAAAACAGATGCAGAATTTTTAAGTTTTATAAAAAATGATTTATCTGATGTTTTTGATTTATTAGAAAAAGAACGTTTAAAAGTAAAAAAAGCCTTATTGATGATGCTTGTTCCATCTATTACATGTTTTCTACTCGCTTTTCCTTTGTTTTTTTTATTCCGAACAGCCTTTTTCTCTTTTATTGCTATTGTTCTTGCCATAATTATAGGACTTATAATTTATATCTCCTGCGTAAAAGCACCATATGACTCCTATAAACTTGACTATAAATTTAAATTAATACAAAAAATAGTGAAATTTATTAACCCAGGACTTTCTTATAATCCTTCAGGAGGAATACCGCAAAGCAAATATATGATGAGTAAAATCTTTACAAAAGTTCCTGATCGTTATAGAGCAGAAGATTACGTTTCTGGAAAACTCGATAAGACATTCATAGAATTTTCTGAAATTCATTCAGAGTATAAAACTGAAACACGTGATAAAAACGGAGTTAAACATGAACACTGGCATACAATTTTTAGGGGAATATTTATAATCGCAGATTTTAATAAAGACTTTCGTGGCAGAACATTGGTATTGCCCGATATAGCTGAAAAATTTATGGGATTTTTAGGCCAAATACTTCAATCATGGAATCTCGCCCGAGACCAATTGGTGAAACTCGAAGATCCAGAATTTGAAAAGTTATTTGTCGTGTATAGCACCGACCAGATTGAAGCCAGATATATACTTTCTACCTCACTTATGCGGAAATTAATTGAATTCAATCATAAAGCCAAAAATATCTATAATGCAAAAACTTATTTTTCTTTTGTTGGTTCAAAACTCTTTGTAGCCATTTCTTCATCTAAAAATCTCTTCGAGCCTCCAATTATGAAGGCCGTAAATGAAAAAAAAATACTGATAGAATATTTCTCATTTATGAATTTAGCCGCAAGTATAGTCGAAGACCTCGACCTCAATACGAGAATATGGTCTAAAACATAAATTATTGCATTATCTTTTTACCATATAAAAATAGGTATCAATGATGATTAAAAAAAAACAGAGATTTTTAATTACTGGAGGAGCCGGATTTGTCGGTTCAAACATTGCTATTGCTATCAAAGAGAATCTTGAAAATACTGAAGTTTTTGCTCTGGATAATCTTTATCGCAAAGGATCAGAACTCAATCTGCCTCGACTCTCATCTTATGGTATCAAATTTATAAAAGGAGATGTGCGAAATCCGCAAGACCTTGAAATAGCAGGAAAGGCTGATTTCTTAATAGAGTGTTCTGCAGAACCTTCCGTACTTGCCGGAAAAGATGGAAATACAGATTTCCTCATCGGAACAAATCTTATTGGAGCAATAAATTGCGCGGAATATTGCAAAAAATATGATACAGGAATTGTATTCCTTTCAACCAGTAGAGTTTATCCTATAAACGCTATTTTAAGTTGCGAACTTCGCAAAACCGAGAAACGATTTGATTTCTCTGAACACCAACTTTTAAATGGTGTTTCCCCGGAAGGTATATCGGAGGAGTTCCCGATGACTGGTGCTCGCTCTCTTTATGGAGCTACAAAGTTTGCTGCTGAAACAATGCTAGTTGACTATGCGGAAGCTTTTAATATTAAAGTAATTATAAATCGTTTAGGAGTAATTGCAGGTCCCTGGCAATTTGGTAAATCAGATCAAGGGATTGTGCCGTTCTGGATTGCAGCACATATTTTTGAAAAAAAAATAAATTATATAGGCTTTGGGGGAAGGGGACAACAGGTTCGGGATTTTCTACATATTGATGATCTTGTAAGATTAATATTAATGCAATTATCAAGTCCTGATAAATTTTCATCAAATGGGAAAAGTAGCGGCTCTCTCTTTAATATTGGTGGAGGAAAAAAAAATTCACTATCTCTTCTTGAACTTACTGAATTATGTCAGCAGATAAGTGGAAGAAAAGTAGAAATAGGTTCTATCCCTGAAACACGTTATGCCGATGTGCCAGTATATATAACTGATTATAAAAAGTTAAATAATTTATGCTCGTGGAAGCCAGAAAAAAGTGTTTACAACATCATTCAGGACATCTTTGACTGGATTATTAGCACTCCTGAAGCATCTGAGGTTTTTAAATAAAAATAAATTACAAAAATTCTAAAAGGCAAGAAAAAATGAAAATAACAATTAATGGTAAAGAAATATCAGAACAGATTTTTTCCAAACGAGTTGATAACCTGAGAAGGGAAAATCCATTCCTCACAGAAGAAGAACTTAAAAAAAGGGCTACTGATGATTTAATAAGAAAAATAATTATTGACGAGGAAGCAAAAAAACGCTTCCCTTGTATTCCCGAATTTGAGGTCAATGCAGAATTTGAGAAGATAAAGAAACGTTACCCTTCGGAGGAATACTTTAGAAAAATCCTTAAAGAATCATCTCTTAGTGAAGATGATATAAAAGAAGATATCAGAAGCTCTATTAGATACAGATTTTTTGTTGATGATTTAACGAAAAATATTCCTCCTCCCCCACCACAAGTAATAGAAGAATATTACAAATATGATACGGAGATTTCATTTAAACCTCCTGAGGTTCATGCCGCCCATATAGTCAAAAAGCCAGATCCACTTGATCCAATGAAAACATTTTATGAAATGTGCGAAATTCGCACAATAGCATTATCTGGTGCAAATTTTGCGGATCTGGCAAATAAGTTCTCCTCATGCAAAGATAAGAATGGTGACCTTGGTTATTTTTCTCCAGGAAAAATGGTAGAAGAATTTGAAATAGTGGTCTTTTCTATGAAGAAAGGTGAAATATCCCCGGTATTTAAGACACCATTTGGTTATCATATTGCAACCGTTTACGATATAAGACCACCAGAAAAATTGCCTTTAAAGGATTGTGCAAGGCAACTACAAGCTCACATCATTCAAAAAGCACGAATGAAAACGCTTGAAGATTGGCTATCTAAAGAAAAAGAAAAAGCTGATATAAAAATTCTAAACTAAACTCTTATGAAAAACTTCTCATTATTAGTAAAACCAGCTTCATTTAATTGTAATTTACGATGCGAATATTGTTTCTACCTCGAGAAAAGAAATATTTTTAGAAATGCAAAATTGATGTCATCTGAAATACTTGAAAAAATGATATCTTCCTTTCTATCTTTGAAAATGCCGTGTCATAGTTTTGGTTGGCAAGGAGGCGAGCCCACTTTAATGGGACTTGATTTCTTTAAAAAAGTTACCTTTTTTCAGGAAAAATACGGAAATGTCGGCATAACAGTATCAAATGGACTTCAGACAAATGGTACTTTGCTCGACGATGAATGGTGCTCTCATCTTGCAAAATACAATTTTCTCGTTGGAATAAGTATAGATGGCCCACCAGAAATCCACAATAAACATAGATTTACTGCTTCAGGCGAGGGGAGTTATGAGCTTGTAATGAGGGGACTTTCAGCCTTGAAAAGAAATAATGTTGAATACAATGTCCTGACACTTGTCTCTGACGCAAATGCAAATTTCCCTATTCAAATATATAATTTCATAAAGGAGTTAGGCTGTAATTTCCATCAATATATTGAGTGTGTAGAATTTGATAATAACGGGAATTTGACCGCATTTTCTGTAAAACCCCCTCAGTGGGGTGAATTCCTCTGTAAAATCTTTGACGAATGGTATAAATATGATCGCTTTAAAATCTCGGTCAGACTCTTTGATTCGATATTAATTAAACTCGTTGACAATATCTCAAATGTTTGTACTATGTCAGATAATTGCAGACAATATTTTGTGGTTGAACATAATGGTGATGTTTACCCATGTGATTTCTTTGTTTTACCAGAACTTAGACTTGGAAATATTATGACAAATACATGGGACGACTTTATCAATAACCCAATTTATAATGATTTCGGTAAAAGAAAAAGCCGATTGAATCAAAAATGTAAGGAATGCAAATACCTCTTTCTTTGTGCTGGATGTTGCCCTAAAAATCGATTTGGAAAAGGTCCTGTTTTACCGGAAAAACTTAGTGCTTTGTGTGAAGGGTGGGAATTGTTTTTCTCCCATACAATTGAACGTTTTAAAGGACTCGCTGAAGATATAAAAATACAACGTCAGAAGGAATTGGAAGTAGTAAAGATCAGTTTTGCAAAAGTTTCAAATCCTTTGAGATTTCAAAAAGTAGGCCGTAATGAAGCATGTCCGTGTGGAAGCGGAAAGAAATATAAAAAATGCTGTGGAAAATAAAAGGAGAATTGTATGAGTATTGAAATACTAAAAGGTGATATAACAAAATTGAACGTAGATGTAATTGTAAATGCTGCAAATGAAAGCTTGCTCGGTGGCGGCGGTGTTGATGGAGCTATTCATAGAGCTGCTGGACCAGAATTACTTGAAGAATGCCGCAAGCTTGGAGGTTGTAAAACTGGCGATGCAAAAATAACAAAAGCCTATAAATTGCCATCAAAATATGTGGTTCATACGGTTGGCCCGATCTGGCAGGGGGGAAAATCAAATGAAGAAGAATTACTCAGATCTTGTTATGAAAAATCGCTCCAACTTATTATTGATAAGAAACTTCGTTCAATTGCATTTCCATGTATCAGTACAGGTGTTTATAGATTTCCCAAAAAACTTGCTGCGAAAATCGCAATTTCCACAGTTCGTTCATTTCTTAAAAATTTTCCCCAGGTTAAAGTGGTATTCTGTTGTTTTCTTGAAGAAGATTATAATATATATAAATCTTTACTTGATAGTTAAATCTATTTTTTTTAGTTATTATTAGAAATTAAAAGAGTAAAGAACCTATCTGAAAAATTAGTGTTGCAATTATGAATCCAAAGACTGTACTATAGATGGTTGAAAAGAAAGCCCATTTCCATTTTCCAGTCTCTTTTCGTATAGTTACTACTGTAGGGAAACAAGGTGCATATAACATTACAAATACCATCATTGCAAATGCTCTTACTTTATTCCAGTCTGATTGAGCAGCAAGTTTTTCTGATAGGTTTTCAGTTTCTTCATCTTCGCTATCAGTTAGTGAATATGCTGTGGCAAGAGTTGAAACGACAACTTCTTTAGCAGCAAATCCACCGATTAAGGCAATATTTTCCCTCCATTTAAAACCAGCTAATGATGAGATTGGTTCAAGGACTTGTCCTATTTTGCCGGCTATAGAATTCTTTAAATTTTCATCAGGTGTTTTATTTGATTTTGGAAAAGTCATAGAAAACCACATTATTAGATTAATGAAAAGTATAACTGTGCCAGCCTTTTTTACATACATCCAGGTTCTCTGAATAGAATGCATCATGATTCCTCTTAAAGTTGGAAGATGATATACTGGTAATTCCATTACAAATGGAGTTTGTTCTCCTCGAAAAAGAAACTTTCTAAGTAAAAAAGCAGCGGAAAGCGTGAATATCCACGATAGAAACCACAAAGTAAACATCATCTGGGTTTTCGATTTATAGAAAAATGCAGAAATCAGCATTGCGTAAACTGGTAACTTCGCTCCGCAGTTCATCATCGGAGCGACCAATATTGTAATAAGCCTATCTTTCTCTTCTCTCATAGTCCTTGCTGCGAGAATTCCTGGAACAGCGCATCCTCCCCCTCCGATACCACCAGTGAGGAGGAGCGGCAATATTGATTTCCCCTGCAGCCCGAATATTCTCAAAACTCTATCAAGAATAAAAGCAATTCTCGCCATATATCCAGTATCTTCAATTGCCGCAATAAATAGGAACATAAAAAATATCAAAGGAGTAAAAGATAAAATCCCTCCTACACCAGAAATTATCCCGTCAGAAATTAATGAGCGTAAAAAGTCATTTTGAATTTTGTTTTTTGCTGATTCTGACAAGTAATCAAAAAATGATTCCAATATTCCAGTAGGGCTTTCAAATTCTCCATTAAATAGTGGTATCCATTTCCATTCCTCTGATATCTTAAATACAAATGCAAATAAAAAGTAAACTATTAGAAAAAGTAAAATAGGCCCAATAAATCTGTTGCATGTGATTTGATCTATTTTATCAGAAATGTGACGTTTTCGCGTTTCACTCATCCTTATGCAATCTCTACATGCTCCTGAGGCAATAGAATAGTATGCTTCAACTATTGAAGTTCTGGAATCATCGCCAGAATGAAATTCTAAAAATTTTTTTGCCTTTTCATATTCTGCGAAAATCGCAGGATTCCCTTTATCCCTGAGCATTTCAATTATCAGAGGGTCATCTTCGAGAAGTTTTAAGGCAAGCCATCTTGAAGGCAATCTCTTTTCTGTATTTATTTTTTCGATCTCTTTTTCAACCTGTAATATTGACTCATTAATAGGATGAGGAAAAGATAATTTCTTTATTTTGCAGCCCTCTTCAATGGTCTGAATACAAGCCTGCTTAAGTTCCTCTATCCCACATCCACTTTTTGCAATAGTGGGAACTACTTTTACTCCAAAAATATCGGCTAATCTTTTACTATCGACTGTTATACCATGCGCCTCTGCAGAATCAACCATATTTAAAGCTATTACCATTGGGAAGTTCAAGAGAAGAAGTTGTGTTGTTAAATAGAGGTTTCTTTCTAAGTTACTCGCATCAACGACATTTACTATCACATCTACATTTTCCTTTAATAGGAAGTCGCGTGCAACAACTTCTTCAGGTGAATAAGCTGTGAGCGAATAAGTACCTGGCAAATCAATAACTCTAACTTTTTTATTTCCAAAAGTGGCTTCTCCCTCAGCATATTCTACTGTTATTCCAGGATAATTCGCTACATGTTGATTGGCTTTTGTTATTCTATTAAATAAAGAAGTTTTTCCAGAATTAGGATTTCCTGCAATGGCTATTTTAAGAAATTTCTTATCCATTAAAAATTTCCTCTACTTCTATAAGTTTTCCCTCTGCCACGCGCAAGGCGAGAGAATATCCTTTTACTCTAATTTGAATGGGGTCTCTTAAAGGAGCATAACGCTCTACATATATTTTTTCACCACGCCCAAGTCCCATGTCGAGTAATCTTTGTTTAATGACTCCAGAGCCATTAACTTTCTTTATTATTAAAACCTGCCCTTCAGCGGCGTCAGAAAGTTTCATTTTATCACCTAATTAGTTTTACCTAATTAAGATAAAAGATAAGATAAGAAAGTCAAATATAAAATTTTTTATATCTGTTTCCTATGGAAAAAATTCAATTAAAGAGTTCTTTTATATCTTCAAGAGACAAATTTCTAAATATTGAAGGAGTTTTTTCTATTATTTCATTGAATAGGATTCTTTTTCTTTTTTGTAAATTGATTACTTTCTCTTCGATGGTTTCTTTTAGGATTAATTTCTGAACTGTAAGATTTTTTTTCTGTCCAATTCTGTGAGAACGCGCAGCGGCTTGTTCTTCAACTGCTGGATTCCACCATGGATCATATATTATGATCCTCTCTGCAGACGTAATATTTAATCCAAAACCGCCAGCACGTATACTTATAAGAAATACCATACATTTTTCATCGGAATTGAAATGCGCCACTCTTTCCAGACGGTTATTTATTGTCCCATCAATATATTCAAAATTCACCTTTCTTGAAATTAGCCAGTTTTCTATGATTTTTAACATTTGTGGAAATTGACTGAATACAATTGTTTTTTGCCCACTATCCTCAGCTTCAAGCAAGAGTTCTTTTAGAAGTTCAGTTTTTGACGAAGGAATATTGGACAGATTGAATTCTTTTGGTAGTAGAGAAGGATGACAACAGAATTGTCGGAGTCTTAATAACAGAGAGAGTATCTCAAGTTTTACTGTGTTGCCTTTTTCGGAGCTTAATCTTATGAATTTTTCCTTAAAATTATTAAAAATAT
Organism: uncultured Lentisphaera sp.; assembly: GCA_964426675.1. Classification (GTDB taxonomy): domain Bacteria; phylum Verrucomicrobiota; class Lentisphaeria; order Victivallales; family GWF2-50-93; genus DYMC01. Next base: position 33,968 of record CAYRRM010000005.1, read on the forward strand.
TCTTATAGGCTACTGACTGGACTTCATCCATATCACAGTAAATTAACTGCTCTGTTTTTGGGGGAATCTGGGTAGAAACCTCATCCTTCCTTCTACGAAGAATTATTGGTGAAATTCTGCTGGTAAATCGCTTCAAAGTATCATTGAACTTTTCATTTGAAAAATCAAACTGTTTTTTAAAATAATTATATGAGCCAAAAATGTTAGGGTGTAAAAAGTCTATTATAGACCACAATTCAATAGGCGCATTTTCTATTGGTGTACCAGTCAGTACAATTTTATGAATAGCTTTAAGCTTTTTGCATGATCGCGCATTGCCTGTTTGAGGATTTTTGATATGCTGTGCTTCATCGAGAATCGCAAGATCAAAAACCATTTCAGTATATTTATCTAAATCTTTCTTGAATGTGGGATAAGAGGTTATAATAACATCTGAAGATAAAACTTCATTCCATAATTCGTATCTTCCCGGTCCATGGATCAGAATTGTTTTAATGGATTTTGTAAACTTTGCAAACTCAACTTGCCAATTTTTTGTTAAACTACTTGGACATAGTACAATTGCCTTAAATGGGATACTCTTTTTTGAATTTTCTTCTTTGAGTTTTAATAGTGCTGTAATAGCTTGAATAGTTTTACCAAGTCCCATCTCATCAGCTAACAGGCAGTTTAATCCGTTCGCAAATCTTGAAATTATCCATAGATATCCTTCTTCCTGATATGGTCGTAATACAGCATTGAGATTTTCTGGTAGATCCGCTTTTTTATAGATCAAATCTAATTTTTCGGCAAATTCAGATATTTCAGGTAATTTTGCAAATGAAAATTCATTTGAGAGCTCATTCCACATTTTTGCTTGTACTTTTGAAAGTCTTATATTTCCATCTTCTGCTTTGAGCACTATATCTTTAATTTCTCTTATGAAATTCCTTAACTTGTCATCGATTTCAAAACAGGTATTTTCTCCTTTTGCAAAAAAATACTTCTTTTCTTCATCAACGGCCTTAATAATATCTCCAATAGGTATTGAATCATTTCCAGCGCGAAAATCGCAATTTATAATGAAAGATTCTTTTTCTATTCCTGCAATTTTCATTTTTACTGAGAGCTTATTTGGAATAATTTTACTGTTCAACTCATTTTGATATTCTACAAAAACTCTCATAGAAGATTTCCATTCTTCAACTAATTTTGAAAAGAATAAGGAGAAAAGTTCCTTTTCTTTAGTATAGAATAAAGAAGGATCTGAATTTGTTTCTTTGAATCCATAAAATAGAATTTTACCTCTTATCTTATTCTCAAAATCTAAATTTCTTTCAATTATTCTCTTATAAGATAAGTTTATTTTATCGAAGTTTGAAGGGAGGATATCGCTATCATAATCGAACAAAAGTTTTAAATATAAAGTTTCATCATTTGCTATATTCGCAAGCAAAATTGGATCTGGATAATTTACTTTTGTTCTTTTTGCAATATCTTTTGACTCTAATATTTGAATTCCTGAATTTTTTAATTTATCCAATTCTGAAATAAAGTCGGAATCATTTGTAAATTCCTTTTTGCTTCTGATAAAATCTCTCAACCATTTTACATCTCGTGTTCCTGGTAACCAAAAGTATTTTCCAAATACTCCAGTCCATAGTCCGTTTTGCCCTAAAACTATACTGGCATTCTCAAGGCTTAGATTATAATTTTTACTTCTTAGGACGGGGATTATTACTTTTGTGTTGCCTCTTAAAATTGTTCCAGCTGCTATTTCGCATTGATATGGGAGAAATAAAATTCTACACCTATCGCAAAAAATATTATTATAAAAGAAAAGACATTGAAAAAAATCAGATGCTTTTTCAGAGTTAAGAATCAGCATTGATTCTTCATATTCAGCATTATAAGCTAAAAATCTTATAATTTGCTTCTCCTGAAGTGATAAATATTGCTCTATATTTACGGCTCCTACAACACCTTTATTTTGTATCTGACGTAGGTTCCCGATGCTCCCATGATAAATTTTCTTGGAATGATGAATATCAAGTGAAAATTTTAATTGAGACCATTTTGAAGGCAGGTGAGGAGGACCTCCATTTATATTGATTTTCAGATGGGCTTTTTCTTTTATTGTCAACTCTGAAAAAAGCTTTTCCCTGTCTCTTAAAATTAGACTATTGTAGTCGGGTATTTCATTTTCCTTGTCTTTTTTTTTATTATTAGTGAAGTTTTTCACATGCAAACATAATGCATGGAAATGTTCACATTGTTTTTTAGCACAGGAGCAATAAATAAAACTTAAATCATCGGCTTGTATGATTGTTCTTACAGTTTTCTTAATGGAAGCATCTTTGAAAAATGCTTCTATTTCTGATGAATTTTTAAGAAAATCACAGTAAACCAGAGCTCCGCTTTTGATCAATTTTATAGCGGCCTTATTATAGTCTTTTCCTTCTAAAACCATAGCCTTTTTATCAGAGAATTAATTTTTGAAAAAAAAAAGTTTTAATATATATTTGAAGTTCCAATTTTGTAAATAGAATTGTTAATATAACTCAAAAAAAATATTTTTTCACCTAAAATAAGGAGATAAGATTTGAAAAAATTACTTGTAACAGGAAGTAGTGGATTAATAGGTTCTGAATGCGTAACGTATTTTGCCGAGAAAGGATGGAGCGTCTATGGAATTGACAATAATATGCGCAAGGATTTTTTTGGTCCTGATGGAGATACCGAATGGAATTTAAAAAGACTTAAGAATAGAGTAAAAAATTTTAAACATTTTAATCTGGATATCAGAGATAGAGCGAGTATACTTAAATTTATCGATGAACTTAAACCAAATTTTATAATACATTGTGCAGCACAACCAAGCCACGACCTTGCTGCATCACGTCCATTTGATGACTTTGACGTAAACGCTGTTGGTACTCTGAATATACTTGAAGCTACAAGAAGATACTGCCCTGACGCTGTATTTTGCCATATGAGTACTAATAAGGTCTATGGAGATGCGCCTAATAAAATTCCTTTAAAGGAACTTGAGACACGATGGGAATATGCTGATTCTTCGTATTATAATGGAATAAATGAAACAATGAGCATTGATAATTCGCTTCACAGCATCTTTGGAGCAAGCAAAGTTGCAGCTGATGTGATGGTACAGGAATATGGGCGTTATTTTTCAATGAAAACTGCCTGTTATAGGGGAGGCTGCTTGACAGGACCAGCTCATTCTGCTGCGGAGTTGCATGGATTTTTAGCTTATTTAATAAAATGTGTGAAGGAAAAACGAAAATACAAAATTTTTGGGTATAAAGGGAAACAGGTTCGCGACAATATCCATTCTTTTGATGTTTGTAGAGCTTTTGAAGAATTTTATGAAAATCCTCGTTGTGGAGAAGTCTATAATCTCGGAGGGGGAAGGGGGAATAGTGTTTCGATTCTCGAAGCAATAAAAATGGCAGAGGACGTTACAGGTAAAAAGCTTGAATATGAATATCTCGAGCAGAATAGAAAGGGCGACCACATATGCTATATCTCTGACCTATCTAAATTAAAAATGCACTTTCCAAAATGGTCAATAACTAAATCTCTTCAGGATATATTTAGAGAAATTGCCGAAGTTGCTTTCAAATGAAAAAAGAGTCTAAATACTTTCCTCTTTCAGAATTAAAACAATCAGAAAAAGCGAAAGTCATATCATTGGAAGGAGGAAAAGGATTTCTTGCTCATCTGAATGATATGGGAATCAGAGTAGGGGTAATAGTGGAAATGATTTCAAACAGTGGTGGGCCTGTTCATATAAAAGTAGGTGAAAGCCGTTTTGCTATTGGTCATGAAATGGCAAAGAGAATTTTTGTTGAAAAATTTTACTAAGCAGAAAGATAAAAATGAAAAAAAAATCAATAGAAGATGAAATATTCGAAATAGTTGATGAAAATGATAATATAATAGGAAAAGCTACAAGAACAGAATGTCACGGAAATCCATCACTAATACATAGAACCGTTCATGTAGTTGTATTTAACAGTAAGGGAGAAATCCTACTGCAAAAACGTTCGCAAAAAAAAGATATTCAACCTGGTAAATGGGATACTGCAGTAGGAGGGCACCTTATGCCAGGTGAAGATTATGAGACCGCTGCATACAGGGAGTTAGCAGAAGAACTTGGAGTAAATTACACAGGTGAGTTTAATTTCCTTTTCTTTTCAAAAATTAGAAATAAAATAGAGTCCGAAAATACAAAAGTATTTTCTATACTTCATGATGGCCCTTTTTCTTTTAATAAAGAGGAGATCGAAGAGATTCGCTTTTGGAACAACACGGAACTTAAAGCCAGTATAGGTAAAAATATTTTTACCCCAAATCTTGAATCTGAACTAATTAAAATCTTTAAACTTCAGAAAATCTAAAATAAACTTTCGTTATTGCAAATTATTCGTGCAGTGCAAATCTTCAAATACCTGTAATTTCAACCAATAAAATAGCCTTCTATTAATTTTTTCTTTAAACTCTAAGTTTTATTTACGATCAAAAATAGATAATTTTAAATTTTACGTTTCTCCATTCTCTTAATTTTGGAAATATAGCTTGTATTTTTCCCTTTAATAGATATATAATTATTACGTTAACCGTTAAGCGTCAACGTTAAAAATAGGCAAAAATCAAAAAAATATGGGCGGAGAAATTACAATAAGCAACAAACCTTCCAGAGAGCCGAACGATTCTGGCGTAACAGTTACCTATCCCGCCACGAAATCAGGAGAAGAAGAAAAAGGCATCACCGCGCTCTTTTGCACAGCGGTAAAATTTGAATTGAAGATTGTGGCGATTCCAAACTACCATGAATTACCAAATGGGAAAACGATTTTTATTGTGTCCACACCTGTTTCAGGCATAGCATTGCCAAAATCTTCTTTCAAAATACCAATTGCAACAAAAATAGAAGGCGGGGATCGCCGAGATTGGGTTCCATGGAGAGCAGTTCGACAAGTTCCCTCTGGAGAGATTGATACAAAATTTTACTTTCGTTTACGTAAAGATGGCATTCCACCGACCGCTACAAAATTTGTAACAAGTGGGACTTATTTAGGAATATTTGCTACCGATAATTGTTTACTAGGAGGAGTTGGGAAATGAAAAAATTTTTTTTCTGCCTATTGTGGTTTTTGTGTTTAATTCTTGTAAATTTGAAATCTGACGAAACAAGCGAAGTATTACTAAAAAGATTAACAGATCATAAAACGAAGTATGAGGAGAAACTTGAAATTCTAAATCAGCTCAGTGAAAACACGTTATCCAGGGAACAGGTCCTTAATTTATCCTCTCACCTTTCCGATTGTGAGGAGGAGTTAATCATACATTTGTCTCAGTTCCTTCTCAAGTTGCAAGGCTCAGAAGAATTTGTCACGAGCTCTATCCATAAAACATTGGTAGATCGTTTGAATTCGAATAAAACAAACAGCGGCGACACTTTAATTGTCTTAGATTTTTTGAGAAGTAGCAATTTCGATTGTTTATTTAATACAGAAAAACAAAAAGAAGAATTTGATTCGAATTTATTCAAGTCTTTGTTTGAGAAACAGGAAGGATATGAAAATATCATTGCATTCCTAAATGACCCAATTTTTCCATACTATGCGTACATCTCGTTTAATGGTGATAACTCACCATATCTCGACTTACTTTTGAAAAAAATAAAAACAAATCCAAAAATCTCAAAAGAAGTTTTAGAATTTATTATCGATTCAGATCTAATCCCGGTTTTGACTGAAAAACATATCGATTGCCTGATAGAATTGTCGCATTCAGAAACACCAGAAATATCAAGTAAAGCCTTGAATATTTTGTCTCTCATGACGCATTATCCCTCGAATCAGGATTGGAGACGGTGGCGAGAGGAGAATAAAGAATTCCAGATCGTAAAGAGAGCATTTGAGATATTGAACAATAAAAATATTTTAGATAAAAATTTGAATGAAGAAAGCAAGTTGATTGCCATAGAACAACTTTCCTTGAGAAATGTAAGCATCCCGACTGATCAATATAAATTTATAATCACTGACATAAGAATCAATCCTTCGGTAAGAAAAACAATGCTTGGAGATTATATGGATCTTGCGTCCAGGCAAAAAAACATTCAGGATGAATTGGAAACCATTTTGCTTGATGCGATAAAGGATCCTGATTTACGCCTGTTTGCAATCTCTTGGATCGGCGATAAAGCGCCATTCTTTCTAGATAAGTCAGAAAACATACAAATTCTCCTGAATTACTTAAATAATGATCCTGACAATTTGACTAAAGGTTTTTCTGCATATAGTCTTAGAAAAAGCAAAAAATATAAAAAGAAAATTGCTCTCTCAATACTAAACAGTTGTGAACAAGATTTCAAAAACAAAAACACCGAAAACAGAGGATTCCGATTAAAAGTTTTAGGATTAAACTCCCTCGTTGGCAAGGAGTATCAACAAAATACAAAAGATTTATTCGATAGAAATGAAAGTCCGATCGATTTAACGTTCTGGCGCAAAGCCGTCTCTGAAATGCCTGACGACCCGCCGGAGGACAGTGAAAAAACGAAAGAAAAATAACTAAAAGCCCTCTCGCATTTTTTGTTTTTTTGAAAAAAATATTAGGTATAATAAAGTAAGACTTTATTAGCCGTCAACGTATTTTAAACATTATTCATTTTTTATATGAAAAAATTTTTTATTTTTATCCTTATCGTGCTTTTCTGTCATTTAAGTTTAAATGCTCAAATGACTCCTGATTCTGTCAATAAGTTGATATCCATTATCAATTCAGAAGTTGCGAGTCCTAAAGAGAAGCTTAAAGAAATTGAGACATTGAAAAAAAATCACATTAAACTTGAACCGTCTCAAAGAAAAGCGTTATTGGATGCAATCACACGACTACCATTAAATTTATCTGGCCCTTTGACTAAATGGTTGATAGATTCTGAGAATGTAGACAACTACACTCAACTTAGGGAAAGCTTATTCTCTGTAATTATTTATGCATTAGAGAAGAAAGTCGGCAAACCAGAGGATATACTGTTTTTATTAGATAACTTCGTGAACATTATGAACATTTCAAAAGGAGGAGAAAAGTATTTATTACCCCTAGGTAATGCATTTTATCAATACATCAATGGGGATGATTCTGATCAAATGCTCAAAGCACTACTACTAAGACCCCCTCTTCAAGACGGTGACCTTGTTTTCCTAAAAGAAATGAAATTAGAAATGTGGCAAATGCGGACACCCAATTTATCTAACCTCACTTTTCTTATATTTTATCAAACATTTGAGGGGCAAAAAGCATATAATATTTTACTGCTTAAAAAAATAAGAAAGTTTTCGGATCCTATAGATATTTTGTCTGTATTAAGTATTTTTGCCGATAATATAGACCTTTTGTGGCTCTTCCGCAACGATGAAATTGATATACTTGCTGAACTTGCCAATCATAGAGATAAAACTGTTGCTAAGGTGGCAAGGGAATTGTTATACGAAGTACTACATATTGATAAAACTATTGACCCTGTAAAATGGTGGAACCAGAATAAGAAAAATTTTGACTTCGATTCTTACATAAAAAAAATAATACTTAATCCTAAAATTGACTTGAACGGTCGATCTGATGCCATCAGCCAGTTATGTTCATCATCTGATTCTTTGAACCAGGAGAACATTGATTTTCTATTGAAAATTGCAAACGACACAAATGCGGGAGATATCCGTTTGTATGCAGCACTTGTTATTAGGAATTATATTTCAACTGAAGAGCTCGTCAAGTTAATGAGAGAATTTTTGGAGCAAAAATACTGGCAACGAATGGCAATGCATATCATTGCTAATACAAAACGACAGTTGAGAGATAAGCCAATCGAACAGAAAATAAAGCAAATCCTATGCGATAATAATGAAGAGCTTAGAACAAGGATATATTACGCATTACCAGCTTTTACAAAAATCACAATTCACAAGAAGTCCGCAGCAATTCTCATTCTTGATCTGATTGAGAAAAATCCCAATTGGAGAGATGAAAACTCACCAGATTCCTTACAAATCCCGGTTTATAATGCATTACAAACCTTAATAGGTAAGGCAGTAAATAATGATATGGTTCTCTTGTGTAAAGCCGTCTATGAAATGCCAGACGACCCGCCGGAGGAGGAGATTAAAACAGAAAAATAAAAATGACTAAAAGCCCTCTCTCATATTTTTTTTTCTTTTGAAAAAAATATATGAAATGGTAAGGTAATATTTTATTAGCCGTCAACGTAAAAAAACGTAGGCGGCAAAATGAGAAAGGGGAGTATTGCAATGCTCGCATTAGCAATGATAATAGCAGGAATGGGAAAAGCAGGCGAATATGGTAAGGTTACATTGAGCAAGGAGGTCTACGAAGTTGGGGAGAAAGGTGCAACAGTAACAGTTACTGACGGGACAGGCGGTTATAAAGCCGGAGCAGGAAAGGGCTTCGGAAAGGTTGATGCAAGTTTCACCGGAAAAGGAACACATCCTATCACAATAAGCAACAAACCTTCCGAGGAATTGAATGATTCCGGTGTGACAGTAACATATCCGTCTCCACAAACTGGCGAAGAAGAAAAAGGCGTTACCAGCTACTGCACGGTAGTGAAATTAACGGCGGACATCGATGGTAGCGGAAAAGAAACGATTATTCAGCGGAAAGACAAGAAATTTCGGCTGGTAAATGTGCGTCTCAACGTCGCTGGTGAAGCTCTTCCCGTTGGATTTGGTAGCGTAAAAGTTGAGATATTTGCCCCTAAGCAAACAGGATTATTATTATGGAGACCTGCAGAACAAATTACAAAATACGGCACCCCACCTAGCTATTCGGTCAAGCAAAGGTTCCATTTGTCTAACTATTTCCGAGAAGATTTCTATAAACCCACAAGATTTGATGTAACAGTAACCTATGCAGGAATTAGAGCTACTGACTACACTTTAATTCTGTATGATACCATTTTCATCCCATGAATTTATGGAGGTGCAACATGCGTTATTTCTTTAAAGTACTTGTGTTCCTATTTATTCCGTTGTGTTGTTCTTACTCTCAATCCACTGGAAATAAAAATATTATCGAAAAAATCATCTCTGACAAAACTACAATTGACGAAAAACTATTGATACTTGAAAAAGGCTTCGATATTAATGAAAAAGATAGTGCGGATGTATTGATAGAATATATGCAAAAGGGGGACAAACGACTTCTTGACAGGCTTGCCAGCATTCTAATATCAAGCAATTTCTGTCATCAAAATATTGACTATTTGAGTCGAATAAAGGATTGTCTTGAAAAAAGACTATCGGAATTTAAAGATGACGGAAATGGAGCTTATAAAATCTTCGAACTTATCGACGACATTACCGAAAACATTCGAGAACAGTCAAATCGATCAAAACAAGATCCAAGCGATTCAAAAAGCGAATCAAAGGAAATTTCAGAATTATTCCTAAAATGCCTATCTCAATTAGACCAACAAAATAAAAATCAATTTGTGGAAAAATCAATAAACAGCGATATATTTTTTATGCTCTTCTTCTATTTTGGAGAAAAGTATTCGCTCATATTGTCGGAATGCTTAAAATCAAGCAGTTCATCAATACAAAATACCATACTCCAATTTCTGCTCGATAATTACTTACTGATAGACAATCGGGAATTAGTGTCGGAAATTGTCAGATTTACTTCCAACGACGACAAAATATTACGCGATAAAGCAAGATCTATAATGTATGAGTTGTTTCCATTTGCATGTCCAGAAGCACTGAACCAAACATTTGAATGGGATAAATGGTGGGAGACAAACGGAAAACATTTTCCGTTCACCAATCAATTGCAAGAGGTTTTGTGGAATAAAAATGCTCCTGAGAAAGTAAGATTAGCCGTTTTGTCCAACCTCAGCGATCGAAGCCCATCCATTATCAATAATCTTTTGAAAATATCTATGGACCATTCTGATAACATAAATGTTAGAGGGGAATGCCTATCTACTCTGATATTGGACCTCTGTCGACCAAATCATAATCAACCATTAGATGATACTAATGCCAAAAAGATCTTAGACGTTATAAATAATCTCCTAAATCCCGCATTCAAGGAGAATACGTTGATAATGCCAATGATATTGAATATCTTATCGAGCGTTGGACCGATAAATCACAAACTTGAGGATACCCTGCGCAATTTACTGTCAAATAAAAATGTAGATGATTCAATGAAAGGAAAAATCTGTATTGTTCTTATAAAGAGCAAATCAAGTAAAAAATTGAATGCGGAAAAATGTCTAAAATATTATCAAGATGGCGCAGAAAAGCCGCCAAGAGTAAAAGATCAGATATTGTACGCATTGCTGGTATTGACAGGACGAAAAGATGGCTTCAACAAAAAAACCGGGAATTTTGTTGAAGATCTAGATTTCTGGCGTAAAGCCGTCTCTGAAATGCCCGACGACCCGCCGGAGGAAAAAATTAAAACAGAAAAGTAACTGAAAGCTCTCTCGCATTTTTTTTGTTCTTTTGAAAAAAATATAGGAAACGGTAAAGTAATATCTTATTAGCCGTCAACGTAAAAAAACAAAAAAAACGGAGGCGGCAAAATGAGAAAGGGGAGTATTGCAATGCTCGCATTAACGGGAATGATTATTGCAGGAGGAATGGGATTATCATCAAATGAAATATTTATGAAAAATATATTTACATTTTTACTTGCTATTGTGTTATCATTGCCTTGTATTAGTGCGGAAAGGCAAATACTAATGCCGGATGAATTAATTACCGCTATTACTACAATTTCAAAAGATGGTGATGAGACAACAGTTATGTCGGAGAGGCAGGAGATGATTAAGAAATTCCTTGAAAGCGATATTGAACTTTTTCCATCACATGTTTTGAGAGTTTTAGATTTTATTCTTGATAATTCTCTCAACGATGATCAGATCAAGATGTTGCTACAATTCCTGGCTAAGGTCAGGGTTGCTTCTACGAAAAATGATAAAAACTGCTTGGAAGAAATAATGTTACGCATAAAAGGATTAGTCAGAAAATATGCAAATATTGATATGTCAATAGCCAAAGATGCATTGTCTCTGATGCATTCATTCGCAATAAATCCATTTGCCGCAAAATCTCTGATTTTATATGATCTTATCGTTCAAGAAAGATCTGAAAGTGTATTATTCTTTTCATTAAAAAATAAATATTTGCACTTACTTTTGAATAACCACTCCGAAGATTTACCCGTGTATAATTTTGAAGCATTCAAGTATTTAAAAGAATTATTGATTCATTCAAAAAATGAAGGCCTGGTTGTTGAGTTGGCTAAATTCTCTGTATCTCCGGTTTCTTTTGCGGCGTACACCCTAAATAAGGAAGATATTTTAAATATATATACTCGTTTTGAGAATAGCGAAGAGAATGCCTTAAAACAATCACTCCTATCCGTCCTTCATTTTGTATTGCATTCACAAGACATTACTGTATTGGAGACAAGAGACAGATTTGAGCTTGTCAATTATCTCTCAAATTTGCTTAAAGATCAAGACATCCCAGTTAAGAATAAAAACGCGATACTTTCTCATCTAGCATATAGTGCGATATTTAACAATGGGGGGTTGAACGAATTGGAGCGATTTCTTTTTGACACAAAGGATACAAATCTTACCCAATCATGCATATATAATCTAATTCATATAGCAGGAACTTCTCAGGACCATTATTCTGTGACTCACTCCATTAATCTTTTGATGAAAATGCTACCTAAAATTTCTAATGAGAATCTAAATGTATTTTGTGTTAGCCTGATGATTCAGGAAAAAATCTTAGCAAAAGATGAAAAGACCTTTTTGCAGATACGTAGAGCATTATTTTCAGAAATTCAGAAACGTATAATTAGCCAAAATTCCGAAGACCAATCCTTACTTTATTCCTGTCTTGATGACTCGTTGTTTGGCAATTATAAGAAAAAACAGAGACGAATTCTAATTTTGAATATCTTGAAGAACGAAAAGGATGAATTAACCTCTAAGGCCATAATGGAAATGTTAAAAAACATGTTAAATATCAATAAAGAATATGAAATAACTTTTAAAGAATTAAAGCAAGCCATATCCTCCATGCCCGACGATCCGCTGGAGGAGGAAATTGAACAGCAAAATAAAAATAACTAAAAGCTCTCTCTCGCATTTTTTGTTTTTTTTGAAAAAAATATATGAAATGGTAAGGTAAGACTTTATTAGCCGTCAACGTAAAAAAAACAAAAAACAAAAAAAACGGAGGCGGCAAAATGAGAAAGGGGAGTATTGCGATGCTCGCATTAGCGGGAATGATTATTGCAGGAGGAATGGGATTATCATCAAATTTTGAAAGCTGGTGGTGATTCTTCAATCATCTTCGATAAGACCAAATACAAGCTTGGGGACAAGGCAACTGGAAAATGGAAGGTTGATGAAGGCTTTCAAATTGTGGATTCAAAATCAACAGAGCATCTCTCTAAACCCAATATGCCACACAAAAACGGTCCAAGTGAAGGGAAATTTGAAGTAGACTCACTGAAATATAGCAACTCAGTAAATGATGCAAAAGTATTTATGATGTTAAAAGATAATAATACCGGCATTAGCGAAAAAGAAAATAACGCTCTGCGAGCGTCATGTACAATAATAACCTTCATAGGCTATTTATCAGCATCAACAATCAGAAAAGGAGAGTATGATAAAGTAAAAGTCAAAATAAAAGGCACAGGGCATCCTGCTGCCCTTGGAAAAATTTCCGGAGAGGTAACTCCGAATGACCCATCTTTTCCGCAAAGTCAAACTTTTTTATCTTCCACGAATAACATTGATTGGGAATCTGCCATTTTTGAAGCGAGCGGTCAACATACCTTCATTGGAACAAAGTTTACTGCTAATCTATCTTACGGTGGATTTAGTTTTGTGGCAAATGCTAATCTTCAAGGAATAGTACATCACTCTATTTCTTTCAGGTGATTTTATGAATATTCAGCAAAGAAAAAGATTTATTCGTACATTTTATTTTGTGGTCTTCTCATTGATTTTGATTACATTTTTTCGACATTCATACGCAGATGAACCACCATTTTCGTCAAAGGAATTCGTAGATTCTGTCATTGGAGAAAACAGGAGTGTAGAAGAGAAACTGAAAATTATTGATGTTTTTCAATCAACAGGAGAGCCCCTTGATGTCAATAATGCTTATCGGCTTATAAAATATATCCCACTTGCAGATAAGAAACTTACGAGTTCATTACTCGAGTTTATAAGAGAGGCTTCAGTTCGAGGTTGCCCAATAGAAAGCGCTGTAGTATCAAAAGAACTATCTCCGCTAATGGATGAATATATAGAAAACCATGAATATGATCGTTTTAGATATCTTCTATCTGTATTGGAGTGGGTTTATCAGAATGATGCGTCAGTTGAAGATAAAAATATATTCCTTTATTCCGATTTATTGCTTTTTACTTATCTAAAAAAATATGACTATAAATTGTTAGAATATTACCTTGACGAGCATCCAACTGAATTACCGGACGTTGCTTCTTTTCCTGACTTTTCAGTAGGGGAAGAGGTTGCTGATTACTATTTGCATAAGCTTGATAAAAACCTTCCTTCATTTACCGCAAAGCTACTTAGATATATTAATGAAAATGATCTTATTTATTTTATTCGGGAAAATGACATAAACATTTTTGTTGGTATTACAGATGTTCAAACAGATAAAACGGAAATGAGAACCATAGGAAGAGATATTCTTAGCAAAATAACCCATCAGAAGGATATCTCCAATTGGAAGGAGTGGTGGGAGAATAATAACAAGGATCTCAATATTACTCAAACTGCGTTAAAAACGCTCGTGGATAAGAAAGTTGACGATGCTGAAAAAAGATTTACCATAAGACAACTAGGCTATTCATTTTTCTTGAGCAAAGCTGATATAGAAATTATCAGGGCTTTAGAATCAATTATAGAGGATTCAATGTCGACACTCGATATAAGATGCCGTTCTTTCCAAACATTAATATTTATTTACGTCAATTATGTCGATAACATTGGAACAGAAAATTTCAATGAGGAAGTTTACAAATTTCTTTTCGATTCCATAGTTAGGTGCGTAACGGATTTCCTCATCAAGAATGCGCAAGTTCATGATTTATTAACTATATTACCAGGAGAAATAGTAAATGTAAGGAATGTCAAAACGAAAATCATGGCAATACTCAACAATACTTCCATGAATAGACGTTCTCGCGGCGCTGCTGCTTATGCTCTTGGATTTTCAAAAACAGATAAAAAAAACGTAGGAGAATCCATATTAAATTTTTTAAAAGAAGATCTGCCAGGCCGTGAACCTGATACTACTAATAATCGTACGGTACTTGGATTAATGTCTTTAACGAGAAATAAAAGTTTCAGTTTTAATTTAGAAGAATGGCGTAAAGCCGTCTCTGAAATACCCGACGACCCGCCGGAGGAGAATTTATCAAAATAATAAAAAACAGTAAGTAGGGTCTACTGAAAAAAGATTTTTGAGTTTTGGGGCTAAAAATTTTTCTGCATATCCCATATCTGTTCTGAAAATTTTTCTGGCTTCGCCGTCTTTTTCTCTTGTTTCTCTCAGTTTTAGGCTCTCGATGCTGCCGTTTTCAGTTCATTCTGAGAAGCCCCAGCCTGATCCAGATTTCCGCTCCCTTCTTCGTCTTGTATCTTAACTGAAATTAGTCAGATGCTTCAGAATGAGAAGTCCAAGCACCAACCGCGCATCAAGCGCAGGACGCCCAAGCCTGGACAGCTTCGAGGCGTATTCACGCTCAAGCTCATCCCACGGAACCATGCCGGACATCTTCATCCACCTGTTATCCGGATCCAGACCGCCACCAAAAGGAAAAATATCCTGGAACAGATCTCCGGTATGTCTATCCTTTTTTCTATACATCTGAATGTCCTCCAATTTGACGGCTCAAGTGCAAGGTTTTTGAAGGGACTTCTTGATATTCCTTGCAATTTAAACCATTTTTTTGAGAACATTATACTACATAAATACTTACTTGTCAAATAATTATATAATATTTTTTGAATTTTTCAGTAAAGCCTAATTAAACTGATTTTTCATAGAGTTTATATTTTATTCCAATTGCATAATAGTTATTATTAAACTTTCTATTTTGTTTTCTTTTTCTAAATTTTTTAATTTTATTGGAGGTAAAAACTTATATGGTGGAATAATTGTCCTTTTTTCTGCAACTTCTTTTAGGTAATATTTTATAGGGAGTTTTTGAGGCAACCTTTTTTTATTATTTGATAAAAAGACGAAAAATATTTTTCTTCCTTTATTTAAATGTTCTTTTATGAGTTTATCTAATTTTTCTCTATATTCTCGTTGACTTACATTTATGAAGAAATTTTCTAATTCCTTAGCTCGTTTTTTTTGTAAACCGGTTGGCTCATCGGTGTTTACTCTTTCTATTAAATTTTTTAATTTTTGCTGATTAAAAATTTCCTCCGTATAAAGGATGTATTTTTGCTCATAATCAAGGTAATTTAATAAGTCATTTGAAGCGATTATTACAGATCCTGCTTCAATCTTTGAGAGGATAAAATCTATAGCAATCTTTTGCTTTATAGCTCTCTTGAACTCTTGTTCTGAATTTTCGATGTATAAAAAAAGTCCCCAGCAACTATTAATTAAAATGAATACTATTACAAATAAAATTTTAAAGAAAATTTTATCCCCGATTAATTTTGCTATGATATTTTTGATAAAATATATTGACAAAATTATTGCAGGAATAAAAGAAGGAATCAAAAATCTCAAAAAACCATTATAATTTTTCTCCGGAGCCCAATAATAAGAAGCATAAAGAAAAAATGTAGGAAATATCCAGCTGGCAAAAAAGAGCGAGCTTATAAGGGAAGTTTTTGTTATTAGAATGAATCCAAATAGAAATAAAATTAGAGAAGGGCCAAGTCCGTCATTTAATAATCCCAATATATAAAATCTGATATTTTCCACAAAATATAATAGAGAAAATCCATATTGTTCTTCCGTTAAAGAATATCCTGTTTTCAATGGATGTCCAAAAGCATTATAGTGATAATAAGCAAGTATCGCAAAAGGAATTATCAAACCAAGAGTATATAAGATTATGAAAAAAAATTTTCTTTTATTAAGGAATAAAAGAATAAAATAAGGTGGAAACGCTAATAAAAAGTCAGTATATCTTATTCCTGAAGAAAAGGCAATTATAACTCCAGATAGAAAAAATAGAATTGATTTTGAAAATAATTTCTGTATTCTTAACGAGAAAAAGAAGAGTGTAAAACCGAGTAATACGAAAAATAAAGAGGAAGGATGAGAGACCTGTCTTATCCCATAATAATTGCATACAGGGTTTAATGAAAGGTTGAGTGCTGTTAAGAGTGCCCATGATGAAAGGCCCAATAATCTTGAGAGTAGGTAGATTAGAAAAACTGAAGCGATTGAGAGATAATAATTAATATAAAGATCGGAATATTCTCCAAAGAATCTTATCATTATTCCACACAAAAGTGGATAAAAAGGGGGATATTTTGGATACGCTTTGCCTTCTTCATTTATAACCCACATACGTCCTACAAAACTTGCAGAGTCGTATGGGGTAAAACTAAAATTTGATTTTTCGGAAAATATTTTGCCTGAAACATGGTATCCATTAGGATCAACTCCAAAAAATATTGGTACGAAATAAGTGTTTAGAAGTATTGCATGTAGTGATAGAATAATGGATAATATAATTAGTTCAACTGCGATAATCTTCTTTCTATTTTTTTTTATCGGAGTGTCTATCAGGTCTGAAAAAATCATATTTTATCTAATTTTGCCATAAAAAACGATGAGATTATTTTATTTATTGTAAATTAATCGAAAAAAGCTAATTTTATCTATCTGGCAAATTGAGATATTCAATGTATATTTAAATCCAATTGAATTATAATTATAGGGTTTAGATTTTGTTTTTTCATATCTCTAAATCTTTTTTCAAAGTATCAAGAAAATCGAAGACTTCCTTGTTTTTTACGAGAATTTTATAAAAAGAGAGGATTATCTTAATGCCATTAAAAAATATTGCTGACTTGTCTTGTGAGTATGATGTAATAGTTATTGGTGGAGGGTTGGGAGGACTTACGGCAGCAAATGTATTAGGGGGGCGTGGAGCAAAGGTTTTGCTCGTCGAACAACATTTTGAACTTGGTGGGCTCGCTGGATATTTTCGTAGAAAGCAACATATTTTTGATATTGCTCTCCATGGTTTTCCCATTGGTATGAAGAAAACTTTGAGAAAATATTGGAGTAAGGAAATGTCTGACAGGATAATACAGGTTAAATCTGTGCGATTTGACAATCCCCAATTCCAGATTGATACGGAATTTACAAAAGAAGATTTTTCCCACATACTTGTGGAAAAATTTCATATTTCCAAGAATATTGTTAATGATTTTTATGCAGAATTGGAGGCAATGAATTTTTACGATAGAAATGATGAAACAAACAAAGAGTTGTTTGAAAAATACTTTCCTGGCAGAAATGATGTAGTGAGATTCTTAATGGAGCCGATAACATATGCAAATGGTTCTACTCTTGATGAACCTGCAATAACATATGGAATAGTATTCTCTAATTTTATGAGTAAAGGAGTGTATACGTTTCTTGGCGGGACAGATTTAATGATAAAAATGATGAAAGATTGTCTAGATAAAAACAAGGTTGATTATTGTCTAAATGCTCGAGTGGAAAAATTAAATATTCAAAAGCATAGAATTGTTTCTGCGAAAATCGCAAATCGTGAAATCAAAGCTAAAGCCGTGTTATCAAATGCTAACTTAAAGTCAACAATACTTGAACTTGTGGGTGAAAAAAATTTCAATAAAGAATTTATTGAAAAGGTAAAAAAAATCAGACTTAATACAAGTAGTTGCCAGGTTTACATTGGCTTGAAAAAAGGAATATCAATCCCATATGTAGGAGACCTCCTTTTTTGTTCGGAAGAGCCTTTTTATGAACCTGAAAAATTGTTAATGCCCGATACAAAGAGCAGGACGTTTTCTATATATTATCCAGAAATAAGACCAGGGCTTAATGATTATACTGTGGTAGCATCAATGAATGCAAGATATGAGGATTGGAATTCTTTGACTCCAATCGAATATAAAGCAAAAAAAAAGACTATGGAAGAATTTGTGCTTAAAGCGTTGGAAAAATATATTCCTGGAGTTAGGGATAAAATCGATCATGTTGAGTCAGCAACCCCATTGACTTTTAAAAGATATACATTACATGGTGGAGGAGCGTCATTTGGTACTAAGTTTGAAGGGCTTGAAGTAAGTATAAAGCTTAATGAGCATTTACAGGGGCTCTTTCATACGGGATCAGTAGGTATTATAATGTCAGGATGGCTTGGAGCAGCAAACTATGGCGTTATAACAGCAAATAATGTTGAAAAATATCTCTTATCTCTAAAATCATGATATTTCTCTTTGGGGTTGCGCAGACTGGGATTAGAGGGGTATTTGATTTTTTTATTTTTTGCAAAGAAAATTGCTAATTTTGTATGTGACTTTAAATTCTCCTTTAGGAGCAAGTTTAAATATTTTTCTCATTTCGATCGGAGTAAGTCTTGAATTTCCCGGATTAATGGCTCCTACGTTCTTTAAAGAGGATAAGAATTGAATTATATTAGGATGTCTTTTTTCTACTGAATATGTTTCAAATTTCTGCTCAGGAAATATTGATAAAATTTTTTGAATTTCTTCTTCATCATAGTGATTTGGTACTGGATATCTAACAGCTGCTAAATCAAAAATTTGCCTGAGTTCAATCAGTGACCCTCTAGTTATTATACTGAAACATAGGAAGCCACCATTTTTTATTTTTATATAAATTTTTTCAATGAGATCTTTTAGATTTTCTGCCCATTGAAATGATAATCCTGATATTACAAGTCCACAATCATGTGGAAACTCAAAATCAGCATTAAAATTTAAGAGTTCAAATTCAATCATCCATTTATCAGTATATCCGGTCATAGAAGCAATTTTTCTCCTGCAAATATATAACATTTCCTCTGATATATCGGTTATTAATATTTTTGTTCCCGTATAATTAGGTACTATTAGCTTTGTCAAAAAACCTGTTCCTGCACCAAGTTCTACAATCATATTCGGTGTGAAATTTGGTGGAAGATTATTTTGCATAAAGTCAAAGAGCTTTTTGGCTGCATCTCGCTGAATTTTGGCTGCCCTTTCATATGAAAATGCAGCTTTGCTAAAGTTTCGCGCAACCTGTTCAGATAATATTTTGTTCTTTGAGAAAGTCATGAATTAAAATTCTTATTTCATTATCTTTTGAAAATGGCAATGAATGCCCGACATCTTCAATTAGAATATATTTTGACTTTTCTAAATATTTTGCAAGTTCTTCAGTAACAGATGGTTTTACTACTGTATCGTTGCTGCCTGCTAAAATTAGAGATGGAGTTTTTATTTTTTTTACTTCCGAGCGAAAATCACAAGTAAGTAAAAATTTTAACCCTTCTATCATTTTGGAAGGTGTGGGAATGAAGGATTTATTAAAAAGCAATCCTTTGAGATCCCCAAAATTAAGTTGGTAAAAATCGCGCAATACTTGTGCTGGACGTATTTTCATTGCTGTAATCATTGCGTTCAAAGCGAATATTTTTTGTCCATTTGGATTATCATTTGATTCTGTAAATTTAGCAAAACCACTTATTATTATAATGGCTTTTGGTAGTGGTGACATCATTAGTGAAAGTCGCAGGGCAAATTGTGAACCAAGGGAATATCCAACAACAATATCGTATTCTTGTTGGGCGAATTTCAGAATTTCGTTCTCGACATTATTAAAATTAAATCTAATATCAGGATTAAAAAAACCATAATCTACGATATTAACGGGCTTCAACTCTTCGGGAAAAAGATTGTTGCATAGTTTTATCTCTGGAGGCATAGCCCAGCCTGGAAAAAATATTGTCTTCAGTTTCATCATAATTATTCTCTGATTTCATTTTTCAAAAGAGTAGAAAAAGAAATAAAAAATCTAATTCATAAAAGGAATTTTTCCATTTGTAAAATATGAAAATGTTAAAATTATGAAGAAAAATTAAGAATAAAAAAGATGTAGAAAAAAAAAGAATAGTAATTTTTTATTTGAATATCCTGTTTGATGATATAACGTTATGGATAAAAAAAGGGGGTAATTATATGAAAAGATTTTATTATTATTTTTTCTTTTCCGTAATCATTTTCAACATTTCTGCACTTGATGTAATTGAGAAAATCCCTTCAGAAACAAGATTTTTTGCCAGGTTTGATCTGAAGACTTTGCGTCAAAATAGTTTTTATATGAAACTTCAAGATCAGAATAAAGAACAATTAAACTTTTTTTCTGCGATTTTCGCATTAATGAGCGGAATTAATATTGATGATATAAATTTAGTTTATCTTCTTGCAAAGGGGCAGGATGATGGTTTTATTCTACTTGATGGTAATTTCCATATTGATAGAATAAAACAGATAGTATCTATGAATAAAACTAATCAGGTTTTAAATCTTGAGAATGTTATTTTTGCAGCAGAGATTCCAGATAATAAGAATCATGATAAGAAGAATTTGGCCGTAATTATTGATAACAATACCATTCTGATCGGAAATCATGATCGGGTAGTGGAATTTATAAATGTAATTAATGGTAAAGGAACTTTGATGGATGAGAAGAGAATAAATGTATTAAAAGAGGAATATTTAGAGCCTGCAATCTTTCATCTATCTGTTATTGAACTTCCATCTGAAATGCTTGAGAATCAGGTGCTGAAAAATTTTTCCGCGGCAGAACTTAAGGCCGATCTGAATGATGGACTCCTTATAAATATAAAGATTTTTATGATTGATAGTCAGATTGCAAAAGCGACAGAACAGATAATTAATGGTGTTGTGGTCTATTTAAAAAGAGTTGAATTACAAGAGATTATGGATGAAACAGCAAAAATTTTGAAAAATGAAATCCTGGAAACAATTACGGCTCAGAGTAATGGAGATGAGGTTCTTTTGAAAACAAAAATAAAAGAGAATGCGCTTGAAAGAATTATAGAAATACAGAGAAAAAAAATACAAATTCCAGGAGCAACTCCTGCTCCTTCTCAAGAAAAAAAAGATAATAACGATGTTTTTGACACAGAAAAAAATTAGTTATGTTATATTTATCAAGCAATTAACTTTAATTTAACTATTTTACATTCATCAGGTTGTGTAAGTATTACTTGTTTGATTAAATTTGCAAAAAAATTGTTCATAGTAGGGAGGTAGAAGAGGGTTTTGTTAAAAATAATGGTATAGGGGGATAAAAAAACTTGGTATTGGATAGCTTTGTTTTATTCTTTCTTATCTTTTTCTTCTTGAATTTTTGGTAATCTTATTTTCATTCCGATATATAAGGGACTATCTTCAGATTGAAGGATATCCTTATTTTCAAGATATATATTTTTTACATATTTAACGGAGCCATAAATCTTTCTTGAAATTTTACTTAAATTGTCACCAGGTTCTATGATATAAAAGGAAGGGGTTGGATTAGTATCTTTATTAAGAGTAAGGTTTTCGTTTTTTGCCCTGGAATTATTTGTAATTAACTCAGTTTTTGAGATTTTTAGTAGAATTTCATTTTCTCTTTTTAGTTTTGTAATATAGTCTATTAGTTCTTTTTTTTCTTGTTCATATTCTGAAATTTTTTCAGATATTTTATTATTGTTTTTTTTTAATAGTTCCTCTAATAATTTTTGTTCGACAGAGATTATGAGAGCTGATATATCATCTTTATCAGAAGAATCTGGTGCTATTTCGAGATATCTGTTGTAATGATAGAGGGCTTTTATCGGAGAATTGAGTTTCTCATGGTATAGAAACGCAAGTTCAAGATGTGTTTTCAAAGACATTGGATTTAAATTTAAAAAATCATTGAAGAGTCTTTCTGATTCTCGATAATTTCCATTATTTTTTTCATTTATTGCCTTTATAAATAAGGGATGTCGAGTCTCGTCAGTTTCATTTTGATAACAGGATAAGATTTGTAATAAAAAAAACAATATTAGTAGAAAAAAAAATTTTTTAAAGATAAAAATTTTATTTGTTTTTTTGGAGATATAATGTATATTCACGTTTCGTTCTTTTTGAGGGTCCGTAGCTCAGCGGTTAGAGCAGGTGACTCATAATCACCGGGTCGTAGGTTCGATCCCTACCGGGCCCACCAATTTAGAAAGTTCTTCTTGGTTATAAGTATATATTATTTCATTTTCTCTGCAGAATCCGTATTTTTCTCTTGCAAATTTTTCTACTATTTCGGGATCACTAACGAGCCCACTTAATTGTTCTCTTAATTTTAAAATTTCAACTTTTTTTTCGGCGAGTTCAGCTTCGAGCTCTATTATTTTTTTTTCATAATTTTTCAGCTTCTTGTATTTCGGGATAAATATAGCAGTTGATATAATGATCAGGATGAGAGAAAACAGACATATTAACCATATTAGTAATTTGTGAAAATTCATATATTTATAAAAATACAGGAAAAATTTTTATGTTTAGGTAAAGTAGATCTGAAAATTGATTGATGAGGAGAAATTATTCCTCCTCCTCATCATCATCAAAGATATCTTCCTCCTCCTCTTCTTCTTCAAAAAAACCATCATTAAGTTCCTCTTCGTCCTCGTCTCCAAAATTACTCCTGCCGAGAGTGATGATTGCCCCACATTCTGGGCAATGTCCGTCCTCAGCTTCTACTTCACTTGCTGAAATTTCTGCCCCGCAATAAGTGCATGTGATGATTGGCATATTTTCTCCTTTTTTTATTATTATTATTTTTACACTTGAAGTGTCATTAAAAATTCAATATTTGTTTTTATCTTTTTTAATTTTCCAATAAGAAGTTCCATTGCCTCAAGAGGAGGGACCCCATTCATAGCTTTCCTGAGCCCCCAAACTCTTTGTAATTCATCTGGATGCAATAGTAACTCTTCTTTTCTAGTGCCACTTTTTTCGATATTTATAGCAGGGTATATTCGTTTGTCAACCAGATGACGATCAAGATGGAGTTCCATATTTCCTGTCCCTTTAAATTCTTCAAAAATAACTTCATCCATTCTGCTACCGGTATCTATAAGAGCAGTAGCTATGATAGTAAGACTCCCTCCTGATTCAATGTTTCTTGCTGCTCCAAAAAATCTCTTTGGCTTATGTAATGCATTTGCATCAACGCCACCAGAAAGAATTTTTCCACTATGTGGTTGTAACGTATTATAAGCTCTTGCAAGACGGGTAATACTATCGAGAAGGATTACGACATCTTTTTTGTATTCAACAAGTCTTTTTGCCTTTTCTATAACCATTTCTGCTACTTGAACGTGTCTATCTGGAGGTTCATCGAAAGTAGAGCTTACGACTTCAGCTTTCACAGATCTCTTCATATCGGTTACTTCTTCGGGCCTTTCATCTATTAGAAGGACTATGAGAATTACTTCCGGATTATTTTTTGTAATACTATTTGCTATTTTTTGCAATAGTACGGTTTTCCCTGTTCTCGGTGGAGCAACGATAAGGCCACGTTGTCCTTTTCCTATTGGAGTGATAAGGTCTACAACGCGCGTGCAAATTTCTTCTGGTTCTCTTTCAAGAATAAGTCGTTCTGTTGGGAAATATGGTGTAAGGTTTTCAAATGGTATTATCTGCTTTTTCTTTTCTGGTAGATCCATATTGATCGATTCTACTTTTAACATAGCAAAAAAACGTTCCTTATCTCGTGGGGGTCTTATTTGTCCAGAAACGAAATCGCCTGTTTTAAGTGAAAAACGTTTTATCTGAGATGGACTCAAGTATATATCATCAGGGCATGGCAGATAACAGAAATTGGAAGAGCGCAGAAAACCATATCCATCTGATAGAATTTCAAGATATCCACTGCCATACATTATGCCATTTTTTTCAGCATTTGCCTTTAAAATCTCGAAGATCAAGTCCCTTTTTTCCAGTGCCCCTATACCTTCTATACCAAGTTCTGCTCCCATCTTCGCTAATTCTTCCATTGATTTTTCCTGAAGTTCAGTAATATTCAGGCTTTGTGCTACTTTATCCTTTTGAATTTGTTGGGAAGACAAATTTTGAGGAGATTTATTTTCAGGGGTAGTAGATGATTCCATGGTTTTATCTTGTTCCCTTTCTTTTTGATATTCATCCTGGCCATTGTTATTGAATTTGTTGCGAGGATAGAATTTTCTTGATCTTTTATAGTTATTATCATTCTGACTCTGTTCTGGATTGGCAGATTCAAGAGATTCCTGTTTTGCTATCATTTCATTATTAAATTCTTCTGACATTTTTTTGCCTCCATTTACTTTATTTTTTTAGATATTTTAATATTTTTTTACATTGAATTTTCAGGTTGTCAAAGGAACTGCTGTTTATTACTCCAAAATCTGCCATTTCGAGTTTTTTTTCAGGTGGCATTTGAGATTCTAAGCGTAGAATTATTTCATTCATTGACAATCCTCTACTGATTAGATGATTAATAACGAGATTTTTGGGTGCCCAAACTGAAATTATTTTATCAAATCTGGAACTCCAATTCACCTCATAAAGTAAAGGGACTTCACATACAACATTTTTATTGGATTTTATATAATTTGTCATTGCCTCCAAAACAATAGGATGAATGATTGATTCAAGCCATTTTTTTTCATTTTTGTCTGAGAAAATCAGGTCTGCGATTTTTTTTTTATCAGGTATGTTATTATTTAGAAAGTCTCGTCCCCATCTTTCTTTTATTTTTTCAGAAAATAAAGTATTTTTTGTAGAATAAAGCTCTGCACAAAATGAATCACAATCAAAAAGGCAAAAGGCTTCTTCTTTTAATATATTTGCAACAGTTGTTTTACCACAGGCTATTCCGCCCGTTAGGCCAATAATCATAAATTTGGTAAAATTTTACTTTGTTTTGAGATTTAAGAGGAAAAAACATGAAAAATTACATAAAAACTTAAAGTGACAGTAAAATAAAATTATAAGATTCTGAAATTCAAGCTATTATACCTAAAGTTTTAAAATTCTCAGAGAAAAAACTAATTTTATAATGAATTTATCATTTATCAAAATATGATGTATCTTAACTTAACAAAAATAAAAAGCAAATAAAAAAATAAAAAAAAATGAATAAATTAAAACAAAAACTTAAAAAAAAAGTGTTATTTAAAGGAAATTGGCTTTCTTTGGAACAAATTTTATATCTGGATAAAAGTGAAAAAGAAAGATCGTGGGAATCTGTTTCAAGACGATATGGAAAAGGGGCTGTTCTAATAATTCCATTGATGAAGCCTTCAAATCAATTGGTATTGATACGGCAGTTTCGTCCTCCCACAGGTGGCTATGTAATTGAATTTCCAGCAGGTCTTATTGATGATGGAGAGAGTCCTCATGATAGCGTATTAAGAGAATTACGTGAAGAGTGTGGATTAAAAGGGAAAATTATAAGAGTGACAAATCAGTTTTTTAGTTCTCCTGGTCTCAGTTCGGAAACTGTTGCTATTGCATTGGTTTATATAGACGAAAAACACAAAGAATCATTTGTTAATACAGATTTTGATGATTCCGAAGATATAGAAACTTTTTTCGTTCCATTTGAAGATATCCCGAAATTTTTGGCTGAAAGAGAAGAAAAAGGCGACAGAGTTGATGCAAAACTTGCGACTGCGTCATTATTTATAGAACTTATTACTTCGTTTAATTCGAAGTTTTTTACCTAAATAGAGAAAAATTAATTTCTTTTCTATTTTCTGTATTCTCTTGAAATATAACTGCTTGACTGGAAAAACCTTGATAAAAAAATCTTCTTAACAATTTTTTTTATTGATAAAAAGTCCTAAAATGCTAAATTACTTCTTCCTTGAATTATTAAGAGGTTTTTATTATGAATGATATTAATAAGAATGATTATCCTGTAAATATTGAAGATATAATGCATACTGCATATTTGCAGTATTCTTTGAGCGTTAATATTGGGCGTGCAATACCCGATGTAAGAGATGGACTTAAGCCGGCAAATAGACGAATTCTTTTTGCTATGCATAAATTGGGACTCACAAAGGGGCATGCCTATACAAAAAGTGCAAAAGTTGTAGGGGAGGTAATAGGTAATTATCATCCTCATGGTGATGCATCTGTTTATGACACTCTTGTAAGAATGGCTCAGGATTTTTCGATGAGGGAACCTTTGATTGATGGACAGGGGAATTTTGGAAGTATTGATGGCGATCCGCCTGCAGCTTACCGATATACAGAGTGTCGTCTTGAAAGGTTAGCGGAAGAAATGCTTGCTGATATAGAAAAGAATACTGTTAATATGTTGCCTACTTTTGATGAAGCCGCTCTTGAGCCGGAAGTTTTACCATCAGGATTTCCAAATGTTCTAGTAAATGGTTCTACAGGTATTGGTGTTGGAATGGCAACAAATATCCCTCCTCATAATCTTGGAGAGGTCATAGATGCAACGATAGCTCTTCTTGATAACCCAGAAATAACTATAATCGAATTGATGAAGTATCTACCAGGCCCTGATTTCCCTACAGGTGCCAGAATATGTGGCATCGGAGCTATAAAAAGTCTTTATGAAACAGGGAAGGGGAGTATAAAAATACGTGCAAAATATGAAATAATAAGTAAAGGAGAAAATCGTGAGCAAATTATTTTTACGGATATTCCCTATGCTGTGAACAAAGAAAATCTGATTGCGAAAATCGCAGAACTCGTAAATGATAAAAAAATTACCGGGATTTCAGCAATTAGAGATGAAAGTAGTAAACGAGCTGGCATTCGAATAGTAGTGGATGTAAAGAGAGGTTTTATACCAGATGTTATTTTGAATCAACTTTTTGCTCATACTCCACTTGAAAGCGCCTTTGGTGCTTTATTGATGGTCGTTCACAATAAGCGCCCAAAGTTGATGAATTTAAAAGAAATACTTGAAGCATACTGTGAGCATCGTCTTGAAGTAGTAACCAGGCGAACTCAGTTTGAACTTGAAAAAGCTGAGGCAAGAGCTCATATTCTTGAAGGACTTTTAATTGCAGTAAAAAACATTGATGATGTAGTTAGAATAATAAAAGAATCAAAGGACAGAAATTCTGCTTCTGAGGCTCTTATTCTGAAATTTGGCTTAACTAAAATTCAGGCAGATGCAATTCTTGAAATGCGTTTGCATCAATTAACTGGTTTGGAAATAGAGAAACTAAAGGCAGAATATGATGAGCTTATTAAAAAAATTGCTGATCTGAAAGCTATTCTTGCAGATAAACAGCTCAGGATAGACTTGATAAAAAAAGAACTTCTTGTTATAAAAGAAAAATATGCTACCCCCCGAAGAACTGAAATTACTCATATCGACACTGATTTTCAAATTGCCGATCTGATTCAAAAACATTCCTGCTTAATAACTGTAACCAGAAGTGGATATATCAAGAGAGTTGACATAGATGAATTTGATATTCAACATAAGGGAGGAAAAGGCGTAAAAGGGATGGAAACACGAGATAATGATTATGTTGAACATATCTTTAATGCACATAGCCATGATATAATTTTGTTTTTCTCTGATAAAGGGTCAATGTATTGGTTAAATGTTTATGAAATCCCTGAAGGGCAAAGAGCGGGTAAAGGTAAAGCCATAATAAATTTAATAAAATTAGATCCCAGTGAAAAGATAAAAGCAATGATAACTGTAAGTAAAGAAGACATAGAGAGAGACGATTTATACCTTGTGGTGGCTACGAAGAATGGAATTATTAAAAAAACTGTCTTGTCTGCATTTAAGAATCTCAGAAATACTGGAATAAGGGCTCTTCATATTGATGATAATGATGATCTTATAGGGGTTTCTGTTACAAAAGGTTGGGAAGATATAATCCTTTCAAGTGCAAAAGGAATGGCATGTAGATTTAATGAGCAAGATATTAGACCAATGGGCAGAACCGCCTATGGTGTAACTGGAATGAGATTTAAAATACCAGGTGATTATGTAATAAGTATGGAAACTCTTGATTGTGCTGATGAAATTGAAACTGATGAAGAGGCGGCCAAAAAAGGAGCTACGCAGATACTTGTTGTTAGTGATGGTGGCATGGGGAAAAGAAGTTATTTTAGCACTTACAGAAAAACAAGGCGTGGTGCAAAAGGTATAACTAATATAAAACTACGCGAAGGTGAATTAGTAGTTGCAACACTTCAGGTAGAAGATTCCGATGAAGTCCTTATCATGACAGAAAAAGGGCAGGTGGTTCGTGTTCCTGTATCGGAAATCAGACTTGTAGGTAGGGCTGCAAAAGGAGTAAAAGTTATGCGACTTAACGAAGACGACAAAATTACAGGTGTTGCAAAAGTTTTAAAACTTGATGATAAGTTAGATTTACCCGAAACTGGAATAGAAAGTGAAAATTCAAAACCGGATGCTTATGAAGAGAATTCTCTTTCTGACAACACACCGTCAGAAATAACTTGAATTACAATTTAGGGTTTTGTCATATCTTTTGTGTTTTTGTCGCATTACTAAAAAAATAAAATTAAATATAAGAAATTTAGTGTTAGAAATCTTATCTGCAGGTAGAAATAGATGAGATAAGACTAAAAATTAAGCTTCTTACAAATCAAATATTTTTCCAGGATTGAGTATGTAATTTGGGTCCAGAGCTTTTTTTATCGCCTTCAATATGTTAATATATTCCTGGGATACAACGGTGTGCATATATTTTTTCCTCTTATGTCCAATTCCGTGTTCTCCGGATATTTTTCCTCCCAATTTTCCTACTAATGCATATAGTTCTTCTAGAATTTTGGGGAGAGTTTCTTTCCACTTCTGATCAGTCCAATCCTGTCCACATGAAATTCGCGAGTGTAGATTTCCATCTCCAGCGTGTCCGTATGAAGGAATTCTTACATTATATTTTTCAGATAGTTTTTTAAATTCTTTTACAATTAAAGGTATTGATGCTGGAGGAACAACTATATCTTCGCCGCACTGTTTTTTTGCTGATACACTGAAGGCTTCTGGAATACTCCTCCTTATTTTCCATATTCTTTCTGATGTTGTTGGATTATCTGC
Source organism: uncultured Lentisphaera sp. (assembly GCA_964426675.1). Lineage (GTDB taxonomy): Bacteria > Verrucomicrobiota > Lentisphaeria > Victivallales > GWF2-50-93 > DYMC01. The sequence continues at coordinate 63,187 of CAYRRM010000005.1, forward strand.
CACATATATTTCAAAAGCTCCGAGTTTTTCACATAGCAATCCAATTTTTTCATAATCCTTTTCAACAATTTCTTTATCTGGACCATCTACCGTGATAAGAAGCATCGCTCCTGCATCCTGATATTGTATATTCTCATTGAGATATTTGCAGGACTCTTTGACAGAGTCATTATCCATATATTCAATGGATGTAGGGATGATTCCAGAACTTGTGATTATCTTTGGAACTGCAGAGATGGCTGTATCTGAGTCTTTGAATAAGCAAAGAAGGTCTACCTGATATTTGGGCAAAGGAATAAGCTTCAGAATTATCTTAGTAATTATGCCAAGAGTACCTTCGGATCCAACCATTAGTTGTACTACGTTATACCCGGTTACATCTTTCAAGAGTTTTCCACCCATTTGAACAATTTCTCCCGTTGGCATTACTACTTCGAGTCCAAGTACATACCTTGAAGTTACACCATACTTTACGGCTTTTCCTCCACCTGCATTTTCCGCTACATTTCCACCTATAAAGCATGTTTCCATGCTCATTGGATATCCTGCGTAAAATAAATTATACTCTTTTATGTACTCATTAATTTCATTTGCCACAACACCTGCTTCTACAGTTATCATCATATTTTCAGTATCGAGTTCAATTATTTTATTCATTCTATCGAGTGATATGACTATTCCTCCCTTAATTGGAATAGCGCCGCCAGAAAGTCCTGACCCAGCGCCTCTCGGAGTTATTGGAATGTTTCTTTTATTTGCCAGTTTTACTATTGATGCAACTTCCTCTGTTTTGGCAGGTCTTACAACGGCTTCTGGCATAGCAGCCCATTCTTTTCCTGGAGTTTCGTCGTGGGAATACGGCTCAAGTTTTTCAGAATCATTATAAATAACGTATTTTTCTCCACAAATTTTTTTTAATTCTTCAAAAATTTCTTCATTTAGACGATTATACTTATTCATTTTCCTCCGAGCAGCTAATTAATATATAAACATATCTCTCAATAATTGTTTTACTTCTGAGCTTTTTCCAAGCGTAGATGCAATCCTATTTGCAAATTCAAAAGACGCCCCTGGCCCTTTACCTGTTATAATATTTTTATCATGTTCAGTCAGATTTCCTGTGTAATTTGCGCCTTTTAATTGTTCTCTTACTGAGGGATGTGCAGTAATTTTGATTCCAGTAATTAATCCTGCTGCTGCAAGAGCAATTGGAGCGGCACATATTGCGGCAATTAAGGCGTTTTTTGCTTCCATTTCCTTTAAAATCTTCAATACATTAGGATTCTTCGCCAGATTTATTGAACCTGGCATTCCTCCCGGTAAGACAACCGCGTCTAATTTATTACAATCAATGTCTTTTATCATAATATCAGGTTTTAATTTTAGTCCGTGAGAACCTTCAATTATATCCTTTGCCCCAGCAATTATCACGTTAAAGCCAAGTCTTCTCAGGATGTCAACAGGTACAATCGTTTCTATTTCTTCAAAACCAAATTCGAGGAGAAATGCTATTGTTTTCATAATTTCAAAAACTCCTTTTATTTTCTATTAAAATAATGATAATCCCTCTATAATCAAGAAAAGTTTTTTAACTTAAAAAATATTTTTCATTTACTAACTCGAATGTTTAAGAAAAATTCATCAAATATTTTTAGAAGAGTTGATATAAAGTTATTATGATTTAAAATGGGATTTACTATATTTGATTTATCATAAAAAAAATAATAATATCTTTTATTGGTAGAACCTGCTTTGTAATGCATTGTGACAAAAATAGTTATTTTTTGTGTTCAAAAGGCTTCATAAAAAACTTTAAAGTTTTTGAAATAATTAGAATTTATGTTTTTATTAGTTCTTTGAGGAGTTTTTTAAAAACACAAAAAGCCGTTTTTTCATTTGAGGAGTCTATGATTGTCCCTTTTCTGAATATTACTAACTTGCCATCTTTTGCTCCACTTAACCCGATATCTGAATCCTTTGCTTCACCGGGTCCGTTCACAGCACAACCCATAATTGCGATTTTCGCAGCTTTAAAGCATTTCCCTTTTTTCTTTAAGTTATATATTTCATTTTCCACTTTCTTGACAAGACTTTCGAGATTAATTTCAGTTCTTCCGCAAGTTGGACAAGAGATTATTTCTGGACATGCTTTACGGATTTTGACAGCTTCTAAAATTTTAATTCCGGTAATAACTTCTTCAATAGGGTTTGCCGTTAAGCTTACCCTGATAGTATTGCCTATTCCATCAAGAAGTAATGTCCCAATACCGATAGAAGACTTGATTATTCCGTTCCTCAACGTTCCTGCTTCTGTAATGCCCAGATGGAGAGGATAATTATATTTTTTTGCAAAAATACGATAAGCTGTGATAGTTGTTATTACATCAGATGCTTTCAAGGAGACCTTTATATTGTGAAAATTGTATTTCTCTAATAATTTGCATTGTTCAATAGCGCTTTTTACTAAAGCCATTGCGATGGATGAAGTTTTTTCTTCTTCGCTTTTAAATGAAATATCTTTTGCGAATTTTTTCGGAAGACTACCAGAATTTACACCTATTCTTAAAGGTATTTCTCTTTCATTACATGCATTTGCGATTTTCGCGATAGCATCTGGTTCTTTGATATTTCCTGGATTAATTCGAATGGCATTTGCTCCATTTTTTATGCAGTATAAGGCAAGTTCATAATTAAAGTGAATGTCTGCAATCACTGGTATAGGGCTCTTTAATGCGATTTTCGCAAATGTTTTGGCTGCCTGAATATCTGGAACAGCAACTCTTACGAGTTGGCATCCTACAGAGAAAAGTTCCCTTATTTGTTTTATAGTTTTCTCGTAATTTCTTGTATCGGTATTTGTCATTGATTGGACAGATACAGGAGCATCTCCTCCAATTTCGACATTACCAATTCTTATTTTTCTTGTTTTATTACGTAGCAACATCTTAGTCTTTTAGCTCTAATATCTTTTTGATTTCTGGCATATTCAGAATTTTTTCAAGTTGTTTTATATATTTTTTTTTGGTCTTATTTCTTACTTTAAATTCAGGGTTCAAAGCCATTGTTGCATGCCCGAGGTGAAATATATATTTGAGCATTTCGTGAGTCTGAATAACATTGCACTTATATCCTTTTTCTATTAAATCAAGATATAACTGTTTTGCACACGTAACTCCAATGTCTGTATTTTTTGCAAAACTTAAATTTTCTTTTAAGAGGACTTCTGTTTTATAAATGGCACAAATTGCTCGAATATAAAAAATTTCCTTCTTTTTATCTGAAATCTTCCTGATAATTTTTTTTATATCGAAGAGGTCTCTTAAAAGTTTAATAATAGGATTTGTAATCTCCAGTTTCCCGGTTCCAGCAGAAGCGTAGTCGGCCTCAGTTATTTTTTTCTTTAAGAAATCGAGCCAATCGGGGCTTCTAACAAAAGCGTCTGAGTGCATTGCAAGAAAAAACTCGCCGGAGGCATTTTTTAATGCTATATCCAGGGCTGTTCCTTGAGAACGCGAACCTCCCTCCTCAACGTCATTTTTTCTCTCAATTAACTTTATCCAATTGAGAGACCTGAGATATTCGAGAGAAGAATCAGCAGAATTATTATCTACAACGATTAGTTCATACTCATCAGGCTTTGTATTTGCCCTGATACTATTCAGGCAAATTCTGGTTAATTGTTCAGTTTTATAATTTACCACACAGATTGATGTTCTTCCTTTGATAATCATTTTCTATAATATAGTTGTTATATTTTTATTGTTCGTACCTTCCCCACATTTGTGCTGCTGACATTAATATTCTCATTCCAGAAAGACGAGAACCATTATTTATTGAACCGGCAGTGGTAAAGACAAGACCTCTTTTTTCTTTTGCTTCTCTAAAATCGCGCAGAAACTCACAAATCATATTTAACTCTTCGTTCCTGCTAAATGTGAAAGGAGCTAATTGTCCATATATAATGGCATTTGGGCAATAATTGCGAATTTCACTTACTGAAAGAGTTGGTCCAAAATTTACTCCGCTTAAATTCAATGTTGATAATAAAGGTAACAAATGAGCCATATTTGAATCTGAGTGCTGAAATCTCCAGTCTTGTGGTGCTGGACAATATCTTTCAAATACTGATTTTAAAATAGGGAGGCCGAAGAATTCATACATTTCCGGGTTAAAGAGGCAGCAATTATCGTCAGCGAAAGAAAAACCATGTGGTGCTGTCTTTTGATCGTATCCAGCTTCTTCATCAATGATTTTTGCAAGTTCAAGTATTGCTTTTGTAATATTATCGCGGAACCTGGTAGCTAATTCAGGGTTATCAATAATGAGAAATAAAGTATTTTCTACACCATATATACTTGTGGCAAATGTGCATGGTCCACGCTGGTGGCGATAGAGAGGTGGTTTTATTCCTTCTTCTGTGAGGCGTTTTTTTTCTGTTTCCCAGTTTTTTGGTAAGATAAAGTCTCTCAAATTTTCAAGGCGTTTTTCAACTCTGTTTAGTAAATTTTCAAGTTCTATTTCATTGGTAGCCGATTGTTCAAGCCACCATGAGCCATTGTGCCAGATGTTTTTAGCTTCAAAGATATCGTGCAGTTTCTTTACTGGAGGGTATTGTTTTTCTTTTGAAGGGGGAGGGGACTCATTTAGAATCCTTTTTCCAATAATCAGTTCTGCCTTATCATTGTATTTTTTTATAAGGGAAAGACGCCAGTCAATATCGTTTTCAAAACGCCAGAAATCCTCTTTAATTCCAAGCTCATCAAATATGGGTTCCCAGCTATAAAATATGCCAAGAGGTACCTGATTAATTTTTTCCGAGAATGGATTTTTCTGTGCATCTTCCTGGTCTTGCCAGAATTTTTCTATGTCCAGGGGTGCTAGTCCATTATTTTTTTTTGTTTGCTCAAGAAGCCATTCTGCCTTTTTTATGTCATCTTCAGGAAATTTAACCATAATTTTTCCTTTGCTTTTTAATAAGATTCCAATTAATATGTATTATTAAGTCTTCAAATCAAATAAAAAAACTGATTGAAAACAGAGAAATGAAATGCTAATGTTTCTAAAGAAAAATCTATTTTTTTTACTTTATGTTTAAAACAGGGAAAAATTTAAATCCTCTCTTATGGATAGGATCTTTGTATTTCGCTCAAGGGCTTCCTTATGTTGTAGTGATGACATTATCAGTTATCATGTATAAACGCCTTGGATTGTCAAATGCAGAAATTGCTTTTTATACGAGTTGGCTTTACCTGCCGTGGGTTATAAAACCTTTATGGAGTCCTCTAATTGAACTTTTTTCTACAAAAAGAATCTGGATATTACTGATGCAACTCATTATGGGGGCATCTTTTGCGTCAATAGCCTTATCTCTTCATGCCAATAACTTCTTCAAATGGTCACTTATAATATTCTGGTTACTTGCTTTTAACTCTGCAACTCATGATATAGCTGCAGATGGCTTTTATATACTTGCACTTGATTCTCATAAACAGGCTTTATTTGTTGGTTTTAGGAGCACTTTTTACAGGCTTTCTATGATTGTAGGACAGGGACTTATGGTAATGCTTGTCGGGTATTTTGAAAGCAGTTTTGAAGGAGGAGAATTTGAACTAAAAGTAAATGCAATAAAACCAGAAATCTTAAAAAAAGAAAAATGTGAAATTTCTACGTTGTTTTTATTTCCTCCATCATCAAACTCAGTTGGGAATTCGAATAAAATAAATTTCAAATTTTTTCCATCTGCGAGTATCGCAATTCCAAATTCAAAAATATCAAAAGAAGAATTCTCAAAAATACTTTATGAAGTAAAAAAAATTAACTCTTCAGATAAAAGAGATTCTGATTTAAAAACTGTGAAAATTAAAAAATATGAAGAAAATAATATAAAAAAATCTATAGAATCATTTATAAAGAAATTTTTTGCTGAGGATAAAAGAAAGTTATATAAAAATTCTGATTTCACCGGAAATATAGGAGTTATCTTAGTTTCACTTGATTCAAAACTTGAAGCTGATAAAAAAATAGTTGTAAATTTTGATTTCAAAAAAGGAGATAAAAGTATAAAGCTAATTGAAGGGGAAAGGCACGAGTTTACTTCGGAAAATTGTTCAAAACCGCATGCTTTATTATTTCAATTAGATCCAAATCTTAATGGAGAAAGTTCAGCGACTTTTTTCTTGCGTTTTGGAAATGTGAAATTAGCATGGTCCATTATTTTCGTATTACTCTCTCTACTTTTTTTTATATTTTTTATTTATCATTTGTTTTTACTGCCCAAACCAGTTAATGATATTTCATCATTAACCTCATTTTTTAAAACCTTTTCTGGTTTTTTTTCTCCATTCTTAAGTTTTTTTAAAAAGGACAATATTTTACCTGCAATTTCTTTCTTATTACTATATCGTCTTGGCGAGGCTCAACTCGTCAAACTTAGTTCCCCATTTTTACTCGATGCAAAAACTAATGGGGGACTTTCTCTCAGTACTGGTGCCCTGGGATTTGTGTATGGAACCATGGGCGTTTTTCTTTTGACTATAGGGGGAATAATTGGGGGAATTATGGTCGCTCGTCATGGATTGAAAAAGTGGATGTTTCCAATGGCTATAGCAATAAATCTTCCCAATATAGTATATGTATATCTGGCTTATTATCAACCGGAAAAACTATCTATTATTACTGCACTTGTAGGAATAGAACAGTTTGGTTATGGATTTGGTTTTGCAGCCTATATGCTTTTTATGGTTTATTATGCTGGTAATAGTGATTTTAAGACGACTCATTATGCTATTATGACTGGTTTTATGGCTTTAGGGATGATGTTACCAGGAATGTGGAGTGGTTGGTTACAGGAACTTATTGGCTATAAGAACTTTTTCATATGGGTTTGTATTTCAACTATACCTGGTTTTCTGATTATTCCATTTCTAAAAATTGATCCCCAATTTGGTATAAAAATGGAAAAAAAATGAGCTTTGAATATAAAAATAGGAAGTCTATTTCCTCTTTGGAATTTTACAAAAAAATAATTATCTCATTTATACGAAATATTAGCTATTACTCTCTTAGTTTTTTTTATCAATATAGATTTTATGTAAAAAATATTATCTCGTCATTTTTGAAAGATTTCTTTTATTTCAAGGAGTTATTTAAGAATGTCCTTAAATATTCTTTTTGTTATATTTTCATCTTTTCTATTTCTGCAGATGATGAGGTAATTTCTCCTTCTTTCTTCGAATCTGAACTAGGTTACTTAGTTGCTTCAGAGGATACATCAGTTCTACCATCTTTTAAAAAAATATTTGTCTTACAAAATCAAATTTTAGAAATCTATGATGAGGGGAAAGAGGATATAATATTAATAGCCCCCTTGAAAAAAGAAGATATTTTATGCAGACTTCTAAAGGAGAAGAAATTTATTTCAATGACAGAAAAAATTAATGATGAAAGGACACTCCTCTTTCGAGGACCTATTGAGCTTGAAACTGTTCAAGTTGAAATAAAAAAATCAGAAGAATTGCCAATAAAAGAGATTATTGATGACGACTATATTGTATTAAAGAAGCATGGAGAAAATATAATAAGAATTAGATTGTCAAAAAAAGATAATAGATTCTATTTTTCAAAAGAAAGTAAATTTGCGAAATTCGCAAAAGAACAAAAGAAAAAAGGGCTCGTTTTTTATAATTCAAAATGGCTTAAAGAATCTGATGTAATAGATTTTATTGAGAAAAAAAAAGAAGAAGAAATAAAACTTGCTCAAAAAAAGAAAAACATAATAAATGGTGCTTTATTGGGCTACGTAATTTTCTCAGATGGAAAAATTTTATCTGGAAAGATGACAGGGCAAGATAATAGTGGTATAATTTTTGAGAGCGGAGAGAATGCAGAGTTCATAAAATTTGAACAGTTGGCTGATATGAGCCTTCCGGATATAATTGCAGCGGGAAAAATATTTACAGTGAAACAAGTTCTTGAAAAAATCAATAATATTGGTTTAGATACGGCAGGAATGATAAAGAAAAATTGCGATTATGCTCTGGAGGAATTGGAAGAGTTCCCAGTATCGGCATCAGAAAATTATAAAAAAGAAAAGACAAAACTTGCAAAAATTGCAATCTCTCATATTGCAGAAATTAGAGATTTATTGATTAAAAATAATTTATCTATGTATAATTACAAAATATTTCCTGATAAGTTTTTAGAATGGCAAATTAATAATGGAAATATTTTGTTAGGTGATTCATGGATAAAAGCGGAACAAAAATGTATCCGATGTGATGGCTCCGGAATAATTAAATGTGTCATTTGTAGTAGTAAGGGAAGAATAACAGAAAAATGCCCTTATTGTGACAACGGCAAGGTGAAGTGTTCTATATGCGGCGGAGAGGGGTGGAAAACGTGCACGGTTTGTAATGGTAATGGTGGGTTTTTGCGTAGATGCTCAAGGTGTGGAGGCTCAGGGTATATTTCGAGGTTTTTAAATAGACCATGGTTAGATGATATAAAAGTGATAGATGGAAAAGTTATCATCAGATACAGAAGATATCCTTTTTGTTATTATGAAACGATTCAGTTTTGTCCAGATTGCAATGGAAGTGGGAAGATAAAGATAATATGTTCTACTTGTGGAGGTTCCGGCAGATTATCTTGCCCTCTTACTGAAAAGTGTAAATTTTGTAATGGTCAAGGATTTCTTATTAAAATATGTCCTGAGTGTAATGGAAGTGGTATAGTGAAATGCCCTGATTGTAGTGGTAAAGGTTTTATAGGAGAAGAACAAAAACCGCCTATTTCAAATTAATTTAAGTTGTTAGGCGCTTTTATTTTTTAATACATTTAAAAGTCTTATTGATAAGAGAAAAAGAAGATTTAATTATAAAAAAGTAAGCTAAAAATAAGAAAAACTCATATTTTTATAACAAAATTATAAAAAAATTAAAAAAAATAGAAAATTATACCTGACTTTTAGATCTAACAATCATATTATAAATAACTGTTCTAAAAAGTTATTATCCTTTCTATGGAATGACCTTTATTAAGGATGGATTCTATTCAACTATTATAGAAGGACGGAAAAATGGTCAATTGATTAATATTATGGCATCTAATTTAAAACCACGAGGATACGCAAAAAGTTTGCCATTTTTAAATCTTGATTTTTGTGATTCAAAAAGGTAAATTGATTAAATTATTGATTTTTAATAATTGATTTAAAATGAAAATACATAATAAATTCCCAAGATATCTTGATTTTAATCCAAAAGTTCCAGTATGGTGCGTAACACCAAGTCGGCCTGCATGTATTCACCGTTTTTTTGATACTTCGCCTATAAGCCCATCAGGCCGCTATCTCGCAGTATTTCAATTACCATTTGAAAACCGTCAACCGAGACCAGGAGAAGAGGGGAATATCTGTGTTATTGACTTAGAAACAGGAAAAGATTGGATTGTAGCAAAAAGCAGTGGTTGGGAACCACAAATGGGGGCTAACATCAACTGGGGAGCATCTGATGATACAATATTTTTTAATGATGTAAATAGTTCTACCTGGCAGCCTTTTGCCTGGAAGCTTAATCCTTTTTCAGGAAAGAAAGAACGTATGGAAGGAACCGTCTATCATGCATCACCCGATGGGCGCTGGCTGATCTCAGCAAATATGACAACTATGCGTAGGACCCAACCGGGATATGGAGTATGTATTCCTTTAGAGAAAATGCGACGCAACATTGGTTCGGCTGAGGATGATGGTTTTACTTTAACTGATACAGAGACTGGAAAATCACGATTATTTGCATCAATTGCCGATTTGATAAAAAAAGCAAATCCACCAGTTTTAATTGAAGATCCTGAAAAACAGGAGATATATGGTTTTCATAGTAAATTCAATCCTCAAAGTAATCGTCTTATGCTCAGTTTACGTTGGTTTCCTGCTACAGAAGAACCTCGCTGGAATATGTTTGCTATTGATCATTCGGCAGTTCACTTTGCCTGGATTACAGTAGAAATTACGGGAGAAAAGAAACATTGTGCTATCGGACCTGAACAATGGAAAAAAGGTGGTCATCATGCTACATGGTTTCCTGATGGCAAGCAAATATCAATGAATTTGAATATTGATGGTGATGGATTGCGTTTTGTTAAAGTAAATGCGGATGGGAGCGGTTTGCAAAAAATTCTTGATGAAACACCCGGATCAGGACATCCAACTATTCACCCTGATGGAAGACACCTCCTTACCGATACGTATACCTTTGAGAAAACTGCATTTGGAGACGGAACAATTCCTTTACGCTGGATTAATCTTAGCAATGGAAAAGAAGAGGTAATTGTGCGGATCAATACTAACCAACCATGTAAGGATGGGGTAATGCGTGTAGATCCACATCCTGCATGGGATCGCACGTGGCGGTACATTACATTCAACGCTTTTGTCGGTGGAACTCGGCGTGTTTTTATAGCGGATATGAAAGAACTCCTTATTAAAAAAACTTGAGTTAAACAAATTAATATATTTACTTTTATGTTATTTTTTATAAATAATCCTTCTCTTTCTTAATTTAGTAAAATTAGAAAAATTTTGACGAAAGGATGATGGAAGGTTGATTTCTCAATGTTTGGAAAGAGAAGTACTAATAATAAAATAAAATATAGTGTAGGTGCTTTTATTTCGTCACCATGTTATAGGTTGTAGAAATCTGAATTTTAAAAAGATATTTGGATTGCCTCTTCAATGGAAAATTTATTTTCATAAAGAGCCTTACCGATTATCACAGCCTCGAGGTTATCTGGAGTATTTTTAAATAATTTTTTTATATCCTGCAGAGATGATATTCCGCCAGATGATATAAATTTCAGATATGGGAATTGTTTTGATAAGTTTTTAATTGCATTAATATTCGGTCCACATAGCATGCCATCGGTGAGAATATCTGTATAAATAATTCTTTTTATTCCGGCATCTGCGATTTTCGCAATTAATTCATATGTGTTGATACCTGTGTTTTTTGTCCATCCATGTATTGCCACTTTCTCATTTTTTGCATCTATTCCTGCAACAATTTTTTCTGTTCCATATTTTTTTACAAAATCTGCGGTTTTTTCAGGTGTTTCACATATACTTGTTCCGAGTATCACCCTTGAAACACCAATTTTTAATAGTTTTTCTACATCCTGTTCTGTTCTTATTCCCCCTCCGACTTCAATTTTTGCATTAATGGAATTTGCAATTTTTTCAATTATTTTTAGATTTACAGGAAATCCTTGCTTCGCGCCATCTAGATCAACAATGTGTATGAAATCTATCCCTGATATATCCCATTTTTTTGCAATCGCAAGAGGATCTTGGTTATATATTTTTTCTTTCTGATAATCTCCCTGGAGGAGCCTTACGCAACATCCATTTTTTATATCTATTGCTGGAATAATTTTGTGTTTAGTTTGTTGTGTCATTTTTTGTTTTAATTTTTTTCGCTAATTCTACAAAATTTTTTAATATCTGTAATCCTGCTTGTTGACTTTTTTCTGGATGAAATTGAGTGGCAAAAATATTTTCATAGTAAATTACAGATGGGAAGCTCTCCCCATATTCTGTGACTCCTGCTACAATCCTTTCATCCTGGGGTTTTACGAAAAAAGAATGGACAAAATAGAAATAAGAAGGATTTTTGATACCATGGAAATATGGAGAATCTTTTTTAAAATTAACGCAGTTCCAGCCTATTTGTGGAACTTTCAGGGATGTCGTTTTAAATTTAACGACTTTTCCATTGAAAATTGACAACCCTTTTTGTCCTGGAGCTTCATCACTTTCATCCATTAGTAGTTGCATTCCAAGACATATACCGAAGAAAAGTTTACCTTTTTGAATTGAGGTTTTTATAGGTTCCTCAAGTTTATAATTTCTTATATTTGATATTCCCTTGCCAAAATTACCAACACCTGGTAAGACAATTGCCGAAGCATTTTTTATATCTTCTGGTTTTGAAGTTATTGTTATCTCTGCACCAACTGCGCGAAAAGCTTTTTCCACGCTGAATAGATTTCCCATTCCATAATCAATTAAGTATATCATAGATATTTTTTCTAATTTTTTATTTTTTTATTTTCTGTATGAAATATATTTCATAGTGGATGCCATTTACAAATTAGAACATTGATTTTCACTATATTTTTTAAAGGCTGTTATGGCTGAAGAGATGAAAATTTTTATTTTTTCTTTATCTTTTTTTCCTTTTGATATTTCAAGCCCGCTACTGGCATCAACTCCATCAGGAGAAACAAATTGTATAGCATTTGAAATATTTTGGTGATTTAAACCGCCCGCTAATATAAGAGGCAAGTTAAACTCTTCCTTTATTTTTTTTGCTTCTTGCCAGTCTGATAAACGGCCTGTTCCACCTATTGCTCTCGGGTCAAAAGAATCATAATGCAAAGCTTCTATTCCGTTGAGATTATGCGGTTTTTGAGAATGCGCATTAAATGAAATCCACAATTTTATATCTGGGAAATTTTCTTTTATTAAAGAAATATATGAAAAATTGATAGATTCGTGTGAATGTATTTGCAAAGTATTTGCACCTGCTAATATGTAATCTTTTATAAGAGAAATATCAGGAGAAACTAAAACGGCAACGAATCGTGCGGTTCTAAAATTATTTTTGCATTCATTTATGATTTTAGTAAGGCTTTCAGGAGAAATAAACCTTGGGCTTTTAGAATACCCTACAAAACCAATAGCATTAGCCCCATTTTCAAGGCAAAAAATAGAATCTTCTATATTTGTGATGCCACATATTTTTATTAATGGGTACATTCTTTTTATGGAAATTTGTTTTTTATGTTGTAAAATTTATTGAATGAACGATATTACATCTTAGTTCAAAAAAAACAAGTATCACTTGATATGATTATAGAAAAATTTGCATCTATATTACTTTCCTTGATATCTTTTGTACTGGCATTATATGCTATTCTCCAAAAAAAACGGGTTAACTCCTTGAAAACAGCATATAATGAGCAAATACATAAAAATAAGGAAATAGAAAATTTTTTAACGGTCTTATCCAAGAGTATCGGGACCTCTGATGATATCGAATCAGCTCTGAATGATACCGCAAGGTATGTTGCCAACCTTATTGGAGTAAAATCATTGTGTATATTTACACTTCAGGAAGATGGTTATCTTAAAGCAACAGGTATTTCGGGAGCATTTCCACCATTGCAGAAATCAACAGGATATGTCTTAACAAAACCTAAATATATTCTTGAGTCATTGAGAAGAGAAAAAATAAAGATTGGTGAGGGGATTATTGGAGAAATTGCTTCAACTAAGAAGCCTCTTTTCATCCCTGATGCCGCAAATGATGATAGAATCAAAAAACTTGGAACAATAATAAAAATTGATGGAATAGTAGCTGCCCCAATGATAAAAGAAGGTAAAGTTACTGGTGTAATCTGTGGGATAAACAATAGGAGAGATGGTGTTAAAATATCTCCTGAACAGTTTGCAACATTAAAATTTATTGCTTCTCAAGTTATCCTCGCTCAGGATATCATAAATGTTTACTCGAATATGAGCAAACAGCAGAGAATAAAACAGGAAATAGAATTTGCAAAACAACTTCAAAATTCCCTTCTTCCCAATGAATTTCCTTCAAATGATGTTTTTTATCTTCATGGATTTACGAAATCTGCAAAGGAAGTTAGTGGCGATTTTTATGATTTCGTAAATGTTGGCGATAAAACCTTAATTGTAGTAGGCGATGCATGTGGAAAAGGAATTCCAGCATGTATGCTTATGGCAATGACTAGAAGTTTTATTCGGGCAGAAACAGAGAGGTTTATATCGTTAAATAACCTTTTAGTGGAATTAAACAAAAATCTATATAGAGATACCTCTGATGAGAGATTTGTTACACTCGCTTGTTGTCTGATTGATAAAACAAATAAGACAGTTGAACTTGCGAGAGCCGGTCATACTGAATTTTTTATTCACGTACCTAATCATAAATTACGGAAGATTTGCCCAGAGGGTAGTGCTTTAGGATTGTTGCCTCCAGAATTGGCCGGCGACTTTGATACAATACAATTCTACATACAAAACGATATGAATATACTTATCTTTACGGATGGTATAACTGAGGCTCTCGATAGTACAGATCAGGAGTATGGTTATTCGAGACTTGAAAAACTATTTATCCAATCTTGTGAAGCATCCTTTAGTCCAGGACATATAGTAGAAAGCATAATAAGTTCAGTTGATGCTTTTACCGGTAATACTCCTCAAAGTGATGATCAAACTCTTGTTTGTATAAAATTTAAATGAGCTTTGAAATTCTTCTTTAAAATATAGAAAAAAAGATGGTTAAGTAATAAAAACTTTTTAAAATGCTCATTACAAGTCTGCAAAATGAAAAGATAAAGAGACTCGTTCGATTGAGAGAAAAGAAAGGACGTGATAAAGAAAAATGCACATTAATCGAAGGTTTTAGACTTCTCTCACGAGCTCTCGAATGTAATGTGCCAATTCTGGAACTGTATTTTTGTCGAAAGTTTTTCCTCGGAGAAAATGAGGATAAACTTATTTCGATGGCACAACTCAGAGGTGCAAAAATTTTTGAGACAAATTCAAATGTTTTTAGAAAGTTTGCATATCGAGATAGGCCAGAAGGACTCGCTGCAATTATTCCAATAAAACAACATAGCTTAAAATCATTCATTCCACATGAAAATGCTACTTATCTTGTCCTGCAATCACTTGAAAAGCCTGGTAATTTAGGTTCAATACTTAGAACAGCAGATGGAGCCGGAGTGGATGGCGTAATTATCTGTGAAAAACGAACTGATATTTACAATCCTAATGTATTGACAGCTAGTACCGGGGCTATTTTTACTGTTCCTATAGCAGAAGATTTAAGTGAAAATATTTGCAAATGGTTAAGGAAAAACAAAATAAAAATAGTTATAACATCCCCTCATGCTAAAAAAAAATATACGGACGAAAATATGACTGGAAGTATCGCAATAGTTATTGGCTCAGAACAATGTGGACTTGATAAATTTTGGTTTAAACATGCCGATTCTGAAGTTTATATACCGATGCTCGGAATGGCAGATTCTCTTAATGCAGCCATTTCTGCTTCCATTCTTTTATATGAAATCGCGAGACAGAAAGAATGGCGAAAAGCAAAAAAATAAAATTTTTCTCATTTTTAATAAATTCTTTTAATATAAAAAACTGAAAAGGTGGAAAAATGCAAAAAGAACTAAGAATATTATTGCTGCTTGCAACTTTATCTTTACTGCCTGAATTATTTTCAGAAAAACTTACTGATATGCAAAAAGCATCATATCAGAATGATTTTAGATATCATGATATATTAGAAAATCCCCAAAAATTTTCCGATAAAAAATTTACATTGAAGGTATGTTTTACAGAAACGCAAAAAAATAATATAAAATCTATTAAAGATCTATTACCAGAAGGATATGAACTCTTTAAATTTGAGGGATTTGCAGAAGAACTTCCAGTTGTTTTCTCAAATAAAGATGGATATATAAAAGGACTTATTGACAATTTACAGAAGAACACATTAGTTATTTTATACTGTGATTTATCTTACAAATTTAACAAAGACAAAGAAAAGAAAAACACAACTCCAGACAAAAAGTATTATATAAAAATAGAAGATATTGATATTGAACCTAATGTTGTATTGAGTGAAAAATTACAAATTGATGAAAAGGACTTTAAATTTATTACACCCATTCGTCTGGATATTCAATATGTAAATATGGATGGTCAAAAAATTAAACTGTATCTACATTTCTCTGATATTGGGCAACAGTTACATCAAAATATTCAAAAATTTACACAAAAAAATAGCGCTGAATATTTCTGTCTTATTCCAAAAGAAAAAATATTTCTACCAATTATTTGCTCAAGAAATGATGAAAAAATAGTTTCTACCCTTGAAACGCTTAATCCAGGAGAAATAATAGCAGTTTATGCTATTGTTCGTAAAGCTGAAAATCCAGCGACGAAAAATGATAATGCAATTTATTATCTTGATCTAGTAAAAGTGACAAAAGAAAATGAATAATTTTTCTACAATTTTATTTAGAAAAAGATTCTTCTTACTTGGGACTTTGCTTCTTTCATTAGCTTCCATAGTTTTAGCAGAAAATGATTATTATTCAGATATTTCAGGTATGTGGTATCCGGAAAAAGAAAGTGACTTGACTCAAGAAATAAAATCTATTTTTGATATTCATAAAAAAGAAAAGGAAAGGGAAAAAATTAGAGCGTTAATACTGCCACATGCTGCTTATAATTATTCCGGAAAAACAGCAGTAATGGCCATACAGGAAATAATCAAAGGTAGTTATAACTCCATTATTATTATTGGTCCTGCTCATAGGATTTCTATTCCAAATCTTATCAGCGTGCCTCTCATCGATTCATATTGGACACCACTTGGTAAAGTCTTTGTAGATAAAGAAAAGGGCGAGTTATTGATAAAAAGTTCAGAAATTTTCAAGAATATTCCATTAGCCTTAAAAAAAGAACATAGTGTTCAAATCCAAATTCCTCTTCTTCAATATTCAGGTCTATTAAATGAAAATAAAGGTAAAATTCTTTTCCTTATTACTGGAAATCTGGATGCAGAGAAAATTTTAGAAGCTGCAGAAAAAATAAAAAAGATTTTTGATGAAAATACATTACTAATAGTTAGTTCTGACTTCACGCATTATGGAGAAAGATTCGGCTATTTACCATTCAAAAATGATATTTCACAAAATATACGTAAGCTCGATATGACAGCATTTTCATTTATTCAGAAAGGAGATTTTTATGGTTTTCAAAAATTCCTGTTGGATACTTCTTGTACAATATGTGGAGCTGTCCCATTAAGTATTCTTACTGCATTATTAGATAAGAATGATGAACTTAAGCTTGTTGATTATTCAGATTCATCAATTTTCACGGGTGACAATATGGATAGAGTAAGTTATATTTCAGCAATATTACTTAAAAAAAAAGAACAAGAGAAGGAGATCAAAATGTATACAAGAGATGAACAAAAAATCCTACTAAAAATTGCTCGCGAAACAATCAGGTATTATCTGGAAACGGATAGAATTCCAGATGAAAGAAGGTTTAAAGAGGAATTGACAGAAAAACTACTTGAAAAAAGGGCTGCCTTTGTAACTCTTACTATAAAAGGACGCTTAAGAGGTTGTGTTGGAGAAATTTTTCCATCCAACCCACTTTATATATCCGTAATGAAGGGGGCGTTGAATGCGGCATTTTATGATTCTCGTTTTATGCCGCTTTTTTCGAAAAATGAATTTGAAAAAATTCATATAGAAATATCCATTTTAAGTTTACCGCAGGAAATAGAATCTTATAAAGAGATAGTTTTAGGACGAGATGGTATTATTTTGCAAAAAAGAAATCACCAGGCACTTTTTCTTCCCCAGGTAGCCGTAGAACAAAATTGGAATTTAGAAGAAACTTTATCTCATCTTGCTTTAAAGGCTGGATTGGGGGCTGATGAGTGGAGATCTGGTTGTAGTTTTAAAGTTTTTCAAGCGGAAGTTTTTGGGGAGGATGAATAATTTTGCTATATAATAAAATCTTTGCGATTTTCGCAGTTGGTTTTTTCTCAATTTGTGCTCAGACGGTTATTTTTCGTGAATTTTTAACAGCTTTTGATTCAGGGAAAATAGCAGTTTCCTTTTTCTTTTTTTCCTGGTTATTCTGGGTAATTTTTTCCGCCTTTCTAGTTGGTAAAAAACCAGGGCTCAGATACTTTATGGGAAAACACCTTCCCTTTATCTTTTTACTTTATATTCCTGCCTTCTTTTTACAATTTATTATAATAATCTTTTACAGAGAAATATTCGGATTAAAAGTGTTTGAAATACCATCTTTTCTAAATTTATTATTTCACTCTATTATTTTAAACTTCCCCATAAGTATACTTACGGGTTTTTTCTTTCAACTTTCTTCTGATTTCATTTTTAATTATTATAAGGATGCTGTTCCTATTGTTCACCGGGTAGAGGCATTTGGCGCTTTTATTGCTGGTATTTCTTCAATTATATTTTTTCTTTTCGGTGGAAGAAATGTAAGTTTTGCGATTTTCGCAACTATAATTTTTCTTTTTTTTCTTTCATTTTCTTTTGAAAGGAAAAAAGCCATTTTTCTTTCTATTTTATCTCTTATTTTATTTTTTCTTACATTTTTTTTTAAGGTAGATCTGATAATTTCAGAGAAAATTTCGGAGAAAAGATGGAAGAGTATAATTCCAGAAGGAATTTATCTTGGTTCATTTTCAACTCATCAAGCTGAATATATATATGGGAAATATTTTGATCAACTTATCTTCCTGAGAAATCATGGAATTTATGAAACTTTCCCGTCTGAAGACGAGCAAATTCTTCCTTTGACAGTCGCATTTTCACAGAGGAAAAATTATGATAATGTAGCTATAATTGGTTCTAAATTACCGTTTGCGATTTCTTTTACTGAACTTTCTAATGTAAAAAAAATCCATTATTTTCCGGAAGATATCCAATATGCAGAAAAAATCCTCTTAAAATTTTCTCAGAATTTTAATCAGGACTTGAAAGAAAAATTTCATCTATCTTATTCCGATTTTTTGGATTTTGTCAAATCTAATAAAGATAAAATAAATTTGTTCTTTATAGATTTGAATGGTTTCGAACACCCCTCTATTGAAAGATTGTGTTCCCTTGAATTTATAAAGGCAATTAAAAGAGCGTTAAGAGATGATTCCATCGTAATCTTTGCATTTGATTCTGCGGAAAATTACCTCTCTGATGAATTTGCTTTAAGTGGTTCAATATTATGGAATAGCGTTAGAAAAAATTTTGATAATGTAATGCTTTTAGTTGGAGAAAAGACTTTTGTAATAGGATCTAATTCCCAGTTAGCAAAATCTCGAGAAGAGATGCTTTTAAATCTTAAAGATGCCCAAATTAGAGAGAAAAAACTCAGAATTGCCCCTTCCTTGATAAATGTTATAGCTGATAGTGATAGAATAAAAATAGTAAGAGAAAAGTTTGAAAATATTGGAAAAAAAATAAAAACCGAAAATAGAATAAATGATAACTCATTAGGATTTCGTCCAATTTTCCTTTATCTTCATTTACACTCAATAAATATTAATAATCTTTTAAAGATTTTGTATATCAGGGAATGGATATTCATAACTCCTCTTCTTTTATTTTTTGTAGTGTCTTTATTTTTTATTGAAAAACATAAAATTGAGAAGGAAGAATTCAGATTTTATATGATTTTTGAGGTTTTTATCTCGGGTTTTATAGGTTTAAGTTCTGTCTTAATTCTCATTAATATTTTTCAACTTTATAAAGGAACGATTTTTCTCTATTTTGGCTTATTAACTTCTCTATTTATGCTTGGTATAAGTTTAGGAAATTATCTTGCTTCAAGAGAGTTTATTAAACTATTTGGTTCAAAGAAAATACTTCTTTTATCACTATCTTTTAGCAATATTGTTTTTATTATTATTTTTTTTCTAACCAGGGGGATGTCTTTTTCTATTTTTCTTTTAGGATTCTTCTTTGGATTTTCAGGGTTATTGAATGGTCTTCTCTTTAATAGTGTATGGCAAATAGCATTTTATGGGTCCTCTTCAATATACCCTTTTATTATTGCAGATAATGCTGGAGCATCTATTTCTACACTACTTGTCGGACTTTTGATGCTTTCTTTAGCTGGTATATCAAATACTCTTCTTTTCCTTATTCTTGTTTCAACTATTTCGATTGCGATTTTCGCAATTTCGCAGTCTTCACAGACATACCGTTTTCTTGGTCCTTTTTTTATTAATTGGCGTATTTTATTTTATTATATTTTGCTTTCAACTACTCTTTCCTGCGTTTTTATTTTCAATATTTTTCAAATGAAAGAAGAGAAAAGTGCTGAGGATGATAAAAGTACGATAGCACTATCTGTCTTGAGTGAACTTGCACCGGGTTATTATTTTGAAAAAGAATTTCTTGAGGGAGGAAAATTCTTTTATTCTGTCAGAGATAGGAGAGGGGAGCTTGTTGGTGTGATTTTCAAATCCACTGATTTTATTGAGCCTATAGATGGTTTTGCAGGGCCTTTTGAAATTGCGATATTCGCAGATGGGAATAGGCGTTTAGTATCATTCAAAGTATTGGAACATTCTGATACACCTGCATATGTAAAAAAAGCTTTATCCGCTTATGAAAAGTTGAAGGGTGTGAAAATAGATGATTCATCTCTTGTCAATAATATTGATTCTATTACTGGAGCTACTTTTTCTTCAGAGGCTATAAAAAAGACAATATTTTTTGCAGGAGAAAATTTTTATAAACAAAAACATAATATTATCGTTAAAAATCGATTATACAATCTAACGCCTTCTTCATTAAGTCATATTTCTTATGTTATTTTCTTCTTTATTTTTGCTTTTATTGTAAGTCTAAAAGGGAATAAGTTATACAGACTCATTATTCTCAGTTTTTCTATATTGATTAGTTATTTTATTTTAAAACTACAGTTTTCTTCAGAGAGTATTCTGAAAATTATTTTTTATCCATGGCATATTCCTATTTTTATAATGCTAATTGTATTAATGATTTTCATATTTGGGAATTTTTATTGTGGCTACATTTGTCCATTCGGGGCATTACAGGAGCTTTTTCACTACATAAAAAATAAGATTTTAAGGAGAAATTATGATTACATCAA
The DNA here is from genome assembly GCA_964426675.1 of uncultured Lentisphaera sp. Taxonomy (GTDB): domain Bacteria; phylum Verrucomicrobiota; class Lentisphaeria; order Victivallales; family GWF2-50-93; genus DYMC01. Next base: position 83,957 of record CAYRRM010000005.1, read on the forward strand.
ATCTAAATACAGTTATTTGAGTGTAATAAAATATTTAGTTCTTGTATATATAGTTTTAGGATATATTTTTATGAAGAGTCAAATTTTGAAAATTATTAATTATGATCCTCTGGGAAATTTTATGCTCAGTCCTTTTTCAATGCCAGTAATATTCTTTATGTGTATAAGTCTTTTTTTTCCACGGTGTTGGTGTCGTATTTTTTGTCCAGCAGGTGCTTTCCTATCGCTACTATCTTTTCTTTCTCTATTGAGGAAAAAATTGCCTTTCAAAATTTATAAAAATTGTCCCTTTGATATAAGCAGTCCCAAACAATTGGATTGTTTAAACTGTGATTTATGCAGAGCTGCATTCAGGGGTGATTTGAATGCTCATACAGTAAAAGATAAAAAAAGTTGAGGAAATCATATAATGAAAAGATTATTTCTTTTCTTACTGCTTTTGTTTATTTTTATGAGTGGTATCTTAGTAATAGTTAGAGCAAATTGGTTTTCTTTTGATAAGAAATATAAAGTGCATAAAGAAGAGGATTTATCTGAAATACTTCCTCCTGGTGAAATAAGAAAAGCTGATTTGAAAAAAATAAAAAAAATGATAAATAATAATTTACTATCTGGAAAAGAAGCATTACATTATGAGAAGATAGAGGATGAGAAGGATAATAAATGAAACTGGATAATGAAATTCATAAGATTGAAAATATTCATGTTGATATTCCATATCAATGGATATTAAGACGTCTTGGTTATGAAAAAGGCGATTCACCTGATTCTTCTACTCTATCAATTATAAAGAATAATGTTGCTATGGCGGTTGCTGATAGTAATTGTTCAGGGGCTTTCAGAATCTTTAAGATAAATTCAATAAAAAAATCTGAGATAATATTTGAGACAAATGTAAAAATAAAGAGTTATTCTATTTCAAAATATTTATCCGATTGTCATTACGCTGCTATGATTTTTGCAACTGCAGGATCAAAAATAAGTTCTGACATAGAGTCTGATATTGTAGGAGAAAAGATGACAGAAGCATTGATCATAGATGCGGCTGGTTCAGAGATTGCAGATGCTGCTATAGATGAGGTACAATGTATTCTTAGTTCTTCTATAAAGAAAAGTGGTCTAAAGATGAAAGATGCACGTTTTAGTCCCGGTTATGGGGATTTTTTGCTTAGTAATCAAAAGTTATTTTATAAATTACTTAATATGTCTGAACATAAAATTAAATTAACCAAAACATTTCAGTTCATCCCCGAAAAAACAGTGACTGCAATCTGCGGACTTAGATGACGGAATCACATTTTTTAAAGAAATACAATTGGATTTGGTATCTTACTGATGACAGGAATAAGCAATTTATATCCGAATTATCAAATGAATCTTATGTTTCCTTGGAACTTATAAAAAAAAATCCTGTTAGATCTGTCTGGAAATATAAACAGACATATATAAAATTTAATCATCCCGGTAGTATCATTGATGAAATACGTTTTTTAATCAAACCGAAAGCAAAGTCTGAGTTTAAATCACTTGAAGAGTTAGTAAGAAGGGGTATAAGGGCCGTAATTCCTATTGCATGGGCGAGATATAAATCAAAATCTTTATTGTTAACAAAAGAACTTGAAGGATTTGAAAATTCACGTGATTATTGGTTTAAAAAGGCCTGTAATGATCCTGATAAGAAAAGTAAATTCCTTCTATCCTTAGCTATGTTTGTAAATGAATTATCAAAAAAAAACCTTGTTCATAAAGATTTCCATCCTGGTAATATACTGTTTAATTCGAATTCCTCTGATTTTGCACTTGTTGATGCATATAAATTATCATTCTCTGCAAAAATCAATAGAAACTCTTTATTTGAATTGTTGCGAATAATTGCAGCGTTCAAAGGAGAAATAACTGATAAAGAAGCGGTAGAATTTTTATTAAATACTGGTTTGCTCAATTCGTATCAGGAAGCTGTTCTTCTGTGGACAAAGATTTTACTGGCAGATTTGCCTGAATTGAAGGAAAAATGGCAACAAGTAAAATCTTCAATTTTTAGAGATGGGAAATACTGCTCATCTCATATGGGGGGGAGACTTCTTATAAAAAAAAATTTACTGAAGGAATCTCTTGCTACCCCTGATGAACTGATGAGTTCGAAATGTTTCTTTATTGATAAAAAGGCCTATTCGGAGGCTATACAAGATTGGGAAGATTCATTTTTACTTGATATTTTTCGCATGCCTTCTGATGGACTTGTAGGCGTTTTTTTTCCTGAAAATAAAATTGATAAGGTAAGTTTATTTTATAGAAAAGAAAAAGAAAAATTTAATTTACCGATAGAAGATATTGTAAAAAGAGCATCAATTTTTCGTATTCCAAAAAGGCTTGTTCATAAATTGATTTCTACATAATTTTTTTTATGCAAAACGATATTATTTTAAAAGGTGCTAGGCAACATAATTTAAAGGGATTCGATCTCAGAATACCAAGGAATAAATTAATTGTAATAACAGGTCTTAGTGGTTCAGGAAAATCTTCACTTGCTTTCGATACAATTTATGCTGAAGGACAACGCAGATATGTTGAGAGTTTATCAGCGTATGCAAGACAATTTCTGGATCAGATGCAGAAACCAGATATAGAGCATATTGAAGGCTTATCGCCAGCAATAGCAATTGAACAAAGGTCTGCTGCTTCCAATCCACGTTCAACTGTAGCTACAACAACTGAAATTTATGACTATTTACGTTTACTATATGCACATATTGGAAAACCACATTGCCCTAAATGTAAAAAAGAATTAAAAGGTCAAAGTCCAGAGGCTATTTGTGATAAATTACTTGCAAATAAAAACAATTTAAAACTTATAATTCTTGCTCCAATTATTTCAGGAAAGAAAGGAGAACAAAAAGAGGTAATAGATAGAGCCAGAAGAGATGGATTTACAAGATTAAGAATTGATGGCCAGATTTATTCATTAGATGATGAATTGCCAGAACTTCTCAAGAACAAAAGACATAGTATTGAACTTGTAATAGATAGATTGGTAACTGGCAAAATAGATAAATCCCGTCTAAATGACTCCATTGAGTTAGGTTTGCGTTGTGGTGAAGGAAATATTATTATATTGCTTCAAAAATCATCTGATTCAAATGAGTGGATAGAGGAAAAAATAAGTGAAAAACTTACCTGTCTATCTTGTGGAATAAGTGTAGGTCAAATATTGCCGCGAAATTTTTCTTTTAACAGCCCTTATGGGGCATGTAATGTTTGTAATGGACTTGGTACAAAACTTGTTTTTGATCCTGAACTTATTATTCCTAATCCTGATATTTCAATCAGAAAAGGAGCTATTCCCGCCTGGCGTAGAGGTCCTCGTCGATTAATGATTTATTATAATCATATTCTAAAATGTATTGCCGAGCATTATAACTTTCCTCAAATGATGGATGTTCCATTCAAAGAGATTCCTGAAAATATCAGGAGTGTTTTGCTGTATGGAAGTGGAGAGGAAGTTATAAGTTTTGACTATTGGCGTTCAGGAGCCATTCATAAATTATCAAAGCCATTTGAGGGAATATTAAGAAATCTTGAAAGGAGGATGTCAGAGACAGAGAGCGATGATGTAAGAGAACGTCTTAGAAAATATATGAGAAGAATTGAATGTCCATCTTGTAAAGGCGCAAGGCTTAATCCAGAGAGTCTTGCTGTTACTATTGACTCATTGTCAATAAATAAGTTTAATGCGCTGACTGTAAAAGATGCAATATCATTTTTATCAAACTTACAATTGACAGAAGAGGAAAAAAAGATATCAAAAGAAATCATAAAAGAAATTTTAAATCGTCTTAAATTCCTCGATGATGTCGGCCTTTCTTATTTAACACTTGAAAGAGAAAGTTCTACTCTTTCCGGAGGTGAAGCACAAAGAATCAGACTTGCCACGCAAATAGGAAGTGGACTTACAGGCGTAATTTATATTCTAGATGAACCAAGTATAGGGCTACATCAAAGAGATAATGTACGTCTGATTGAGACGTTAACAAAATTGCGCGATATAGGCAATACAGTGATAGTAGTTGAACATGACCTTGAGACAATAGAAAATTCAGATTATGTAATAGATCTTGGACCTGGTGCCGGGATTCATGGAGGATATCTTGTTGCTCAAGGGCCCCCATCTCAAATAAAGAAAAATCAAAATTCTTTAACAGGAGCCTATTTATCTGGAAAAAAATCTATTCCTATCCCGGTAAAAAGGCAAAAAGGGAATGGTAATTATCTTATAGTAAGAGGTGCAAGGCATAATAATTTAAAAAATATTGATGTAAAAATTCCTTTAGGTACGTTCACTTGCATTACGGGTGTCTCTGGTTCAGGAAAGAGTAGTTTTGTTGACGAGACTCTTCGTATTGCGCTCGCCAGACATTTTGGTTTTAGTAATGAGATTCCTGGAAAATATGATTCTATTGAAGGATTGGAAAATATAGGAAAATTCATTGTAATTGATCAAAGCCCTATTGGTAGAACGCCGCGTTCGAATCCTGCTACATATACAGGAGCATTTTCTTTAATAAGGGATATTTTCTCATCTCTTCCAGAAGCAAAATCACGAGGATATAAACCGGGAAGATTCAGTTTTAATGTAAAGGGTGGAAGATGTGAAGAATGCGCAGGTGATGGAATAAAAAGAATTGAAATGCAGTTTTTGCCTGACGTATATATTACTTGTGGAACCTGTGGAGGAAAAAGATTCAACAGGGAAACCTTAACTGTTCTATACAAAGGAAAAAGCATTGCAGACGTCCTTGAAATGACTGTCAAAGAAGCATGCGCATTTTTTAAAAATTTACCTTCTTTACATAGAAAATTAAAAACTCTTTTCGATGTTGGGCTCGGATATATACATTTAGGACAGCCCGCAACAACTCTTTCAGGAGGAGAAGCTCAACGTGTAAAATTGGCAACTGAACTTTCACGTATTCCAAGAGGACATACTATCTATATTCTTGATGAACCAACAACTGGATTACATATCGATGATGTAAAAAAACTCCTTGAAGTTCTTTTAAAGCTCAGAGATCAAGGGAATACTGTTTTGGTAGTAGAACACAACCTCGAAATAATAAAAACAGCTGATTGGATAATAGATCTTGGCCCTGAAGGAGGAGAAAAAGGAGGTGAAATAGTGGCTGAAGGGACACCCGAATCTATAGCCAGAAGTAAACATTCCTATACAGGAAAATTTCTAAAAGACTTATTCTTTAAAAAATAAAAAATATACCTCTCAAGTGTAAATTTGAATATATAAGCTATATTAATAACTTGTTTATAATTTTATAAAAGGCTTTTTTTTCTTATTCTAACTCTATGATATAAAATAAAAAAGGGGGATAAATTATGAAAACAAAAAAGAATGCTCTCCTCCCAAAAATTTCTTTTTTCCTTTCTTTTCTTTTCTTTATTTTTCTATTTACCGCTCATACGCAAGAATCAAAAAAAACTAATGAAGCAAGACAATTATGGTTAAAAGGCTTTGAAATATATGAAAAGGCTGAACTTGATGAAAAACTAGGAAAATATAGTGAAGCCCTTCAAGGATATGAAAAAGCCATTACATTTTTTAAAACTGTCAGAAGTAATTATCCAGATTGGAATACTTATTTGATTGATTTTAGAATAAAAAAATGCTCTGAGCAAATAACGAACCTCAGAAATCTGCTCAAAAAAACTGAGGAGAAGAGAACAGTAATAGATGAAAAGGTCCCGAGCGCACTTGACGTAAAAATATATGAAGCCAGAATAAAAGATCTTCAGGAAGAGTTATTATCAACTAGACAACAGCTTGAAAAGGCTCTTTCAGGAATATCCGCTGCAAAAAAGGAAGCCGCACAGGGGGCAGCTGCGCTCGAAGAATTGAGACGTCTCAATCAGGAAAAAATCGAACTTGAAAAACGTTACCAACTTTTATCTGAGCAACTCGATAAAGCTCTGAAAAAAGAGGAATCATCGAAATCTCTGGACAAAGACACTGAATTAAACGCATTAAAAAATAAACTAAAAGAATATGTGGATAAGTTAAATGCTATTGAAGGAAAAATCAAGGAATATGAAGAACAAACTCAAATTTTAAAGAAAGAAAATCAAACATTAAAAATGGCTAAAACAGAGTTTGATTTTAAAGAAAAAGAATATGAAAATAAAATCAAAACAACTGAAAAACGTCTTGAGGATACACTAAAAAACCTTGATCTTTTGCGTGAAAAAATAACAAAACAGGAAGAAATCGTAGAGGAATTAAAAAAGGAAAATGGCAAACTCAATTCTAAATTGGCAGAACAAAAGAAAGAAAATGATGAACTTACAGATAAACTTTCCAAAGCCCTTGATAAATCACAATCAGATTCCCTATTGAAAAAATTACAGGAAGAAAATACAAATTTATTAAAAAATATTGAAGATAATAAGTTAAAAATTGATAATTTTGCAAAGATCGCAGAAGAACAACATAAAATTGCAGCTGAATTGGCTGTAAAAAATGAAAAACTCGAAAAGATTCTTGCCGATTATGTAAAGAAAGATGAGACTTCTACAACTGAATTGATTGCACTCAAAAAGAAATTATCAGAGTTATCAGAATTATCAGCGTCACAAGAAAAGGATATTGCAACTTTAACCAAAGAAAAGCTTGCATATGAGGATACCATTCAAAAGCTTTCTCAAAAAGTTAATCAATTAACTAAAAAAGATGATGACTATACAGAATTAACAAAATACGCAGCAGAAATGGATACGAAAAATAGGGAACTCATAAAAGAATTAAATGACATTAAAGAATCTTCAAAACAGTCAGCTCAAGAAATAGAACAACTTAAAAAAGATTTAATAACAGCTAATGAAATTTCTCAGAAGAATACAAATGCTCTACAGATAGAAAAAAACAAAAATCAGGAATTGTTAGTCCAGATAGATGAATTAAAAAAAGAAGTGGACAAATTTAAAGATGTTATCGAATTATCAAAGGCAGAACTAAAAAAATATTCAGAGCAAAATGAACTATTAAAGAAGGAAAAAGAAGAATTGGAAAAGATTCCAGAAGAAAATAAAGAATTACAGAAGAAATACAGGGAAACTGTTGAATTATTAGAAAAATATAAAAAAGATAAAGAAAACGATGAGACTATCAAGAAAGATTTAATGTCAGAGTCAGAAAAGTTAACAGAAAAACTAAAAAAATTAATAGCTGAGAAAGAAGAAAGTCAGAAAGAATTAAAAAAACTAAAAAAGGACCTCTCAAAACTTCAGGAAGAGAATTCTGAGTTAAATAAGAAAATTGAAAAGATGACTTCGATAGTTGAAAATATAAAAAAGAATGCGCCTGATTCCGCGAAAATCGCAGAACTTGAAAATCAAAACAAAGAAAAAGAAAAAAATATAGATACAATGAAAACTGAAATTGCAAAATTAAAAGAGTTAAATTCTAATCTTATGTCACGTCTTGAAGAAAAAGTAGCTGAATCACTTTATCCAAAACATCTTGCAGAAGAAAAAGAAAAGCTGCTTCAAGAAATAGAAAAAAAAGAAAAAATAATACAAGAACTTAAAAAAGAACTCAAATCATCAAAAACAGTAAAAGAAGAAAGTTCTGAAAAAAAATCAAATCCCCCTCTAAAAGAACTTTCTGATAAAGTTGTAATTCTCATTACTGAAGCTAAAAATGCGGAAAAAAATAGTAATTATGATGTAGCTATATGGCATTATCAAAAAATATTTGAATATGATAAAGAAAATCAGAGCGCATTGGTTGGTCTTGCTGGAATATTTTATGCAAAAAATGAAAAGGATAAAGCAATGTCCTATATAAAATTACTCAATCCTGAAAAAATTTATGACCCATATGATGCTTTAAAAGCAGCAAAAATTTCCTTAGCGATTTTTCCTCAAGATAAAAATAACGCCTTGCTTTTCTATAAAAAAGCAATAGAACTTGGAGCTGAAAAAGATAAAGAATTTGAGAACCTTCTGAAATAGAAAAAATATTTTTTCAAGAGAAATCTTTGTTTATTCTTAAAACAAAAATAATTAAGAAAAATATTAATATCCCTGAAATTAATAAACTAAGCCAGATACTTTCTCCAGCTTTTGCTCTGGAACTCATTGTGCAATCTTTGTGGGTAGGAAAAACATAGAAGTTTCCACTTGTAGCGCCAAAAATAATAGCTGTTTCATCCCCTGCGCATAGAACTGAAGGACTCCCCCAAAGAGTATCTCCTTTATTAATTTTATCCCATATGGGGTTTCCTGTAAAAAATGAATTGATAATATTTCCATTTGATGCGTTCAATATATATATGTGATTGTTAAGTGATGCCGCAACGATAAAATTTTCTCCTTTTATCTTAAATAGAACAGGGGCTGAAAAGATTTCTCCTCCTAACGCTCTTTTCCATAAAATTTCTCCAGTTAAGGCATTAATTGCGTAAAGATTGTAATCATGTGAACCAGTAAAAACAATGGGTAAATTATCAATTATCCCTGCACAGGCAGTATTGTCTATCCAGTTTCCAGTCATAAATTTCCAATTTACATTTCCACTTTTGGCGTCTATAGAGACAAGAGAACCATACTTTGAACCGATAAATATTGAATTTTGCTTTTCAAAAGAGAGAAATGCAGGTCCAGCAATTACTTCATTAGGCATTTGATACGACCATATTTTTTTGATAGGAATAGTAGTTACATCAAAGCAAAGCAGAAGCCCCTTTTTAGCACATAGGGCAAGAAAAACATTTTTATCTACTTTAAATATAAGGGGAGGTCCTACAGGACCATTTGCGACAGTTGTCTTTGATAAAATAGTTCCATCACGAGCTGACAAAATAAATAACTCTGCTTTTTGTTCATTTCTTGGGAGAGACTTATCATAGGCAAAGCAATTTAGATAAATTTTATCTTGATGAAAAGATGGGGAGGAGATTTCAACTCCAGAAATTGTATTTGACGGCTGAATTAATTCTTTTGTCCAAAAAACTCTTCCTGAAAAAGCCTCGCAACAATAAATTGTCCGATCTGAAGATGAAAAAAATACCAGCTGTTGTCCTGCGAAATTCGCAACAATAGGTGAATCAATAATATTGCCATTGGTTATTTTTGTCCATGCTATTTTTTTTTCAGCTAAATTTAAAGCATACAGTGTTTGATCGCATCCTCCTGCATATGCCATTGGGATTCCATTTACAATTGAGAGAGCGGGAGATGTCCAGACTGGAATATCTCTGCTATATTTTCGATTTTTTATTTTTTCTCTTTTTAAATGCCATTCATTTATTGCTATTTTATTTGGATTATCCCAGTATAGAGAGCCATCACAATTTTCTGCTCTTCTGAACATTGGCCAAAAATCATCTTCAGCGTAGATAGAGAGGATAAAAAAGAAAAATGAAGTTAATAAAAATTTTTTTAGCATTTTTTACAGAAATCATCTTTTAATTTAAGGGCGTTAGTTGGACAATTATCAATACATTTCATACACATTATACAATCGGAATTTCTTATATATCCTTTTTGAATGGCATCCATATCGCATGTATCAGTGCACTTGTTGCATGAATTGCATTTATCTTTTTCAAAAATTATTTTTCGAGGTGCTTTATCTGCAGCCCAGCATATAGCCAATCGCCATGGACAGAGATATTTGCACCAAAACCTTGGTACAAGCAACGACGCAATTATTACCATGATAGTGGCGTTAAATGAAGCGGGATCATAGACTTTTGCAAATCCAAGATGAACTGGAGAAGTGATTCTTATACTTGCCAGTGAGGCCATAACAACAATCCAGAAAGAAATCACCCTTAATTTACGTAATTTCAGGTCAAACTTTTTCTGGCTTATTGCGAGAAAAAATAATATTATGATTATAGCTTGAGACCAATATATACATGAATCTTCAATAAAAAAAATCCTTGTTTGGCTCAGATACCAAATCCATATTAAAAATATTATTGCTGCAATTATCGTTCCGATTAAAAATAATAAAGAAAAATGTAAGTTTGATTTTTTTCTTTTTAAGTGGAATTTTTTTGTTAAAAATGATACAAATTCCTGAATTGTACCTGTTGGACAAATCCATCCGCAAAATGTTCCTCCAAATAGCATAGTGCTTACAAGTACTGTAAGGGGAACAGACATATAGTATAACGCAACTATGTTTTCTCTTCCAATTTCATTTAATCCTCTGTGAAAATTCCTTATCATCCCGAACACACCAAGACATGTAAAAACAACAAAGACAAAAATAAAAATACCAGCAATTTGATTAAAAAAACGAAAAAGTTGCCGATACTTTATTGGAGCAATGGAACTTATTACAGCAAGAAGTGCTATTGCCAGTATTGTAAGGAGTTCAACATAACTACCCTGATATCCCATTATAGCCTTCTCTACCAATTTGATATTGGAAAAGAAATTTTCGAATATATTTGAATCTAATATACTATTATTCATTAATCTTTTTATATTTTTGTATTTTAACCTAATAAACTAATTCTAAAAAAATATAGATTTAATACTTTTACTCCATAAGGGGTTAGTTATTGTATTAGTTAATATACTTTGCAGTATTCAATATGCAGCTGAATTTTATTTTTTTAGATTTATTGTAGCTTATGCTTATGCATCATCACACACAAAATCCAAATCCAAGTGAAATATATTATTATTTATCTTATTTAAATTTCAAGAGTAGAGTATATATATTTCTCTTTACAAATTTAGTCTGTTTTTTCATTAAAAACTCGAGAAGCACAGATATCTTTTTTGGATGTTTATAATTTCTTATAAAATACATTATTAAGTTCTTAAGAAAAATTATTTTAATTTTGCAAACTTCAAAGATTTCCTTAATTTTTTGATTTTTCCAATCGTATCTCCCGATAGTGATGTATTATTTCCAAATCTTAATATGTGATAAGATTCTGAAAAGTTTTTAAGAAAATTCGATAAACCGGGATATTCTTTTGCTATTTTTGCAAACCATTCGTCAATGCTTACTGACTTATCCCGTGTTATTCCCGTTAACCTTGTTAGCTTTTGTTCAAGTGCCATAAATTCCATAGTCAATTTGAATGTTTCTTCAGATAATAGCCATTTTGCTTTTTGTTTTCTTCTCTTCACTATGTTTTTCAACAAGAAGACCAGCAAAATCGCTATAAGGCAGAAAGGCCCTCTAAAAGGGTGCCATATAACCTCACGTGAGACTTCATATAAAGAAATTAGAATGGTTAATACTGCCTTTGCAAAAAGTCCTCTTCTAACGTAAGATAAAACATCTTGTGTAATCTTATATAAAAGATCCATCTGTATTCTGAAAAAATTCCAGTTTTTCCCTTTTGTAAATGGAATCCCATCTTCTGGTGTTGCTTCAATAAGGAACCATTTTTTTTCTTTTCTATCATATATTTCAGCCCACGCATGAGCGTTTTCAACTCTTGAGACATAATAATTTCCTGCTGGATTTTTTTCGAAGCAGATGAATCCTGTTACGTATCGTGCTGGAATACCCAGTCTTCTTGCTATTAATACTGTTGCTGTGGCAAAAAGTTCACAGTGAGCTCTGCGTCTTCTAAAAAATGCTTCTATGGGATCTATATCATCAGACTTCATATTAAAATCGAGGCTATATTTGTAATTTGAAGTAAAATAATTTTGAATGATTTTAGCTATTTCTATATCCGATATATTATTAATATTTATTTTCCCAAAAATTTTTGTTATTTCTACATCAAGTAAATTGTATAATTGTGGTGGCACTGAAAGAAAAGGAGATAATTCATTTTCATTTTCTAATTCTGGTGAATTGTAAGCAGATTCTGGCTGAATATATTTTACATATACAGTATATCCTCCATCTTTTTCCCACTCTTCTGGAGATAGTGTACCATTTTTACTCCATGAGAGACGTTCAGCAACTATATCTACCTGTTCATAATTGCCTGGAACTAGCAAAACATCTGTTTTGAAGTTCATTGATAATAAAATTTCAATTTTTTCTGTGAGGATGGCTGGTTTTAATCCTGTAAAAAAAGTTTTATAAACGAGTATTCCTTCATAGGATTTGGAGTTCAATTTTTTAAATTCAATTTTATTGGAATGGAGCCAATTTCCATTATTATAGATATCATATACTCTTGCCCTTAGATATCCTGGCGGGCTTTTACTTGTTGCCCGTAAGATTATTTCTTCTTTATCAGTTGTGAACTGTTCGCTCATAGGTCTTCGTAAGTCTATTGTTCGTCTTGTATATGAAAGACCTCTTTTTGTTCCTCTTGAACCATATCGAAGGAAGAAAGTTTCAAGTTTTTTTATATTATCTTCAAGAAATACATAAAATCTTATCGATGAAAATAGAATAGTTCCGCTTATAGCAATCCCAATAACTATTATTGTAATTTTTGTAAAAAAATTTTTAAATTTCATTTTTTCAGTTGGAGGGGGTTTTGCAAATGAAATAATATGAATAATAAAGATAAGCTCAATAATTACTGTGAGGAAAAATAGTTTATCCAGATTTTTAGGAGATAAATTGAAAAATGGCAAATTTGACATTGTATCTCCACCTTTTTGTATATCTGCCGTTAATAGAATTATTATGAGTGATATAGCAGAGATAAGTCCTGGTATGTGCAGATTGAATTCAAAAAATGTTATCAAACAACTAAAATATATCAGAAATGGAGCGGAGATATTTATCATCAGAAGTTCACCCATAAGCATGAATTTATCTCTATCCATAGGTACGAATAAATCAAAAAATACCGCCATTATAAGTGAAATTATAATGCTATATATTACAGACCGATCACTATATTTTATCCTATATGGAATCAATAAAGAGAGGGTAAGGATAGATACAGTAATTATGAAAATATATGGTAAGCCTATTGAGACAGTAAAAAGGTATGTTGAACACATTATTATTGCAGGAAGAGAAAATAAAAAAAATTTTGAATGCATTTTATTCATAATCGTTTTACTTCATTATTGAGTATCGAATCTACCGATAAATAAAACAAATCTGCAGGAACTTTTTCTTCTTCGCTTTTTATCAAAATAGTTTTCACATTTATTCCATTTTCCTGCAATTGACGTATCAATTTTGCTCTTGATTTATCAAAATTCAGGATTATCAGAATGACACTTTCTATGCTTGATAAAATCTCAAGCAGATCTGTTGGAAGTGTTGAAAGAGGCTCAATGGTATCAGGTTTTATACAAGCAATTACGTCCATCAGGTAGTCATATTTCCTTTTTGTTCTACTACCTTCCAGATGATATACTTCTCTTCCAGAAATAAATATATCAAGTAGATATTCACTATTTGATATTTTATTAACTATTGCGCTAACGAGTTTTACTAATGCTTCAAGTTTTTTTTCTTTTTGCATAGCGCTTTTAGAAAAAGTTTGAAAAACTTTTCTATGTTCTGGCAGAAATCTATCGATTATCAGTGCAACTCTTGTAAGTTGTTCTTCCTGAAATTCTTTTACCACAAAATCTCCTCTTCTTGCCGAACTTGGCCAATGAATATGGCGTGGATTATCTCCTGTCCTAAATTCTCTGCAACCTATAAAATCAGTTGAATCTCCAGTTTTCGCTATCTGAGCATTACCTTCGATCTGGTAGTTTTGTCCTGGAGTTAGAGATATTTCTGAAATAAATTCAAAATTTGGATGAATAATAATCTTCTCTCTTTTTCCTGTTTGTTTAGTCCATTTGAATATTGAAAAAGGAAAAGTTGTTTCTATAAGAGGACGATATATTTCAAAAACTCCTCGCCGTTGAGCTGTTCTAAATGCGGTAACTTTTTTTTCTTCTCCTGGCATAAGACAGGGGATTGTGTAAATCATAGGATTTTCTCCTTTGAAAGAGAAAAAAGGCATTGGATCTATGGTTAAATTCCAGGTAGGGAGTTTTCCTTCGTTCTTTACTTCATATAAAACCTCAAATCTTTGTCCTGAAAATACTTTTTCAGGTAGAAATCTTCTTACAGATATTTTTTTAGGTCGAAATAAAAAACCGATTAGAAAATCAGAAATTATTATTGATAACAAACCAAATGCTAGAAACTTTATTTGATTTTGCAATAATAAAAAACTATATGAAATTACTAAGAATTCAACAGGGATTATAATTCGCCCCGGAATAGTAAAAATTCTTAGATGCCACGCGTATATCCATAAAATGCACATTAGGGTAGGCGAGCGATAATTGCCTCGTTTAATAAACTCCGGCATTATTATCCAATCAGGACCACTAAAATAGCCTTCTTTTAATCTTTTATAAAAATTTTTCATATCAAAATATATCACTTTTGATATAAAATTGAATCTAACTTTTATTTTAAAAGGATTCTGCTAATTAAATAAAATAGAAAAATATTAATTTTAAAAAGAAAAAACTCAAAATTTACACTATATCAATATTCTTGCCAGATTAACACTATCTTTATATTCCAATACGATTCTTTTAACTAAGCTACTAAAAAAATGAACTTTTACTTTTTTCACCTCTGCATATTGAAAATCAATCTATAGCTAAAAACTTATTGTATTATATTATATAAAATATATATTTATCCTTAACTAATCAAAAAAGATATACCCATAAAAAGATGAATATAAAACAAAATATATCCTCCAAAATTCTATTTGGAGAAAATAAGGAATATTTCTTATTCTCATCTCCATATTTAACTATTTCTATTTTAAAAGAATATCCTAAAATTGCATTCCTTGGAATAGAATCAGGAGGAAGAAAGGATCATCATAAACATAATAATCTTCTATCTCCTGGAAACGCAATACAACCATATAATTACAAGAAAAAAAATAAATTTTATGTAAATAAGAAAGAAAATAAAATAGAGTATTTTAATAATGATAATAATTTGGTTTGGAAAATTGAATTATATGATGAAAGAACATTCTCTATATTTTCAAGTTTATCTATCTTTTTTCCTGTAGTCAGTCTTAATCCAATGGTAAGTCCCCCTACCATTTGGCCTAGTGGAATAAAAGTTTCTAAAAATACTGAAGAAAATATGCTTGAACCGATAAAAAATCTTTACCAGATTCCACTATTTATTCATTTTCCTGATTATGGTATTCTTTCATTAAGTTCTCGAGAAAAGCAAAGGATATATTGTTATGAAAAATGGATGCCTGATAAGAAAATGCAAGGGTTAAATCTAGGATATGCCAATATATATTATCATACAAAATTACTTCCTTTTCATCACGGAGAAATCTTTCTGAGCTTTAGAGTTCAAGATTCTGAGAATTTAAAGTTAATATTCAAAGTAGAAGAAGAACTTTACCCCAGGGAATTTCAAAAAAATATAACAACTGCTTCATGGAATGGATTGAAACGTTGCTGGATGAATGCATTTACACTTGATAAGAAAACTCTTACGATGGGAGATAATATTCTTTTGGGAGGGATAGCTCATTTATCAATCCACTTAAAATCTGAAATGCTTAAATACACGCCTTATTTTGATTTTCCTAATAACATAAAAAAAAGCCTCAAAAATAATAGTTTTTTCTATACAAATTCTATACACGATTTTTTAAAAAGAACATTAGATTTATCGTTCAGTTCTGTAGGAAAAAATGGGGAACTAAACATGATTTTCAATGGAAATAAAAAAAGAGTTGACGAAAAAAATCGTTTTATGGATTGTACAGCGAGCAATCTGATTGCTTTTGCTGATTATATAACTATTAGTAATGATTTTGATTTCTTAAACAAACATATTTTTCAAGCGTCAAGAGCAGCCCAATTTTTACTTTCACTCGATAAAGATAATGATACAATTCTTGAGATGCCATTTCATGGAAATTTCTTTTCTGAAGAACGAACCAGAAATTGGTGGGATAATTTTGCTTTTGGACATAAAGATGCGTATATAAATCTACTTTCTTTTAATGCATTTAAACATATGATTCCATTATTTCAAAAATCTAAGTTAAGAACAATTTGTAAAAAATTAGAAAAATTTGTAGAAAAATTCCCTGCTGCTTTTAGAAAAACTTTTTATAATCCCGGAACAGGTGTTTTTGCAGGTTGGGTTAGTGAAAATGGAAAATTTCATGACTATCTTTTTACCTTCATTAGTGCCATGGCAATAAATGAAGATATAGTATCTAAAACAGAAGCAAAACAGATGATGAAAATTTTTCTGAATAAGATGAAAAAGCTTAATTATGATGGTCGATACGGCGTTCCCGGGAATTTGCTACCAGTAGCAGCATCAGATAATATTGCCTGGGATGCAATGGGAAAGTGGGGAGTATACGAAAATGGTGGGTTATGTGGGATGACAGCAGGTCACTTCCTAAAAGCATTATATAAGTGTGGGCTAAAAAAAGACGCTGATAGGATATTTTTTAGTATGCTGGAAACATTTGAAAATGAGCCAACTCATTCTGGCGTTTTTCCCGGATATACAAAGAGTATAGACTGGAGGACAAAAGACGGAATTCCATGTGGATATAATTATCTCGCAGATAACTATTACTTCCTTTCTGTTATAACTTCATATTTTAAAACGACTGAATAATATAACCTGCACAAGATTTATAATATATAAATACTTACAACGGTCTAAAAAGAGCTTGCCTTTTAATCAGATCGATAGAAACAGGAGTTACTGCAATAAAATTTCCGGGCTTATAATGATTTTTACCTGAGATAAGAGTAGGGAAGCCTGAATGTTTTTGTTTGGGAATATTCAAATAAGTAAAATGAATTTCTCCTCGTATACCAAATGAGGGAATTTGTATAAGAATAGAATTTTTAGTGATTTTTGATATTATTCCCTCAAAAAATTGATTTTTATTTTTTTCAATAAGATTTTTTAGATAATGCAGTTTCAGTAAATCATTTGCAGCCCAAAATGCCTCATCGTTTAATAATTCCTTTTCGGAAGAATGAATAGCTATATTAGAAATTTCTTTTTTGTCTCTTAATTTCTTTCTATTTTTATTTAAATCGAAATTTAAAAATTGTTGGTGAACAACGAGGTCAGGATACCTTCTTATAGGGCTTGTGAAATGCGTGTACAATGTTTTTCCAAGTCCAAAATGCATGTCAGGAGATTCAGAATAATATGCTCTTGCCATAGTTCTGAGGAAAGCCTCTATTAAAATTCCTTTTCTATGATCCTTTGGTATTTCTCTCAAAAAGTCAATGCAATTTTTTCTTATGCTCAAATCACCAGGAGCAAAGCCGCATGTATTTTTAACAAAGTCCATAAAATCCATACTTTTTTCAAAAGGAGGAGGTGGGTGAATTCTATATATACCGGGGATAAATTTTTCTTGCATTTCCTTTGCTGCTTCGACATTAGCCGCCAACATGAATTCTTCTACAAGTTTTTCAGCATCACGTTGTTTCTCTAATTTGAGCATTTTAATTTCATTAGCTCCTTCATCACATACTGCGCGAACGAGTTCTGTTTCAATATCCAGGAAATTTTCTTCAGACTGCCTTTTATTTCTCATTAACTTATACAAGATAATTGCATTTTGAAGTGTTTCTATGAGTTGTTTTTTATTTGGTATATTGCTGAGATTTTCAGGTAATCTAGCATTTTCAATGAAATATTGTAGATCATCAAAGGTTAGTCTTGTATTTACTTCGATTATTGTGTGCAGTCTTCTGGATTTTACTACAGTACCATCATTCTTATCAATTTCAATAAATATGCTGTGGCAAAAAGATTTGCAGCCAGGATTCAGACTTATCATTTTAGTAAGTCCTTTGGGAAGCATTGGTATTGTTTTTCCTGGGAGGTATGCAGAAAATGCTCTTTTATATGCTGTTTTATCAAATTTTCCTCCATTAGGAACAAAACAAGCAACATCAGCAATATGGACAGATAACTCATAGTTACCATTATTCATAATTTTTACAGATATTGCATCGTCGAAATCCTTTGCATCCTGTGGATCTATTGTTATGATATATTCATCGGTAATAGGAAGGCGCTTTATCTCAATAGGAGTAATTTTTTCGGATAATTTTTCTTCTTTATCGCTATAATCATCGGAGAGATTATACTCTGATTGTATCGCGGAGAGATCAGATTGTATATTACCGAGAGGACCGATTATTTTTATAATCTTTACTGGCTGATTTTTTTTATTTGGAAGTTCTGTTTCAACCCAATAACCTTTTCTTTTGGTATTGTGATGGGATTTTGTATGTAAGTCAGAAAAAATTCTTTTTGAAATAGGTTTTATTATTCCATTACTCAAAAGAACCCCACATATTTTTTTTCGTCTTCGCTCAAGTAGTTCTATTACTTTTGCGATGAATGAATTTCGTTTGCGGCGATCAGGGATGAGTTCAGCACGGACAAAGTCTCTATCTATGGCGTTTTTTAAAAATTGTGCCGGTATTAAATAGTCTTTTTTATGGTTTTGAACAGACAAAAAAGCATAACTGTAATTAGATAAGTAGACAGTTCCTTCTACTATCGTTTTTTTATTATGGAATTCTTTTTTCTTTCTTCTTTTCTTTTTTTTCATTATAGAAGTTGTATATTATATCTTGAAATGAATTTTTAAAGTTATGCAAGAAAGAAAAGAAAAAATACGCAAACCTGTCTCTTCTGATTTCATAAAGAGAAAAACAGAAGGCAAAAAAATTGCAGCATTGTCACTTTATGATGCGCTCTTTGCGAAATTTGCATATCTTGCTGGTATTGATTTACTTTTAGTAGGTGATTCTCTGGGAATGACTGTTCTTGGGATGGACAATACTTTATCTGTGAAACTTGAGGATATTTTACGGCACGCTTCCGCCGTTAGGAGAGGGGCTCCATATGCTTATATAGTAGCTGATATGCCATTTATGACATATCAGAGTTCCATTTCTGATGCAATGAAAAATGCGGCTAAATTTATTCAAGATGCCTCTTGTGATGCGGTAAAGATTGAAGGGGGAAAGATGGCAGTTCCTACCATAGAGAGTTTGGTTTCGGCTGGTATTCCGGTAATGGCTCATATAGGCTTATTACCGCAAAAGATACTTATATTAGGAGGATACAGGAAGATAGGAAAAACTATTGAGGAAAAAGAGGAATTGATTGAAGATGCTAAAGCCGTAGAGAAAGCCGGAGCATTTTCAGTTATTCTTGAGTGTGTAGAAGAAGAGCTTGCTGCAAAGATTACAGAAGTACTGAAAATTCCAACAATTGGAATAGGTTCTGGAAAAAATTGTGATGGTCAAATTCAAGTTGCTCATGATATACTGGGTATGAATGATGACTTTATCCCAAAACACGCAAAAAAATACATTAATCTTTCGGAAGAGGTAAAAAAAGTTTTTTCGATTTATTGTAAAGAAGTTTTAGAAAATTCATTTTTGTAAGTTTTTATTTTATTTGGAGTTGTTTTTTTCTGAATTCAAAAATTCAATCTTCGGTGCCAACACGATTCTAAATCCGATTCCTGTATTTTTTGTTTCGGGAACAGCTGAATCACGGTTTGAATTTCGACATGAAGATGGTAAATTGCCCCAGGAACCTCCTCTTATTACTCTGCTTGTGGCAGTTATGTAATAGATTCTATCAAAAGTGCCTCTCATTTCAAGTTCGGTTTCAACAGGCGTATTTTGGAAAGGACTTACGACGCCAAGTTCTTTATATGCTTTGGGATTATACCAATCAAGACACCATTCCCAGACGTTACCACAGGTATCATAAAGACCAAATGCATTTGCTTTAAAAGATCCTACCGGTGAGCTTACTATAAAACCATCATTTTGCGCCATATCCTTTTCCGTTTGCCATTTGTGAATTTGTGCAGTTCTTAAATCAAAAGTATTTGCATATTTAGCACCTTCATTTCCAAAACTATTTCCCCAGAAAAAAATTGTATCTGTTCCTGCTCTGGCAAAATATTCCCATTCCGCTTCTGTAGGCAGACGATATTCGTAATTACTTGGGACTCTCTTAGCTTTTCGCTCTATATCATCAATGTATTTACAAGCAGAAGATGCCATGTGCCAGTCAAGGAAACATGCGGGTTGAAAAATATTGTCTAATTTTTCACCTGCCCAGGGTTCTACTACGTGGTGTGGGTATATAAAACGAAATTGCATTGTGCTTATTTCAGTTCTTGATACCCAAAAATCATAGTTAATTTTTATTGTTCGTTGAGGAAATTCGTCTTCTTCAGATTTTTTGTCTTGTATTGTACTACCCATTTTAAAAACACCCTTTGTTATTCCTACCATATCGAGAGGTCCACTAGGACAAATGAAATTTTTCCCTGGTAAAAGTTCGAAATTTTCCTCTATTTTTTTTAAAAAATAATCTTTTTTATTTTCCCACTCACTTTGGTTTTGCCAATCTATAATTTTTATATTTTCAATTTGGCATATAGCGTTAAAGGCCGCTTTTGACGCATCGTAACCACTTTTTTCTGATATTTCTTTTCTGCATTCAGAAATCTTCATAGCGATTTTATCTATTTTTTTCTGATGTTCTGTATCCCGCTGTATTTTTACAATGATAGCATATAGGAGGAAAGCGAAGAAAGATATGAGAAAAATAAGTATGACAATCTTTGCAATACGTACTTTGTGTGCTTCATTTTGTTTTATTATATTCATAAATGGGTCTGTTGTCGGAACTATATTTTTTGTGGAAATCTTTTTTATAGTCTTTTTTTCATTCAAAAGTGGATGCGGTTTGAATTTCAAATCTTTTTCGTTATTAACATTATCCTTTTTGGAACTATTTTCTTCTTGATTCTTGGGAATATCATCATCGAGAAGCATGATTGGAATCCCATCAATTACTTTATAGATTTTACCACATTTTATGCATTTTAAATTGCCATCTTCTGTTTGTTTTACAGGAGATTTATCTTTCGGACATGCAAGAATTTTTAATAAGTCTTCAGCGATTTTTTTTTCACTCATAATTTTTTCCTAAAAATTTTTGATTTAGATAAGATTCAATCTTTTTCTTTGTTAAAATATAATTCAATTTTTTTGATTTTGCCAGCTTGATTATATCATCATGTTCAGGTTTTACCTTAATAATTTTTTTATCTGTAATTGCGAATTTCGCAAAAATCGAAGCATAAGGGGTTTTTACTCGTTTTGTAAATCTATATAGAAGTAATCTTTTTTCTTTTCTAAACTTTAGTCCATTACTACTGCTTTCTTTTAAAATGATATCGGATACAACGTCAAATTTCTCTATTGGGCAAATAATGGAAATAAAATTAACCGGTCGGTTTTTTTTCCTGAAGCAGGTAATATAATACAATCAAGAGCTCCGGCATTCAGGATAGATTCTTTTAAAAAAGCCATCTCTTCTCCCGTAGCATCATCGAATATGCTTTCAATTACATAGACATCTTCTGTATTTTTTTCGTGAAGTATCTTCTTTTTCTCGATACTACTACATATTGAAGCTCTTAAAATATTGGGGAAAAGCGTAAAATTATGAGAACCTGCACCATAAGCAGTTTTCTCAAATAAAAATTCATATTTCATTTCTTTGCGAAAATCGCAAAGTTGAGAAATAATAAGAGCACCAGTTGGTGTTGTGAATTCAAATTCAGGGAGTTCTTCATTCACGAATACTGGAATATTTTTAAGAAGCTCTGATGCAGCAGGGGAGGGGATTGGGATCATCCCATGATCAGTTTTCACTGTACCGTAACCAATATTTACTGAAGTTGTGTATATTTTTTCTATTTTAAGGATATCAAGAGCAAAAATTGCGGCACAAATATCTATTATTGAATCGATTGCGCCAACTTCGTGAAAATGAACTTTTTCTTTTTTAAAATGTACTTTTTTTTCTGCTTCAGCGAGTTTTTTGAAGAGATTAAATGATTTTTTTTTGACATCGGCTGGTAATTTGTTGTTTCCGTTGATTATTTTTTCTATTTCTTCAAGTGTTTTTCCGTTAGAGTGATGGTCTTTCTCTTTATTATTAGCAGTATCATTAAGAATTACTTTAAATAATTTAGCCTCTATGCCAGCTCTATTTACGTTTTCTACAGAAATTGAGTATTTTCCTTCTGTATCAAAATTATTTATTGCATCAAAGAATTCCTTTGTTCCGGCTCCGAGAGCAATAAGAGAAGCAACAAACATGTCGCCTGATATTCCATAATATGGTTCTATGAAGAGAAATTTCTTTTTATCAGTCATTAGAAAGCCTTTGTTTTTAGGAGAATTAGTGTACACGCATTAAGGACTTGTATTCCATTTTTCTCGAGTTTTTTCGAGAGTTCTTCATTTTCAGCTCCGGGATTGAATATTACTCTTTTTGGTTTTAGAGCTAATATTTCATCTGTTAATTTTGATGAGCGTTCGGGAGATAAATAAATGGTGATAGTGTGTATAGGTTCCTTTATTTCACTTATAGAATGGAAAACTTTTATATTTTCAATTTCATTTATAGATGGGTTGACGGGGAATACCTTGTGCCCTTCTATTTCAAGGGCTTTCATGGCCTTATAAGAATATCTTTCCTGTTTTAAACTTGCGCCTAAAATAACTACATTCATCTTTTTGTTTTTTTTAGATTAACTGTTAAAATAATATCATTTATTGAATCGTTATTCAAATGGTAAATAAAATTTTTTAATATCAGAAATATGAATCTAAAATTTCTCTTTGTATCGTTTTTATTATTTTTATCTAATCTCTTTTTTGCTTTTGAAGGGGAAAGTGATTTTCGCCCTCTAAATAGAATTGATGAAATCCAACTAAGTCTTTTTCAAAAAAAAGACATAAAGCCAGCGAAAATATGTTCTGACTCTATATTTATACGCAGAGTTTATTTTGATTTATGTGGACAACCCCCGCCATATGAGCGGGTAAAACTTTTTATAGAAGACAAAAATCCTGATAAACGAAATAAGTTGGTTGAGGATTTGCTTTCTACAGATGAATTTGCTTATTATTGGGCATTGCGTTGGGGGGATATTTTACGTATAAAATCTGAATTTCCAATAAATATATGGCCAAATGCGGTTCAATCTTTTTCATACTGGCTTTTTGATTCCATCAGAGAAAATAAACCATATGATATATTCTGTCGAGAGATGATTTGTGCATCAGGAAGTAATTTTAGGGTTCCTCCCGTAAATTTTTATCGTTCAACGCCTGATAAAACTCCTGAAGGAATTGCGAAAATCGCCGTTCTTGCATTTTTGTGTTCTCGAATAGAAAAATGGAATGATTATGAGAAGAAGGAGATAAGTAAAATTTTCTCAAGAGTCTCTTATAAAAAAACTGATGAATGGAAGGAAGAGATAGTTTTCTCAAATCCTACCCCTTTTGAATCTTTTAAAGTTAATATGCCAGATGGAACAATCCTTGAAATGTCTGAGTCAATTGATCCGCGCATACAGTTTGCGGACTGGCTTAGTGGTCCTGCAAAAAAATGGTTTGCCGAGGCTGCTGTAAATAGAATATGGTTCTGGCTATTCGGCAGAGGAATAATCCATGAACCAGACGATTTTCGCTTTGAAAGGGAAAATTCATTTATTGGAGCATTGCTGCCTGGTACGGTGATAAGGAACAATAATAAAGCGAATAAACCTGTCAATCCTGAATTACTTAATTATCTTTCAGATGAATTCATTCGCAATAATTATGACTTTAAATCATTTGTAAAATTGATAGTGTCTTCGGCAACTTATCAGCAATCTTGTATTCCTACTATTGAACTTCAGCTTGCAGAGAAATATTTTGCTGTCTATAAAGTTAGAAGATTAGATGCCGAAATAATTGCAGATATTCTAAGTTATTATTCAAAAAAATATCCACGATATGTTAGCATGATACCAGAACCTTTTACTTTTATCCCTTCTGAGAATCCTACAATATCATTAAATGATGGTAGTATAACGAGTTCATTTCTGGAACTGTTTGGCCGGTCCCCACGTGATAGTGGATTGCTTCTTGAAAAAAATAACAGTGTTACTTATGCTCAAAGGTTATATTTTTTAAATTCATCTGATGTTCAGAATGGGCTTTGTTCAAGCCCTTTACTTAAATACGCATTTACAAATGCTGGACCGGATCCCAAACGTATCATAGAGGAAATATACCTTTTGTATCTATCAAGGTATCCGACGCAAAAAGAGGTAAAAATAATATTAGAGAAGATTAATTCTGAATTTGGTGAAATCAGGAATTTTTCAAAAAAATCTATAAAGAATTTGCGCCCCGTAATTAATGATATTGTTTGGGCACTTGTTAATTCAGAAGAATTCATTTTTAGACATTAAAATTTGAGGAGAAAATATGAAATTTACAAGACGAGAATTCTTAGAACAATCTATTGTTCTCCTATCAATATCTCTATTGTCTAAAAAATTAAGTGCTCTTGAATTGAATAAATTACCGAAGCTAAAATCTGGGAGAGCTAAATCTGTTATTGAGATCTGGCTATGGGGAGGCCCCTCTCATCTTGAAACTTTTGATCCCAAACCTGATGCAGGAGAGGACTATAATGGTGGATTTAAAGCCATTCCAACGAATGTATCAGGGATACAATTAAGTGAATTCTTACCTAATCTCGCAAAACATGCTGATAAATTTTCACTAATCAGAAGTATGACCCATGGCATAAATGCACATGAAACTGCAACATATTTAATGCAAACTGGTCGTGAACCAGGAGGAAAGGTTTTCCCATCAATAGGCGCAGTAATTGGACTATTGAGAGGATATGATTTTGGATACACGAGCAAAATCCCTCCATATATTGTTTTAACACGTGAAAAGGGGCGTTTTTCTGAGCTTGGCTTTTTAAGTCCTAAATATAAACCGTTAGTCACTGGTGGAGATCCAAACGCACCTATTTTTGCGGTAGAAGGGATTATTAATAAATCTTTCTCTCGGGATCAACAGATTAAGCGCAGGGAATTTCTTAAGAAGATGAATCTGTTATCTGATATACTTAAAACTAATAAAGAAATTGAAAATTTCGAAAATAGTGAAAACGAAGCATATGAACTTATTGCTGGTTCATCTGCTGACGTCTTTGACCTATCAAAAGAAAAGCCTGAATTAAGGGATCGTTACGGAAGAAATACTTTTGGGCAATCGTGTATTGTTGCGCGAAGACTTGTAGAGGCTGGTGTCCCTTATATTACAATTAATTCTCCTGGTTGGGACACACATAAAAGGCACTTTTTTGCTATGAAACAAAAACTTCCTCAACTTGACATGGGACTTTCTTCCCTTTTAACTGATTTACATGAAAGGGGATTACTCAATACAACAATTGTATGGTGTTGTGGGGAATTTGGGCGTCAACCAAAGATATCAAAGGAAAGTCCCTGGAATGGAGGTAGACAGCATTGGGGAAAATGCTTCAGTGCGCTTGTTGCAGGAGGGGGTTTTAAGGGCGGAGAGATATTGGGAAAATCTGATGCGAGAGGAGAAGAAGTAGCTGAACGCCCCGTATATCCGCAGGATTTTCTTGGTAGTATTTATGAATTAATGGGAATAAATCCTGATGATAAACTCCCTAATCCAATGAATGAGGATATAAAAATTATGCCTCCACCATCAAAATATGGAAGAATAAAGGAGTTATATAATTAATTGGATTGCGATATGAATAAGAAAAAAATTATTTTACTTACTTTAACCCTTACTCTTTTTCTACCTTATACTTCATTTTCACAGTTAAAAAAGATGCAGGATAAAACTCCTCATATTGGTTACGTTTATCCTGCAGGAGGTAAAGCTGGAGAAAAGGTTGATTTGATTGTCGGAGGGATGAATTTAAATGGCGTTAAATCCGCTTATTTTTCAACAGATGATATTGAGATATTGGATATTAAATTTTTTATGCCCTTTAAAAATTTTTCAAATGATTTAAAAAATGAATTGCGTCCAATTGTAAAAGCTATTGAAATGGGAGAAGATCCCATTGAAACTTCAAAAAAATATGTTGAAAAACAAATTGAACGTTTAAAAGAGCAAAGTCGCAAGAATGATGACAAAGAAAATGAAAATGACGAAAGATTAAAAATTGTTCCCGGTGAAAGGCTTATATATATAGATATGACACCAGAAGAAGTCGTAAAATATATAAAAGAAATGTCGCCCCTTGAATATCAATGTCTTTGTAAAGAGCTTTTTACTCGTCAGGATAATCTGCAGGCAAGTCCAGCTATTTCACAAAAAGCAATATTATCTTTAAAAATAAGTGATAGTGCAAAACCTGGTATCTATGAACTTAGACTTATCTCTCGGACTGGAATCAGTAATCCGCTTTCTTTTGAAATTAGTAATATCTCTGAAGAAGCAGAGGATTATTATTATCATGAGAGAAAGGGAAAAAAAGAAATTTCTATAAAGGATTTTCCTATTTTTATCAATGGGGAAATTATGCCAGGGGAAGTAGATTATTTTCCCTTTTCCGCAGAAAAAGGAGAAAGAATAAGATTTTCTTTAAAAGGGCGGATATTAAATCCATATATCGGGGATGCTGTTCCAGGATGGTTCCAACCAGTAATAGCTATTTATAATGAAGAAAATAAGATTATTGCGTTTGCAGATGATTATTACCGTTCTCCTGATCCTATCCTTGATTTTATAATACAAAATACTGGACAATATAAAGTCTCAATAAGAGATTCTATTTACAGAGGCAGAGAAGATTTTGTTTATCGTTTAAGAATTGAAAAACTGAACTCTGTTTCATCAGAAGAGAATAAACCAACCGAAATCCCAGAACGTTTTAAAACCCTAAAAATTGAGCAAAGTAATGCATCATCAAAAGATAATCCGCAAGTCATAGAGTGTCCTTCTCTCATATCAGGTGTATTTAATGATACTGCAAAGCCTCATTATTTCCTTGTTAATTTCACAAAAGGTAAAAAAATTGTTTTAGAGAGTTTTGCTGCCAGACTTAATGCGCCTACAGATACCTTTATTCAGGTTTTTGACACAGATGGGAATTTGGTTATTTCTAATGATGATCATAAGAATCTAAATATAGGTTATATTACACATCATTCAGATTCTTATTGTATTTTGGACCCTAAATATACTGGCAAGTATCTGATAAAAATTGGTGAATTACAGGATAAATTTGGAGCAGATTATAAGTATTTTCTCAGAGTAGATCATCTTCGTCCGGACTTTATAGTTTACCATTACCCTTCTGCTCTTAATGTGGTTCCGGGACATTCAGTTAATGTTAATTTTATGATAGAACGTTTTGATAATTTTGATGGAAACGTTGAGATAAAATTAAAATCTCTGCTGAATGGAATATCTCTGTCTAAAACAACGATAAAAAGTTCAGAAAATCATACAGAATTAGAATTAGCCATTCAATCCAATCTCCCTGGAGGAATTCATGATATTGAATTTATAGCGTCAGCAGAAATTGCAGGAAGAAAAGTGGAAAAAAGAGTTTTACCATCTGATGAAGTAATGCAAGCATTTATTTATAAGCATTTATTGCCTGCATCAAACTCAATACTTTGTATTACAGGTAGAGGTTTATTTCAAAAACAGAAAGAGAAAAAAAAAGAATTTTTCAAAGAAAAAAAAGAAAAGTAGATTTTGGTTATTAATTGTTAAAGATTCCAGAGGTCGGCGTCCATCTTCTTTTGCCTTTTTTTCCAGAATATTTCAATTCTAATATTGAAAAAAGCCTATTGGTTATCGGCGAAAGAATTCTCATTGGAAATAATTCTTGAAATGGTTTTACTCGAACATTAAAATCACAATAATCTTCATACCAATTATAATAGCCACTTCCCTCGAGAGCTATTATATTTCCATTTGTTTCAATTTTGTCTGATCGAATAATTGTATCATTTAATTTGAAATCTGCATTTATGGTGTCTATCTGGGCCCAATCCTTATCCAGATATTTTGTTCCAATAACCTGGATCAATTCGTAGAGAATTGGAATATTCAATATTTTACAATCAGTAATTAAGAATGAGCCTCCTCCATTAAATAATAATTTTGAATTTTGTGAATAGATTTTGCTTTTTAGCTTGAGTGAGAGTAATCCTATATAATCAGAAGGAGTATTTTGTATGTCTTTCAATATTTGATGGAAATTAGAGTTTTTAATTTGTACTTTTATATCCCCTAAATCTTTTTGAAAGTCATAATGGAAATTCCCATTAAAAACGCCTTGATAAAATATAGCATTTAATTGCTCTATTGATAGAACATGTCTATTGAATTCTATGTTTGCAGAAAAATCGTTGAGTGAAAGATTTGCGATTTTCGCATTTTCTCCGGATATTTTTCCTTTAATTGAGGAATTTATTGTATGTTCAAGGTCTATAACACCATCGAGAGCGGTATTTAAAGCTCCATAAAAAGATAACCATTCAAGTTGGAAATACGGTATGAGTTTTAATAGAAGTTCCGCTGGTATATTATTACTTTTGGCGGAAAATGATATATATTGAGAGTTCTCTCCATCAACATTATTAGTCAAAGATGGAGTGAGAGGTTTGCTAAGGTCGAAAAAACTCTCATTGTGTATTAATTCAAAATTACAATAACCACCATCTTTCTCAATATGGCCACCAGATATTGCAATAATCTTATCTGATGATATCAGGACAGAAGCATTAACTTTATCTATATGATTCTTATCATAAATTAAATTTTTTAACATCAAATTGGAATCTACAAAATAAAACAATTCAGGCATAAAACGAATAAAAATTTGCATTTTTATAGAATTATCTTCAGGCTGATAAGAAAACTCTATTTTCGGAAAATCCCTGATATTTTCTTTTATTGAGGGGAATAGTTCTCCTATTAAAGATAGTTCTGGTGGTTTTCCATTTAGAATAAGTTCTGAAGAAATAATTTTTTCATTGATTAAATAAGTTAACCTGGCATTCAAAGTCATGTCTTTGTTTTTTAACTTCAATTCAGGAATTATTAAGGTGGAATTTTTAAACTTGAGTTCTGATGTTATTTCATCTATCATAATATCATGGATTTTTATTTTTTTGGCGTTGAGAGTTGATAGAAAATTTAACGTAGACAAGTTATTATAATTTCCCGATATATCGGCAGAGAAATTCAGGTATTCAGCGTTCTCCATCTTTATTTTCTTAAAATCTATTATTGGGGCCAATTTAGGGATAAAGGAAGTAAAATCAGATATATCTGCATTAATTTTTGCATCAAAAACGTGAGTCTGAAGGTTTACCTTACTATCTCCTCTTATTGTCAATGAGTTTTCCGCATTTACAGTTACTGATATTGTTATTAATTCAGGGGCATTGTTGTTCTTTGCGATTTTCGCAATACAGGAAAAATTGTTTAATAAAAATTCGAGATACCTTGCTTTTTTCGAAGAAAAATAGATGGTATTTTGAATATCTGGAGAGGCTTTTTCCATGTTTAATATTAGGAAATTTTTCATATTGACATCTTCGAATGAAAGATTCTCCAATTTTAAGGATGAAGTTTTTAGTTTTACATTTATAAAAAAAAGTCTTGGTCCCTTTACATCAAGATTAGCCGTGATATTGATTGAAGAATCTTTTTTATTTTGATTTACAATTTTTTTTATTATTTCAATATATCTGGTGAGAAGTATATCATTATTTATATTAGAATTATTATTGGCTATTTGCGCCTTATTCCCTATTTTTTTTATATTTGTATTTTCTATAAGCGTGGAATAATTTGAGACTTTTCCTTTTATATTTATGGGAATTTCGGAACAAAGACCGTTTAGATGGATGACCTCAATATCCTTGTCAGTTAGAGAGATAGAGGCATTAAGATTTTTAAGTGATATTCCAGAGCTCGGTTCAAGGTCCATAGAAAATATATCTATTAGCGAATCAATGACTTCTATGTTGCTAACTTTTATTTTATATTCAGGAAAAAAGTCTAAAGATATCCGAACTTTTTCTGCTTTACAATCTATCTTAATCTGATTGTTTATTATATGAGAAAATGCAATATTCTCAAGGGTTATTCCATTAACTAAACCTAATTTGACATTCTCAAAATGAAGTGAGATTTTTCTTTCCTGAAGTTTTTGTCGCAGAATATTTTCAAGATAATCTGGCAATCCAACAAAATCAAAAAGCGCTATAGAGACTATAAAGCACAATATAAAAAGGAAAATGAAGTAAAAAATAGCTCTAAGTTTATTTTCATTACTAAAGTTCAGTAAAAAGGCCCTAATTATTTTCTGCACTGCCCATTTCCAAAAACTATATATTTATATGTATTTAGTTCTTGAAGTCCCATGGGGCCTCTGGCATGGAGTTTATCGGTGCTTATCCCAATTTCTGCCCCCATTCCAAATTCTCCGCCATCAGTGAAACGGGTTGAGGCATTGTGATAGACTACAGCTGAATCTACTTGATTAAGAAAGATAGATGCAGCATTTTGATCCTCAGATACTATACAATCACTATGTTGAGAACCATAATAATTTATATGTTCTATGGCAGTCTGTATATCAGGAACTATTCTAACAGCCAATGTAAGATTGAGATATTCGGCAAACCAATCTTCTTCTGTGGCTGGGATAGCGGATGGAACAAATTTGAGAAATTCACAATCTCCCCTGAGTTCCACACCATTTTTAATTAAAGCCTCAGCGATTATTGGAACAAAGGTTTCCGCTATGTCTCGATGAATCAATAATGTTTCAATAGCATTACAAACTCCAGGTCTTTGACATTTTGCATTTATGATTATATTTTCAGCCATTTTCAGATCTGCTTCTTTATCTACGTACACATGACATACACCCTTATAATGTTTTATGACAGGGATAGTAGAGTGTTCTACTACTGTTTTGATGAGATTTTCTCCGCCGCGTGGAATTACAAGATCTATGTATTTGTTCATTTTCAGGAGAATCTTAACAGCTTCTCTATTTTGTGGTGCGCTTTGAATGGCTCCTTCCGGAAGACCAGCTTCAAGTCCTGCGCGGTTTATGCAATGAAGAAGTGCCATATTTGTTTTATATGCTTCACTTCCTCCCCTAAGTATTACAGCATTACCTGCTTTCAGACATAGAGAGGCGGAGTCAACTGTTACATTTGGACGAGACTCATATATAATAGTTATAACGCCAATTGGAACAGAAATTTTCTCTATTTTTAAACCATTAGGCCTTATTATTGAAGATAATACTTTTCCTACAGGATCTTCAAGTTTTATCAATTCACGGATGGAATTTGCAATAGAATTAATTCTCTTTTCATCGAGTTTCAACCTTTCAATCATTGGTAGAGAAAGTCCTTTTTTTAGAGCAAGGTCAATATCAGAGTTATTTTCTTTTAGAATGATATCTTTTTCCGCTTCTATAGCATCTGCCATTGCTTTAAGAATATTATTTTTTTGAAATTGAGAGAGTGCAGCAACTTTACGACTGGCTATTTTGGCTTTTTCGCAAATTGAATTAATTTCTGATAGAAGTTCTTGATTTTTCATAATTTCTCCATAATATCACTATGAAATTTGTCTTATAATTATACCTACAGATTTAAGTAATTTTTCAGATATTTCATCCATATGATAATTAGTTTTGTAAACAACTTCTTTGATGCCTGAGTTTATAATCATTTTTGTGCAAAGAAGACATGGGCAATAAGTTGTATATATAGTTGCTCCTTTTATCGATATCCCATGATATGCAGCTTGAACTATTGCATTTTCCTCTGCATGACAACATATACATTCAGTTAATTTATGTCCTGATTGCACATTAGATGAACATCTCGGGCAGCCTCCTTCATTACAATTTTTGATTCCTCGTGGGGTGCCGTTATAACCTGAAGAGATTATTCGTTCATCTTTTACTATTACGGCTGCAACATGACGGCGTAAACAATTACTTCTGGTTGAAATCACCTCGGCAATAGACATGAAATAGTCATCCCAGTCAGGTCTCTTGTTATTTTTATTTTTTTTTATCATATCATAACGATCCCATAGAAAGGATTTCTGGAGCTGATTTATTTATTAATTCTGCTGCTAAGGAAAGATTTTCTTCTGAAGTCGTATTTAAGAGCGCTTGCCTTGCTAATTCTTCGAGATCAAGCATCTTTAGTTTCCTGATTAACCTTCTGATTGAAGGAATAAGAGATGGTGTCATACTCAATTCATTTACTCCAAGTCCTATCAATATTGATGCGAAGAGAGGGTCTCCTGACATTTCACCGCAAACACTTACCCAAATACCAGTTCTTTTTGCTGCGCGTATAGTATTGTCGATTAGATTCAAGATAGATGGATGTGCTGGCTGAAAGAGTTCATCTATTTTTGCGTTTGTTCTATCTACAGCCAAAGTGTATTGAGTGAGGTCATTTGTTCCAATACTAAAGAAATCGACTTTTGGAGCCAGTTTATCAGCTATTAAGGCAGCAGAAGGGGTTTCTATCATGATTCCGACTTTTATATTTTCATCAAAAGGAACAGATTGATTTCTGAGTTCTTTTTTTGTTTCCTCGAGGATTTCTAAAAGTGCATCTATTTCTTCTGAAAAGGTTATCATTGGAAACATAATTTTCAGGTTTCCAAAGGAACTTGCACGAAGTATAGCGCGCAATTGCGTTTTTAGTATTTCTTTATGCTCGAGGAAAATTCTGATAGCCCTCCAGCCAAGGAAAGGATTGGGTTCTTCAGTGTAATTAAAGTAGTCACACATTTTATCGCCGCCAATATCAAAAGTGCGAATGGTAACTGGATATCCACGCATATCAGATGCAATCTTTGAAT
>CAYRRM010000006.1:0-104124 GCA_964426675.1 uncultured Lentisphaera sp.
ATTTTCGCAGTACGGAAATCTGGTTTTAGCCATAGAACAATCATTCCTAAAAGAAATGTGATGATAAGCAAAATAATGAGTCTATATATTCCTGATCTATGAGTTTTACTCAATTGCTGAACAGAAACATCTTTCATCGAGGTAACTTCTAAATTTAAGTCATCTATAATGTGCCTTCTGATGTACCTGCAAAAGAGATTGAAATTTCCTCTGTCAACTTTACCTAAAATAGACTTTGGATAAGATGGATTCTTCTCAGGACAACACACTGCAGCTCCAGAGTGCCCTCCATCATTTTCAGTTCCTATTTTACGCATCAGAACGGATAGATTGATAGAAAAATCCGCCTGGTTTAACCTTCGTCCTACCATAATACTTGAGCCATAACAATAAAGGAGATAATCAATATCGGGCAGAGTTCTCGAAAAATATTCTTGCGCTTTCCCAATTTTCAATTTTGGCTCGTTTTTAGAACTATGAGGGGCAAGGGCTATCAAAATTTTTACATGGTCATTCTGAGATTTTCTCTGTAAAATTGGCATATCACTTCCTAAACTCATAGGGGGGCCGCTAATTCCTCCATCTTGTAATGGTCTTTTAACTTCAATTAGCTGAATAGCTTCATTAAACTTACTTTCAATCTTTGAAATTTCTTTTCTTTCTTTTGCGATTTTCGCAATCCATCCTTTTTCATTAATTTTATTTTTGATGTCGCATGCATCTGTACACGATAACAATGTTTGAATTATTTCGATAGAATTTGTTCCACCTTTTATCAAATCTGTAAGTAACTTCCCTTCTTCTGTGCGTTCCTGAGCAAGATCCTCTCCATGAACACAGGTTCTAAGGTAAGCCATAGCAGGTGTATCCCACTTTTTACCCATAATCATACTTTCATAGACCATATCCCCCCCGCACTTGAGTTCATTTGGAGGCAATTCATTACCTTGCAAGGGCCCGCTCATCGCAAAATATTCAATCAACTTTTCTTCTTTTAACTTTTTAAGCACTTCTAATTGGTTTGCAGTATATGGATGATGATCTTCATATCTAATGAGTCTATAATTTTTTTGCGAGAGTATTTTTATGTCTCCCTCTATATCAGGAATAGTGCTTATAGGAATATCCGCCATGTATATATCACCCGGAATAGGAAATTCATCGAGAATCGATAATAGCCCCTGGTGATAATTTATGAAGACAAACTCATAATCAACTCCATATCTGAATTTTTCTTTTCTCTCTCTTGCGAGATTCGCAAGAGCATGCGCGTAAAATGTAGCACTTGATATAGTATCGAGGTCTGCCCCAGCTTCTGACATATCCCGAAGCTGGATTAGATCTGAAAGCACTGATTTCCCATAATTACCTCCACCTGCCAAAATAAACAATTTTTCGGCAGCGGCTTCTTCTGAAAGCGCTTCACCTGTATCGTCGAAAAGATTATTATATAGAAAAGCAATAAACTCTTCAAATGAATCTTTATCGTTTTTATTTCTGTTATTAAAGATAGAGAAAAATTCTTTTTCGCCTTCTGCTTCAAGCCTTTTAATGCTTTTTAACCTTGCATATGGAAAATAAGGAATGTCAAAATCGGGAAAATTATCAATAATACTTATTTCGCTAAAAGTATTGTAATTTGATGGATTTTGAGGTTTTTGTGGAGTAAAGCAAGCTCTTAAGAGCCGTGATATTATTATTTTCCTGCAAGCAGTAAATAAAGGGGAGTTATCATCAGCGTCTGACAAAATTTTTCTTATTAGATTTCCACTTTTTTTATCAAGAAAAAATACTCCATCATACCAAAAAGCATTTATGGAACTAATAGAGGAAAGCATTTTTATCGTATTTCTTAATGTGCATCCTGTCCCATGTATAATAATATAGGCTTTTCTGTTCATGATTTTTTTGAGTTTCCGCGCTATTTGAATACTTTTTGAATCTTACTCTAAGTTATTACGTGAGATATAAAAGTCAAAAAATAGTTATCAAATAAAAAGTTGCTTCCTTTTTTGAATTCTTTTTATTATTTTTATAGGAAACAATGGCAAAGTGTTATTTAGACAAAATTAACACATATATGAAAATTCTATTTTTCTTTTGACATTTTATGACACTATGCTAAAGTATGCGGAAATATAAAAACTAAATTTTTTTATGCAACTAAGCATTTCTGATGTAGCAAAATATTTAAATGTATCACAAAGGACAATATATCGCTGGATTGATAAAGGAATAATTCCGGCATATAAGATTAATGACCAATATAGATTTAACAGGGCAGAATTAATTGAATGGGTATCAAATAAAAAAATTCCTACTTCAAAAGATTTATTTTTATTCCCAGAAAGTGAAAGTACAGAAATTAATGTATCGGTTACTGATTGTTTAAAAAATGGAGGGATATACTATCGTGTTTCTGGAAGAGACAGAAATTCTGCACTAGAGTCGGCACTTTCATTATTGAAACTGCCTGAGGAGGTTGACACTAACCTTTTACTAAAGATGCTATTAATGCGGGAGGAATTGGCCTCAACTGGCATAGGTGAAGGTATAGCAATTCCTCACATAAGGAATCCAATAGTACTTGGAATAGAGAAAGCACAAATAGCTTTGTGTTTCCTTGAAAACCCAGTCGATTTTATGGCTTTAGATGGTCAAAAAGTATTTTGTTTATTCCTACTAATCTCACCTAATCCAAAAATTCATTTAAAAATCATCTCGAAATTGGCTTTTTTATTAAAAAGTGAAAAACTCAGAAACTTTTTAAAAACTTATCCATCTAGAGAAGAAATATTGAAAGCAATAGAGAAAGATGAAAATAAACTTATAAGGGGAAAAGAATGACTCTTTATTTTTTGGGAATAGCAATTTTACTTCTTACAGGAATTTTTTCTCTTTGCTTTTCAAAAGCGAAATATTCTTTATACTTATCTTTTTATGGTCAATTAGTTAATTTCTTATTGATTTCTTTTAGTAGTTTGATTTTTTTTAAGAAAGCTGCTAACAATATTACATATAGCTTATCCTCTTTCTTGCCCGAATTAACTTTTTCTTTCCGTGTAGATATGCTGTCATTTCTTTTTATCCTCCCAGTTATTCTTATTTCTACATTAGCTTCTTTTTATGCAATATCTTATTTACCAGATACTTCAAAGACAAAAACAAGTTGTTTCTGGTTTAATTTGTTAACATCTTCAATGCTACTTGTTTTGCTTTCTTCAAATGCATTACTATTTTTATTTTTTTGGGAATTAATGGCTCTTTCCTCATTTTTTCTTGTGAGTTATGACGCGCAAAAAAAAGAAATTCGCATGGCATCATGGATTTATATTTTGTTCTCCCATTTTGGAGTTTTTTTCATTATTGGAGGTTTTTATCTTTTATACTTGAATACTAATTCATTTGAATTTGAGAGTTTTATAGGAACTGATTTGAGTCATTCTACATCTTCAATAATTTTTTTGCTTTTATTGACAGGTTTTGGCTCTAAAGCCGGCTTTATACCTTTTCATATTTGGTTACCTAAGGCCCACCCAGTAGCGCCGAGCCATGTTTCAGCTCTAATGTCTGGTATAATGATAAAAATTGGAATTTATGGTATTTTGAGGAGCACTACATTTTGTGCTTCTGCCTTTACAAGCACTCACATTCCATTGCTTATACTTTCAATTGGGGTAATATCAGCTATAATCGCTATTATCTTTGCTCTATTACAGAATGATATTAAGAAACTACTCGCTTATTCAAGTATAGAGAATATTGGAATTATTTTGATAGGAATTGGCCTTGGCACTTTTGCTATCAGTAAAAAACAAAATTTTTCTGCTATTCTTGCATTAAGTGGTGCATTATTGCATATTTTTAATCATTCCATTTTCAAATCTCTTTTATTTCTATCTGCTGGTAGCTTGATAAAAATGACGGGTGAACATAATATCAACAAAATGGGGGGATTATTGAAAAAAAATTCCTTCTTGGGAATAAACTTTTTAATTGGTTCAGCATCTATTTCTTCAATACCACTTTTTAATGGTTTCATATCTGAATTTATGATTCTTTTTGCGGCTTTTTATATGTTTATAAACAGTAATGATGTATTGGTGATATCAATTGCACTACTAACTATTTTGACATTAATATTTGTAAGTTCAATAGTCACAATATGTTTTGTGAAAACGTTTGCGACCGTTTTTCTTGGTGAATCCAAAATAAATAACGATAAATTAAAAAAAATAGGGGCTACATCTAATCTCCCATGCACAATATTATCATTCATATGCATTTTTGTTGGCCTATGGGCTATTTATATAGTTCATATTCCATTAGCGATTTCTTTTGAAATCTTACATGGTTTTATAATAGATAATTCTGTTGTTGAAAAATTTTCTTTCTTCTTCCAATCATTAGCCTTTGGAACTATTATTTTCATAATTTTCATATTAATACTTTCAATGTTAATTTTAGTAAGAAAGTTTTTGCTTTGCGCAAAAGATGAGGAAACTATTACCGTTACATGGGATTGTAGCTATTTAGCTCCATCTTCGAGAATGCAGTATACCGGATCATCTTTGGTTTCGCCTTTTACTGAATTTTGCAATAGAATACTTGGGGTTAAGTTTAAAACACCGATTTTTTCATCTATTTATCCGAAACCGACTAAGTTTGAGATGATTATTCCTGATTTTATGGAAAAATTAATTCTTAAGGAACCTGGAAAAATTATATCTTTTCTCTCTCGTTTTATTTCGAGGTATGAATTATTACCTATCCAATTTCATATTTTCTTGATGGTTTTACTACTTTTAATTCTTATTGTTTGGAGCTTTTGCATGATATGAGTAAAGATTTAACATTAGATATTACTTATCATTTACTTTATTTTTTTTCAGCAATTTTATTTTCCCCTCTTCTTCCAGGATTAATAAATAGAACAAAAGCAATTTTTGGAGGTAGAAAAGGAAAACCTTTATTACAACTCTATTACGATATTTTCAAGCTTTTAAAAAAGAAATGTGTATATAGTAAGACGGTGTCCTGGATATTTAGACTGGCTCCATTAATTTTTATTTCATCATTAACAATCGTTTTATTTATCTTTTCTTTTGGGGAATATAATAATTATTTTTCATTCAATGGGGATATTATTTTTGCTTTAGCTCTAATGGCCCTTGCCAGATTTGCAATAGTTCTCGCAGCTCTTGATACCGGTTCGAGTTTTGAAGGAATGGGCGTTAGCCGGGAATTAATGTTTGTTCCATTTTCTGAAATTTTATTTTTATTAATTGTGGCTGCTGGAATAAAGTCATCCAGTTCATTTACAGTTTCATCAGCATTCACTTTTAATTTTCCGCCTCATATTGCTTTATTGTTAATAATTGCGCTCTTTATTTTGCTTACTGTAGAAAATTATCGTCTACCAACAGATGACCCAAATACACACCTTGAATTAACGATGATTCATGAAGTAATGGTTTTGGATTACTCTGGACCTGACTTTGCATTTATTTTATATGGTGCTTCGATTAAGTTATGGATTTTCATTTTTATGATTAGTTCAATAGTACTATCATTTTTCCCAGATTTTTCCTTACCTATTATTAGATATCTTTTTACCATTTGTATAATATTTTCAGTTTCAATTGTAATTGGAATTATTGAATCTATAACTGCAAGATTTCGTTTTGATAAAGTTCGTCGTATGTTAATTCTCGCTTCAGTTTTTTGTATTGTTGTGCTTTTTATATTGATAGAAAAAGGAGATATTGTATAATGAATAACTGGTTTATTTTAATTTTTACAATTATTTCTATTATGAACTTTTTATTACTC
Source organism: uncultured Lentisphaera sp. (assembly GCA_964426675.1). Taxonomy (GTDB): domain Bacteria; phylum Verrucomicrobiota; class Lentisphaeria; order Victivallales; family GWF2-50-93; genus DYMC01. The sequence goes on from CAYRRM010000006.1 coordinate 5,833, forward strand.
GCTTCTAGTCGTATCTCTGGTTGTATAAACATTCTCGCCTTGCAGGGTGGAATCATATCATTGATATCAATTTTAAATGCAACTAATTTATGGGGGATATTAACTTTTGTTTTTATTTTCTCAATTAAAGCATTAATATTTCCCCTAACTTTAAAACATGCTTTGAGATTAACAAATACCAGACGTGAAATAGAACCAATAATAGGTTTCTCCACTTCATGCATTTTTGGTGTTTTAATATTAGTGTTTTCCTATTGGTTGTCAAATAAAATAAGCTATCATTTTGGTGATGTATTAAAATTAAAACTTACATTTTCTATATTTACAATTTTTACAGGATTATTTATAATAATATCCAGAACTAAGGCCATTACCCAAGTTATTGGATATATTATATTTGAAAATGGGATTTACTTACTTGGAAATACTTTTCTCATTAAAGAAAATATTATAGTAGAACTTGGGATAGTCTTAGATTTACTAGTCTTTGTTCTCATTTCTGGAATAGTAATTTTCCGCATCAATAAGACATTTGATCATATAAATGCCAGTTTACTTATGAAAGACGATCAAAAAGGGGTATCATGATAATATTAATAATATTAATTCCAATTTTAGGCGGTATTTTCTCTTTTTTTACAAGAAAAAACAACGTAAGACTTTTAATTTTAAGTATTTGCTCATTATTGCATTTAGTTCTCTCAATTCTTACATTTTTTTATAATCCTGAATCTTGTTTAAATGGTATGCTAATCTTAGACAAAGTTGGAAAACTATTTCTTCTTTTGATGAGTTTTTTATTCTTTATGTCTACTATTTATGCGATTTCATACTTAAGCAATACATCATTTAATGAGAAGACAAGAGATAATGATGGTTTTATTTTTGATGATTCTCCCCAAAATATTTTTATTAGCATGTTACTAATATTTTGCGGAACAATGAGTTTAGTTTGTGTATCTAATCACGTGGGTTTTTTATGGATATCTATAGAAGCAACAACATTTGCAAGTGCTCCATTGGTCTATTTTTATCACACCCGCAGTTCACTGGAAGCAACATGGAAATATGTAATGATATGCTCTGTTGGTATTGGTTTGTCTTTAATTGGCAATTTATTCCTAATGTTAGCCTTTAAAAACTCAGGGACAAATGAACTCACTTTCACATCCATTTCACATTATGCATTGAATGCGAATAAAATGATTTTATTCACAGCTTTCATATTTTTCGTAATCGGTTATGGAACTAAAGTTGGTCTTGCCCCTATGCATACATGGTTACCATCTGCCCACGCAGAGGCTCCTTCTTTTATTTCATCTTTGTTATCAGGGGCTCTTTTAAATTGCGCTTTTCTTGGAATTTTACGGATTCAATCGATTTGTTTCCATGCGGGGATATCTGAAAAGACAGGGAAAATCATGATCTTCTTAGGTACTTTTTCTGTTTTGACTGCTGCATTATCTATGTTTTCTCAAAATGATTACAAAAAAATGTTGGCATTTTCAAGTGTTGAGCATATGGGAATAGCAATTATTGCGGCAGGATTAGGGCAAAAAGCTGCAATCACTGCGTCAATTTTACATATAATAAATCATTCTCTTACAAAAGCTTCATTATTTTTATCCTCAGGCAATATTCTCTCCTGCTATAGAACTAAAAATATCAATGATGTGCATTCACTAAATAAAAAACTCCCTATTTCTTCTCTTTTATGGTTAGGTGGTATTTTTGCTATTTGCGGATTACCACCATCTGGTTTATTTGTCACAGAATTAATGATATTTAAAGAAATATTTGTAACAAGAAAGTTTTTTGTAGCCATTTTATTATCTTTGGGACTTGTAATTTTATTTGGCTCTATGATCTTTAAAGTAATTGAGATGTATTTTTCTCATGACGAAAAAAATGAAGAAATAATATATAGAGAGAAATTTTTGAAAATCGTGCCATCTTTTTTGTTACTGCTTTTCACTTTTATTCTTGGATTTACTTTGCCAGGTAAATTGATGGACTACATTAATCAAATCAGTAATAACTTTGGACTATGAATAATTCAGAACACTTTACAAAAATGCGAAATACAGAAAGTAGGGATTTATCTAAAATCCCGATATTAAAAAATTCCGTTTTTTTTGAAAGTATAAAAAGTCATTGTAGTAAAGGATTAAGGGTATCTTCTTATTTTTCATTTTTAAACAGTAAAAAACAAAATCAGTTAATTATAGTTTTGGCTGATGATGAAAGTTCTTATTTTTTAGTATCTTCTACAATAATTGAAGGAAGAGAATTTCCATCTTTAGCTATAGAATTACCACAAATCCAACTCTTTGAAAGAGAAATAGCCGAACAATTTGGATTAATACCAGAAGGACATCCTCGTTTTTATCCTGTTAGATTTCACCATTCATATACTGAGTCTGATGCGTGGAATAGAAACAAAAAACACAGTATAAAACCTTCAGTTATAGATTTTACTGATGTTATAGGGAATGATATTCATGAAGTTGCTGTTGGTCCGGTTCATGCTGGAGTTATTGAACCAGGCCATTTTAGATTCCATTGCTTTGGTGAAAAAGTCTTTAATCTACAAATATCTTTGGGATACCAACATCGTGGCATAGAAAAAATGCTAATTGGAGGACCAGATAAAAAGACACTACATTTAATAGAAACAGTCGCTGGCGATAGCACAATTGCTAATACTATTGCATACTCTCAAATAATCGAATCATTATCTGGATACCAAGGTATAACTTTATCTTCATTATTAACACGTGCCATATTACTTGAACTTGAAAGAATGGCTAATCACGTAGGTGATATTGGAGCTCTCTCCAATGATGTTGCATTTTTACCAACCTCTTCATATTGTGGCAGAATTAGAGGAGATTTTTTAAATCTTACTGCAGAATTTTGCGGCAATAGATTTGGACGAAGAGCTATTTTACCAGGCGGAATTGCATTCCAATTGGATACGGAACTGTTATCACGTTTTAAACAAAGATTTTGTAAGATTTTTGATGAATTTAAGAGCGCCGCTGAATTATTTTTTAGTTCAACATCAACTATGGAAAGATTAGATGGTTGTGGAGTACTAGAGAAAAAAATAGCAAAGGAAATTGGGGTCGTGGGGTTAGTTGCTAGAGCAACAGGTATTCATTGTGATTCACGATTCAATTTTCCTTCAGGAATCTTTAATTTCACACAAATACCAATAGTATTTTTTGATTCAGGTGATGTTTTGGCTAGAGCTCTTGTTCGTTACCATGAAGCAATAAATTCAGGAAAATTTATTCTTGAGCAATCTTCTAATCTATTTGAAGAAAACAAAGCATCTTCGTTATTTTTGGATTATAAACTAAAACCAAATTCATTATCATTATCTATGGTGGAAGCCTGGCGTGGAGAAACGTTACATATAGCCATAACTGATTGTAAAGGTCGTTTTATTAGATATAAAATAGTTGATCCTTCTTTTCATAACTGGACAGCACTTGAAGTTGTATTAAGAAATGAACTGATTTATAATTTTCCTCTTTGTAATAAAAGTTTTAATCTATCTTATTGCGGTCATGATTTATAAAAATAAATGGAGAAAAAATGCTAAGTATTATAAAAACGAGATTGAAACAGGGATGTAGGACAATAAAATTTCCAGATAGAGGATTTCCTTTGCCTAAAAATTATCTTGGTAAACCTGTAATTAAAAAATGTTCCAAATGTCAAAAATGCCAAACTATATGCCCTGTATCTTGTATTTCTGAATCGAATAATGGGATATCTATCGACATTGGGAAATGTATTTTTTGCAGAAAATGCTTTCAAGTTTGCGAAGAAGGAGCTATTCAATTTGAAAAAACATATGAACTAGCTGAATTCTCCCGCTCGAATCTAATTTATTCCACCGAAATGAAAAAACAAGAATCTCTTTTGAATAAAGAAATAAAAAGAGTTTTCGGTCGTTCATTAAAATTAAGGCAAGTAAGCGCCGGTGGCTGTAATGCCTGCGAGGCAGATTGCAATGTTCTCGAAACTGTAGGCTGGGACATGGGTCGTTTTGGCATTCAATTTGTGGCTTCACCCAGGCATGCTGATGCTATTTTGATAACAGGCCCAATAACAAAAAATATGGAACTCGCCCTAAAAAAGACTTATGATGCACTTGCTTCTCCAAAACTTGTAATAACCGTCGGAGCGTGTGCAATATCGGGTGGAATTTTTGCTGAGTCTTCAGAGGTGTTGTGTGGAGTTAAGAAATTTTATAATGTTGACCTATATATTCCTGGATGCCCTCCTCATCCAGCAACAATTCTTCATGGTTTACTAAAATTAATTGGAAAGATATCTGAATAGGATTGCATTAGATTTTTAGTTTCTATATAATCTAATCCATATAATATATTTCCATATAATTAATTTTTTTTTGAATTTCAACAAAGTTGAATTATATTAAATTAAATTGAAAAAAAGGCAGATAATAAATGAATTTAGAAATAGGCAAAAGAATAAAAAAAGAAAGAATACGTCAAAATAGGACTCTTCAGGATATTGCAGACAGTTGTGGTTTTTCAAAGAGTTTATTATGTAAAATTGAACGAGGAAAAACACTACCGCCCATTTCCACTCTCACCAAGATAGCGGAATCTCTTGGTTTACAAGTTGCAAATCTTATTAGAGAAGGCTCTTCTATCGAAACAGTGTTTACACCTGCTCAAAAAAGTAAAAAGACAACAATGACAAATAAAGGATACTCATTTTTTGCATTTGCAACAGAGAAAGATGATAAAATTATGCAACCATATTTGTTTATAGCAGAAAAAGGAAAAATCAGGGGAAAAGCACTATCTCATCAGGGAGAGGAGTTTATATATATTCTGGAAGGAAATATGAAATATAGAGTAGGGAAAATCGAATATACATTATCTCCTGGAGATAGTCTTTATTTTAATTCACTGGAAGAACATGAGTTACGGCCTCTCTCTAATAAAGTCGTTTATCTTGGCATCTTTTCAGATAATAAAATTCAAAAAAAATAAAGGAGGAAAATGAAAGAAGTCATTATTTTAAAAGCAAATTCTGTAGAAAAGATTGAAACAAAATGGGGAAACCTCACATGGTACGCAAGTAAAAAGTTGGGAAACTCTACAAAAATGACAACAGGTACTTGCGTAATAAAACCTGGAAGGGAAAATCCATTTCATAAACATTCAAATTGTTATGAAGTCCTTACTGTGATAAAGGGAGAAATTCTACATTATCTGGATGGACAAAAAGCTATCAAGATGAAACCTGGTGACACAATATCTATTCCGCCAAATCTAGCACATAAAGCAAAAAATACAGGAAAATCGAATGCTATAATGTTCATAGCGTTTAACTCTGGCAAGAGAAAAATGGAAATAATTTCAAATTAATATTAAGGAGAATTATAAAAAATGAAAATAGAACAATTAGCGGTAAGTCCGTGTTCAACTCCCCTGATTCCATTAGAAAGAGTTCTAATGGAATTTTCAAAAATTGGTTTTAAAAAGATGGAAGTATTTTCTGAATATACTGAGGCTAAAATTGATATAAACTATCCTCCTGAAAATTTCATTAAAATGTTAAGCAAATATAATATGTCTTTTTCTTCCATGCATTTACCGGTAATTAAGGATCTTGATGAAGATCTAAATCACGTTATAAGAACTGCTGAATTCGCAAAACAAATTGGAATTGAAGTAGTTATATTCAAAGCAAAAACAAAAGAATTATATATATCAGGAGCGAAAAAATTTCTTGATCTGACTGAAAAACTTAAAATTACGGCAGTTTTGCAAAATCATAAGGGAACAGCAATTTCAACTTTAGATGATTTCAAAGACGTTGTGAGAGGAATTAACGATAAGCGAATGAAAACTCTTCTTGAAGTCGGTATGTTCCATTCAGTTGGAACAAATTGGAAAGATGCATATGATTTTCTCTCAGAAAGTGTAGCTCTTGTTCATATCAAAGATCAGATAGGTGAGACGCGGGTTCCGTTTGGAAAAGGAGAAGTAGACTTCTACGGATTATTCAAAAAATTGAATGATGATAACTATAAAGCTGACATAGTTATAGAGATGGAAGTATGCAGAGATAATTTCTCAAAAACAATATCACTCCTTGCGGAGGCACGAGAATTTTGTTGCAAAATAATAAAAGATTTAAAGTGACTAATCGTATAAAAGTAAAAAATATGGAGGCATAATATGGATTTACTAAGAGTTTGCATTGTGGGGGCAGGAAATCTATCAAGTAGAAAAATATACCCGCTAATCGGAACAGCTGGGGCTCAATTGGTTGGTGTGTGTGATATAGACAAAACGAAAGCAGAAAAAAATGCATCTTTATGGGGAGGAAAATGTTATACCGATATGGAGTATATGCTTGATACTGAAAAACCAGATGCAGTCATTATATGTATATCAGCTCAAATGCATGCAAAACTTGCCGCATTAGCTATGAGAAAAGGAGTTCCTGTCTACACAGAAAAACCCCCTGCAGAATCGGCTTCTTCTGCACTTGAACTAGCAAAAATATCAAAAGAAACAGGCGTTCTTTGTACAACTGCTTTTAAAAAAAGATATAATATTGTATATTCACGTGCAAAAGATTGGTTATCAAAATTTAATGAAGAAGATTTTTATTCTATTTCAATCAATTATGCATCAAAACAATACGAAAACAATTCTCTAAAACGTTCATTTCTATTCGATTTTGCGATTCACGTTATTGACCTTATCCAATATCTCTTTGGTGATGCTTCAAAGGTTTTTGCATTTTCAAAAGGACCAGATGCATTTGCAGTGAGTATATTATTTAAAAATGGTTCCGTCGGCACTTTGAATTTAAATGATGGACGGTCTTTTTCCATACCTACAGAAGAAGTGGAAATAACTGTAAAAGGAGGAAATTTCATGAGTATTCACAATTCTTCTGTATATAAAATTGCAGAGAAAGAGAGAGCGATTGAATGGCGCGAACCACCAATTTTTACAAGTTCAGGGGATAGTGGACACGAAACAGGACATCTATCTGAAATAATTGATTTTTTTTCAGCAGTAAGGGACAAACGCACAACCCGTTCGAACGTCTACGAAAGTTATAAGTCAATGGTGCTATATGAAGCGATAAACGAATCTGCTAATTCTGAGAAGATTATTAACGTCAAATATGAGAATATATAAAAAAATTGAAGAATAATATATATTAATTTCTTTTCTGGTGATAAAAATCATGAAAAATTCTTTCAAAAAGGAGCTATAATGAAAATCAATTTTAAAGGTCAGATTTCAAATACAAAAACAATCCGGATTGGATTCATCGGATGTGGTTCTCATTCTTTTAGAAATATATACCCGATATTCCAATTTGTCCCTGTGGAACTTATATCAGTTTGTGATTTATCTATTGATAAAGCAGAACTTTTTAAAAAACAATTTGGAGCCACTAATGCATATTCCAACTATAAAGAAATGATAAAAAAGGAAAAATTAGATGCTGTATTCATAGTAACAGGTTATGATAAACACGGTCGTCCATTATATCCTGAAATTTGTATTAATTGTCTTAATGAAGGGTGCCATGTATGGCTTGAGAAACCTCCAGCAGCAACAACTGAAGATATTGTTAAGATAAAAACGGTAGCAGAAAAATGTAAAAAAAATGTCTTAATTGGCTTTAAAAAGATGTTTATGCCAGCATTAAGGAAAGCAAAAGAGTTGATTAATCATCCAGATTTTGGAAAAGTTACTTTGCTCCAGATACAGTATCCCCAATATATTCCAACAGTTTCTGAATTTAAAGTTTGGGAAAAAGGTGTTTCAAATGCCGTAGTGGGTTTCCTGGACCATCTCTGCCATCCAGTATCTGCGTTGATATATCTTGCAGGTATGCCATCAAAACTATTTTACCAGAGAAGTTCTACAGGAGCCGGGATTGCTGTTTTTGGATATGATAATGGAAAAACGGCTTCTATTACTTTTACGAATGAATCAGCAATTAATTGTGGTATGGAACGAACGCTTATTGTTTCCGATAAGTCACGCAGTATAGTTGTAGATAATAACATAAGAGTTTTTTATCACCGCAATCCTCCTCTTGGCTATGGGGATAATCCTGACTTTTACAAAGGACAACCAGATGAAATTTCAAGCATCTGGGAACCTGAATTTTCCCTTGGACAATTATATAACAAAGGACTATTTTTGTTGGGGTACTATAATGAAATTAATGATTTTGTAAATTCTATTTTGAATAATGAAAAAAATCTCATTGGCAATCTCGATGATGCCTGGAAAATTACGCGGATATTTGAAGCGTTTAAAGAAGGCCCTGAAAAGCTTATAAAAATTTCCAATCTATTATGAAAATTAATATAACAATATAGTATAGCTTAATCGTAAATATCAAAACTTATATGTTGCTTTACGAGAAAATAGTTTTTCTCCCCTTTTAAAATAAAAAATAGATATATAAAAGCCCTCTTCGAAGCTCAAAAAGCAAGAACAATTCATAATAAAATTAGTAAATAGTGTTTGAATAAAAATATATTCTTCATTATATTATTTTTCTTTGTAATTAATAAATAAAAGGAATAACAATGTCAAACAAAATTTTTAGGGAAAGTTGTGAATATCACTCAAGGGGTAGAAAAGGAAAAATTTCAATACAATTGACAAAGTCATGCAAAAACCAAAAAGATCTAACACTTGCATATTCTCCCGGCGTAGCAGGTCCATGTATAGAGATAACAAATAATATCGAAAAAATATGGGAATATACGGCTAAAGGTAATATGGTAGCTGTAGTAAGCGACGGGACGGCAGTCCTTGGGCTTGGAAATATAGGTCCTGAAGCAGGGCTTCCAGTTATGGAGGGTAAAGCTGTTCTATTTAAAGCTTTCGCTGGAATAGATGCAATCCCTATCTGTTTGAATAATGTTTTTGATACAAGAGGGAAAACTGATCCAGATAAACTCATTTCTGTCGTTCGTTCACTTGAACCAACTTTTGGAGGAATAAATCTTGAGGATATTGGGGCTCCAGCCTGTTTTAAAGTAGAATCAGAACTTAAAAAAATTATGAATATTCCGGTATTTCATGATGATCAACATGGTACTGCAATAATCTCTCTTGCTGGACTTTTAAATGCCTGTAAAATAACAGGGAGAAAACTGCAGGAATGCAAAATCGTAATAAATGGAGCAGGTGCTGCGGGTATATCCTGCGCAGAAACATATATTCTTGCAGGGGCAAGAAGAGAGAACTTTATTCTTTGTGATTCAAAAGGAGTAATATCAAAAAAAAGAAGAGATATTTTGCCAGAATCAGAAAAAGGGCGTTTTATAGCTGATACAAATGCAGAAACCCTTGCCGATGCACTTATTGGAGCAGATATATTCATTGGGTTGTCTGTTGCAAATTGTGTCACAAAGGAAATGATAAAAACAATGGCAAAAGATCCTATCGTATTTGCAATGGCAAATCCCGAACCTGAAATTAATCCAATGGATGCTATCGACGCTGGCGCAGCAGTGGCAGGAACTGGTAGAAGTGATTATCCAAACCAGGTAAATAATGTCCTGGGTTTTCCCGGAATATTCAGGGGCGCTCTCGATACACGTGCAAGAGATATAAACAATGAAATGAAACTTGCAGCAGCTAATGCACTTGCTGAATTAGCCAATGAAAAAATAGATGACAAGGCAATGGCAATTCTCGCAGAATCATATCCAGAAGATTATAAGAAAGGTTATTTCAACGGAAATAATCCACTGAAACCTGAATTGTTAATTCCAAAACCTTTCGATCCTCGCGTAGTTCCACGAGTTGCCCGTTATGTAGCTGAAGCCGCAATTAAAACCTCAACAGCAAGAACCTTTCCAATACTTGACTCTTATGAGGACAAAATAAAGACATTCCTCTCAACACAAGGAATGACCTGAATATCTTATGTTAAAAAAACTGAAGAAAATCAGAAAATTCCCCTCATTTCTGACCTATCTTTTTTTCATTATATTAAAACTCTACTCCATTTTAGTTTTAAAAAAACGAGTCGATCCAAATTCATATATTGATATCAAGAAATTCCCTTATATTACAGTAACATGGCATAACAGAATACTCTTTTTCCCTCTAATGTTTAAGAAAAAAATTAGAGAACATAGCTGCGCTGTGATTAGTGCTTCAAGAGATGGACAATACCTTTCAGATCTTGTTTCTCTATTTGGCGTTAAGCCTATCCGAGGTTCCACAAAAAAAAATGCTCTATCTGCTTTAAATAATTCACTGCGTGAAATACAAAATGGAAAAAACGTATGCTATACTCCTGATGGTCCCAGAGGGCCTGCTTATCATATGAGCAAAGGACCAATTATCACTGCAAGTAAAACAAGACGTCCAATTTTACCAATATCAATAAATTACTCAAAATACTGGGAACTAAGAACATGGGATAAATTTAGAATTCCAAAACCATTTTCAACAGTAACTCTTGTAATAGGGGAACCGATTGAAATACCTCCTGAATTAAACAATGATGAAATTGAAAAGTGGTGTGCAATTGTGCAAAAAAAACTCAACTCAATAAGTTGAAATGAAAATAAAACTCGCAAAGATAAAAATAAAGAAAAATACCACCTCCTTTTCTTGTCTTATTGATGAAAATTTCCTCAATACTACGCCCGATTTTATAACTGAAATAAATGAAAGACTGGAAAATTCTATCCTTATAAAAGATTCACGAAGTGTGAAAGCTGGTATTGTAAATTATAAAAATGAAAAATATTTCATAAAAAGATATAATGATAGAGGTTTTTTACATAGATTGAAATATATTTTTAGAGATACTCGCGCATTCAATGCCATAAAGATTTACGTTCATTTAAAATCTTCTGACTGTAAGATAAAATTACCTCAGCATTATTGCGCAATAAAGTCAAAAAAGTACTTTCTCGGCAAAACTTTCTCTTTTTTAATACAGGAATTTATTGAATCAAGGATTTCCCTTGAAGAATTAATTTCCAAATGTAGATTAAGTGAACATGAATATAATAAATTTATCAACAGAACTGTTTCCGCTATTTCAACGATGCATAAAGCAAATACATTTCACGGGGACGCAAAACTTACAAATTTTTACTTTCAAAAAGACAACAATGATTACTCCTGCGGATTGTGGGATCTTGATGTAGCAAAGATTAGAATAAATTTACCAGAAAGGTACCGAGAAAGAGATCTTGCAAGATTAATAGCTTCTTTTTCTGAACTTCTTAATAAAGGTATTGAGATTGAATCTGATGAGTCCATAATCAATACTTTTATTCGAGAATATTCAAAACAGACCAATATTGAGTTAAATAAACAAAAATTAAAAGAAAAAGTTTCTGAATTCAAAAAATGAAAGCACCTTTACAACAGATTGAATGGTCTGACCACATTGAAAATGAGATTTTCTCTCAGAGAGGTTTTGAATCTTTTGACTCTTTCTGGAACCTTGAAAATTCTGGGACAGATATAGAATTTAAAGATGTATCAGAACATTTTGACAAAACAAAAAAAATAAAAACCCTTCATGTAACATGCATCAGGTTAGCTGAAAACGTAAAATATTTCCTGAAAAGAGCTCAACTTGAAGATTATGAATATTTAAAAAATGAATTTCAAGCATATAACGTAATCGGTAAATTTGGTTTTAAAACAGCTAAATTAGTTGCTTTTTCTTTTAATGATCAAAAAAAACATGGTTTTATACTTGTAAAAAATATAGGGAATGCAATCTGCCTTAACGATTTAAACAATGGAATGCTTTTGCCTGATACTGTGGCCAGATATCAAACACATGAAAAAGAAATTCTTACAAAATTAGCATCGAGTATTAGAAGATACCAACATGCAGGTTATTTTTATCCATCTCTTTTAGCAAAACATATATTTGTTAATTTAAACACTATTGAAATTTTTCTCATTGATCTGGAAAATTTTTGCCATAAAAAAGAACTCCCTTTTTATTATCAAATTCCATATATCGGATATTATTTTCATAAAAAAGAAAGGAAAAAACTTCTAAACTCTCTTTCTAATCTGAAAAATACTGTAAACGCTCTCCAAAAACTCCTTATAAAATACTAAAAAGATGATTATTCTGCCAGAAAACACATTTAAAATCTCATTAATAGATGAAATTTCCATTTTCTCTCCATATGAAAACATGGCAATAGATGAACAATTAACCCTATCAAGAGAATTAGCTTTAAATAATAATTCATCTCTCTTCCTCCGTTTCTATACGTGGAAGCAAAAATGTATAACTTTTGGCTATGCACAAAATTTTCACAAAGTATTAGAAGCAAATCCGAATATCAATATCATCATACGTCGCCCTACTGGAGGTGGAACAGTTATTCATCAAAATGATCTGACGTATTCTATGATTATTTTTAACGATTCGCCTCTCTTTTCTCTTCATAGAAACGAGATTTACTTGCTCCTACATAATACGATAAAAAAGGTTCTCCAAAGATTCAATATAAACTCTTCATTAAGCACAAAAAAATCATTGTCATCCGGTTATTATAAATGCTTTGAGAAGCCGGTTCCTGGAGATTTACTTCTCGAAAATGGCCTCAAGATCGCGGGAGCGGCACAAAAACAAACAAAAGATTATATACTTGTTCAGGGCACTATAGCAATAGATTTGATAAATTTAAGAATAGATGTATTTAAGAGCGCATTACTGGATGAATTTAAAAATATAATAAAAATTCACTTTCAAAATATATCACTGACAGAAGATTTTCTATCGGCGGCACGTGAACTAGCTGATAAAAAATATTTTACAGAAAAATGGAACAAATTCAGAAAAATATAAAAAATGACTGGGGTTTTTCCTTTGCAGGAAAGAACACAGACCTAAACAACATCATATCAATATTAGAACAAAATAATATTTCTTCTCTTGATATTTCTTTCGATTTATTATCGGCATCCTTTATATCAAAAATAAAAACAAATTTCCCTCTAATATCTATTAACCATTTAATTAATATTGATATACGAAATATTTTAAATGAAAAAGCATCTTTTTCGAGGCTATTTTTAATTGAATTTGAAAAAAAATTAAACGAATTACCTGATAATTTTGCGAAATTCGCAACGGTCAATATAAACCTTGAAGATTGTGCTGGAGATATGTTTTATTATGAAGATTGCATTCATTTTTTAAGAAAAATCGCAATTATACTATATACAAAAAAAATAAACCTATGTATACCTGAGAGAGTGCCAGCTGTGGTAAAAGATGCTAACACAGAATTTTATCGAAAAATCTTATCCGATATTATGCTACCAAACATATATCTTGCTATAGAAATCTACCCTCACGAATTAATGGACAGGGAAAAATTTCAAAAAACTATACTTGAAAATCGTTTTGATACAGGGATTATAAGAATAAAATACGATACTCTTTCGGGAAATATAATCTCCAAAAATATTTTATCATGCATAAAAATAGCAATTAATTGCTTGCCATCAGTGATGTATTTTTTTGACCCAATGAGATACGATTATCCTTTCTATCAAAAGGAAATTCGTTTCATTTCTGAAATGTTTGCAAAAATAGAAGCTCAACAAGAAATGAAACAAAGCACAGAATTTTCATAAAGACTTTCTATTTTTTGTTTTGCCCGAATAAGGTCATCCCGACTTTTGTAAATCGCAAAAAGAGAAGAACCACTCCCGCTAATTTCTACACCTAAAGCAGAAGTTTGAAAAAGTGACTCTTTTATCATTTCAAGGAAAGGAAATTTTTTATAAAGAGCAGGAGCTAAATCATTTCTGATGTTTTTTGCGATATTCGCAATATCTCCGCTCTTGAGGGTATTTAAAAAAGAATCTAAGGACACGCTACTATTTGAAAAATAGTTTTTATATGCCCACGCTGATGAAACGGGAAAGAGAGGATTTACAATTAAAAGAGGAATCTTTAAATTGATATTTAAGTTACTTAAATTTTCTCCTATTCCTTCACCAAGAGATATTACTGGATTTAAAAAATAATTTACATCAGCGCCAAGAGATTTGGCTATTTTGCGAATTTCGCATCTTCCGGGATAAAGATTATCGAGGATTTTAAGGACAATCGCTGCATCACTGCTTCCACCTCCTAAGCCAGCTGATATTGGAATGCGTTTTTTTATCTTTATTTTCCAGCGAGGTTCTATAGCCGCTTCAGATGCAAAGTACTGTGCCGCCTTCCAGCAGATATTATTTTGGTTTATTGGTAAATCGGAATGATCTGTTTCAATAGTTAAAAAATCATATGATTCTATTTCAATATCATCATATAAATCGAATAATGGATAAAAAACCGTTTTTATTTCATGATATCCATCATTACGTTTGTTTTTAATTTCTAAAAAGAGATTTATCTTAGCTATTGCTCTCATAAAGATAGAACAATAGTTTTATTTGTTAGTTTCGCAAGGGAAAAAATAGTTATTGTATTAAGAATTTTATTGCCAATTTATGACTCTTAAGGCAAATATGCTCCGTTTTTCCTAAGTTTTTCCCTTAACTCAATGGTATTAATTTCACGAACAGTTCCATCAGATTTAAGCGCAAGAGATGCAGCAGTACCCGCAGCTTCACCTGTACATAGACAAACAGGCATTACTCTTGTACTACCCTGCACAGAACGATCTGTAGAAATACAACGACCAGCAACAAGGAGGTTTTCTATTTTCCTGGGAATAAGACATCTGAATGGGATTCCATGTGATTCTCCTTTCTTCAAGTGGATAGCATGATGAGATCCTTCGTGTTTAGTTCCAATCTGACTTTTTTTGTGGTGAATATCAATAAAATAGCAATTTCGACATATTTCATCTTCAAAGTTTCGTTTATTGCAAAAATCATCTATGGTAAGATAATAATCACCTAAAATTCTGCGTGTTTCTCGAATACCAAGAAGAGAACCTGTTGCAGAGAGAAATGCATTTCCAAAAGCTTCAGGACAAAATTCTGCAAGTGCATCTCGGAAAGCTCTGGCTATTTTTCTACCTTCTATCAATGCATTTGAAACAGAAAAAGGTTCTGTGTTATCAACATTCCATATATGCCCTGCATTAAAACCTACCGCAGAAGGACCTATCAGGTTGTTACATGCATGCTTATCTGGAATTATTGGATACTTCCCTGATTCTATAATTTGTTCTATTGCATTCTTTTTATGATGATATTTTACACCTGCCATATAGTTATACGCATATGTATCTACATTAGTCAGTATAAAACAGTGAGTTGCAGGCATTAGGTCTCCTTCTTCATCTCCTTTTTCAAAGGCTGCCCCTGCCCATGCAGCAATATCACCATCTCCAGTACAATCAATATAAACTTTAGCTTTGAATGCTGAAAGCCCTGATTTATTTGCAGCAATTATTGCATTTATTTTACCTTCATTTTCCATTTCAACTGCTGTTATAAATGTATTGAAAAGTATCTTAGCTCCGGATTCTATAAGTAAATCATCATATATTCTTTTTAAGAGTTCCGGGTCTATAGGAGTCCAATCAAATTTATTGTCTGGGACATGTGGCATTCCTGCTATGCATTTCTTTAAAATTTTCTCAGCCATGCCACCATATATAATTTTTTCTCCGTCTGTGAATGGACACCATGCTGGAACCAAACCGTTAGTTCCCATTCCTCCCAGAGCAGAAGTTGCTTCTATTAATAATGTCCTGGCACCTCCTTTTGCTGCTGCAGCTGCCGCAGTACACCCGGAAGGACCACCACCAACAACAATTACATCCCATGATGAATCGAGTGGGAGTATTTTTTCTTTTAATTTAATTCCTTTCATAATGTTTTTCCTTTTTAATTATGGACTTTTAGGAGTTCCATCATTTGGTTTAACTCCATCTTCGGGAGAAGCTAAATCTTCTCTTTGCCATACTCGAATATAATCTATTACAAAATCAGCAGGCAACTGAGAGTCATCGAGGGGAACATTGGCCCATCCCCCTGAGACCATATAAAAGATGGGATAGGACTGCACATTAGAAATCCGTTCGCTCTCCCACCTTGCTACTTCTTTGCCATTAGCGTAATAAGCAGCAAATCCGGGTAGCCACAAAAGTCCTACTGTCATAAATCCATCTTTATCAGCCTGAGCATAAATATTACTTGTCCCTGTAGCTTTGTGATCCTTATCATAACCGTCCCAGTGAAATGCGATATTGTAACGATAAGGTCCCCATGCAGTGAGATGTTCCATGATATCAAATTCCATTCCACCATTATGTGTACTAGCACGTTTCCACTGTGGACCGAGTTCTTTACCCCTATCTGGCATCATCCAAAAAGCAGGCCATAGCCCGGGACAAGTTGGGATTTTTAACCTTGCTTCAAAATAACCATATCTTTGTGTCCATTTGCCGTAAGAATCGGCAAAGCCACATGCAAAATCTGTTTTAGCTACGGGGCTTTTATCTTCTGGATCATCATTATGATTGCCAGTTTTCTTTTCATAACGAAGTATTAAAAATCCATCTTTTACAATAGTATTTTCTTTTGTAAAGTGGGTACGTTTATCCCAATAATTTGCGGTATATATATTCCACGTTTTTAGATTTATACTATCCCCATCAAAATTGTCTTCAAATGTAAGCTGCCATTTTCCTTCAACAGGAGGTTTCTTCCCAATCCATTCTGGTAGAATACAAGGAGTAGCTATTGCTGTAATAGACTTTATTAAGATATTTCCAGGTGCATCTGCTTTATCAAAACTGATTTTAATTCCATTCACTCTATTACTTTCAAATTCTGTCCCTGTACCTTTTATTCCTGAATTGTGTTGTTTTTCAGGGTTTGGCTCCCCTTGCCATGGTTTAGAAGGAATAAAAGATATTACAACATCTTTTTCTTCGTTAGGATTAAGAACAGCAATTGTTTCATCGGTAAATTTATTTCTTCTGCTTTCCGCTGAAACGGATGTTTTTACTGTTGTCTGGCCTTTATTTAAAATTGATATTTTAATTTCATTATAATTACCCAAGTGCCAAACCCCCATTGCGGGTCTGATAACCAATAAGCCATCTTGGTTAGCAGATGTCTCTAAACTAATTTCACCTGATTTATTGAAATCAACAGATGTTAAATCTTTACTTTCAAGTTTTGGAGGTGGAGTAAGTTTTGCATCTTTTCCCGTTATGACGCCACCTTCAGGCCGAGTAATTACAGAATCTGGATCTACAGGTGGTTTTTCTCCTGCCGGTCCACCTGCTTGAATTTCTTCTATCTTGAAACTACGTTCATCCTTTGACTTTCCACAAAAAAACAAGATTGCTACAACTTTAGATGGATCGAGTTTAAAACCAGGTTTATATCCATATTGGTAACCAAATATTACCTTTAAATACTTTGATTCGCCAGGTTTTAGATGTACTGATTCAGTATTCCACGGAGATTTTCTCCAGTCACCTTCATTATCTACCCGCATATTAACAGAAAGATTTTTACTGCCTGTATTTGTGATCTTTGCTTTTACATGTCCCCATGGTGATAAGTCCCAATATTTTTCTTTAGATGGCACGATGGAAAACCCGGGATAATTTTCTTTACTGCCTTTTATAACGACTTCCAAGACACCTGATTTATCCGTAACGCTAACTGTTGAATGAACTCCTGAAATTTTTCCTTCGGAGTGTTCAGGATTTCCATTATATAAGAATTTAGGTGCAGCTGCAGGAGCGTTATCCTGAGTTAAACTATCAAACGAAAAGAAGCAAATAGAAAAAATAGTAGATATTATCAATAATTTATACAACTTTTTCATTAGAATTTCTCCACTTTATTATTTTTCAAATGCGATTTTATAAATTTCTATTTTTATGTCTTTATTATCTTGAGTCCATGAATGAAACATTATTTCCCATACAACTCCCGTCTCAAATTTTGACTTTTCCGTTAACAGGTCGGCCATTGGAATCTTTAAAACTGTCCTTTCACTTGTAACAGTTCCATCTGGAAAATATTTTTTTACAAATACGCTTGTGCTGTCTTTTGATTTATTATCTTTCAGGGCCACCTGCAAATCCTTAGCATTTGCTCCACTAATTTTTAATTCAAGAATTAAATTCTTATAGTCCGCAGCCTTTTCTCCTGCATCAGCGGGCCAATAACCTTCCCAATTAAGTCCCATTCCACTCCATTCACTTCCGCTAAGAACTATTTCATAAAATCCATCGCCATGATTAGCTGAAGCTTTATCATTGTTCTTCCATGTCGTTGTTTTTCCAATATTATCTTTCGGGGACCAAACAATTTTTTCATCTGCAAAGATGCTAATTGTTAATCCGACTCCTAAAAGAAAGATGCATAATAATTTCTTTTTCATCTTGATTCTTCTCCTTTTATTTTTCTTATTTATTTTTAGAATTCATAACACACTTTCCGCCATAGACTTGCATACTTTTACTCGTATACTGATGGAATTCAATAGGAACTCCATCTGGATCTTTAGTCCATGCTTGCCACGTATTATCGGCTCCTAAAGACTTATCACTGACGTCTTTTCCTTTTGAACGAAGTTCTGATATTGTTTTATCTATGTCATCGACTTCAAGTGCTATATGTTTAATCTTTCCTTCATTTTCGCTTTTTCCCTTAAAAACTTCTATATAGGTTCCATAACCAATCCTAAAATAATAGCCAAAAATTTCATTATCTTTTTCGAATTCAAATGCAACTTTTAAACCTAATATATCCCTATAAAAATATAAAGAATCATTAAGATTTTTGGAATTAATACAAACATGGGCAATTTGTTTTATCATTCCACACACCTCCATTTCTTTTTAAAAATTTTTAAATAATAACGTGACTATAGAATGCTTTGAAATTGCGAAATTCGCAATATATCCTTTGCATCGTAGAATAAAATCCATATTATCATCAGAACTATTCATGACAATAACTGCAATACTTTCATCCAGATTCTTTACTGCCGTCACTTCAAGTTTTGAAGTATACTTACTAAAAGCGATCCTTTTACTTCCTGGATTTATAAATTTTGAAAAATGAGCAATATAATAAAAAGAGGGTTTATAGATTATTTTTTTTCTGGTTGTATCAACTATTATTGGAGCATCACAGAAATTTCCAACATGATTTGGTCCGCCTTGTCTATCAAGAGCTATATTCCAATCTATAAATCCCTGAGCCCAGTTATTTAAATTTCCGATTATATCATGAGCATACTTTTCTCCTTTACTCCATTCATTAGATTCAGGATGAGACAAGCATCCTTCAGTGAAAATCAACCCTTTATCAGGAAATTTTTCATGCAAAAGAGACAAAGCTTCAAAATGATCTCCAGAATACCAATGAAAAGCAGTTCCCCAAATATATTCTGCGGCAAAAGGGTCAGATAAAATGGCATTTCCGCGTTCAAAAACCCGCTCTTTATTATGGTCCCATACGAGTAGTCTCACATCTTTGTGACCATTTCTTTTTAAGGAAGGGCCAAGATAATTTTTAACAAAACATTTTTCTTCTTCAGCGGTATAAATACATGAGTCCCAGCTTTGTTTGGCTTTTGGTTCATTTTGAACAGTTAAATATTTTATTTTTACATTTTCCTTTTCGTAAGCTTCAATATATTTGCTATAATATTCTGCCCATACTTTACGACAATCAGGTTTTAACTTTCCTCCCTGATTCATTCTGCCGGTAGTTTTCATCCAATCAGGAGGACTCCACGGAGAGGAAAGCATATTTATTTTCTCTCCTCTTATTTTTTGGGCATCATTAATTAAAGGGATTAGTAATTGTTTATCCCTTTTAATATCAAATGTTTGCAATTTATAATCATTTTTTTGAGTATAATGATAATTTTCAGTGGAAAAATCACAACTATTAATGTGTGTTCGGCAGAGATTATAGTTTAATCCTGCTTTCGGATCAAAGTAATCCCTTAGAACTCTTTCTCTAATCTTTTTGCCGGCTTTATCCAATGTAACAGCAACAGCTTCTGTTAACGCGCCACCAAAACCTTCTATAGATTGATATTCGATATCTGGATATATGTTTATCAGCTTATTTTCTATACCGATAGTATCTTTTGTAAATGGTATATCCCCACAATTAACTAATGAATTTTTCTTTGAGGTAACAACTAATTTTATTTTTCTTTTCATCAAGTCTCCTCTTTTATCTTAATTGAACGTAAAATACATGTGCATTATAATCATTTCCAAGATTTTTCGAAGAAGAAACATGCCCATCCATAAATGCAATATTAGCACTTCGCAAGTGGATAAGATTGCCGTTGTACTCACCAGCGCTTGGATTCCAGTGTTTTAACGATGAACCTCCCGTCACGTCAGCAAGGACTAAAATTAAGTCCGTCCGTTTTGCTCTTGTGATTTTATTGTATGTCCCATGCGTTGCAGGGTCAGTTCTGAAATCTATAGCAGGATTAAAATCAGGAATAGGCCACGCAACTCTATTATAACCAATTCCAAGTGCGACTTTTGATGTTCCTTTATATCTTATTTTGAATGTCGGACAAAATAATACTTCATTTGATGGTGTTTGCTCCTCTTCAGAAAAATTAGTGCACCCTATTGTCATATTACCAATATACTGTCCCATATAGATATTAGAAAACCATGGTATATAGAGGGGATTTGCCGATCTCGTGACACCTTTCCACGTATATGTAGAGAACATTCCAGATGATGGAGGATAAAAACTATCAAAATCCTCAGCATACATATTCATTCCAGTGACGATCTGTTTCATATTCGATCTGCATAAAATTCCCAATGAGATTTCTTTTGCCTGTTTTAGAGAGGGAAGCAATAACGCTGCTAATATTGCGATAATCGCAATAACTACTAAGAGTTCTATGAGAGTAAACAAAGGAACAACTGTTTTTTTTACCTTTAAATAATATTTTCGATTAGTATTCATAAATTTTCCTCCCTTTTTCATATAAAAGTTCTTTGGATTTACAATACAAAGTCATTGATAGTCTCTCCCTTTTGTTTTGTTTACATAATAAAGGACATTAGTTGTCTCTGCATGATTATCACAGAAAAGCAAATTAAATTTGTTATAATGACGTATTGTGTTAAGCTGATTTGTATCCCAACCAATCCAAAAAAAATTAGAATCTGCTACAAGTCTTTTTACAGCGGGCCGTTTTATCCTTGAAATACTTGCAAAATCATCTCTGCCATCCCAACCATAAGGCGGAGGTAACTCAATATTCCATCCATAATTTCCACCAATCCAGGCAGTTCGAGGCCGACTCGGGCAATCAAAAACCGTACCAACAACTCTGCTGTGATCATATTCAACAATAAATTTTGTCGGCTGATAAAGATAAGAAAGCCAAACATTCCATATTGAAGCATCCCAATTTCCAGTTGAGGTAGGCCCACGTGAACCAGGCCAACATCCGGCTGGAAGAAAGCCTGTATAATCATCGACATAATACATTGACATCACTCCAATTTGCTTTTCATTACTCATACAAAGAGAGAGTTTTGCCATATCTTTAGCTCTTTTTAAAGCCGGCAATAAAAGCGCAGCCAATATCGCGATTATTGCGATTACCACGAGTAGTTCTATAAGAGTAAAGAGATATCTACTTTTCATTTTGTAATATCCTATTTTTTTCACAGTTGTATCCGTAAAACGCAAACGGAATGATTACTGGCTTATGAACATCATTTTTGCGCTCTATTTTTTCAAATAACATATTTACTGCCGCCTCTACAATATCAATTTTCCTCGGAAGAATAGCTGGAATCTCAGTAGAATTCTCAATGTGGATTTTATCAGAGAAACACGTCAATTCAAAATCTTTATGAAATCTAAGACCAAGGTTATTTGCTGTATATAGTATATTCCTACCAGAATTCTCAAAATCATAGCATAAAAACGCAAATGGCGGCTTACATGATGACAATATAGTTTTTGCGTACCCTGCAAAATCAATAGCATTTAAAGGTTTTTTAGGACGCATAACAAAAGTTTTAAGTCCAAGTTTTTTCATCGCTTTCAGATACCCTTCTTCTCTATCTTTTACGCTAAAATGTAATGGACCTTTGTTATCTTTTGAAATCACCATATCAACGTAAAATATTTTACGAAAACCTTTTTGAGCATAATGTAATGTAAGATCGTATGCTGCTTTAAAATCATCATGGTGAACGCAATCTTTATCATGCTTTGAACCTATCCAAACAATTGGTACGTTAATTGTCATGATTAAAGATTCGAGCCATTCAGGAATTGCATGAGTTATTGCCACAAGTGCTCCGTCAACAAGATTTTCTTTAAAAATTCTAGGAATTTTATCTTCTGCAATATCATGTTCTCCAGGCAAAACATTAAGAAGTAAGTTATAATTTCGTTCAGCCAATTTTTGTTCCATCAAAATTAAATAATCAATAGAAAAACTGCTAAAAGATATTTCAGGAGAAAGCAATAAACTGATTGAATGAAATTTTCCAGTTTTAATAAATTGTGCAAATGCATTTGGACGGTAACCAAGTCTGCCTGCTGTTTCTTTCACTTTTCGAACTGTTTCGCTATTATATAATTTTACGTACTCACTATTTAATATACGACTTGCTGTTTGGACAGTAACTCCACACTCATCAGCAATATCTTTTAAAGTTATCTTTTTATCCATTATCATTTTCTTGTGTTCCTTATGTTTTCAGAAAGAACTTTTGCTACAATAGTTTCTCTACCTGTCTGATAATCAATTATTCCAAAACTACCTCTAAAATCCCAATTAGCCCACCCAATTGAATTTTTATCTAAAACAGACAGAAAATCACGATACCACGCTTCGCGTATTTCATCTGGAGCCATTCTATTTACTCCAAATTCATTACACCATAAGGGCAAATTCAAATCCTTACTTTTTTTTATAGCAGGAAAAAGATCTTTTTCCATTACTGAGACGTCATAGTATTTATTTTGCTCACTAACTCTTTGTCTTAATTCAGAGTCGAGCACAGAAAGAGATTTTTCTGAAACCGGAATACCTGGATAAGTAATAGGCCCGCTGTAATCTCTTATTGATGCAGTCCAACTTGCTCTATAATGCGTTATAAGCATTGGATTATAATAATGCACTACAAGGATAATACGAGTATCTCCAAGAGGGACCTCAAGTTGAGGAAATGTCTGTGCCTGACACCATCTATTAGAACCGATTGCTATGTAACGTAGGGGCTCTTTTTCTCTTATAACTCTATATGGAGCAAGCAAAACCCTATTCCAATCAGACGGATCATCGGCAACGGCTTCATTCATTAACTCATATGCTAAAAAATCATTACCATAACGTGATAATTCACCTGATAACTGTCTCCAGCATTCAGTAAAATGCAATTTTTTTGCAGGGTCTGTGAAAAGTGTATTCTCACCATTTTCCCCATTAAAATGATGACAACGCAATACATGTAAATCCACGACAACTTTTAAATCTGCATTACGGCACCATTCTATTCCTTCATGTAGCAAGTCCCACGCTTCATTATTTTTTTTAAAATCGTCATCCCACATCTGCTCTTCATCAACAGGTAATCTTAAATGGTCAAAACCAAAATCTGCAAGATATTTAACATCCTCAGCGGTAAAACGTTTTCTTCTTTCTTCTCCTCTTGCATCACTCTGACTAAGCCAATGGGATATATTTGTTCCTTTTAATAATTTTAATTTATTATTTGCCAGATTTGCCATAAAAAGACTCCTTTTATTAACATTAATATTAACGTTAATATAAAAAAGTCAAGAGAAAAAATTACTTTTTTTTAATTTATAAGTAAATTTTGAGGAAAATTTTATTTTCTATTTGCGTAAAGACAAAAAAAGCTGTATTTTTTACTTTCAAAAAAACGAAAATCGAGGATTTTTTTTATGGACTATATCTTGTGCAATGCAAGAGTTATCGATCCTTCTCAAAATATTGATGATATAATGGACATTGGAGTTCAAAATGGTTTCATATGTGCTCCAGAAAAAATCAAAAAAGCTGAAAAAATTAATTTAAAAGGGCTCATACTTACTCCAGGGCTTATTGATATACATGTTCATCTCAGGCAACCCGGGCAAGGTAATAAAGAAACCATTGAAACGGGAACAAAAGCTGCGGCAGCAGGGGGATTTACCTCAATAGTGGCTATGCCAAATACATCGCCGTGCGCAGATAATCCTGGAACTATAGAGTATATACGTCTCCTTTCAGAAAGGGAAGGAGTGGTAAATGTATTGCCTTGTGCAGCGATGACGAAGAACCGTGAAGGAAAAGAAATGTCAGGAATTGGAAGTCTAAAAAAAGCTGGGACTATTGCTCTTTCTGATGATGGGTCATGCGTTCAAAACCACGAGATCATGAGGCATTTAATGGAATATTCAAAATCTTTCGGCATCCCGATTCTTGATCATTGCGAAGATGAGATTTTATCTGCTGGTGGCATTATGCACGATGGGCGCTGGTCAGTACTTCTCGGTATAAAAGGGCAAACAGCCGCATCTGAAGAATTAATGGTAGCCAGAGATATCATTCTTTCTGAACACACTGAATGCCCTATACACATTCAACATGTTTCTAGCAAAGGTTCTGTGAGGATGATAAGAGAAGCCCAAAGTAGAGGACTTAAGATAAGTGCTGAAGCAACACCTCACCATATATCTCTGACCGACGAATCAATGAAGAGTTTTGATTCCAATTATAAGGTAAATCCTCCACTGCGTTCTGAAGAGGATAGACTTGCTATAATTGAAGGATTAAAAGATGGAACAATCTCTGTTATTGCAAGCGATCATGCTCCGCATACTGAAACTGAAAAACTTGTGGAACTGGACAATGCCCCATTCGGAATAATTGGTATTGAAACCGAACTGTCAATCTGCCTTGAAGAATTATATCATAGCGGAATACTATCCCTCTCTGAACTAATATCAAAATGGACTATTGGACCAGCAAAAGTTCTTGGATTGAATATAGGTACATTAAAGGAAGGCTCGAGTGCAGATATTACGATAATTGATGTAAACAAAGAAGTTAGGATTGATAAAAATAAATTTTATTCAAAATCAAGAAATACCCCCTTTCATGGAAAGAAAGTTCGCGGTCAGACAATGGCCACAATTGTAAAGGGGAAATTTATTTTTAGTAAGCTAAATGCCGTCAAAGGTCTCATAAATTAACATGAAGAGATTCAGAAAAACCATAAGAAACCCTGAAACTCTCACAAAAAAAAGGAAAAAGAATCCTTACTCTCAATTCGATAAAATAATAGATTTGCACGGATTAACATCGTCTAACGCAGAACGTATAATTAAGGCAATTATATCAAATTATCCAAACCAACGAGTACTTATTAATCATGGCAAAGGGGAAGGCACACTACGACAATTAGTAAGAAAAATTTGTAAAAATGACCAACGTGTAAAGGCGGTAAAAAATGGAGAAGAAAGCCTTATCCCGGGCGGTGAAGGCGTAACAATAATACAATTATAAAGAAGAGGATAAAAATGAATGAACTTGCAAGATACATAGACCATACCCTACTAAAGCCCACAGCAACAGAAAAACAAATTGAAAATCTATGTGAAGAGGCTATAAGATATTCATTTGCTGCTGTATGCGTAAACCCTTATTGGGTAAATTTTTGTGCAAAAAAATTATCCGGCACAAAAGTAAAAGTATGCTCTGTAGTTGGATTCCCATTAGGAGCTACGCCAACAGAAGTAAAAGCTTTTGAAACTGAATTTTGCTTAAAAAATGGCGCACAAGAAATAGATATGGTAATAAATATTGGTGCGGTAAAAGATAAAAATTGGTGCTATGTAGAAAAAGAGATTTCCACACTTGCGAAAATCGCACATTCAAATAATGCTATTCTTAAGGTGATTTTTGAGAATTGTCTTCTGGAAAAAGATGAGATAATCAAAGCATGCCAGGTATCAATTGTTGCAAATGCTGATTTTGTAAAAACCTCTACTGGCTTCTCTACTGGAGGAGCAACATTTGATGATGTGAAATTAATGGTAGAAACCGTCAAAGGAAAGTGTAAAGTTAAGGCTGCTGGCGGAATAAGAAATGCAGAAGATGCATTAAATATGATAAAGATTGGAGCTCAAAGGCTTGGTACAAGTGTCGGCGTTGCAATTGTTACTGGAAAAAATTCTTCAGGTGGATATTAGTTTTGACGTATAATTACGGCATTCCCTCTATCAGGAATAATATTTGCCAGAATATATTTTGCACCATTATGGTCAAGGATTCTGCATTGAGAACTTGTTTCATTTTGTTTAGATTCGGCATTTTTCCACGACGAATCAACTCGTATTTTTACTGTTAAGGGATAGTTAAATATATTATCGTCCATTTCATCTGTGAGAGAAATTACAATTTTATCTTTTGATTTTTCTAATACCTTCAGGACAGCGGTATCCCGTTCCTGTCCATATTTTACTACTTCGCTGAAGAGGGCACACCATAATTCACCTGTTTTCATTTTACCATTTAGTAACTTTAATTTTTCCTCGATATTTTGCCGCGACTCAGGTTTAGTAAGGTGAAAATGGCAACAATACCATGCTCTGTACAAATCTTTATTTCTTGTATTTCCTTTCTCCAAACAGAACTTAAGGTCCTGTGATTCAAATTTAGCATCGCCAAAATTTATAACGCCACTTAAACTATTTACATTTTTATAATTAATTTTATTTGCCGGATTAACGGAACCAGTAGTTCCACGACAAGCAATATAATATTTCATTGCTATTTCTGTGTTATTGAGGTTTGAATTTTTCCCACCTGGATAGGCTAAACAAAGAACTTCATGGTCTGGGATATTTTTTTCAATCATCTTTTTAGATTCAGAGTATTCATTTTCTATATTTATGTTGGAACTATCTCCATGTAAATGTGTTAGTGTATGAGATTGTACATCGTGCCCCATAGAAACAAGTTTTGCAAATTTTTCCCAGCTTCCATTAAATGAATTTTTCCCGGAAACTCCTGAAGTAACTACAAACCACGTAAAATGGAGTTCGTATTTTTTTCCCATTTCAATCCACCATTCATGATCAGGTGCACAATTATCGTCAATTGTCAATGAGAATGCCGCAATACTATCATCTTTCCATAAACAAATAGAAGCATCTCCAAAATTTTCAGGCCAATCTATATCTGATACTCTAAAACGCCCATCTTTGGGTGCTGGAGGAAGAAATTTTTTCTGGAGATCCTCCCCACACAGTAGGAAAGAGAAAAAAGTAAAAAATAATAGGAGGTAACTTTTCATAATAAACGCCCTTCAATATTTTTAATATATATATATTGTGATATCCTGTTGAATGAATAATAATATTAACGGTACATCTTATTTATCATACCTGTTACTTGCAATATCACTATCATCTTCCGTTAACAGTTACTGAATAATAAGCTGCGTTCCAATTTCAATTCAGTTACGCTGGAACGCAACTTATATTACAATAATTCTTGTTTGGGCATATTCCAACACGTGCTAAACACAAAAAATATGTGTTGTTTTTATTCTACAAACGTTAAAATTCCAAAATGCCTTGGACTCCATGCAGGAAATATGCCTTCTCCCCATTTCATAATAGCTTGTCGCCCTTTACCATCATTATCATTCACACAGATAGAAAGAGCTATTTTTGCTCCTATAGTTGGTAATATTCCTCCCATATCAGAAAATGGCATGCGCAATTCATAAATAGTGAAACCATTGGAAGAGTTAATTGCCAATTCATATACAGAGGAATCTCGAGCCAAGTGTTCTGCCGGTAAACCAGCAGATCTATCAATTGGTCTATAGAGAGTAAATTTACCACTTCCTCCTCCTGGCACAGCAGAAGAGATATAATAACAAAATGCTTTATTTTCTTGGGCATCCTTTGATGGTAAAATCCCCAGCACAACTGAATCATCCTCAACTGTCTTCTCTGCTGTCTTCGTGGAAATGTGGATATTATCCTTTATTTCAAGGGCTACATATAGATTTTTGTCATCCCAGGAAAAATATGCAGCTCCAGATAAATTATCCGGTGTCCAATCATAGTTTTTATCAATTTTCATAATTTGATTATCTGCTAAAAGAGGTATTGGACATTTTTTCTCCCAATCACTTAATTTGCCATCAACTGTAATAGTTTTTTTAATTTTATGACATTCAGCGGTATAATCAGAACCTTCATATACAGTTAATCTGATGTTATCAAAGAATGCTTCACCTTTTCCATTTACAACTGGTACAGCAGAAATACTCTTTAAATTGATTCCTCCATCTATATGACAAGAATATAATTTCCAACCGGGAGAGTTCTCTCCAGCATCAAAGACATGTGGTATAGTGAGAGTTTTTTGAGTGCCATCCTGCATTAAAAGTCCTATGTTACTTCCAGCCCTCATATTTTTGTTAAATATCCATGCAGAATATAAGAAAACCTGTCCAGCCGGGGCATTATTAACTGTCTGAGCATAATGTTGCCAGGAATTTCCAGCTGAGAATTTTATTGAGTATTTTCCAAGTCCAGGAACATTAGAAGGAGCTTCTACTCTTTTTGCATTCCCTCCCCAAAAAGTAGCTGATTCACCGGGTTCTGCTGGTTCTTCAAATCCAGAATTTTTTATAAGATTTCCTAACATCTCAGGAGAAACGATTGAGATATTAACCTTTTTTTCTACTACAGGTAGATCTTGTTTAGAATATGCAAAAATGACTTTCAACGGATACGTTCCATCATTTATGTTTTCTGGCAATTTAAGATTTATTTTCAGATATGATTTTTCACCAGAATTCACTGAAAAATCTAATTCTTCCTGTTTTTGCCATCCATCTGGCACTACTACACTAATTTTTCCTGATAATGTAGAAGTGCATATATTATCCAGTAAAACATTTAATTGAGCTGATTTTCCTTTAATAAACGTTGCTGTTGAAAACGGTCGAGATAATCGACCTGTTGTTTCGACTGAAGGGACAAGATAAGTTTTAATTGTTTCCAGGTTCCCATTTTCGATAAAAATTGGTCGAGTACCAACATTTACCTTTGCTATTTTATTTTCTGTCTTTATTTTTTCTTCATTTCCTTGATAGTCTGTAATAACAATATCACTCCCTGGAACAAAAAGAACTTCTGTTAGGGGATTTTCCGGACTATACCAATTATTCTGTTTATTCTCTCCTCCTTCATTAGAATCAATCGAAGCTACTAATACAGGTTTTTTATCTTTTTCGAAAAGTTGAAATTTTGCATTTTGCTCTCCAAGGAAGAATGTACCAAGGGGGTTTGCATTATGTAATTTTGAAATAAACACAGCAATTGTTGCTGCTACTGGGCGCGGCTCCATATTTCCCATAAAGTTAGACCAATTACCTGTGGGTTCAGGAGATCCACCAAAATATACTATTCTTTCAGCTCCTGCCATCAATTCATCCGTCCAATTCTTAAGTATCCATCTGCATTGATAATCTGGTTTAATTACCTCGATTGGAGGAACATTCCACGTTGAAAGCCCCCTTGCAGTTTCATTATCCCATACGTGAATATTTTTAAGCCCATATACCTCGAGATCCTCTTTCGCTTCAATTATGCTTTGCCCATTACCATAATGAACAGAAAGGATATCAATGTATTTTCCTATCCCTTCGTTAAGTAATGCCACTCTGTAATTACGCGGCCAAAGTCCTCCGGCAAGTAAGTTTTTAAATGAGGGATCTATAGATTTCGATGTTTCTGTTCCTATTTTACAGAAACGAAGATATTCTGTTACCGGATTTTCACACTTATCCCCCGGTACGATTTCATTCAACCATTCAAAACCAGATATTTTCCCTTTCCATTTTTCGGAAAGACTCTTAACTGTCAATTGCCATGCTGTATCATCAAAAGGAATAGGAAAATAACCCTGATCACAGGCTTTCCCTTTTTGTATCCATGGTGGCATTGAAGTCAAACATATCCATGGACGAATTCCATTGGCGTTCAAATTTTCAATTGCCCTATCATATCCTTCAGTGCGAAAATCACCACTTGCTGGTGCTATATTTTTTAAGCTACAGAAGATTCGAGATGAGGTGAAGCCAAGTTTTGCATTTGCTTCAGCGACCTCCTTAGTTCCACCACCCGTCATTCCAAATTTTGTTTCTTTGCCCTTTGTAATTGCTTTGACATCCGGAATTCTGGCAAAATAAATTTTTCGTTTTCCCCAATCATCAGCTTGCGTTTCAAACAAAAATACACCACGTCTTTCAGTTTTTATAAGAATGGGAAATTTTTGCTCTGGTTTAGTAGGATTTACCTTTACAACACCAGAACTGAGTTCTGTACCTGTGAAATCTGTAAGTTTCCAACTTATCTTTTTTTCTACGTTATCCGAGACTTTAGTAATTATGTTAACTTGGACTGGCTCATTATAGGTAAAAAGATTTCCAGGTAGATCAGTTGTCAACTCATAAAATTTTTCTCTGACTTTAAAGTGTGGTCCGGAAGTGCGAATTTCCCATGGCCAATCACCAATTTCAGCATTAGAAAATTTGGTTATACACAAAATACTATTATACTCATAAGGCTTTGTTAATTTTAATTTCCTTTCAATAATATTTTTTCCCGGTTTTGCGTTTTCAATAAAACTCAATCCTGGGTAAGATAAATGCATCCTTTTTTGTTGATAAATACCATCTGGATTGTCAATCCATGGTCCCAATCCCATAAATTTTATTTTTGTACTACCAGTATCTTCAGAAGGGTCAAGATAATATTCTATTTTTACAGTCCATTCATCTCCATCAAAGAAAGTAGCTTCAGGACAGGTATCAGCATAAATCCAACTTTTCTTAAATTGTATTGAGCTGAGTTTAGATATCAATTCTTTACTTGAACTACCGTCTGAATTAACATTTGATAAGGGGATATCAGGACCTAAAACGTTAGCTGTTTTATCATTCCAATTTCCTGTTGGCGATAAAAAAATCATAGGATGAGCAGATTCAAGATCTGGTTTTACTCCAATTTTAAATTTAAATGTAAATGTTCCATTAGCTTCTTTTACCTGTTGTGGAGGAGCATAAGCAAACATACCACCATATTCACCGCCGGTTTTTTTATAATGCAAATGAGTACTAATTGTTGTAGGAGCATTAACACCTTTTAACTCTACTTTCACAGAAATAGTTTGTCCTATTTGCATAATTTTAGGGCAGGTCACAGTACACCAATCATTTAATTTGGTCGTAACTGTCTCCGAAATCTGATTATCTCCTCTTAGATTTATTGCCCACAGGAAGGCAAAAGAAAATAACATTTTTACGATTTTCATTTTTATCTCCCCCTTCTTTTTTTTCCTTATTTTTTATTTTTAATTATCACGATGCTAAATTCTCTGCTCCTTTTAGATTCGCATTAAGCGAGGTAGACTCTCTAATAATAAGTTCTGGTTTGAATTTTTGTATTTTTTCATAAGGTTTATTATTTAGAATTGAGATTGCTGTTTCCAATGCTCTTTTTCCTATCTCCTCCGTTGGTTGGCGTAGAGTTGTAAGTGATGGTGTATGAATTTCAGATAACTGCTGACCATCTATTCCTACTATACGCAAATCTTCAGGGATCCTTCTTCCAGCCTTTTTTGCTGCTCTAATAGGATACAATGCAATATGATCTGCAAAGGTAAGAATGCCATCCACCATATTTTCTCTAGTAAAAAATGGATATAATTCTGGAATAAATTTTGAGAAATCTCCAAAACATGAATAGAATTGCAATGAACATTCGTTCATTCCAAAATCAACAACCCCTCTACGAAAACCATCAAAACGTAAATCTGAAGTATAATCCCCATAACTACTCATTCCATACGACATAGAAAAAGTAACATAGAGTAACTTCTTACAACCCGTTGAAATGAGGTGTTCCGCGGCCATTTTCCCAGCAGTAAAATTATCAAAACAAACAAAGGCTCCATCTAATGGCTCTGGATATTCTTGCAACCATATTACTGGAATATTGTGTGAAAGTATACTCTCTACACGTTCAGGATATAGATGAATACCACTTATTAAAATATCAGCATTTTCAAAATGTTCTCTTGTAATGTAATGACAATCTTTGGGAATTATATCCAATTTTACTTTTACTCCTTTATTTAATGAGGCGGCAAAATAAAATGCCTCATAAATAGAGTACCATATAGGGTTAAGTCTTTGACCAATCTCCTCTATCAGAAAATTAATCGTTACATATTTTGATCTACGTAAAACGTAATTACCAGAACCATGCTTCTTAACTATTGTGCCTTCATTTTGTAGTAAAGTCAATGCCTTATTTATAGTTACTTGCGTCGTCCCCAAAAGCTTGGCAAGCCTTCGTTCAGATGGAAGTTTTGCATTATCGTCAAAACACTTTGAATCAATTAATTTTCGAATTTCATCAGTTATCCTAACTACTTTTAATTTCTTTTTCATATTCATAATAAAAATATAAAGTGATTTATTCAGTAATTTAAGTGATAATTATAGATTGTCAAACAAATAAAATAAAAATTTTTTATTTTTTTAAAAAAAAGTGAATATTTCACTTGAAAAGACTTTTTCTTATGCTAAATTTAAGGAATAAAAGAGAGGGGATTTTTATGAAAAATTTCCAAATGAGAAATAGATGGGCTGTATTAAATGAAGCAGGAAAAAGAGCGAAATATTCCATTAAAATTTCCTTTAAGAATTTCCATAGAAATAAATTTATATCTCTCTTTACACTGATTGAATTATTAGTGGTAATCGCCATTATTGCAATCTTAGCCGCACTACTCCTTCCATCGCTTAAGAGTGCAAAAGAAATCGCCATATCAAGTATGTGTTCAAATATGATGAAACAAATTTATACTGCCGCTATTGATTTTAGTATTGATAATGACGGTTATGGGCCTGGTAGTGCGCAGTCTACGGGCTCAGTTTCATGGCACGATATTTTGAATGATGAGGTATTTAAACGAACTGTAATATTGAAGATGATGGATTTTACAAAGCCTTTTAATTCCTCAAATAAATTATGGTGCCCATCTCAAAAAGCCCACATAAGATCTGGGATAGGTAACTATTACAGAATATATGCAATAAACTATAAAGCTGCTAATGGAGGCCCAGAATTACCAGATCCTACAACGAAAAATTCAAGCTATATTTCATATCATTTTGGCGCAAAATTAGATAGATTCAGAAAGCCAAGCTGGACTTTTTATTTTTTAGAAACACAGTACGGTTCAGATGCAATTGATACGAGCTGGCCATATAATGGAGTTTTATTTCTATGTGATGGTTCAACAGCCCCTGTCTGGACAGCTTCCACAAGTTCTCCGAGCACACAAGGTAGATGGGCATTCAGGCATCTAATGGCCGGTAATTTCATTTTTATGGATGGACATGCTGAATCCATTCACTATTCTCCAACATATGACAAATTCAATAAGAATTCAAGATTTAATCAATCTGGACAGGACTAATAAATTTATATCACATTTTAACCTGTAGGGAGGAAGCAATGACTTTGAAAAAACTTTTTACGCTGATTGAACTTCTGGTAGTTGTAGCAATAATAGCGATTCTCCTTGCACTGCTTTTTCCAGCTATTAAAAACGCAAAAGAAACTGCAAATTCTATTTATTGTATGAATAATCTGAAACAAAATAGTCTCATATGGAATATGTATGCAAATGATTATAAAGGATGGTGACCAGCTCCATGGGATGTACACCTTCCTACGCCACATAGTTATAAATGGTATTGGCAATGGCCATACTTTATGGGGCATTTTTATAGGACTCCAAATACTCTACCTGACTTCTATCCAGACTGGTCTAATCTTTTCCCTTCTTCACCGATACTAACTCCAATACTTTTTTGCCCTACTCTTTTAAACCGTAAAATCATGTTTTACCATGATACCACAACATATTCATATGCTGTAATGGCTAAAGATCCAATACTTGGAGGAGTATACAATATTGGAGGACATCCCAATCTCTATAGAATGAAAAATCCTGCTCAGATTTTTCATCTCGCCGATATGGCAGGTGTATCAAGCGAAATACCAAATTTAAAAGGATGGTTCTCTTATGGCGGCGCGAGGTCTGCTCCCCATAAAGGCAGAACAAATATTCTCTTTTGCGATGGACACGTCCTCAGTATAAAACGCGATGAAGAGAAAACAGAAAACTTCCGAAGTGAGGATTAACCCGTATATTATAGAGAAATTTTTTTATTTTTTTCTATATGGGATATGCACTGAGCTCTTATGGATATCATGAGCAGCTTCCATAAGGGCTTCTGGCAGAGTTGGATGTGCGTGTATTGCTTTACCAAGTTCTTCTGCTGTTATTTCCAAATTCATTGCTGTAGCGGCTTCAGCAATTAGGTCTGTCGCATGAGGACCGATAATGTGTACTCCCAATACTTGATCAGTTTGAGCATCAGCAATAATTTTGCAAAATCCAACATAATCACCTATTGCCATAGCTTTACCAAGTGCAGCAAAAGGAAAGTTCCCAATTCTATAATCAATTCCTCTATTTTTACACTCTGATTCTGTAAGTCCAACAGAAGCTATTTCCGGACTTGTAAAGATACAATTTGGAACCAGATTATCTCGGAATTCATAAAAATTTCCACAGGCATTTTCTGCTGCGCATATCCCCATTGCACTTGCCATATGGGCAAGTTGAATTCTTCCAGTCAAATCTCCGATTGCAAAAATTCCAGGTACAGAAGTACGGCATTTCGAATCAACCTGAATAAAACCTTTTTCATTTACTTGCAATCCCGCTTTTTCAATATCAAGAGAGGTTAGAGAAGCCCTTCTCCCAACAGCAACAAGCATGTGAGATGCTATAAATTCACCTTCAGCAGTTTCACAAAGTATGCAATTTTCTTTTTTTAATACTCTTTCAACTTTTGAACCAGTGTGTATTTCAATTCCCATCTTTTTCATTTCATTTACAGCCAGCTTTATTATCTCTTTATCGCATACTGACAATATTTCAGGGAGCATTTCCAGTATAGTTATTTTTGTTCCAAGAGATGCAAACATAGAAGCAAATTCACAGCCTATCACACCGCCCCCAAGAATGATTAGACTTTCCGGTATTTCCTTTATATCAAGGAGTTCCGTTGAGGTATAAATCCTTTCAGTTTTAGGAATAAAAGCAGGATAAACTGATTCAGAACCAGTGGCTATAATAATTTTATCGGCTTTTACATGGATTTCCTTACCGTTGTTCTGTTTTATCTGTATTTTTTTCCTTTCTGCGAATTTCGCAACCCCTTCAATATATTCAACGCGTGCAGATTTTAAGAGCGACAATATCCCATTGCGAAGTTTTTTTACTATTTCATTTTTTCTTGTCAGGATTGCTGACCAATCTGCTTTTACGTCTCCATCTATTTTTATTCCAAATTTATCTGCTTCTTTTATTTTTTTATAAAGTTCTGTTGAAGCGATCAGAGTTTTTGTTGGAATACATCCCCAGTTAAGACATGTTCCTCCTGGAAAATCTTTTTCAATTAAAGCTGTTTTGGCTCCAAGTTGAGCGGCTCTAATAGCTGCAACATATCCCCCTGGACCTGCACCTATAACGCAAACATCAAAATCATTTTTCATTGTTCTCTTTCCTTATTCATTTTCGCTAAATTAAAAAGGTAATTTTGATAAAAATACCATTATTTTATGTTCCCATGACTCGGGCTGATGATTTAATTTTTCCATTTCTGCTGTAATTGCGTCGAGCTCTCCACGATCAAGCCATAGTCCCTCACACTTATCGCAATAATCCATTATAATATCTGAATATTTTACAAAATTAACTTTTTTTAATCTCACATTTCTACATAATGGGCAAAATATTTCTGAAACCCTGTCTTCTTCAATTTTTTCGGTAGAACAATATTCAAGGTCCCCTTCAGCAGGGTGAACTACTCTATTAAGTTCACCTTTATTTAACCATATTCCAGAACAACACGGACACTCATGTAAAAATATTCCACCATGAGATCTTTTTTCAAGCTTTACATCGTGGCATTTTGGACAAAGCAGTTGTTTTTCATTTTTAACTTTTTCGATCATTTATTTTCTCCTTAATGTATTGTTCAAGAGAAGAAATTGACACGCGTTCCTGAGTCATAGAATCTCTATCTCTAATCGTTACAGCATTATCTTCAAGAGATTGAAAGTCAAATGTAACACAAAATGGAGTTCCAATTTCGTCTTGACGCCTGTATCTTTTTCCTATGCTTCCAGTAATATCGAATTCCGCGCGAAATTTTTTCTTTAAGTCACGATATATTTTTTCTGCTGATTCAGAGAGTTTTTTTGCCAATGGCAAAACAGCGACTTGAACAGGAGCAAAAAAAGGTTTTATTCTTAAAACGACTCTTGTATCCTCTTCAAGTCCTTCTTTTTTCGTTTCAGCTTTATCTTCATCATAAGCCTTAGATAAAATGGCAAGAATTGTCCGATCAACTCCTACGGAGGTTTCAATTATTGTAGGAAGGTATTTTTTTCCTGTCGCCTGATCAAAGTATTCCTGCGATTCACCAGAGAATTCCTGATGTCTTCCCATATCCCAGGTTCCTCTGTGATGAATACCTTCAAGTTCTCCCCAACCGAATGGAAATTTAAATTCTATATCAAGAGCCGCTTTTGCATAATGAGCAAGACTTTCATGTTCATGAATTCTTATATCATCATCTGTAAATCCAATCACTTCTTTATAATATTTTATTCTCTCATTTTTCCAATATTCATACCACTTCATGGAGTCCTCATCAGAACAGAAAAACTCCATTTCCATTTGAGAAAATTCACGAGAACGAAAAGTAAAATTACGGGGATTTATTTCATTCCTGAATGCTTTCCCTATTTGAGCTATCCCGAAAGGAAGAGAACGCCTCGTGCTAATTCGCACAAGATTAAAGTTAAGAAATATTGATTGGCATGTTTCAGCACGTAGATATGCAATATGTTCTTCATCAGAAACAGGGCCTACATATGTTTTCATCATTAAATTAAATTCTCTTGGAGGAGTAAGGTTTTTCGAACCGCAAACAGAACAAATTGTCTTATCTTCCATTTGATCAACCCTGTGGCGCGCCTTGCAATCCCTACAATCCGTCATCAAATCGCCAAATTTATCAAGATGTCCTGAGGCCTTCCATACTTTTGGATGGCATATCACGGTTGAATCGATTCCCTCAATATCATCTCTTAATTCAACCATTTCTCTCCACCACACCTGTTCAACGGCTCTTTTTATTGCAACACCATATGGACCATAATCCCAGAAACCATTTATCCCTCCATAAATTTCAGAACTCTGAAAGATAAATCCCCTCCTTTTACAGAGAGAAACTATTTTTTCCATTTTATCGAGACATTTCTCTTCCATAAATAAACCCTTTTTTGATAGTCAAAAAGAAAGACGAAAAATAACACTAAAATCAATTTTATCAACCAACTGAATAGTTTTTAGACATAAAGGTTATTCTAAGATTTTGCAATTGAATCAGCCAAAAAATTATAAATATTTTAATATAAATATGTTATGAATTACATAATGCTTATCTTTTCTATTTTTAAAATTATTGGCTGGAAGCAATAATTCTCCTATACGGCGCAGTTGGAGTTGCTGCTACATCATAATAAGAGAGGTATAGAAAATCGCGTGCTCACCAAATTGCTTTCTGAACTGGAAATTTTCCTATTATGAGCAGTTGACTCAAGAAGTCAGATGGGCAACACATCCTTGCGCAAGCTTCCAGAAAATTCTATACCAAAATGCGACATCCCCCGGCATCAGAGAGTAAGCAGATGATAGTCCTGCTTTCAAGTTAAATACCAAGTGTTTTTTTAGGATAATAGAAAGCAAGGAAGACAAAAAAACTCAAGATAAAAATAA
Source organism: uncultured Lentisphaera sp. (assembly GCA_964426675.1). Taxonomy (GTDB): domain Bacteria; phylum Verrucomicrobiota; class Lentisphaeria; order Victivallales; family GWF2-50-93; genus DYMC01. Next base: position 43,867 of record CAYRRM010000006.1, read on the forward strand.
GAAATAATGTTAAAAATCAAAAATTAAGGAGAGTAAAGGATTTAAAATGGCTGCCAGGGATAACCCTTCATATCATCTATCTTAAGATCATATTCTCCAACACTTGAGAAACTTATCCTTATGAACAAATCAAGGTCAGGACCATAAACAGGCAGATTAGAAAATGCAAGGACACCATTTTCCTGGCCGTCATTTGTAAGGTCAAGATAAATATCACAATACCTTCCAAGATGATGCCTATGCACAAGTATCCTGAACCACTGGTTATCAGGAATTTGATTTCCTGTGAATACAATCCAATCTTTACGATTTGCATCATAGGCGCATAAATATCCATTTTCATTTACTGCAAAATACGCGCCTGAAATTACCAGTGCTTGATCTGGATTTGTAGGCAATTTAGCTCTTGCTAACTTGTAAGATATCGCAATCCAGTGTTCTGGAAGCATATTTCTGGTAATAAACATAATTGCCCTGGATTCAGGAGTTCTACCTCTAAAATTGATATAAGCATTATCGCCAGGAGTATAAGAGTCGCCTGTTTCGGTGTATATATCTCCTGAATACGTAGCGTCAACTCCCCAGATAGACGCTGAAACAGGTTGATCGGGAGGGTATCTACTCGGGTTCTCAAAGTTTTCATCATACATATCGACCCATAAAATTCCATCGTAAACAGTTGGATTCATTCCAATGGCAGGTTCATCTCCATCTTTCACGCCGTCTCCATCGGTATCAGCCAAATTTGGATCAGTTGAATATGTATTTATCTCATCGTAATCACTCAAATAATCCATATCACTATCCGGATGATCAGGATTTGTCCCGGCACTTATCTCCTCTGCATTTGAAAGTCCATCGCCATCATTATCGTTCGGATTAAATTCATAAGCCCCAACATCAACTGCTCCACCCAACGGTCTTGCGATTTTCGCAAGATCTGCATATACAAATGTCTGAACACCTGCGTTAATTGCTGCTGTTCCCGGAGCTGGGCGATAAATTCCGTTCCCTGAATCTATATATGTCTCAGGGCTATCATAACTGTTTACTGCCTCGGGGAATCCGCCTTCGATATTGGAATTATAAACAGATACCACACCACTTGAGTTATTTGCAATTTCAGAGCCTGAATTTTCCCTTATAATATCATTATAAATATTTGAATTGCCTGTTCCAGAAAGAACTATTCCACCTGACGCATTTGACGTTATTGTATTGTGATAAAGATAAGCAGGAGCGCCCTTTATTTCAGCAGCATAAGCACAAGTATTACTGTAAAATAAACTATTCAGAAGGTAAAGTTCTGTTGTACTTTGAATGCCAGTCGGAGCTATAAGGGATTTTGTAACGGTATTATTTCCAGTAAAAATAAGGTTCTCCATATAGATTTTGCCATTAGCATTAGCTACACTGTAAGAGATAACTGGTTGGTCCTCTCTGAAATTTTGAAAACTTAGATTGGATATTGCGAATTTCGCAGACATTACATTCAAGCACTGTCCTGTATTTGAACTTGAACCAGATGGATAAGGACCAGAGATAATCGTTTTTATAGGATTTTCTCCTATTATAATTAAGTCCTTATTAAGTGTATAGTTTGTTAGCTTATATATACCTTCTTTTACAATTATTTGAGTTCCTGGTGGCGCGGCATTAATCGCATCTTCTAAATATTTGTAAGGTTTTGTTTCACTTCCATCTCCGAGGTATGAGGCGTTGCAATCAACATATATTTTAACTGGAGATGTATTAAGAGTGGGATCAGTATCATAAATATACTCAAGTAAATTATTAAGGCTATCTGAATCTGTATCGCTAGAAGCATTTTGATTTAAGTTACTGTAATATCGATATTCCCAGTAATCGGGCAATTCATCATTATCCTGATCGCTTAAGAACCAATTGATATTATTTCCACTATCTATTGAATTTGAAGGATAAATTGTAGTCTGGTAAATATTGACAGAATCCATAACATCGAGATAATTGCATGCCCATCCTGAACCGGATGGATTTATAATCCAATGAGATCCTGGAGAAGAACTGCGCAAACGAATTAGATTTCCAGAACTCCCCTGTAAATTAAGCCCGCCAACGGCAGTAATATTGTAAGTTTCTCCTGCAGCAAAAGTTACAATTGAATTTGGTGTAGTATTTGTAAAATATGAACATGTAAACCCGGTTACAAATCTTATCCCTGCAGCAGAAGAATTAGATATTACAATTTTGTAAAAGTCAGAAGGTCCTGGATTAATCATCTGAATAGCACTTCCATTGAATGTGACAGTTCCTGAGCCATGGGTAAACGTTCCATTATTTGAGAAATCCCCACCAATTATGATATTCCCTGAACTTGCAGTACAAGACTTTGTTGATGCAATAATGAAATCGTCAATAACATTTACATCATTGGTAATAGAATTTGTAATATTTCCATTGATATTTAACTGATAGAATGTCGTTGATGATGATGTGCCACTTATTGTTCCTGAATTGCTGGAAAAATTAAATATTCCCCCACTTGAACCGAGCATTGAACCGTTATTGATAAAATCTTTACTGATATTCACAATAGTCCCAGTATTTGAACAAAGCCATTGTCCATTAAGGTCAATAGAGAATGTTTCAATATTAAAAGTAGCTGCGCCTGAAATATTAAGTAATCCTCCTATTTCTATATCAATAGCTCTTGCTTGTATAACAGAGGTAGAAGAAACATTAAACTGTCCTCCATTAATTACCCTGATAGTTGCTGATGGACAGTTGATATTTCCTGCAGAATTATTATATCTACCTGTTGTATCTATCAATAGAACTCCGGAATTTACGTTTAATGTTGCTCCGATATTATTATGTGTAACATTTCCATAGACTGTCATATCATTAACAACCGTAAGATCTGTTCCAGGTGTTCCAAGAGTAAAGGTTCTCCCTTGTTGAACAATAACACTCATTGCCCTTGCGCCGGCAACATTAAGAGAGCAGTCTCTTGCGGCTGATGTAGCAATAACTGCATCTTTCGTTTCATCAGGAACTCCATTTGTCCAATTAGATGCATTATCCCAATCTGTATTTACCGCACCTGTCCATTGGGTCATTGTTGGGGAAACCAGTGTAATTTGCGGGTAATATTGATATGCTGCGAGTCTGCGCTGATAATTTCCCGATGAGTCAGTTATTACGGCCCTAAAATAATACGGCGTAATCAGATTTGCATTAGATGTAGATACTATTGCAAAATCCCATTCTCCATATTGGCCAGTTGTCATTGTAAGATTAGGTTGAGAAGGACGACTTTCCACAAAATGCTGACGAATATTTGTATTCGTAAGGAGAGCATTAGCCACTTGTGCCTTGTCAGTGCCCATTCCGTTTGCCCAATCCCAATCTTCAGATGGAGCAAGCATACGCCATTCGCCATTTTCTCCTCTTCGATATTGTAATGTTACATATGCATTTCCCCAATCTTCATATTGATTGTTCTGAATTTGCACTCTCAATCGTGTAATAGTACCTATGTTTCTATTAGTCACAGGAGTATTTTCTATGGCTAATGGCGAAGGATTTTCGGCACTGTCATTGTTATACCAGCGATAACGACTTTGAGCCTGTGAACGATAAACAATAAAATCATCAAACCACATCGGCGTAGAACCACTGCTATTGTCCCATGTCCATGAACCTGTATCAAAATCTGAAAAATCAGTTAATCCTGATGCTGTGGTAAGTAGAACATCATCAAGATAAAGCTCTGTAGCAGTATCTGTATGAACCCATTTTACTTTATGCCAACCTAATGTTCTGTCAATAAATGATACCGTGTAATTGACACTCCCTATATATACGCAATAAACATATTTCGTAGTACTTCGGTTTGTATCAATTTTGACACCCAATCCCTGATTTCCCGCTGCATTATCAGCAAAGAGCCATTGAACCTTTCCATTCTGCATATCATCATAAAACCAGGCCTCTGCAGTACAATTTGTCTGAGGTCCCCAGCCGGGATAATTCCATGCACCAACCCCCTCTCCTGCCCCGCCACCACGAGAATACATAGACTTCGAACCTCCTGGTGTATGATTTTGGGTATTTGCTACAACTGATGGTTCACTGAGCCAACCACTTCCAGCTCCGCCTATCGACCAATTTGAAGATGTTTTGTCGGGTGGTTGGGATGCAAGCGTGCTTGTTTCAAAATTATCATAGAAGATTATCTCACCAGGCAAATCGGGATCATACCAGTTAGTGTTATCACCATTATTTTTAAATCCAACAGGATTAACTGGTAAAAATGCTGTTCCTGAAGCTTTTGAGCCCTGCACTGCCACATAACGACAATCGTGACTACCATTCAGAACCAGATTCCAGGTGGTACCAACACCACCCGATGATGAAAGATTTACCCTTGTTGCAAAAGCAGAACCATCAATGCGAAATTTACGAGTAATAGTTTGTGTTGAATCTGTAGCAAAAATAATATTTTTTGAAGCTGTTGTGCAGGTAAAATCATAAAATGTATTATCACCCTGAATTGTAGAAGTTAATGCTGAATTGTTAAATATAACATTTGAATATCCCGCATCAAATGTGCCAGAATTTTTCCAATCACCACTCACAGTTATATTAGTGGCAGTTACAACTATTGAGCCTTCATTGACAACATTTCCCAATACATTCAGGTTAGCAGAAGTAACAGAAAGCGTTGCACCTGGCAAAACATTTAATGTCCCGGATACAGTTATGTCTGCAGAAATAATCTTTTTCCCCCCTCCCCCTATAATCAAGTTGTAAAAATTGTATGGGAATGAAGTAACTGCCTGATCTGAAGCCCCATTAAATATTACTGTCCCTGTTCCCGGAGTGAAGGTCCCCTGAGTCCCACTCAGAAAAGTCCCCCCTGCGTATAATGTGCCAGCCCCAGAAAAAATAATCCTCGATCCTGTTCCAGCAGAAGTAATGTCTCCTGTAATCGTAACTGTCCCGGTTGAAATTGAAATTTGCGTTCTATTAGTTCCAACTCCATCTAAGGTTAATGATTTTGCATAAAATGTTCCCGCTCCAACATTTATTTGCTTTGTTCTATTGTTAGTTGGTAAACCAATCCTTACATTTCCGGTCCCACTGACAGCTCCAACTCTTAAAGCAGATGTTGCGTCCTGTAATTGTATGGTACTATTTCTATTACCGCCATTGAAAGTAATTTGATCGCATTCAGCAGTATAACCTGATGGAACAGTAATTGTAAAATTAGAATTTGGGATTGTCACAGTATCCCCATTTGTAGGGATTCCCGCTGGCGTCCATGTATTTGCAACGTTCCAATTTCCAGTTCTAGCTGCCGTATAACTTGCCCCACATAGAATATTTGCAAAAAACAGGAGGAAAACCAGGATAAAATACTTTTGAACCCTCTGACAGAGTAACTTCATAGCTTTTCTTCTTTTTTAAAATAATATAAACAAAACTCAAAAAAAGTCAAGAATAATTCTCAAAAAAAATGAAAATTAATCCCTCTGATTTTTTTATAAAATAATCCATAATATCATGTTCCGGATTTATCCTCATTCAATTGAACTGCATATTTCACAAAGCCAATATCCCCAGCGAAGTACCAGGACAGTGTAGTAATAACTACTGCAATTTGAAGATAACAAAACTGGAAGACAATGACTTCACATCCTAGACTGTCCGAACACAAAATGCGAGTTGAATAATAACCGTCGAAAGTATTGTCCCCAATCTTCTCTTTTTACGAACAACTACTTGAATTCTTGTGGTAATCTTAAAATAGAAATAAAATATCCTAATTTATTCTACCCAATGTCTTGATCCATCAGTGAATTTCAAAACTACATTCCTATAAAGCAGATTGCCCATACGTATATTATCCACATGAGTATCTGAAAATAAAACATTTGTAACTTTGTTTCCAGTATGCCGCCATCTGATCCACCCCCAATGAGTCCATGTTGCATTATCATTTATATCAATATTGTGTTTTTCCCAATCTCCTGGTGCTGGTGTATCAGCTTGAGAAATACCTATATTAGGATGATCTGGATTGTCATATTGATACCAACCCAGATTAGCTCCCTGCGTAAGATATGAATAAGCGTGCCCCATAGTAACTTGACATGATTCCGCAATCAAAAGTATATCGGAAGGCCTATGAATTTTATTTGCCATATAAGGTAATGGCCTAAATGCTTGTGTATTTGTATTTGGCATTATTCTCGTATGCCCTGCATAACATAAGGGATTTTTTTTATCAGTTGATAATACCCCCTTTGGACATTTAAATAAAGGAGAACGATCATTAAATCCATATCTATCTCCTTCTTTTGGATTCAAGTAGACATTCAATAGCAAACTGTAGTCTGTAGATATTGTCTGAGCTGGTGGATAATACCCATAATCATTTCCGTAAAGGGAAACCCCCAATCCAATTTGTTTCAAATTATTCTTACAATATAATGAATAACCTTGCTCTCGTGCCTTATGCACAGAATATAAGATCATACCCGCTATTATCGCGATGATGGCAATTGTAACCAGGAGTTCTATTAACGTAAAAGCTTTCTTGCACATTATTACTTTTTCTCTTTTCATAGTTTTTTTTCTCCCTATTTGTTTATTTCTATTTCCATGTTCATGTCTTAAGATAACTAAAAAGAAAAGATTTGTCAAATTAGCATTTACAAAAAACTAAACAATTTTTTTCTTGATAAAAAATCTTATAAATAGTATATTATTATTTTTGTTAAAATTGTAAGTTTTGTTAATCATGAAAAATTATCAATGCACGCACTGCAGGAACTTCTTTCAAGCTGAATCGGGCGATCATGACAAGACATTACCCTGCCCTCATTGCGGAGAACTCCTTGTTATTCCGTCAACCGTATTACCGCCTGGAACAACTTTAGGAGGATTCAAAATTGTTTCCATAATAGGTGAAGGTGGAATGGGGAATATTTATCTCGCCGAACAAATATCGATGGGAAGAAAAGTAGCTCTAAAAGTGCTTTCTAAAGAATACTCCTCTGACAAAGATATCATAAATCAATTTAGAAAGGAAGTTCAGCTCTCTGGTAGATTGAATCATCCTTATATCGTCCGCGCCATTGATGCCGGCGAAGAAGCTGACTATTATTACATGGCAATTACCTACGTTGAAGGAGAAGACTATGAAAAAATCCTATCTCGAGAGAAAAAAATACCAGAACAAGAAGCCTTAAATATAATAATTAAAATAGCTGATATTCTATCGTATGCGTGGGAAAAACACAATCTCATTCATCGAGATGTAAAACCCGGAAATATCATGCGTAATAAAAAAGGTGAAATTTTCCTTATGGACCTTGGAATAGCCCAAAGTTTTGATCTGCGTAAAAAACAATCTCAAGATGAACATATTCTGGGCTCCCCATTTTACATGAGTCCCGAACAAGCACAAGGTTTTCACCTTGATTGGCGAACTGATCTATATTCTCTCGGAGCTACTTTATACCACATGGCAACAGGTTTCCCCCCATATGACGCGGAAAAAGTCGAAACAATTGTTGAAATGCATATTAGTGCTCCCTTTCCCGACCCTAACAAACTCAATCCACCGGCAAATTTATCTACTTCTACCATAAAATTACTTAAAAAGATGCTGGAAAAGAAACCCGAAGACCGTTTTGAATCATGGCAGGATTTCATATCAAGTGCAAAGAAAGTCGCAGCTGAATTAAGTGGCGCACCAGCCAAAAGAAGCCTCAAGAAAATTCAAGGTAAACCAATTTCCCAATCATTACCTCAATCTACTCCACTTTCACTGATACATATAATAGTATTCTTAATATCTCTGGTCGCATTTTCTTTCGTCGCATACAAATTTTTTCAGATGAACAAAAATAGCAGAGCCTTAAAAGCCCTCAGAAAGGCTGAAAATTATCTGGCAAAATCCTCTAATGATTATGAAGGAGCCCTACCTCTCTTCGAAGAGGCAGCAGCCTTGTCCAGAAATACTCCACACTTCGATACTGCATTGCGTCGCTTTAAAGAGGTAAAATCCGCCGTTGAGTCAAAAGAAGAAAGAATTAAGTATTTCGATAAGAAATTTTTTGAAGCTCAACAAAAAATAGCGGAAAAATCCTACCAACAAGCTATAGAAATCCTGGAAGGAATAAAAGACATAGACGACCCGGCGAGAAGTAAAAATGCAAATGATATTATATCTCAACTAAAAAAAAGGATAAAATAATAAGAAATGGAAACATATTTATCGTGTATAAAATGTAAAAATAAATTCCCACCAAATGAAATTCGCTATAAATGTTCATGTGGAGCTCTCCTCGAAGCAAAAAGAGAACTAAAAAAGATTTCTGGCACAAAATTAATAGAAAAATGGGAAAGCAGATGGAAAGCAAAAAAAGGGATCTTCGCCTCCGGCGTATGGAGATATAAAGAATTAATATTAGACATCCCTGATGAATTTATCGTTACACGCGAAGAAGGAAATACCAGACTCTACCACGCAGGAAAGGCATCAAAATATGCCGGAATAGAAAATTTTCTCTTAAAACACGAAGGAGAAAATCCAACAGGAAGTTTTAAAGATAGAGGTATGACCTGCGGAATAAGCGCAGCAAAATTCTTAGGAGCAAAATCTGTTGCATGCGCAAGCACAGGAAATACAAGTGCGAGTATGGCATCCTACGCATCCGTAGCCGGAATGAATTCATTCATCTTTATACCAGAAGGAAAAATTGCCTATGGAAAACTCTCTCAAGCATTAGCATATGGGGGCAAAACTCTTCAAATCGAAGGAAATTTCGATACTGCAATGGAACTTGTACAGGATATCTGCAATAATTTCAATATATATTTGTTAAATTCAATAAACCCATTTAGAATAGAAGGACAAAAAGCAATTTGCTTTGAAATATTGCAACAACTTGATTGGAAAGTTCCAGATTGGTTTGTAATACCAGGAGGAAATCTTGGAAACAATAGCGCTCTCTCAAAAGCCCTTATGGAACTCTATGAATTAAAAATTATAACAAAAATTCCAAGAATCGCAGTAATACAGGCAGAAGGCGCAAATCCACTCTATCGCTACTGGACTGAAGGAGGTAAATTCCGCCCACTGAAAAACCCGGAAACAATCGCAACCGCAATAAAAATCGGCAATCCAGTATCGTGGGAAAAATCATACAATGGAATCAAATGGAGTAATGGAACCGTTGAACAGGTCTCGGAACAGGAAATTATGGACGCAAAAGCTGTCGTTGACTCCGCAGGAATCGGTGCCGAACCAGCATCATGCTGTTCAGTCGCAGGCGCAAAAAAATTAAGGGAAAAAGGATTAATAAAAGAAAGTGATTTTGTTGTTGGCATACTGACGGGAAATCTCCTAAAAGACCCTGACGCTGTATTAGGGTATCATACAAATAAATTACCGGGAATAGTTGCGAATTTCGCAAATATGCCAATTAAGATAAAAGCAAATCTGGAAAGTTTTAAAAAAATATTAACGACATAATCATGCCTGTCAGATTTCTTTTTTTGTTATTAAATAGCCCGTTTACAACTCTTATCTTTGCTTTTGCATTATTTTTTATCAATAATAAAAAACTTCTTCTAAAAACAAAAATAAAAATAACTTTATCAATCTCTATTTTTTATCTAATCGTTTTGACCTCTTCAATTTTAAATGAAAAACTCTATACATTGATGAGAGGAGTTTGTAACCCTCTCAACCCATCTCTCATATTACTACTTATTCCATCTTTAATATTGCGAAAATCTCGTTATTATAAAGCCTTTCTAACTTTCCCTGTAGCAATCATACTTCTTGCGATTTTCGCAACAATAAATGAATATCTAAACATCCCTTTTGAGGAAAGAATTTTCGCATGGATAATAATCCACCCAACATTGCTTTTCGCTGCGTTTTTCTCTTTTTTTATTCTACTTGAACCAATCCTTGATTTAAATAGTTTTAGATATGCTGTTAGAGCTGGAGCATTCGTTGTTTTAATATTTGGCGGTTTTATGTTTAGAAAAAATTTTACAGATTATAAGGAGATGCTTGCCAGAAGAAAAACAGCAAATCCTGGAGTAATGATGATTTCTGAAACAACTCCAGTCCTTTATCCAGATGAAAACTCAAGCTATAGTTATCTGCCTTCAGCCCCATGCAGATTTGCTCCAGATGGTGGATATGTTCAGGGCTGCAATATGGAAATGTTCCAGCGTTTCATGCAGATGAATTATAAAAAACTTGCAAATAATGATATCGTCGAAATGAAGATAGTCGCAAAGCTTTTGGGCGCTCTAATTTCATTCCTCAGTTTATCCCTCCTCGCAGGACGCTGGTTTTGCGGTTGGATATGTCCTTTATCTACAATTGGAGATATCATAGATAGAATTCGTAGACTCTTTAAACTTCCACATTTAAAAGCTTCTCAACCTGTAAAAATAGCCTATTTCTTCTCTGGACTCAACCTCGGCTTTTTTGGGTTAGTGCTTGCAAAGCTATATCCACATATTGATGAAAATGGAAAATTTATGGGATGTAAAATACCCATTTTCCCATTATGTAAAATATGCCCGGCACAACAAATATGCCCCGTAATAGCAGGGGGAATCTCAAACTACCCCCCAATACCAGGATGGGAATGGGTGTTTGGATTTTACCGACTTTTTACTGCGGCAATCCTTGTCTTCTTTCTTGCGAGTTTCGCACTGAGCCGCAGAATTTGGTGCTATTTTTGCCCAATGGGAATGATTTCTGGTATTTTCAATCGAGGAGGATTAGCTGAATTAAAAAAAGAGCCTATAAAGTGTAATTCTTGTGGAGTATGTTATGAGGTGTGTCCAATGCAGATAGATACCGTGCGAGCAGAAATGAAAAACACTAATGTAAGCTCATACGACTGTATACTATGCTTAAAATGCGTTGAAAAATGCCCTCAAAATAAATGTCTGCACTTTGAATTTGCAGGAAAGAAAGTCGTCGAATCAAAATTTTAACCATTCTTAAACTGTTTAAGTCCTTTGTTGCAAGCACTTACACTTACATATGGATTCGTTTTGCAAAAATTATTTTTGTAAAACTGCAGATGTGAATTAAATATTTTGTCTGTGTATCATATTTTTCCTGTATTCAGAAGGAGAAAGCCCTGTAATAGCTTTAAAACGCCTGCTAAAATGAAATTGGTCATAATAAGCAAATTCTTTTGCAATCTTTTCCACAGGTAAGTTGCTTGAAGAAAGCCTTTCTGCAGCTGCTGTAATTTTTACGTGTGAGATATACTGTTTGGGGGAGATTCCAAATTTCCTCTTAAATTGTCTTCGAAAATTAACTTCACTCATACCGCAGAATTCTGCCATTTCTTCTACTGTCCACCATTTAGAAAGAGATTTTTTGATTTCCTTTATCAATAATTCAAATTTTTCCCTTTTCCCTCCCTTGATTTGCTCAAGATAAAGAGAACAAATAAATTCCTGCAACTTTATATTTGCCTGAAGCTGATTCTCATCACGCGGATCTCTAGCCAATTCAATGATTGGAACTAAAGCCCTCTCTTTGCCAATGGAAAATATTCCCCGTTTAAATACTCCACTCCTGAAAAGCATATCTGCTACTGCACCATAAAAACATACTGCATCCTCAACATAATTATCCCCCCATCCTCCATAAAAGTGAATATAGCCTGGAATCATACAGATAAGACTGCCTGGCTCTATAAATTTTTCTCCCTCTTTTTCATCATAGTAAAGCCCATGCCCGTCATACATATGAGAAATACAATAAAACTCAAAATACCGTGGGAAAATACCAGAACACGAAGGGGCAGATGCCCCCCTTAGAGTACTACATATCCGAAGTCCATAGTTTCTATGAAAAAGTGTCTCTCCTGGGATTATTCTGTGAACAGAAATATTAGTTTTGTTTTTGTCATCTTTTTTGATCGTTTTATACATTTAATAATTCTGTTTTAAACCTAAATTAAATCGTGTAAAATAAAAAACAAGGAACAATAAATATAAAACTATGAAAAAAAACAATATAAAAATTGGAGTAATTGGTTGTGGAGGCCGTGCAAAAGACGTGGTATCAAAATTACTAAATGCCTGGCAAGAAATAGAGATTTCATCCGTCTATGACCCGGATAAATCAAGGGCATCAGCCCTTTTATCCGCCTGCAAAAGCGAAAATAAGAACATTATGGCAGACTATAAAGACGTAATTAATGACAGAGAACTAAAGTGGATTATGGTTTTCTCTCCAAACTGTTATCACAAAGAGCATATAATAGCATCTTTCAGAGCTGGCAAACATGTTTTTGCTGAAAAACCATTAGCTACATCAATTCCAGATTGCAAAGCCATTTATGATGCCCATAAAAAATCAAGTTCAATATTTGCTACTGGATTTGTCCTGCGCTATGCGCCAATCTACAGGAAGGCAAAAGAAATACTAAAATCAGGAATTTTAGGTAAAATAATAAGTATAGCAGCAAGCGAAAATATCACACCCTCTCACGGCGCTTATATTATGAAAAATTGGAGAAGATTTGCAAAATTTGCAGGACCTCATATTCTCGAAAAATGCTGCCACGACCTTGATTTATTAAACTGGTATACAGAATCCCTTCCATCAAGAGTATCATCATTTGGTGGACTCGACCTTTTTAAGAAAGAAAATCTCGGAATCCTGAAAAAATTAAATGACAACGGAAAAAAAGCCTTTGAAGGATGGTTTGATCCGGCAGGAGAAAAATGCCCATTCAGTTCTGAAAAAGATATCGTAGACCACCAATGCGTTTCGATGATTTTTAGAAATGGAATTTCAGCAAACTTTCAAGCCACATTGTCTAATGCAATCCCTGAAAGAAGAATTTATTTTTCTTGTAGCGAGGGAACAATGATAACAGAACTATATTCTCAGTCTCTTAAATTCGCAAGAATCGGAGAAAAAATTGAAGAAATTTCTTTTAAAGGCGATTTACATGGAGGCGGAGACGCAATACTTGCAAAAGAATTAGGAGAAGCTATGATTAATGAAAAAGAACTACCATCTGGAGGAGAAGAAGGATTAAGAAGTTCTGTAGTGGCACTCGCTATTGACAAGGCAAGACTCGAATCGAAAGTTATTAATTTAGAAACCATATGGAAAAAGCTCGGACAATAAACTTTCTTTAATGAAACAATATAAAAATTGAAAATAGAATTATGAAAACCTTAAACATTGGAGTTATAGGAGTCGGTGGACGCGGCAATCTTGCGCATTTTACTCATTTACCAGAAAAAAATTGCCAAATAATAGCTGGAGCTGATATTGATGATGAACAACTCAAAAAATTTACAACACGCTTTGGAAAAGACGTCTTTATTACTAAAAATTATAAAGAATTATTGCAGAAAAAAGATATTGATGCTGTATTTATAACTACTCCAGATTTCCTTCACGAAGAACAATGCATTGCAGCGCTAAAGGCAGGAAAAGCTGTTTACCTCGAAAAACCAATGGCTATAACAATAGAAGGTTGTGATAAAATCCTGGAAACAGCCTATGAAACAAAATCAAAACTGTTTTTAGGGCATAATATGAGGCATTTCGCCTCCATTAAAAAAATGAAAGAATTGATTGATTCAGGCATAATAGGAGAAGTTCAGGTCTGCTGGTGCAGGCATTTTATTGATTATGGAGGAGATGCTTATTTTAGAGACTGGCACTCTGAAAGAAAAAATACTACTGGTTTATTATTGCAAAAAGGCGCTCATGATATAGATGTAATTCATTGGATTATGGGCTCTTACACAAAAACTGTCGTAGGAATGGGAATGCTATCTGTTTACAATAAATGTAAACGCAGAGCTCCGGGAACAAAAGGTTCCACCGATTGGGATAAAAGACGTTATCCACCTTTAACACAGGATGGTTTTTCACCCGTAATTGATGTAGAGGATCACAATATGATAATGATGCAACTTTCCAACGGTAAACAGGCTTCATATCTTCAGTGCCATTACACTCCTGATGCAGAAAGAAATTACACCTTCATCGGTACAGAAGGAAGAATTGAAAATGTTGGAGACCACGGCAATTGTGAAATACATGTATGGACTAAACGAGGTTCACGTCAAAAGCCAGATATAATTTACTATCTCAGAGATTCCACAGATTTTCACGGCGGTTCAGATATTGAAATAGTAAATACATTTATTGATTTCATTCGCTACAATACAAAAACAAATACATCTCCAGTTGCTGCAAGATACGCAGTAGCAACTGGTTATATGGGACATAAATCAATGAGAAATGCCTCTAAGGCATTTGATATTCCTCAAATAAGCGAAAAACTTATTGAGTATTTTGAAAATGGGCAAAAGACTTGAAAAAATAGAAAATTCCAGCAAAATTACTTTCTGGCGTAATTCAGTTTCTCTACCACAAATTTGAAGCTCTCAACTGTTCTATTTAACGCTTCATCCTGATTTACAATGGGCTTATAGTTAAGATCCGTTTTTATCGCTGATATATCAAAGAAATGATCGCGAGCTAACTGCATAACCGTGAATCTTGTTAATAGGGGTTCTCCTGAAATATTGAAAATTCGATGGCGAAATTCGCAAAGAGCAGCAATTGCATAAGCTAAAGTTACCGGAATTTTTCTTGAAACATTTTTTAATCCGAGTAAGCTTAAAAAATTATTTATCCAGTTCCATAAATTAACTTTATCACCATCGCTTACAAAATATATTTTTCCCGAATATTTTTGCGATTTTCGCAAAACTTCCCCTGCAAGAATATGCGCAAATGCCGCATTATCAACGTATGTCAAATCAACGCAATTTTTTCCATCTCCTATCTGAATTAATTTTGATTTTATAGCCCTATCTATTAACCTCGGCAAGATATGAGGGTCTCCTGGCCCCCAAATAAGATGAGGTCTGATAGAAATAGTTCTAAGTTTTTCTGACGCAGATGCAACAACGATTCTCTCCGCATTTGCTTTAGTCTTCGGATAAAAAGCAAGGTATCTTTTTGAATACGGGATACTTTCATTCGCTCCATATACACCTGATGGCGGGATAACAACACTTGGAGAACTTGTATAAACCAAAACATTTACTCTATTTTCATAAGCAGCGCGAATAACATTTCGAGTACCAATTACATTTATAGAAAAAAAATCTTCCCATCGCCCCCATATCCCAGCCATTGCGGCACAGTGAAAAATCATTGTTATTCCGACACATGATTCAATAAGCCTTTTCTCATCTCTTATATCACCATTCACAATTTCAACTCTCGGATCAGCAAAATTACTACAAGTACTCCTACAAAATATTCTAACTGAGCCAGCTCCACGCAGGAGAAGTTGCCTCACTATCTCCCTCCCAAGAAAACCATTACCCCCTGTAATTAAAATTCTTTCATTTTCCCATCGCACTATTTAAACTCCATTTCTATGCACCGGACATCTTTAAAAAATAAATCAAAAATTAGAACAGTTTCTTTAAAATACTACATAATTTTTGGTATTTTGGTATGTAATTTGCTACACTTATTTACTTTTTCAAAAAAGACATTAATTTAATTAAGAAATACCTAAAATAAAAAGTTTAGCTCTTACGTTATTATGGAAAAAGAAAAAAGAAATAGCTCCGATGAAATCCTGATAAGAAATTACCTAAAGGGAAACATGGAGGCATTTGATGAGCTATATGAAAAATACAAAAGACAACTATATGCATATCTCAGAAAACTTTTGCCACAAAAGGATAGCCTCTGTGATGATATCTTTCAACAAACCTGGCTTAAAGCCATTGCGAATTTCAAATATTATAAAGAAAATGAAAGATTTCTTGCGTGGATTATGCGAATTTCGCACAACCTTGCAATGGATTACTTTAGAAAATATTCAAGAGAAAATCTTGAAGATATCAGTTCAATTGACCATTGGGATCAACTATCAACAAATAAAAATCCATCCAAAGAACTTTCAATTAAGGAGATTGGTGAAAATCTCAACCAATGTATCGAAAAATTGCCAACTGAACAAAAAGAAGTCTTTCTCTTTAGATATGATGAACTCCCTTTTAAGGAAATTGCAAGATTACAAAAATGCTCGATTAATACAGCTCTTGCAAGAATGCAATATGCTCTCAAAAGTCTCAGAAACTGCTTAAAGAATAGGAGGGCGGAAAAGTGAAAATAAATAAAAAATGCGATGAAGTTCAAAAAAATATAATATCCGAAAACTTTGATTCTTCCATCACATCTCATTTAAACGAATGCAGTGAATGCGCTGAGTTTGCGAATTTCGCAAAACAAATAAAAATAGTATTATCCAAAGAATTAAGTTCTCTAAAAGTTCCCGAGCAACTTGATTTAGCAATAAAAGGTGAAGCATCAAGATTTCTACATAAAAAGAATAGCTTTATTATATTCATAAAATCAAGAGAATTCATATCTCTTGCAATAGCAGCAACTTTAATAATAGTTTCTTCTATCGTCTTTCTTATAAAGGAAGATATTCAAACTCAAAAAATAGAAAATAAAACACAAGCATACGAACAAAATTCAAATAAAAATCAATCTTTACCAGACAAAAAATTAGATAGTGAAAAAGAAAAGTTAGATATTGAAGATGGTCTTTTCATTCTATCAACAAATTTTATACTTTGCAAAGAACTTATCGAATTTTCTTTAAACTTAGATAATATCTTTTACACAGAAGAAAATAATTATGACTATACCCCGAAAGATAATCTTATCTAAAAAAAATTCCCGCAAATTTTTTCTCAGTTCTTTATAATCTAACTATTTCATCACAAAAAATAGATTCAGATTAAATATTCTTTTCAAAGGCTGCTACAATGGATTAATGTGTTACTCTAATCTGTATATTTTATGAAACCAGTGTGTCCAATAATTGAGAGATAGCTGTAATAATGCAAATTAAAAATAATTGAACTGAAGTATAATGACTTCGCCCTCCTGAGCGCAAGTAAAAAATGCGAAAAAATGAAATGCAGCAAATTGTGATTTTTGAAAAAAATCATAATATTTCTAAAAAAGATATTCGGAGAGTTCACATTCTTTATGAAAATAACAGGTTAACTGAATATAAATTACCTATAATTACCTATAAAATATTTTTTAATATATTTCTATCATAAATTTGCCATTTAAAATCGTAATGCTATAATTTACAATCTTTGATGATGCTGGTAAAAAGGGAATAATTTTTTATATGATAATCAGACCAGAAAAAAAGGAATTTGTAAAAATTGCAAGAAAAGGATTGATAATCCCTGTCTTTACTGAATTTATAGCTGATACGGAAACGCCTTTGTCGGCTTTTGCCAAGATAAGCTTTGATAAAAATAATACACCTGCCCCCTATTCTTTTTTGTTGGAAAGCGTTGAAGGAGGAGAAAACATTGCCAGATATTCGTTTCTTGGTTCCTCTCCTGATTCTGTGCTTATTTATAAAAACAAAAAAGCATTCCTTTATGAAAGAGGAAAGATAAAAGAGGAACTGAAAGGACGTGATATTTTTGAAAAAGTCCAGAATGCCGTATCAAAGTTCAAGCCTGTGAAAATAGCTGGTCTTCCACCTTTTCACGGCGGCGCTGTAGGATATTTTTGCTATGATGTAGTAAGTGAGGTTGAACCCACTGTTATTCAACCAGAGAAAATGCCTCTTGATACTCCAGATGCATTCTTTATCTTCACAGACACCTTGCTTGCTTTTGATAGAGTCAGGCATGTAATACAAATTATTGCCAATATAAAGATTGATGGACAAAAAACAACATCCGAATATTATGATGAGGCTATTGAAAAAATCCAAAATTTAAGGGAAAAATTAAAGTCTTCCCCCAACAAACTTCCATTTGCAGAAATTCCGAAAGAATTAAAACAAATTATACCTCATTCTAATAAAACATTTAGTGAATTTAAAAGGATGGTGGAGAAAACTAAAAAGTATATCTACGATGGAGATATCATACAGGCTGTTATCTCTCAGCGCTTTTCAACTCCGATAAAAGTAAGTGCTCTATCACTTTACAGAGCAATAAGAATATTAAATCCATCTCCATATATGTTCATTATCAACTGCGGGGACCATTCGCTCGTAGGAGCATCCCCTGAGGTCCATGCAAAATGTATTAACGGAGAAATAACTGTCCGCCCAATAGCAGGAACAAGAAAAAGAGGGGAAAATGAGGAAGATGATAAAAAACTTGCTGAAGAACTTTTAGCAGATCCAAAGGAACGAGCAGAACACATAATGCTTGTGGATCTGGCACGGAATGACATCGGTAGAGTAGCAGAAAAATCATCAGTAAAAGTTGAAAAACTAATGATTATAGAAAAATATAGCCATGTAATGCATATTGTTTCAAATGTTAAGGGACAATTAGCAAAAGGTCTAAAAGCAGATTCCGTAATGCGGTCAACATTTCCTGCAGGAACTCTATCAGGAGCACCAAAAGTCAGAGCAATGCAAATAATCTCAGAACTCGAAAAAGAACGCAGGGGCCCTTACGGAGGAGCTGTGGCGTATTATTCATATGAAGGAAATTTAGATTCATGCATTACTATAAGGACGGCTCTTCTAAAAAATAAAATGGCATATGTGCAATCAGGAGCTGGAATTGTCGCAGATTCAGTTCCAGAAAAAGAATATGAAGAAACAAAAAATAAAGCAATGGCTATGATGAAAGCAATTGCAATAGCTGAAAATATTGAAAAAGGAGAAAAACAATGAAACTGTCTTTTACCACTCTCGCATGTCCTAATTGGACTCTTGATAAAATCACAGAAGCAGCAATAAAATTCGGTTATGACGCGATAGATTTTCGCGGTTATACTGGACAAATAAGAATATTTGAACTCAAGGAATTTAATGATAAATTGGATGAAACAAAAGAAAAAATAAAAAGTTGTGGGCTCTCTGTATCGGCTTTTTCCAGTTCGGTAAACGCATGCCCTGAAAATGAAGAAGTAAAGAACAATTTTATATCTGAAATTAAAGCATATACAAGACTATGTGATGTTTTTGATACAAAATTCATAAGGATTTTTGGAGGAAAACTTGGAAATAGGTCAAGGCTTGAAGCATTAAAAGATGCAAAAAAATTCTTATCTGAGATTGCTAAAATCGCAGAAGATAACAACATTGAAATAGTTATTGAAACTCATGACGATTGGACATCTTCTGATAATTTATTAAAACTTATTGAAGTAGCAGCATCTCCATACATCAATGCCTTATGGGACATTCACCATCCATATCGTTTTTGTTCTGAAAGTCCAGCAGAAACATGGAATAAGATAGGCAAATATGTAAAGTATACCCATTGGAAAGACTCAAAAAAAATAAAAAGCACTGATGGCAAAGATAGTTTCAAATTATGTCTTTGTGGAGAAGGCGATATCCCATTTGCGGAAATTCTAACTGTTTTGAAATTAGGTGGTTATGATGGTTATTTGACTTTTGAGTGGGAAAAACAATGGCATCCTGAAATAGAAGAACCAGAAATTGCCCTTCCTACATTCGTTGAGTCTATACGAAAATTGAGCTAAATTATTTTATAATTTTCGTATAAAAATTTATAAGATATCCTTGATTAAAAATTCTCTCTATGGATTCTTCGAATTTTCTGAAAAAATTCTGAATGTTCTTTAATTGCAATTTCAATTGGTATAAACTTAAAATCAAGATGTTTTTCTATTTTTTCATTTGAGTAGAAATATTTTGAAGTGGCAGTTTTTATAATCTCTCTGCTAAGTATTGGTTGCGAACCAATTAAAGAACTTCTTATCTTATCTGCAACGAATAAAAGATTAAGTAAAAACGGAGTTAATCTGATATACGGAGGATTTTTACCTAAATATTTTGCAATGAGTTCAAATATTTTCCTATATGAATAATTTCCTTCATTTAAAATAAAGCGTTCACCATTAATATGACTTTCACATAATTCTATCATTGCTTTTGATACATCTCTGACATCTACAAAACCATTAATCCCGTCAGTAAAGAAAGGATTCCCTTTCTCTGCAGTAAAAAAGAATTTTGCGGAACTTTTATTGTCAGGTGCTGCTGCAATTATGACAGATGGATTGACGATTACAGCATTGAGTCCGAATTTCTTAATTTTATCCCAGACTTCTTGTTCAGCCAGATATTTACTTTTTGAATAAGCAGAGTTGCTTTTACTTTCCTGCCATTTTGTATCTTCATTTATAATTTTATTTTTATCTTGCTCTCTTCCTAAAGCAGCGATTGAGCTTACATAGCAAAGTTTTTTTAGCTTTGCGTTAAGTGAAGCTTTTAATGCAATTTTTGTCCCGTTAACATTTGTTTCAATCATTTTTTCTCTTTCTGATGGCAAAAAAGAAACCATTGCGGCACAGTGAAAAAAATAATCAACACCAAGCAGGAGATTTTCAATAGACTTCTCTTCCAAAATATCCCCATCAAACCATTCAATCATGGAGAATCTATTATCGTTACCCCAGACTTTAAAAAGTGTGTGAACCCTTTCCAATGAGGAATTTTTTCTTTTTAAGGCTCTTACTTTATAACCTCTGTCCAAAAGGTCATATATAAGTCGTGAACCGAGAATTCCGGTCCCTCCAGTTACCGCTGCGATTTTCGCAAAATTACCCATTATTTTTTTTGTCTCTGTTTCTTAATGAATAAAGAATTATATACAATTGGAATTATAAAAAGTGATAACACGGTAGAAGATATAAGCCCTCCCAGAATTCCCATTCCACAACTTGAACGAAGCTCTGACCCCAAACCTTTTCCAAACGCCATAGGTATTATGCCTACTACAGTTGCTATGCTCGACATTATAATTGGTCTAAAAACCCTCCTGGATGCCTGAAAGACAATATCCTCATTATTATACCCTGAAATAGATAAAGAGTTAACTTCATCAATTATAAGTATCGCATTATTTACAACAATTCCAATTAGCATTACAAAACCAAGCAGCCCCATCATTGAAAGAGACATTCCAGCAAAATAAAGAGCAATAAACAATCCAATAAGAGCGAGAGGAACTGTCGCCATAATCATGATTGGCTGTGTCCAGGATTCTATAGATGCTGCGATGAGTAAATATGTCAAAATTATAGCGCTAACTATGACAAAAAGAAAATCAGCCTGTCCTTCCTTCATTTTTTCAATCTGTCCAGCAAATCGCAACGTATATCCACCAGGAAGAATTTGTGATATATTCTGTTTTGCGAAATTCGCAGCAGTTTCAAGAGGGACAGAAGGTAATGGATTTGCATAAATTTTAGCTGTTTTTCTCTTATCAACACGAACAATCTGAATGGGAATTTTATCCAATAACTTTTTGGTAACGCTATCTATATTAATAGGCGTATTATTGCGTGAAAAGAAGTTTATATTTTTAATATCATTAATAGAGTTCATTTCTTTAGTTATTACTCTAATATCAAACGAGCGATCACCTATTTTATACGTTCCAGCTTTTATTCCATCCACAGCGCAACGAGTTAATTCTCCTATGTAATATGAATCAAGGTTGAGTTCTTTAAGTATAGCGTTTTCGGGCAATAATTTTAGTTCTGGTTTGCCAGGTCTGATATTGGTGTCCACATCAGTTAAAATTGCACTATTTTTTAGTGTTTTTTCTACTTGTAAGGCCAACCTTTCAAGTGTTTTCTGTTCATTACCTGAAATTTCTATTTCCACCTGACTTGAAGAACCACCGACTGGAGATGGAACATTTACAGTTGCTTTGAAATTAGTTTTTTTATTTAAGAAGTTTCTGAACATAGTTTTCATTTCATCCAGATTCATTTTTCGACGATTTTTATCGGTAGTTTTTACGTAAATTTCAGATAGGAAAACTCCTTCTGAAACTTGACCTATTATTCCCTGAACTTTTCCGCATGTAATTGCGGTAGAAATGACCTCGGGCAGTTTTCTTATCTCACGTTCGACGTTAAGAGTTTGGCTAACATTTGCGTTCAAATTCGTATCTGTTGGAAATTCGAGTTTTAGGATAAATTCTCCTTTGTCATTTTCTGGAAAAAAAGAAAGCCCAACTTTTGGTGCAACAAATATTAATGTAAGTAGCAAAAGTAGAATAGAGAAGGTAGAAAATAAGAAAGATTTTGAAGAATTATCTTTTAGGAAATTGTAATAAGCCTTCTCAGTTTTTTCATAGTACTTATTCCAATATTCAGTATATTTGCGCATAAAATACTTATGTTCTGACATTTTATTTTGCAAAAATTTTGAAGCTAATAGAGGTGTTAGAGTGAAACTTACGAATAATGAAATTAATGTTGCGGCTGTCATTGTTACTGCAAAAGGCGCAAAATACTTGCCTATTATGCTGGACATCAAGGCAATAGGAACAAAGACAACCACATTTGTCATGGCGCTGGCGAATACTGGGAGGGCTACTTCTGATGTTCCCTCTATTGCTGCTTTTTCAGGTGAAGAATCAGCAAGCTTCACAAAAATATTTTCTATTACCACAATAGAGTTTGTAACAAGTGTTCCAACTGATGTTCCAAGCGCTAAAAGGGTAGGATTGTTCAGCGTATAACCAAAAAGTCTCATTACTCCAAATGTGAAGATTATTGAAACAGGCATGGTAACAGCGACAATCAGAGTTGAACGGATTTCGTGAAGGAAAATAAACAATATTATCCCTGTTAAAATAATTCCCAGTACAACGCTCTGAAATGCATCAACAACGCTTGCTTCTGTAAATTTAGCTTCATCAACAAACCAATTTACCTTCACTGATCCTGGTATTAAAGAATTTTTTTGTAATTCTTCTAAGCGTTTCTTTACTCTATTTACCACTTCAACGGAATTCGCTTTTCCTTTTTTAACAATTTTCATACTTACAGCGCTTTGGCCATTAAAAAAGGCAAGTGTTCTTTTCTCTTTTGAAGTCATTTGCAATTCAGCGATATCTTTTAGATATATCCTTTTTCCATCAATATTTGCTATTTCTAGCTCTTTAAATTGCTTTATGGATTTCATCTCAGAATCCATTGTGATATTGTATTCTTGTCGTCCTTGTTTTATTGTACCTGCTGGAATTTTTACATTATTAGCTTTCACCCTGGCTATAACATCTGACAGAGTAATTCCAGTTGATGCAAGCTTCTTTTTATCAACTACTATATGAAGTTCAAGTGAATCGCCTCCTGCCAATTGGACTTCAGCCACTCCAGGGATTGTAGAAAAATAATTACTAAGATATTCTTGAGCATAATCATATAACATATCCAAAGGCATATCAGATGTTAACATAAGAGAAACAACCGGCAAAGAATTTACATCGAATTTAACTATCTTCGGCTCCTCAACATTAGAAGGAAAATCATTTTTTATGAGGTTTATTTTTTCTCTTACATCAACAGCAGCAACATCAACATCAACAGAAAGATCAAATTCAAGAATATTCAAACATAGATTATCCATGCATGTAGAAGTAATATGTTTCAATCCTTCAATTTGAGAAACTGCATCTTCAATTTTTTTTGCAACATCAACTTCTATAACCTCCGGATTAGCCCCAGGATATATTGTAGTAACAGTTACATAAGGAACATCAATTTCTGGCATTATTGAAAGACCCAACTTTTTATAGGAATTCATCCCATAAAGAACTATTACAATTATTATGCAGAGCGTTGCAATTGGTCTTTTTACTGAAAAATTACTTAACAACATAAAGATTATTCCAATTTTTTATTTAGATTCTGATATTATTTTTACTTTATCGCCACTAGCAAGTAATGCCTGGCCTTCAGATACTATTTTCAGATTGCGGATTTCAGGTTCAACTATTTCTACCATATCTCCATGCTCTATCCCTGTTTTTACTTCAATTTCCTCAGCAATATTATTATTAATTTTGAAAATTGTTTTTACTCCTTTATTTTTTTCAAGTATTGTATTAGATGGTATACCGATAGCATTTTTCCTTTCAGTAATAATCTCAATTAGGCAAAGACTTCCACTAATGAAATTTTTATTTGGAGGGATTTTTATTTTAATTTTGAATGTTCTGGTTTTTGTATCTATATCCGCAGATTTATAGGAAATTTTCTCTTCTTCACAAACGTTTCCTGATTTTATTCTAGCTATCGTTTCACCAGGCTTAATGTAAGGATAAAATTCCGATGATAAATACGCAACGGCCTCCAAATTCTCATCATTTTGAATACGTATGACTTTATCTCCGATTTTAAGAAATTCACCTTCCTCTTTATATTTAGTTGTAACAACTCCATCAAATAGTGCCATTTCACTGGAATCATTGAGTTCCTTTCGGGCTATTTCAAGATTAGTTTTAGCCCTATCTCTGTTTGCCACTGAAATTGCAACAATTGCTTCTGCCTGGTTGAAATTTGCATGAGTTTTTTTCCAGTTGAGTTCGTAATTTTCGAACCTGTCCTGAGATATTGCCTGCTGTTGAATGAGTTCTTTTGCTCTCTGATAATCTAAATTTGCTTTATCAAGTGTTATTCTTAATATCTCCAGATCAAGTTGGGCTTTTTTGAGATTCGCTTCAGCAACTTTTAATTCCTCTTCCGCGGACTTAAATTTGTTTTCTGCTTTTACTTTATCGATTTGAAAAAGGACTTCCCCTTTTTTAAATTTTTCCCCTTCATTTACGAATCTTCTCTCAAGAACGCCTTCAATTCGAGCAGAAATATCAGCATATTCAACTGGCTCAATATTTCCAAAGACCTTTATAATATTTTCAAACAGTTTTTCTTGGGGGGTTATACATTCTACTGAGATTATCTTCTCTTCTTTTATATTATCATTCTTTGAACAAGACACAAATATTGCAAAAATACAATAAATAAAAAATATAAATCGGCTTAATCTCATTATTTTTGTCTTTCCTTTTTGTTTTTTTCTTTTATCCATAAAATATTTTTTAAAACAGTATGTTTTACTATGTTTTTTATATTTTTAGAAGTAAAATCTGATTTTGGAAAGCATGCTCTTATGAGGGCTCTGGCATTCATATAAAAAACTGCTTCAGAAATCACAGAAAATATTTCAATGTACAGTTCATCTTTTTTCAGATTTTTCGGAAAATTCTTTTTAATCTGAAAAATAAGATTATCAAGAACTGGTTTTAAATGGGTCTTAAATATATCTTTAAAGACAGGAGAAGGATTCATTAACTCACGACTAATAATCATAGTCTTATATTGATGAAAAGGCTCTTTACTCGATATATCAAGTAGAATTTCCTCGAGCCACTTTGTTAATCCTTCTCTCCAATCATTAAGCCGTGAAGATATTTTTTGAGAGTTATCTAAATTTATAATATGAATTCTATCTTTTTTCATTATATAATTAAAAACTTCTTTATACAATGTTTCCTTATTATGGTAGTGATAATTCACAGCGGCGATATTTACTTTTGCATCACAACTTATACCTCTGATAGTTGTCTTTTCATAGCCATTGAGAGCAAAATTACGGCATGCTATTCTCATAATTTTTTCTTTTGTATTCATTTTTAAACTAATGTTTAAAACAATTGTTTGAAATAAATAAAAAAATTATAACTCTCCTGAAGCTGATTTCAATTGAATAAATGCATTATCAAGCGCAATAATGGAAGAAACGAGCTTTCCCTCAGCAGAGACAAGGTCATTTTGAGCTTCATTCAGTCTTGTGAGGTTTGCTGTTCCTGCTTTATATTCTTCCTCAACAAGATCCCTTGTTTTCTTTACTAATTCAAGAGTTTCTTTCTGTATTTTTACTTGTTCCTCTGCTCTAATATAGTTTTCGTATGCAATACGCACTTCTGCAACAACCCTTACCCATTGCTCATATAAGTTCTCCTTCGAACTGGCAAGCAGCGCCTGAGCTTCTCTCAAATCTGCGATTCTGCTTCCTCCGCTAAATATTGTCCAGTCAATAGATAAACCATAATTAAAGCTTCTATCTTGTGTTCTGGGCCTATACATATATCTTCCACTATAACCATCATCATTTCTTGAGTATCCCCAGAATGCATTAGCGGAGATAACAGGTAAAAAGGCTCCATATCTTTGCCATAAGTTGAATTTAGCAATTTCGAGAGCTTTCCTAAATGCTTCGAGGTCAGGACGATTTGCTATAGCCGACTCCAGATAGATATCAATACTGCTAAGCGTATCCTTTCTATCTTCTGGTCTTGAAAACTTAATATTTTCAGGAAGTTTAGCTTCTGAAAGTCCCATTAGTTCTGCAAGTACTATTTTGGAATTTTCGAGA
The DNA here is from genome assembly GCA_964426675.1 of uncultured Lentisphaera sp. Classification (GTDB taxonomy): domain Bacteria; phylum Verrucomicrobiota; class Lentisphaeria; order Victivallales; family GWF2-50-93; genus DYMC01. The sequence continues at coordinate 70,185 of CAYRRM010000006.1, forward strand.
TTGTAATTTTCATCTGTAAGTACTGTTTTTGCCTGATTTACGCGAATTTTAAAATTGAGCATTTCACTTAACGGCACTGTTCCAGCTTGATATTTGATTTCTGTTTCTTTCAAAAGAGATTCATTAAAAGCAATATCTTCTTTAGCTATCCTTATTTTTTCAAGTGTCAAAAGAATATTATTGTAAGCGTATACAACATTTTGAATTAATATCCTGCGTGCATCTCTATCAAGGGCTTCATATTGAGAAGCTTCTTTTCTTGCTGATAGGACTTTCATTGTAGTTACGAGACCATTAAAGAGTTCCCATCGACCTCTTAATCCACCGGTTTTATTGGAAAAAATATTTCCACCATTATCACGCCCACTTCCTCCACTTGAGATAGGTACATACTTGTATTCAGTAATATCATACTCTGCAGAGATAGTTGGCAAATATTCAGAGATAGATGAATAAAGCCTTGCCCAAGCCGCAATCACAGAATGCTTTGCTGAACGATAATCGGGGTTGTTTGCGAGAGCTATGTTGGTGGCTATTTCAAGAGTCAAAGTCTCGATATTATCAGGTATACCTGCATGTTGTTCTCTCTTAATATTTTTGTACTCTTTTGATAAAACTGCATCAGGTATGGGCGCTGGACTGTAGCAAGAATTAAAAATTAGAATAATGCAGAAAAAATATATTAGCAATCCTTTTTGATAAAAAAAGAGATGCCCAAATAATATGTCTTTTTTATTTTTTCTACTATATTTTGCAGAAAACTTTTTAAATACCTTCATTTATGCTCTTTATTTTTTCCAATTATAAATTAGATTATAGACTTAAACGATGGTCTTTAAATTTAAGATATAGAAAAAAAAAGTCAAATGAGTTTTAAACAAAATAATACTAATAATACTATTGAAATTGTAAAACGCCGTTTTTCAGGTTTTCTCAAAATAGACAGATATGTCCTGAAGGAGTTTCTTATACCTTTTACAGTCATAATGATAGGTTTTATAATTCTCTTTTTTATTGGAGATATATTTGATGATTTGAAAGATTTTCTTGACAATAAAGCACCTTTTTCGGAGATGTTTCACTATTTTCTGCTAAAAATGCCTGGTAATATAAGATTTATTATGCCTATATCAGTAATGCTTGCATGTATGTATGAAATGGCAAATTTTGGGAAAAATATGGAGATAGTTGCTATGAGAGCCTCTGGAATTTCAATACACAGAGCCTGCGCATCAATATATATATTTGCTTTATTAATTGCAATTATAAATTTTGCCTTCAATGAATCAATTGTACCATTATCTGAAAAAAAAGCATATGAAATAATAAAATCCAGAAGCGATAAATATTATGTAAAAGGGCAGTTTGAAATGCTCAGTTACAGGAGTCCTGACTCGCTAAGAAAGTGGTTCTTCAGGGAATTTAGAGAAAATGCTCCACAAAAAACTGCAATTCTAAAAAAATATAACAACGAAGGTATGCTTGAGTGGGATATTGAATCAGAAGAGGCTGTATACCTGCCAGGTCAGGGCTGGAAGTTCATAAAAGGCACATTCACTCCATATGATGAAGAAGGTTTTCTCCCGAAAAGAAGTGAAAAATTTGAAGAAAAAATTATTTCCAGAGAAATAGCCCCGGAATCTCCAGAAGAAATGATAAATTCCATAAAGCCTCCAGAAGAGCTCCAGTCTATGATTATTTTGAATTTACTTACAAAAGTAAAAAATATATCCCCAAAGCTTAAAAATATATATAAAACAACTCTTTACTCACGAATTGCATTTCCATTTGCATCATTTTTAGCTGTCTTTCTGGGAATACCTATGGCTGCAAGGAATCAAAGAGGGGGAATTTTCCTCGCAATAGTAATGGCGGTTATTATAATTGTTGTATATCAACTTTCTTCACATCTTTTTCTTATATTTGGAAACAGAGGAATTTTACCTCCATTTTTTGCGGGATTAGCTCCGACAATGTTTTTTATAATTTACGGATGGTTAAATGCGTCTCGTTGTGAATAAAATATGGAAATTTAAAAAATTATGAAAAACTCAGAAAATAAAGTATTGGCTGTAATCGATATAGGAGCCCATTCAATGCGTCTTGAAATAGCGGAAATCTCCCCCCAACAAAAGATCAAAACGCTTGAAACTCTATCGCAACCCATACCGATAGGCCGCGACGTATTTACAAAAGGCATAATAAAAGCTGAAAATTTTGCTCTTGCTGCTAAGATAATGAAAGATTTCGCTAAAGTTATGTCTGAATACAACATCTCTTCTTATCGCGCAATTGCTACAAGTGCCGTTAGAGAAGCAACAAATAAAGATATCTTTATAGACAGAATTTTTATCGAATCAGGTATAAAAATTGAAGCCCTTGATAGTTCAGAAGAAATTCGCCTTATTTACTTATCTTTAAAAAATATTATAAGAGATAAAATCAACAATGCTCTTATTGCAATGATAGGAACAGGTTCTTCACATATTTGCCTCTATCAAAATGGATTACTTAAAAAAGCCGAAAGTTTCCGAATCGGAACAATAAGGATATATGAAGAACTTGGACAACCCCTCAGTAAAAGCACTGTAGTGATAGATGACATAGTCGATTCTCTTTCCGAACTGCTCTTGCGGTCTTTCTCTGAAATTCCGCCATGTCTTATTGCTGTTGGCTCCACACCCCGAGCAATGCTTCATATAATAAACAAGAGTAGCAACCGTGAACTTGATATTCTTTCTATATCAGATTTTAAACAAATATCAAAAATAGCTGAATTAAAAAAACCTGAAAAAATTGCAAGCGAATTTACTATATCAGATCTGGATGCAGTTGGTCTTCTGCCATGCTGTGATATACTATCTAATCTTTTGAAGATAAGCAAAGCAGATTCTATTTACATACCTGAAACCAACACTCGCGAAGCAATAATTGAAGAAATGCTGCGGGAAAAAACTGATGAAGACCCTTTCACTCAAGATATCATCTCATGTGCCAAATCTCTGGGAGAAAAATTCTATTATGACTCAAAACACGCAGAAACAGTAGCAAAATACGCCCTCGAAATATTTGATGAAATGAAACATATCCACAGACTTACTGAAAAAGAACGACTTCTCCTGCACATAGCTGCAATACTTCATGATATTGGCCAATTCCTCAATAACCGCCAGCATCACAAACACTCCTATTACCTCATAAAAAACAGTCAGATACCAGGGCTCTCAATGAATGATACTGAAATCGTTGCTATGATAGCAAGGTACCATAGACGAGGTCTCCCTAAAAAATCTCATCCGGAATATATGCAACTGGAAAGCTTTGAGCGGGTTATTATCGCAAAACTTGCCGCCATACTAAGGATAGCAGACGCTCTTGACAGATCCCATAATGCAAAATTCAACAAACTCAGGATAAAGGTAGAAAATAATAGAATTATCTTTTCTCCTGATACTATGGCAATGGAACAAACTGCTGAAATACTCGCTTTAAAGGCAAAGTCAGATCTCTTCGCTGAAACATATGGAATGAAAGTGGAATTTTCATGAATATGGATTTTAAAATTAATAAAGATTACTTTATCAACAGAGACTTAAGCTGGATAGACTTCAATTCAAGAGTTCTTGAAGAAGCTAAAAACCAGAACCTTCCCATCCTTGAAAGACTTAAATTCATAGCAATATTTTCAAACAATCTCGATGAATTTTTTATGGTAAGAGTAGCCAGAATAAGAAAACAACTTGAAGCAGGAGATAAAGGTACTGATTATTCCGGACTATTAGTCGATGAACAACTCAATATGATAAGAAAGAAAGTAAATAAATTAACTTCAAAACAATATCATTTGCTTAACTCTCAAATCTTGCCAGAACTTCACAAAAAGGGCATTATAGTAATAAAAAGAAATGAATGGGATGAAAATGAACGCAACGAATATAAAAAAATATTTCGAAAGATGATTTTTCCAGCCCTTACTCCAATAGCAGTTGATCCAAGCCATCCTTTCCCCAATCTCAATAATTGCACAATAGAAATTGCCGTAAGACTACGAAAAAAAGACTCAAAAAAATTCGTATCCGCTTTTGTTGAAGTTCCATCTGTCCTCCCAAGATTTATAGCTGTCCCTTCAAGAAGATTTCAGAATGCAAATAAAGTCTATGCATATCTTGAAGACGTAATAATAGAGTTTATAGGAGATCTTTTCAATGACTGTCAAATAGATGAAGCTGTCCCATTCAGGATTATAAAAGATATGGACCTCACTGTAGACGAAGAAGGTGTTGCTGATTTACTTTCTCATATTCAAAAGGAACTTATAAACAGAAAAACACGAGAAGCTATTAAAGTTGAATTTATAAGGGATCAGCGTTCTTCCCTAGAAAAATGGATAATGGAACAACTTCACGTTGAAAACGATTGTAAATTTCTCGTTGATGGACCTCTGCATCTATCGAATTTTTTTGAACTTATCTCAAAGGAATCAAGAGCAGATCTGCTCGAAGCTGAATGGCCGCCAATCCCGTCCCCAGATTTTCCATCTAACGAAAGTATTTTTCAGTCAATAAAGAAAAAAGAGTATATTCCTTTGTTTTTGCCATTCCAGTCCTTTGAACCAGTAGTAAGATTGATTGAAGAAGCGGCAGAAGATCCAAATGTTCTGGCTATAAAACAAACTCTATATAGGGTAAGCGGAAATTCGCCGGTAATAACAGCACTCCAACGAGCAGCAGAAAATGGAAAACAAGTCACTGTAATCGTAGAACTGAAAGCAAGATTCGATGAAAGTAACAACATAATATGGGCTAAAAAACTTGAAAAGTCGGGAGCTCACGTAATATATGGTATGCCAGGATTAAAAATACACTGCAAAGCACTTATGATTGTAAAAAAAGAAGAAGGCAGTATAAAAAGATATTTACACCTATCTACAGGAAATTATAACGATAAAACTGCGAAAATTTACACAGATATTGGATATTTTACTGCCGATGAAGACCTCGCATCCGATATATCAGCATTATTCAATATAATGACAGGATATTCAGCCCCTCCAGAAAAGTGGAAAAAAATTGCCGTCGCGCCTTTTGATCTAAAAGAAAAATTTATCTCTTTAATAGACCGCGAAACAAGATTATCATCTCCACATAATCCAGGCAAAATCATAGCAAAAATGAATTCACTAGTAGAACCAGAAATCATAGAACACATTTATAAAGCAGCTTATGCAGGAGTGGAAGTAAACCTCATCGTAAGAGGCATATGCTGTCTTAAACCTGGAATAAATACAAATAATATCAAGGTGATAAGCATCATAGATAGATTTCTTGAACATTCCAGAATATACTACTTTGCAAACGGAGGAAATCCAGAATATTACTTATCCAGTGCCGACTGGATGCCAAGAAATGTTTACAGACGAGTTGAAATACTTTTCCCGGTGGAAGACGAACACACCAGGAAAATTCTCGACCAAATACTATATTTTCAACTTAACGATAAAATGAAATCCAGACTACTACAAGCTTCCGGTGTGTATTCAGTGGCAGAAAATACCCCGGCTTTTGAATCCTTCAGAAGCCAAAAATTGACCTACGAATATTTAAAAAAAATGGGTCCTTAAATAACAAAACTCTTCTATGAATCATTTCATTATTGCAATAACTCTGACTTTCTTAGCTGGCATGGCTACAGCACTTGGAAGTGTAATAGCTTTTTTCGCAAAAAAAACAAATTATAGATTTTTATCTGTTGCTACTGGATTTTCAGCCGGTGTAATGTTATACGTTTCATTCGTCGAGATATTTTTTAAAGGCCTCAACAATTTAAGTGAAAGATACGGAGAACACCATGGCGCATGGATAAATATTGCATCGTTCTTTGGCGGAATACTACTTATCGCCATCATTGATAATCTTATCCCATCAGCAGAAAATCCACATGAAATACATCAGCAAAAAGAAAGCGCTCCGCTGCACGATCAAAATGCGCCATTACCTCTTACAGGGGAATTTGCCATTATGTCAAAATCGCTCTTCACTGATGACATCTCTCAAAAAGAAAAACTCAATAAACAATTACTCAGAATGGGATTATTTACCGCTGTAGCAATTACTATTCATAATTTCCCAGAGGGACTTGCCACATTCCTTGCCGCATTACAAAATCCAAAAGTTGGCACCGCAATAGCCGTTGCTATTGCTCTCCACAATATACCTGAAGGTATTTCTGTCTCTGTACCAATTTTCTACGCCACAGGCAACAGAAAAAAAGCTTTTATATACTCTGTACTTAGTGGGTTAGCTGAACCTGTTGGCGCTGTTATTGCTTTTTCATTAATAAAATTCTTTTTACCATCATCCGATGGCATAATACCTAAAGAACTTATGGGAATCACATTTGGTGTAGTTGCTGGAATAATGGTTTACATCAGCCTTGATGAACTATTGCCAACAAGCAGAAATTATGGAAAAGGACATGATAGTCTCATTGGGCTCGTAACAGGAATGCTGATTATGGCCATCAGTCTCCAACTTATGAAATAAAGAAAATTTTTATTAGGATTCCTGAAAAATTTTTGATTTTGTTAGTATCTTTTAACTTTTTTATTTCTAACAATTGCTTTTCATAATGTCCTTACTCCCTTGTTTTTTATGCATTAAAAACAGCACAACTTTTTAAAAATTATCACTAAAAATTATATTTTTTAACACTTTTTATTTGAAAAATAATATTTATATGATATTAATATCAAAAAAGTATTATTTATGACAGGAGAAAATATAAAAAGTATATTGGGTGATAACGCAAGCAGGCTTCAAGAACTTATTATTGATTGGATTAGGAGAGGTGAATTCAAAATAGGTTCAAAATTGCCTTCTCAAAATGAGCTTGTAAAGATATTTTCTTGCAGTGAAACAACCGTTCACAAAGCAATGCAAAGTCTATGTAAAAAGGGGATTATATACAGACAAATTGGTAAAGGAACATTTTTAAGGCAACTACCTCCCAAAACTGAATCTTCATCAAGAATTCCTTACGCGGATTTTCCAATAGAGCTAAATGCCAAAACCTGTAATAAAAAGTTAAATATATTAGTATTTTCTGTTTTAGACAAGAAAGAACCCCCCTTAGATAGTCCTGCTTATGAAATTCTCGCAGAAACCGAAGGTGAAATAAAAAGATTGGCGCCTTTTTCAAGAGTTTCTATAAAAGGCATCTCTAATCTTGAATTACTAAAAAATGAGATAGATAAATTTGCGCCGGACGGAGTAATCATTGACTGGACAACAACAAGCGGTCAGCTAAAGCCTCTTGCTGCAGAATTAATTCTAAGAACAAAATCAATACCATTAATACATTGCATGCATTCCTGTGATAATGAAAATAGTTTAAAACGAGTTGTAAGCATTGATAATTGTGGGATTTCGAGATTGGCATTAGAATATCTCTCACGCAATGGCCATAAGAATATCATGCTTGCCAATTCTTTCTCTGGTTACGCTTTTGAAAATATAAGATTAAAATCTGCTTTTGATGTAGCAGAAGTGTTTGGGATTAAGCTTGTTCTTCCAGATAATCTTTTCAAGGATTATCCAAAAACAACCGATTTCTTTCTTGCAGGAAAAAATAATTTTGATTTTTTCCAACTATCAAAAAAAGATATAACGGCAGTATATGCTACAAATGATAAAATCGCAATATCTTTTATAAAAGAAGCTCAGAAGAGAGGCATCAGGATTCCAGAAGATTTAAGCGTAATAGGCGTTGATAATGAAATTAATCTTTATTTCAATAATAATATAAATTTGACTTCAATTGACCCCTGCCGTTCGGAAGTAGGCATATTTGCAGCAAAATGGCTCTTTGAAATATTACTTGGCTTTAATAATGACATAAATTCACTGATTTATAGAGTTTCTCCTCGCATAATAGAGAGAGATACTGTAAAAGTTTTAAGAATATAAAAAAAACAATGGAGGAAATATGAAAAAAAGTAAAATCATCTATCAACTTTTAGCGATTATAACAATATTACTTTCTGGAAATTTGAGTATTAAGGCTAAATCAGCTCAACTATATTCGTTCGGAGGAAAACAAGGTGATACATCTATAAAATCAACAAGCACAGGCAAAAACGGAGTAATTTTTATCTCCGGCACAACTGAATCTCAGGACGATCTACCTAAGCAAGTAACGCCTAAAATTTTAATAAAAAGTAATGGCCCAACTACTTATATCGCAGCATTTTCAAAAGATCTTAATGACATTTTATCTCTCTCCGTTCTTCCAGAAGAAATAATAACTCCACAAAAAATACTTGTTTCCAGAAGTGGCGATGTATATCTTGGAGGTAAAACCACCAATCCATCGGCAATAGAAAATCTTTCTGATTTCATATCAGAGAAAAAAGGTGGCCAGTGGAATGGAAATGCAGTAATAATAAAACTAAAAAACGATTTAAAGGCAATTGAGTGGATAATTAAAGCTGGACCAAATATGGAAAATATATCTGATATGGCAGAAACAAAGGATGGTATATTATATACAGGCGGCACATCTGTTAAAGGCGCAGCCATGTATGTACTGAAAGTAAATGAAAAAGGTAAAAATATAGAATTCTTGAAAGGTAAAAAGACAGACAAAGGATATGAAAAAAGCTGGGCAATATATCTTAATGAGGGTAATACTGAATTAAAAGAAAAATACTATAGTTTCTACAGAAAAGGAGGAAAAGACGGATTTGATTATGATGGAACAACGGGAAAATATGGACTGGTAAAATTCTGGGATATTAGTCCACGTGTAGGAGGACAAATAGTAGTATTACCCGATAATGATTTCATTGTTTCTGCTGGTGTTTATTTTAAGTTCAAAGAAGGAAATAATAAATCTTTCCCTGCATTCAATCTACTCCTTGCAAGATTTTCAAATGAAGGTGAACTTCGTTGGGCAACGAACCTCTATCAAGAAGGCGATAGTGTTCACATTCCTGATGAAAAACCACGCGCAATGACATATGATGGTAAAACTGATAGTATCTTCATTGTAGCAAGTCAACACGGCTCTAACGTTTACCGCTTAAAAGGGAAATTGTTGGGCGATACTGGTAATATGCTCATTTCATGGGTTGGAAAAGTTGATGCAAAAAATGGTGCTTTGAAAGACGGATGGTTTTTTATGAATAATAGACATCCTGATGAAAACGGTAAAGGTGGATATAATGAAGATGGCACACCCCGTCCTGCTCCACATCCAAAATTAGCAGGGAATTCCCTAAACTCAATAGTGGTAGGAGATGACGGAAATGTCTATATTGCAGGAAAAGCAGCAGCTAGGGCATGGACGAGCAAAGATGCTTTTGAAAAATGGCCGGAGAACAAAGCTGGTGGAGGTCTCCCTTGTCTACTGATACTGAATAATGATTTAACTAAATATATTTTCGCATCAGTATTTGGAGCAGAAGAAAACGCTGATGGCGAATTTTCTTCATTTATATTGGAGAATAATAAAATATATCTATTCGGCTCATTGAAAGGAAAAGATACGAAAATAACAAAAGATAAAAAATGGTCGGAATATGAAATTTCGGACTTTTCAAAAGCATTTATAGTGCAAGTAAATAAGCAATAATTTAGTAAAAAAAATTAACTATAAAAGGGGTATTATGATTAATAAAAAAATTATTTTGTTATTTTTTATTCTTCCCCACATTCTTTTAGGATGGGATCTACCAAAAACAACGACAAAAGACCCATCACAAAAAGTACCACTTGCCGCTTGTAATTCATATCCTCTTGAGGAAGAATTTCAAAACAGAGCAAAACAAATTATTACTGCACTTTCGACGGCAAATTTGGAAACATGGCGAAAAGGTTATTTTTCAAAGGGGGATCCAGGGAAATATCTTCCTCTACACGCAATGGCAAAGTTGATAATAAACCCAGATGACCAGGAAGCTATAAAATATATGAATGATGATAGAAGTTATAGGGAACACTACCATTTCGCAGCGGTAAATTGGGCAAGGTTTATCCCGATCTTCTCACCAGCTCTTACGCAAGAGACAATTAAAAAGTTTGAATTAGAAGCCTCAAAATATACTTCATACATCAAGATGGGGGGAACAGAAAATCACAAAGTAATGTGGTGGACATCAGCAAATGTTCTACCCTATTACATTGACAACAGTAAATTTGCAAATATGAATAAAGAAGAAGCCTTGAAGATTGCAAAGGCAACTCTGAGAAAATATGTAAAAGGATTATTTGAGGCAGGACAGGGAGAATGGGATTCTTCAACTTATCTTGTGTTTGACGTAAATGGAATGTTAAACATATACGACTTTTCTCAAGATGAGGAATGTCGTCTACTCGCCAAAGCAGCCCTCGACTGGTATCTTTCTGCTTATGCTCTAAAATATCGTGATGGATTGTTCTGCGCCCCTCATCAAAGAGGTTTTTGCTCAACCCCCTATGAATCGCTTATGGATCAAAATGGATATCTGTGGTGGGCAGGAAATAAAAAATTATCAAATGAAGAGTGTAAAAATTTTAGATATACCATTCACGCCATCACTTCGTCTTATCGTCCAAATAAAATAATCACCAATATTGCATTGAAGAAAGACCTTAATTTTCCTATTGAACAGCTAAATACTAAACCAAATTACTGGCATGGGCAAGGTATAGAATGGGTCCCTGGTATATATTATGAAACTTTTTTCGTCGGAAATAATTATTCAATGGGCAGCCTCTGGAACGGACATGGAAGCCAGATAAGTCGTTTCCAAATTGTAGTAACAACAAACTCTGGAGCTGTCTCCTTTACTGGCGGAACACCTCGAAAATCCGATCACAATGGAAAAAAAATAGATTTTGGGTATACTGATGGAATTGGACGTTATGATCAGAGCGTCCAGGTAGGACCTGTCTATATATCAATGAGTAAAATACCTGATCAAGAAGAATACGATTATACTTTTTTCAGTTTTCCAGAATCTTTTCCTCCTTCAAGATATAACGATTGGTTCGTTTTTGATATTGAAAAAACATTTATAGGATTAAAAGCTCTGGGGGGGGCAGCTGAGATTTCAAAAACTGATTTAACAGAAAAAGAAAAAAATGAAAATGAAAAAGAAATATCAAAAGGAAAACCAGAAAAACACAAAGCAAAACCAATAATAAAAATATCAGGCCGAAACGTCGGATTTTTAATTCAATGTGGAGAATCCACTAAATTCAAATCCCTTGAAGAATTTAAAAAAGCACTGGATAGAACCTCTTGTGAGCTTGCGAATTTCGCAAAAGGAAAATTAACTTACATAGATATTGATGGGAGAAAGATTGAAATGAAATTTTCTCCGGTAAATAATGGAGATAATCAGTCACTTAATTACTCTGAATGCATTGTAAATGGGGAAAAAATTGATCCGCAAAAATGGAATATTTACACAGGTCCTTTGTTACACCAGGAAAAATCGGTTCTAACAGTAAGCGATGGAAAAGATTCATTTACTATAGATTTTTCAGGTGATTTACCTGTTTATAAATAAAAATAAAAAAATTGAGGAGTAATTCATGAGAGTATCGAAGATAACTATTTTAGTCATTTGCACATTGCTTTTATCTTTAATTTCAAATGGCGAAATAAAAGCTATCATTCCAAATATCCTACAATCCTATTTTCCTCACGAATTAGTTTACATGGACTTTGAATACAATAAAGCCCCTGAACTTGAACTTGTTGAAGGGATGGGGGAAAATCGACCTGTACAGGTAGAAATAATAGAAAAAGACTCCAAAAAAATTGCGCGTGCCTGGTTTATTGCTTCGGTACCATTTGAAACGGACAAAAAAGGCAAAATAAAATCAAATTCAAAAGTGGAAATTACTTTTAAAAAAGGTAAGGCTAATCCTGGGATTTTTTTGAAAAAAGAAGGATATTTTTATATTATCGACAATGGAGTTTACGAGTTCAAGCTAAGAAATTATGGAGAAGAAGTAAAAAATAAAAGTTTGTCAGATATCTCTCATTGGTTAGGTGGAATGCGTCTAAAAGGAAGTAATAAATGGGATGGGAGAGCATTTTTTGAAGGCAGTTCTAAGTTATTATCCGCAAAAACCGAAATAATACAGCAAGGTCCAGTTTTTATTGATTTCAAAATTACTTATAACTTTTCTGAAGATAAAGAAACGAAGGAAAAAATTCCTGCCATAAAAATGATGTTGGGAAAGAAAAGTTTCGAATATGAGCCAAACAAGATCCCAACCGAATTAGTCGAAAAGAAAGAAAAAGCATATGAATTAATGTTAAGATTTATTTCTGGTGACCCATGGGTAGAAATAGTTGAAAGATATCACTTGCCACCTGATAACTCAGTCAGCGGTTATGGAATCCATCAATACTGGATTTATTGGGGGGAAACTGAATCATTACCAGATATTGCGTACAGCACTATTCCAAAAAACGAATACATTCCAGTCAACACAGTAATGTATATTCCATGGTTTGAATATGACAAATTCGGCGGAAATAATAAACTTCAAATTATGCCTGCTTTACCGCGCCCCGCCCAAAAAGGCAGACCTTTTGCCCTATTGAGGCCCCGCTGGAACCAGGGAGGAGGAGGCGCCCAGGAATTTTTCTTGACCATTGGAAGCAATGATAACTTACAACAATCAAACTCTAACGAAGAAGATTATGTCGCCTTTGGTGTTGTAGCTGCCTACCCAAGCAAGTGGTGCGGTCCCTATCCAGCAACTATAGCAGCTTATGCAGATAAAAAAAGAAGATCTTGCCGTTTTCCGCTTATAGATGGAGGAGATAATTCAAGTTCAGAGCTTGAAAGTTTTTATGGTTCAAGATGCTACGCTTTATGCATCGGAAGAAAATCATACTTTGATGATACTTCTAAAATGAATTCACTCGTAAGAAGACATACTGACTGGACTTTAATTGCAAATATAAATAAATACGTATTAGAATGGGAAAGAAAAAGTACTGCTGTTTCACCTAAAATCCTCATAAACTCAAAACAACTGGATGATTTGCGAAAAGAATATAATAATCAGTCGCTGGAAATAATGAGAGAACTAAAAAATTCTGCAGAAAAAGACATTAAAGAATTATCAGAAATAGATAATAAATATAAAACTATTGAGGAAAAACTGAAAAATGAAGAGTTAAAATTAAAAACTACTAAATCAAAAAAAGAGCAATCAGATTTGAAAAAAACTATTGATAAATTAAAAAAGGATTTAAAAGATATTCAAAAACAAAAAAATAATCTTGAAAAAAACTCTTCATTTGCATCAAAAATTGCAATGATTTTATCAACTAACAAACCATTACCACCAGTACCGGAAAACCAAATGCCTGATCCAGGAGTATTCTTAGATACACGCTATCAAGACGATGGTTGCAATCCTACTAACTATGGGACTAGAAGACTTGTGAATCAGCGATTTCCTTATGCGGACCTCTATTCTGCCGGCTCAATAATAGGAGGAGCAAAACAAGCCGCAATAGGATATATATTTACAGACCTCGATTCATGGCCTGGATGGCACAATGGCTGGCAACCAGGAAACCCCAACTTTCACACAGATAAATATATCGCATCAATATTTGCTGGAGCTTTATTATTCGATCATCCTCATTCGAAGGAGTGGCTCGAATTCGGAATCTCAAACCTACAGGATGATTTGAGAAAAGTTGTTACCGCCCCTGATGGTAGCGGCTATGAATGTCCTGGATATAGCGGATATTCTATTGGACTTCAGTTAGAAATTATAAGGACAATATATAACTGTGGTTTTAAAAATATTCCTCTTGAAAATCCTCTTATCAAAAAAACAGCAAAATGGCATAGAAAATTAATCACTCCTTACGACTTTAGAATAAGAAGAAGGCATGAAGCTCCTCTCGGAGATACTCACCGTTGGGATTCAGGATTGGGCACTGGATTTAGAGACCTTGCAATTTTTTACTCAGAAAAAGATCCTGAATTTGCTTCTGAACTTGTAGGCACACACAAATTATTAATTGACTCAGGAGCAAAATTTAAAGAAAAAGAATTCTCTGAAATCCTATCCGGCTCTTTCTCAATCGCTTCAATGCCACCAGAAAAAATGGATTGGGTAAGTGAAAAATTCGAAGGCTTCGGTGCTATATTCAGAAACAATTATGGAAAAAACAACGAATCTTTTGCAACATTTAAAGCAGGTCAATGTAGAGGGCATTATCATAATGATGAGTTAACATATCATCTTTACCTCAATAATTCCCCTATAAGTCTTGATTATAACTGCTCGTATCATCCCCGCGGAGACCACGCAGCTTTACATAATTCTCTTACTTTCGGAAAAGAAGGAAAAATCAAACATAATCAGACTAACAATGATATAAGGGCGTTAGAACAGGACTTTGGTATAGGTAAAATAAGCTATTTTAAAACATCCCCATACGCAGATATTATAGTTGCAGAAAAATCTTCAGATACTTTGCTTATGTCTCCTATATTCCCGGAAGACGCAGAATTTGGAAGAACTTATCCCTCCAGAAAAACATCTCCAATGCTTCACAGAAGATGGTTTGCACTCATAAAACATGAAAACAAGTCTAAAATTGGAGATTACATAGTCGTATATGACGAAACAAAGGCGCAAGAAGAAAAAGCAATAAATATACATCTCTTGAGCAGATTCACAGAACAAAAAGGAAATATATTTAAATCATCAGGGCAATATGATAAAGACTTCATAGTCTTTATAGCTTCAGAACTCTCTCCAAAATGCGAAATTCGCGGATGGGGCTATATCGATGAATTCATGGCTTCTCCAGGAAAAGAATATGAACTCAAACCAGGAGAAACACAACAAGATTACGTGAAAAGAATGGAAAAGATTGGAAAATCTCTGCCAATTGGAAATTGGACACCAAAATGGGAAAAAGATGAAGATTGGCAAAAATTAGCAATAGAAACTAACTATCAGTCATTAATACCTCCTCCAAATTGGAAAGAAAGCTGGATGTATGGAGAATATCAGCAGTGGCTAAGAATAATTCCGGACCAAAACAAAGCAACCCTCTGGTGCCTGTATGCTTTTGACAAAGGTTCTCAGGAGCCACAAATAACCGCAACAGAAAATGGCAATGGGATAAAAATTTATCTCAATGAACTATCAGAAGAAGTTATTATAAACCCTGTCGGAAAGAATGGACAGTTCATTCTTAAACAAAACGAAAAGGAAAACATTTTAATTCCTACAGGAACAATACCATCTCTTTAAAGAAAAATCTATTAATATGAAAGACGGAAAACTTAATGTAATTTTAAATTCAGCCCTTGAACGAAACTTAAACGGCAAATACTCAGTTCATGACCTTTCTATCGAAATTAAATTCTCTTCAGGAAAATGGCAAAATGACTGTATCGCATATGCTTATAAATACAACAGCAAACTGAACAATCCTGAAATTAAGTGGCTCTCTAAAGAAAAAGAAGAACTCATATTCAGTCTTGATTTCATACTTGAACCTGATTTATGGGTAGAAGGAGAAAAATTCTTGGCCGAAATATCATTAAAGCCTGTTCAAGAAGATAAATATGAAGGTACGTATAAAGGACTTTTCAAAGAAAAAGAAATACATGGCAAGGCTTTTGCGAATTTCGCAAAAAAAATAGTAAATGGAGGAAAACTTTCAACTAATAGAATAAAAATCCTCGATGAATTCATCAATTCAGGCGCAAAATCACCTCTATACGACTTTAGCTACGCCGGTTTAAAGAAGGAAATCAAAACTGATAAACTTCCTATCTTCAACGTAGAAGATTTTGGAGCTAAAGCAAATTCTGGGACCGAATCAAGAGACGCCATACAAGCTGCTGTTGACGCAGCATCTTCTGCAGGTGGTGGCATTGTATTCTTTCCCCCAGGCGAATTCGATTTCAGCGTATCAGAAAAAATGCCACCAGTATTCATAGAACACTCCAATATAATTATAAGAGGTTCGGGATCGGGATATAATGGTACTATCCTCTGCAATCACAGGCCGTCAGATTCACCAGACCCTTCTAAAATATGGCTTGCAGGCCTTTCCCCAGCTTTCTTTGTCATAGCCCCTGATGCAAAAATTAATTTTCTCAAAGAAGAGCCAATATTACCAACCTCTATTTGCGAAATTCGCAAATCGGAAAGAGGGGAAAAAAAATTACAGTTAAAGGAAAAAAAAGTAAAATTAAATAAAGATGAAATATATCTATTGCGCTTTTTTGAAAATGAAAATGGCTCTCTCTTTCAAACCTTAACCTCTTCTGCATGTTCGCCAGCAAAAAACTATGTCGGAAAAGGAAAAGTCTTAATAAGTCAGTTATTTGAAGTAGAAGATATAAATGAAGATCTTGTGTATATTGATTCGCCATCTCACTGGACATTAACGGAAAACATAATAGCCGAAATATCTACTATCAAAACAGTAAATAATGTTATCATCGAAAATCTTAGAATGAAATCAGACTGGGAAAGTATATTCGTTCATCACAAAAACTCAGAACACGATAATGGATGGGATCATATAAAACTCAGATTTTCTACAAACTGCATAGTTAGAAACATAGTTCATGATTCAACCACTACAGCAGTATCACTTCACTCCTGCAAAAATTGTTTGATAGAAAATAACATTATTATCGGTAACCTAGGACACAACGGATTTAGCTGCAGCAATTTTTCGACAAATAACCTTTTTCAAAGATGCCATGCGGGAAGACAAATGCACGCTTTAAGTGTTCAAGGAACAACATGTGGAAACGTGTTCTTTGATTGCAATATTGATGAACCAGGAGGAATAGATTTCCATGGAGGAACAAACCTCGATAACCTATTCGACTGCATATCAGGTGGTGTGCTCTGTGGAGGTGGTTCCATAAATGCCGTTCCTCCAAGACATTGTAAAGGACTTGTTTTTTGGAACTGGCAAAGTGGCCTCTTTAATCCGTATAATCCAACTAAATTTCATAAATGTCTATTAAGATATGATGAAATGCCTGGTTTTATAGCTGTGGGAACAAGAAATAAATATAACTCTGAAATTTATTTTTACACTGAAGATGGCAATTGCTTCTCTGATAAAAATACGCCTCTATCATGGATAGAATCACCAGGTCAAAAAGTATCTCCAACATCATTATATCTATTTCAATGCGCAAAAAGAAATAAAGGAGAAAAAATTTTATGATGAGCTTTTTCAAAAAATTCAAAACAGCATTCTTTATTTTGATAATTTCCCTCACTTCTAACTCGGAAATTTTACCTATACTTTCATCAAGTTATCTTGGAGATTCCAGCGATGAAGAAGGGGTTTATGGAGTAGGAATTAAATCAAATGGCGATATTGTAATAGCCGCTGAAATCGGACCAAATACAGAAATTCTTAAAGATGCTACAAAATTATTTTCTACAGAAAATAAAATGGATAAAGTTGGATTGGTAATAATATTGGCTCCAGATGGAAAAACCGTAAAACAAAAATCAATAATATCTTATGA
The DNA here is from genome assembly GCA_964426675.1 of uncultured Lentisphaera sp. Taxonomy (GTDB): domain Bacteria; phylum Verrucomicrobiota; class Lentisphaeria; order Victivallales; family GWF2-50-93; genus DYMC01. The sequence continues at coordinate 87,733 of CAYRRM010000006.1, forward strand.
AATAAGAGACTTAGCAATAGACTCAAGAAACAACATATATGTTGCCTGCGGAATCAATGGAATAATCTGCCTTTCCCCAGATGCCAAAGGCATGTACTGGTATGACCTTGATGGAACTTATACTCACCGCGTTGACGTTGGCTCGGATGGAACAGTAGCCGTTCTAACTGATGTAAATAAAGAAAAAGCTAATTCTAGTTCAGGACCTGGAGTCATACACCTCTTTAATTCAAATGGCAAAAAAATAAATTCTTTCCCTGGAGTAGGCATAGAAGGAAAAGATAGAAATGTCCTGGATATCTGCGTTCACTCAAAATCAAAATCTATAATTGTAACAGGATGGAGACAAGCATCTGACTGGTCTGAAAGAGCAAATAAAGGAGGTCCTGTCCAAATCGCTTTCATACGCTCGTTAGATTATAATGGAAAAGTCAAATGGAATGCATATGACTGGTCAACAGACGGCAATAGCGACAGATACCTCAATAAACCAGAAAATAACATGGCAGATACAAGGGGACTACGTTGTTCGATTGGAAGTGATGAAAAATTATACGTCGTATTTATGGCAGCTGGAGGTAATCATATATTTCGTTATTCCCCATTTGATATAACAAAAAAAGTTGTAATTCCAAAGGGAGATTGCTTTAATGACTTCTCGGCAACAAAATCAGAACATAAAACTTTCTATGGCAGATATAATCCTGAAAATGGTGAATATGAATCAGGACAACAACTTACAGCCAGAATTAGCCCAATAAAAACAAACACATTGTGGTGTGATGAAGGACAGATAGTGGCAGACAAAGAAGGGCGTGTATATCTCGCAGGATTTTCAGCGTATGGTCTCCCCATAAAACCCAATAAAATGCTTTCAAAAGAAGACGCAAAAAATACTTTTAATCCATTTGGCGCTGGAAGTTATCTGGGAGGACCTTTTTTAATAATTTCAGGCCCCGACATGAGCAAACGAGAGTATGTTACCAGAATAACTCCATATGGCGGATTATCCAGGACTGTAGCTGAAAGAACCCTATCAGATGGAACAAGAGTAGTCGTATTGGGTGGAACGGCAAACTTAAAAGGTCCCGCATACATAAAAAATGCTCTCCAACCTATACCTGGCTTTGGTAAAGCTGATGCTTTCTTTACCGTTTTTTCAAGTTCAGCAGAAAAAAATGACGAAGATGAAAATTTAATTCAATTTGACGCCTCATGCGAAATAGCTAAAAAAATCAAAATTAGAAATTCAGATCCCGAAATAATCGAATTAACCCCATCGCTAAATAATTCAAAACATATCGTTTTTAAATATCATTGGAGTGAAGAACAACCTCTTACACCACTGGATGAAAATCTTTATAAAGGCTCCCCTGTTTACGGCGGTTTATATTTGGAAATCCTTAATCCATCAGAGAAAAGAAAAAACTTAGACAGAAATGAAATAGGAAGTCCTTTTAGTATTCATTTCTCAACAAAGGCACGAGAAAATGAACAAATACTTATGAGAGCAGCTCTTTTTCTAACACCTTCAGACTTCGGAGCTTACAAAGAAAATAGTAAATTTTCATTTGACATAAATAGTTATGTTGAAGTGCGTTTAGATTGTTCTGCATTATATACCTACCCTTGGAAAAATGAAGAGGGAAAACCAACATGGAAAGTTCATTATTGGTCTAATACTGAATTCAGGTGGATGGTAAAAGATTCAGGGAAATTTTATCTGTCCAAAAAGGTTGAAAAATGGAGAAGCCATCAAGATAACACTTTTATACTTTCATTTACTAACGACAGCGAAGATGGTGAATGGGCCGAATGGAAAGCATCTGATAATCTTATTTTTGACCCTAACTCTGCTGAATTTGAAAATATGAATTTCGAAAATATTGAAGGAGTAGGAATATGGCTCTCCGACTCAGAATTTAGACCAACCCCAGAAAGTAACAACGCCGGAATAAATAAACCAGCAGTCGTTAGATCAGGAATTTTCCTAAAATCAATATCCGCTACCCTGGCCTGCAATAAACAAACTATAAAGAGACCTATAGCTAAATTTACCGCTTCAAATACAAAACCATCCATCAACGAAGAAGTAAATTTTGACGCTTCAACATCAGAACCTGGTGAAGGAATCATAAATTTCTATTCATGGCTTTTTAGCGGAGGATACACCACTTCAGGCTCTACTGTAAAATATAACTTCAAATATTTAGGTCCTCACAATACAATTCTTACCGTCTGGAATGATAAATTTCAGTCCTCTCCTCAGCAAGTCATGAGAATAGAAGTCTTCCCAGAAAATTTAAATGAAGAAAACAAAAATAAACTCGTCTGCGCATTTGCTGGATTATACGAAAAAAATAAGTTAGAAATCGAGAGAAATGATTCAGTAGAAATAACTGAAATAAAGGACTTCGATGGAGATAAAATTCCAGACAAAAAAATCGAACTCCCTTTCGATGATGAAAAACCATTCTCTCCATTTCCAGGAACAAAAATATATGCAGGTTGGTCAGTTGAATCAAAAATGCCAGGAGGAGAAAAAGGTGAAACACACATAAATAATGCATTAACTATAAGCAATATGGGAAAAAGCAATCCTGCTTTGCTAACCTTAGGATATAGAACAAGAAAAGAAATACCGGGAAAGGTAGATTTTATTGCAATGATTTTAAAAGAGGATTTTTTGAACGGATGGAATAAAAATAGCAATAAACTAAAACTAATAAAAGGAACCGAACTTATCGCAGGGCCTTTTGATCAAATACCAGAAAACGGGAAAATGCACTTTGTGATAAAAGATAAAGATGGATATTGGGTTTCAGATAAATTTTTCTCAAAACCACAAAATCTTAAGCCCAATACGTATTTTTCAGAACTACCAGTATTTAAATTAATAATTGAAACAGGAAAAGACGGTCCAAAATGGGCTAAAATAGATCCATTTAAAAGTTTCCAGCTTCCCAGAAAACCAACTTTTATTATAAAGCAATTCAATGATATTTTGGGATTTGGAATCTTATGGAATACAGAAAAACATTCTAATAATGGATGGTTATTTCTATATGGCTTTTCCATGATCTTACCTGATAAAGAAAAATAAGGAGAACATATGAGTTATTACAATGTAAGAGATTTTGGCGCATCAGGAAACGGGGTAACACTTGATACAGAAAAAATACAAAATTCAATAAATACATGTTCAAATTCGGGCGGAGGAGTAGTACTTATCCCACCAGGAATATACAAAATAGGAACACTCTTCCTTAAATCACATGTAACTATCGAACTATCAAACGGAGCCATATTATTAGCATCAAGAGATATCAAAGATTATACTGCGGTAAAACTCTGGGATGACGAAAAACGTAAACCTTTTGTAAATCCAGACCTCCAACCTTACCACCTGATAGTGGCTTCCAATTGCAAATCCATAGAATTAAAAGGGCAAGGAAAAATAAAAGCCCCAGGAGACGCATTCTGGGAAATTCCTCAACCACCAAATACCTGGATACCAGCAAAAGTCCCAAGAGTATCACCAACAATATGTATACACCATTGTTTCGATGTTAAATTAACTAACTTCTCTATAGAAGATAGCTCCGGATGGACAATCGAGTGCAATTCATGTGAAAGAGTATGGATTCAAAGCTTAAGAATAAAAAACAACTTCTGGGGGCCAAATACAGACGGCATAGACATACAAGGATGCAAAGACGTTATAATAAGCAATTGTAACATTGATTGTTCTGATGACGCAATATGTCTTAAAACCCTGCCAGACTCCCTCCCAAATGAAAGAATAACTATTACAAATTGCATATGTAGAACTCAATGTGTGGGGCTAAAACTCGGTTGCCTTGAAGCATTCAAAGATATGAAACAGATCGTCTTCTCAAACTGTGTAATATATGATTGCACAAGAGGAATAGGTGTTTACTCCCTGGCCGGCGGAAATATAGAAAATGTCCTCTTCGAAAACATTACCATTTATACAAACCCTTTCTGGGAACTAAATCGCCCAATACATGTAGACCTAAGAATCTCAAAACAACTTCCACAAAACATCCCAATAGGCTCAATTAAAAATATCAGATTCAATAATATTCATTGTAAAACTCAAGGAAGAATTCTAATGACAGCCAGACCCGGTGCCATGCTGAAAAATATATTCTTATCAAATATACATATTCAGTATGATGTAATCGATGACCCCTACCCAAAAGGTAGAAATGCCAGGGGAAATCAGTTCTCAAATGACAATCCAGAAGCGCGCGAAGCAAGAGCCGCTGTTGTCGCCGAAAATATAAATAACCTATCTATTCAAAATCTCTCTGTAGAATGGCCTGAAAATTATTCAGGCCCACCATTTCCTGTAGTCTGGGGAAAAAATCTAAAAGGTGGCTTTTTAGACAATCCATTAGCAAATCAAAGCCATAAAAACATAGATAAGTACCAATTATTCGAATCTGATATAAAAAATATAAGAACTTAAGCCCATCATAAACTAAAGAATTTAAGTAAAATATTAGTCCAGATATAGCTTTTAAATTAATACTGTATCAATTAATAAAAAAACAGTATTTTTTATAATATTTGTTAGCATTTTTTTATGGCATTATAGTTTTTTTTAATTTTTTACTTGATTTTTTATTTATACTGTATTATTTTAATATTAGTTAAAAAAGAAATAAAATCATGAGCAATAATTTAAACTATTTTAGCGATGAAGTTTTAAAGGTAAAAAATGCCATAGAAAAGTGGATAGAGGATAAACAACTTCATCCTGGCTCCAGACTTCCATCTCAAAGTAAATTTGTTAAAATGTTGAAATGCAGCCATAGCACCGTTCACAAAGCAATGCAAGCTTTAGTTTCAAAAGGGGTAATTATAAGAAAAGTTGGACACGGAACTTTTCTCTCCTTAGATCCAGCATCTTCAAGCTCAACATATTTTGATAAGTTTGAAGAAAAGAAAAATATTTCTCCACTATATAAAAATTTAAATTTAAAAAGAGATTCTGTAAGCACAATTTTATTCTGTTCTGTCTATAACAACTTACCTCCTCTCAATAGTCCAGCTCACGAAGTTCTTGCTACAGCAGAAAATAAACTATATCATTCAGGTAAATCAAACTTAAAGGCAAGATTTATACAGGTAAAAACCTTCGATGAATTTGAAGAAAAAATCAATAATATAAAACCTGATGGATTAATAGTTGACTGGGAACAAATCGAAGAAACATCTTTTTCTCCTTTGCTAATTGAAGCTTTAGCTGAAAAGAAGAAAATTCCTGCAATACATTGTTTTCACTATTGCAAAAAAGAATATAGCTTGAAACGAATTGTAGAAATTAACAATTCAGAAATCGGTATTATGGGATTATCATATTTGCATTCTTTAGGGCACAATAATATCATGCTTATCGCAACAGAAGTATCACATGGTTTTGACGAAATACGCATAAATGCTGCAATAGACTACGCAACCGCATACAAAATTAATGTCCATACATTCAAATATAAAAATGGAAAAAAAAATGAGTGGATGGCAGCAGGAGAAGCCGCTTATCTTAGATTTAAAAATATTGAAGAATCTCAAAGGCCTACCGCTATATTCGCTATAAATGATAAAACAGCATTAGCCTTTATAAAGAATGCATTAAAAGATGGCATCAAAATACCAGAAGATATTTCTGTAATAGGAGTAGATAATGAAATCTCAGCATATTTAGAAACTGGAATTAATTTAACTTCAATAGACCCATGCCGCTCTTCTATCGGCGAAAATGCCGCAAATTGGATGATTGAGATACTTAATGGAAATGATAGCCAACATTATTCAACAGTAATAAAATGCAATCCAAAACTTATAGAAAGACAAACTACTATGTATATTAAAAATGGAGGAAAAGCATGAAACACAAAAAGAAATCCTTGAAATTTACCTTGATAGAATTGCTGGTTGTTGTTGCAATTATCGCAATACTTGTGGCATTACTTCTGCCTGCTTTAAACAGAGCGAGAGAGGTTGCAAAAGACGCCGTATGCAAAAGTAATATACGCCAGATAACTATAGGATTTAATTCCTATGCTATGGATAATAATTTTTTTATGCCTGCTGCACACGGAGATACACCAAGATCAGGTTTTTCAGATTTTGTGCCAGCAAAATCCTGTACTTACGGCGGAAGATGGTCGTGTGCAAGTGGGCCAAGTTGTCGTCCTGCACCTACATTTATTTCTCCCGAATACACCAGTAACAATGTAATGGTATGGGACTGCCCTGCAAATCGCTACTCCACAGTAAAAACAAGTCCTAGTTCTTCTTTTCAATTAGACCCTAAAAAATGGTTAGCCGGCAACATATATAGTGGTAATTATTATTGCAGTTATTTAGCCATCAGACAAATGCCTCAAAATCCAGGAACTAATTATTATGCAGCAAAAGTATATATCAACTTACCAGGGATTGGAAATAAACAATACTGGCGCTATGTCGGTCCTTATCGTGCATCAGATCCCGCTGACAGAATATTAGTCTCTGATATAGCAAGAGATGCCAAACTCCACGTCCAGGATTGGTATGGAAGTTCTTCAATAGATTGGGATAACTCCCTAAAAATATGGAAAAGAACGAGACATTTTGGCCACTATAATGCAGGTAGATTGGATGGTTCTGTGAGAAGTTTTCATGTATATCCCAATAAGTATTACCCAAATGGAGTATTCCTTGAGCAGGATGGAGGATTGGCTGCCATGTATACTCCCGCATTTGAAGGCACTTTTTATCCAAGATTTCTTACAGATAGAGTTGATAGATAACCTAAACAGAAAGTAAAAATTAAAACTATAAAAATTAAAATTGAAGAAAATAATTCTAAAAAATAATTTGCAAATTATTTTAATTTTTTTTATACTCTTGCATTTCATTAAGGCTGATGAAAATGAAAAAATAACTATAAGAGTGACCGGCTTTACCCATTGGGCATGGAATGCACCAACAAGAGCATCCAGAAAAGCATTCGAATACTGGCTTAAAAATGTAAAAGATCCCATTACAGGAAAATTCTGGGGAGAAGAAATAGAACTCGAACCCGATAATCCACTACAATTTCCGGGATTTAGCCTCAAACTATTGAATTTCGCTGGAGGAACTGGAGAAGAAGTAATAACAACAGCAAATGAAGGTCCACAAAGATTTTTCCAATATCGGGACCAAAAATTCCTGCTCCCGTTAAATCAATTCATATGGGAAATCAAAAAGGACAAAAATGGAAGACCATTAAAAAAAAATGACGGAACGTGGGATTACATCCTCAACGAAAAAGGAGAACGAAAACTCATATGGGAAGACTGGAAAGATATACCTGAAAGTTATAAAACTATGATAACTGTGCAGGATGATGTCTTCGGACTGCCTCTCTCAAAGATAACTTCTGGAATCATATACAGAAAAGACCTTTTTCGACAAGCAGGAATTGATCCAGAATCTCCCCCGAAAAATTGGGATGAGCTTTTTGATTTTGCATTAAGAATATCTGCTTTGAGTACTCCAGATTCAAAAAAATTCGGTTTCCTTATCAATAACTATACTCTTGAATTGTTCACACTCGGAGAAGGATGCGACATAGTAAGAAAATACAAAATTTATAAAGGAGAAAAAATATATGCTACTCCAGCTGAACAAATAAATAAAGCTCCGGATGGGACTGATATATCCAGATTAAAAGAAAATTGGGAAGTATTATATGACTCGCAAGAATATATTAATGCCGTAAAATTCATGCGTAAGATGACCCTTTGTAGATGGATAATCACGCCTTCAAGAAAACCTCTAATTGTATGGCTGCCAGATACGGAAGAAATTAATATATATTGTGAAGAATTAGGCGGAAAAGGAAAATGGAACGGCCCTCCAACTTCAAAAACTTCAGAAATCATCTTCCCAAATGCAACAATACCCCCAGAAAAAATATTCAAAGGTCTATGCTATTCAGAAATAGGGCAAAGCTCAACTTACACCGAAAAGTGGTATGATTTATTTTTCAGTACAGAAGCAAGAATGGGAATGGCAATCAAACCCGTCAGCGTCATCGAACAATATGGTCACATAAATCCAGACCAGTGGACATTCGCCAGCCTACCCGCCGGTAAAGCAGGCGCGTTCTCAAGAGCAAGCGGAAAAATTGGAGGAATTAACTCTGCACTAAAAAATAAACCGAAAATAGCAAGACTCGCATGGGCCATACTATCATTTATGGCAGGAAATGAATTCAGAAAACAAGAAGTAAGAACATATGTAAATGAAGGTCTCGGCACTTCACTACCGCCAAAACTCCTCGAAGAAGAAGGATTCAAAACCGTTGCAAATGAAGTGCCAGAGTCATTGCGAAAATATTGGGATAATCTTAAATTCTCAACACGCCCAGAAATCCCGGCTAAAAATTTCTCAGCTCTGAGCTCTCTCTACTTATCCCCAGTCTTAAAAAAAGCATCAACAGAAGAAGATTTCGACTATATATCAGCACTAAAAGACGCAAATAAGCAAATACAAGCAAGACTCGATTTCGACGCGAAAATCTATCAAAAACTAATATACAGACTCATCTTTTCCTTCGCTGTAGTTGGAATATTTCTTTTCATAACACTATTCTCTATAAAAGCATTTAAAGCTCTATCCGAAATTTATAAGGATAGCGGACCAAGCGAATTGTCAGTAGGACTCGGAAAAAAAAGTAATCGTGCTGCATATATACTGCTTTTCCCGGCAATGATGCTAATAACCATCTTTAACTATTATCCTATCATATCCGCATTGCCTATAGCATTTCAAGATTATTACATAACAGGAGAAAAACAATGGGTCGGACTTGCAAATTTTATTGAAGTTTTCAGAAATCCAGATACGTGGTATTCATTACTACGTTCGTTCTATTACCTTTCATTCTCCATAACAATTGGCTTCCTCGCTCCTGTCTTCATAGCAATATTACTAAGCGAAATTCGCTTATTCAAGTATCTATTCAGAACAGTGTATTATCTACCAGCAGTAATTTCAGGTATCATAATGTTAGTGCTGTGGCAAAGATTCCTTGAACCAACACCATCAGGGCTCATTAATCAGCTCATATCATTTGCGGTACAAAAATACAATTCAATTGCACCAGCTTCAGTTAAACTACCTCCATTTGAAGCAATGGATTTCCTTAAATCTCCCCTCCTCGGAATCCCATGTATAGTCCTGATTCATATATGGGGACACGCAGGTCCCGGAACATTAATCTACCTTGCAGCATTAAAGAGTATCCCGGAAGACCTCTACGAGGCAGCAGAAATTGAAGGAGCTGGCTGGTTCATGCGTTTACGCCATATAACGCTTTCATACCTATCCCCCCTCTTACTTATCAATTTCGTCGGTTCCGTAATCTCTTCATTCCAGAAATCTGGAGAAATTCTACCTCTTGCCGGTAATTTCCCGGCAACAAGAACTTTTGCCGTACAAATATGGTCAGAAGCCTTCGCATTTTGTAATTTCGGTGTGGCAACTGCCCTCTCATGGCTAATGGCAACACTACTTATAGGTTTTACCATATGGAATTTAAAAATACTAAAAAAAGTTGAATTCCGTAAGGCTTCAGCCGAATAAAATAAAAGGAATAATTTATATATGCCAATAATATCTACCATAGAAAGAAAAACTTTAAAAGGAAAATTAGGATTGCTGCTTATCTACACCATACTTATTTTGGGAGCTGTCTCAACAGTATATCCGTTCTTGTTAATGTTAAGGCGAACTACAACAGATGATATAGATAAAGACTCATTAATGCCAATACCAGAGTTCTGGTGGAATAGAGACCATATGGCAAGAAAATATTTATTATACCAATACCATATAGCTCTAAAAACACTACCGTGGATATATAATGCCTTTTCAGAAAAAAATAACGACGGTACTCAGTTTTTTAAATGGGAGTACCTTGGGCAAGCAAACGCGAACAGCGTAGATAAAAAATTTCACACTTACTTCTGGGAAGAAAACTATTCAAGATTTGAAAAAATTCCAAAAACTAATTTGCTCAACCGAATAAAAGATTATGAAGAATTTGTCCAAACAGCTAATTTGTGGTTCATACAACCTTTATTCACTTATAGCCCAGGAAGAAACTTCAATAATCAATGGATTCAATTCTACCTCGCTAAAAAAGAAAACGTAAACCCTAAAAAATATCAGTATTTCGAACCACTGAGACCTCAATGGACAAGACGTGACTGGTTCCCGGAATTCAATGAAAACCTCGATAAATGGAATGATTGGATAAAAAATGGCCTCCTGCCACAGGAAAAATTACTCTATAGCAGCAACTTTCTATGGGGGCATTTCCTCATGAAAAAATATAAAAATAATATAGATGCTCTATCCAAAGCTCATAAAAAAAATTACCAGAGTTTCGCAAATGGTCCCCTGTTCACAGTAAAAGAACCAGCATCAGAGGACCCCATAAAAAACGATTGGAATGATTTTATTGTAAATTATTACCCTCTACTCTGGCAGAAAATAAAACCAGAAGCCATTCCAAAATATCAAGAAAAATGGAGAAAATGGCTATCTGAAAAGAAAAAAGTAAATTCCATAACAGAATGGAATCTCAGGACCCAACAGAAAATTATCTCTGAAAAAGAAATGGAATACTCAGCACAAATGCCTTATAACGATGCCGCAGCAAGATGGTGGTGCGAATTCACAACCAGCTATGTCCCTCCCGCCGATAGAATTATAAACTCTCCTGAAAACGATTTCTCTGAATTCCTATCAAAAAAATACGGCTCCATCGAAAAACTAAATAACGAATGGGCTGCGAACTTCGCAGATTTCACTTCCGTAATCATCCCTCGAGCAGAATGCGACTACTATGTCATAAGCAACTATTCATCTGGAATACGACAGGAACTTACATTTGGCAACTATAAAAGAGTCTTAAAAATTTTAGCCCTCGAAGGTCAGGCAGCTCAAAATACACTAATCATAGTTATCTTAGCTCTATTAACCGGATTAACAGTTAACCCATTGGCAGCATATGCCTTATCACGCTTCAGACTAAAATCAACACATAAAATACTCATTTTCCTGCTCGCCACAATGGCGCTTCCTGCTGAAATCGCAATGGTCCCAAGCTTCCTCTTAGTCAAAAATCTTGGATTGATAAATTCATACTTCGCTCTCGTCTTGCCTCATGCAGCAAACGCATTTTCCATATTTCTTCTAAAAGGTTTCTTTGACTCTCTCCCGGCAGAATTATATGAAGCCGCAATGCTCGACGGTGCAAACGAAGCTCAGATATTTCTGAATATCACTATTCCTCTTTCAATGCCAATAATATCAGTTATGATATTAAATATCACTATGGGGGCTTATAACATGTTTATGCCAGTTGTAATATACATAAGCAATCAAAATATGTGGCCAATATCAACGAAAATATATGAAATCAATCAAGTCCTCGGAGGCGCAACAGGAATGACAGCTCTCGTCCTCGCAAGTATTTTCCCACTTATCGTATTCATATTCTGTCAGAGAATGATCATGAGAGGAATAATATTACCAACAATGAAATAATCAAACAAAAATATGAACAAAAATATAATACACTCAGAAGAATGGAGGAATTTTGATGTAACCATAAAAAACAATCAATTCCTCGATGAACAAACAATTAAAAACGCTAAAAAAAGAATAGAAAAAATAAGAAAGAGAAAAATAGAAATTACACTATTCTCTCCGGAAAAAAAACAACTCCCAAATAAAGAAGTTAAAATCATCCAAAAATCTCATCACTTCCTTTTCGGAGACCAACTCTGGAAACTTGACAGATTTTCAAGATTTAATCAGTGGAATACAGATAGAGCCTTCTACTTCAGAGAAAGATTTAAAGAAATTTTTAATGCCGCAAATGCCCTTTGCTATTGGACAGAAGCTCCAAGAAACGACGGACCTAAAATTGAAGATTTTCAGGGAAGAAATATCACTGAACACTTTGAAAATTGCGTAAATTGGGCAAATTCACAAAAACTTACAGTAAAAGGCCACCCTCTATTCTGGTCAATAGATAAATGCGTCCCTTCGTGGTTAGAGAAATATGATTACAAAACAAAACTTAAATTCGCCGAAGTCCGCGTCAGAAATCTCGTTGCAAGATTTTCCACACAAATAAATATCTGGGATGCAGTAAATGAAGCTCTCTGGGAACCTGTATTTAAAAACCTCAGTCAAAGACATTGGCCCCATATCGAAAAAATATCAGACATTGCGGACATGGTATCAGATGTGCTGACATGGTGTAAAGAGGAAAATCCTGACGCTACGTTTCTGATAAACGATTATGGACTCGAACAAGATCCAGAATCAGGAGCTCCACGCACAAAAAATGGATCAAGAGTAACAGCAGAGTTCCAGAGAAAAAGATTTATAAAACTAATTGACGAACTAAAAAAAAGAGGCTTTAAACCGGATGCTATCGGACTCCAATCCCACTCTGGAAAAGGATGGATCTCACCATACATTCAAAACGCAGTTTTCGATGAATTATCAAAAGCTAAAATTCCACTACACGTAACAGAATTTTGGGCTCATACTGACCATATCAAAGATATTGACCAGGAAAAAGTTTATGAAATGCAAGCAGAATACGTAAAAAAAATTCTAACAGTAGCATTTGGACATCCAGCAGTTGAAGCATTCTTTTTCTGGGGTTTTATTGATGATGCTACAATCTGGGATAATTACTCAGGACATAAATTAAAACCACTATTCAATGAAATCAAAAATTTAATTCATAAAGAGTGGAACTCTTCCGAAAATTTAGTAACAGATAGTAATGGAAAAATTATATCGTCCGTATTCCACGGCGCTTATTCCCTCAGATTAAAAGAGGGAAAACTTGAAAATGGTTATGAGTTCTATGTAGTGCCAGACGAAAATTCACAAATACAAAAAATAAATATTTACCTCAAATGAACTATCATGATTATAAATATAAATGACTACAAAAACGATAAATCAAATCCGCACCTTTTACAAAAACTTATAGATATCTGTAAGGAAAAAGGCGGAGGCTCTATAATCATACCAGATGGTGAAGAAATTATCTCTAATCCATTATCTCTGTATAGTAATATTTCCATTCATATCGAAAAAGGAGCAAAAATTATCTCTAATTCATCAAGTTCAAATCTCCCGGGAAAACCATTTATATTTGCAGAAAACGCAAATAATATTTCTATAAGTGGAACAGGAATTATAGATGGAAATGGAAAAAGTTTTATAATAGAAAAATTACCGCATATTTATAAGTGCCAGAAAGAGAGAGGACATACAATTCAATTAAAAAATTGCAAAAATATAAGATTTGAAAATTTTTCTATACAGAACTCTCCACTATATTCAATTCATCTATTCAAATGTGAAAATGCCTTGATAAATAATCTAAATATCTTAAATGACCTAAAAATGCCAAATACTGATGGCATAGATCCAGACTCATCAAAAAATATAATTATATCAAACTGTTACATCGAATCAGGAGACGATTGTATATGCCTCAAAACAAATTCAACAAATATTCAAGATCCTTGCGATTCAATTCTCATAAATAATTGCATACTAAAATCAAGCTCATGTGCTATAAAATTTGGCAGTGAATCAAATACAGACATAAAAAATATAGTCATATCAAATTGTATAATAAATGATTCAAATCGAGGCATTGGTTTCCAGCTCAGAGATTCTGGCAATATTGAAAATATCTTAATCTCTGATTGCATAATAAAAACTAAAAAACATCATAATGATTGGTGGGGAAAAGCAGAACCAATATATATCACTGCAATCCCAAGAAATGATAACACTAAAGTTGGCTCAATTAGCAATATAAATATAAAAAAAATAACCTCTATCTCAGAAAATGGAATATACCTTGAAGGAATAAAATCAAAAAATATAAACAATATTTCTTTAGAGGATATATCCCTCCAGATAAAAAATTCAAAGGAATTCCCGGAACAACAGTTTGACAGACGCCCATGCGTAGATAATCAAATTATATCTACTCCACTATCAGCAATAAGATGTGAAAATATAAAAAATGCATCTGTAAAAAACTTAACTGTAAAGTGGGAAACTAATAAAAAACATAGAATTATCCTATCTAAAAATTCTTCATTAAAAATACGAAGATAATATAAAAAATTCAAGCATATGAAAAAAAATATCAAATATTATCTAATATTTAATTTTCTATTAATTACAAATATCTATAATACTAACTCTGGAGAAAATATGCCATCTAATTCATTAAATGTAAATGGAAGCTTCATTAATTTCAACGGACAAACAGAAATACCTGCTAAGTTATTTGGGGTCCATTATTTTAAAATGTCTGACGATGAACAAAAAAAGTATTCTATTGAAATGGTTAGAGTAATAACCCAAAAAGTAGAAGGAAACGCCGCAATCCCGGGCAAAAACCCAGAAATTAATCGTAACATCCCATATGTTATAGATTGTATATTTGATAGATACCAACCTGCCCTAATATTAGAGCATAAAGATTGGAAGAATAAACTTGAATCAATAGCAGAAAACTTTGCAAAGCAACAAAAATCAACAGGATTTCCACAAATTGTAGAATTTTGGAATGAACCTTATTTGAATTGGGCGAGCAGACCAGGAGTAAATTACGACCCATTTTGGTTCGAAAAATCAAATAATCTCATAAAAATCAAGAATACAGGTGAAAACATATCAATATTGGAAGAAACTCAAGAACTCCTCCCCGTGATGCAAAAAAATAACAGAGTTCATTACCTGGCAGCAAGATATGTCCACGATTATAAAACGAAGGGAAAATATCAAGATATTGATGGCAAATGGCAGACTTTCAAATACGAAGAAGGATTTTCATTCAATTTCAGAGGTGAAAAATGCATCCTTAAAAATGTCCTGTGGTACAAAGATAAAACCCAAAAAAGTTACTATTCTGCCGAATTCAATGAATATTTGTATTCAAAAATGTTCCTGACATTCGCAAAAAAGATAAAAGAACAAAATCCAGAAATCAAAATTATCGGAGGATGGGATTGCAATATATGGTGGGACGATTGGACGCCATGGAAAATTCTATACAAACCCCTTATAGACAAGGCTAATGAATTTATTGATGGGTTAACAGAACATCATTACGGTTGCGATACCAGAATGATAGGCGCCGAATATGAAATTGCATCAAATTATTTCAAAACAAAATATAATAAAAATTTAAAATTCTATAACACGGAAGCCGGAGGAAGCGCAGACCCCGAGCAGCCAGGAAAGTTCTCACCAGATGGTTCAAATACAAACCCTATAAACAACTTTATATACACATTGAGAGATATCATACACCTCCTATGTTTTTATCCCGATAAAGCAGAATCAAGAGCATACCATATGCCACAAAATTCTCCAGGAGGTCTTGATGCGTTCTTATTCCTGAAAGAGTTAAGAGGAAAATTATTATTCTCTGAATGCACAGAAAAAAGAATATGGCACGTCGCCTCATTAAATGAAGATAATATCCTTTGCCTCGTGATTTTCAACGATAATTCTAATGAAAAAATACTGAATATAAATATACAAGCACCTCCGAATTACTCTATATCATCAGCTTCAATAGTCACCTATTCACAAAAAAATAACAATATTGTTTTCTCGGAAAATCAGATATCAAATACAAATCAGAAGCTATCACATAACTTAACAATCCCTAAAATGTCTGCTGTAAAATATATAGTAAAATTAGAAAAAAAATCAGAAAATCCAGCAAAAACAATGTACAGAGAGCAGTTTTTTTGCAATGACATCCTATCCAAAATTCATGCACAACAAAAAAAATCTTTCAGTATCCAAATACCAAATGAAAAAATTAAGTCAGCCAGTTTAGCAAAACTCCGCATTGTACACAATCAATTAAGCGAAGAAATATCTAATATTACTATAAATAATAAAAAATTTTATTTTCATACAAACGGTGAAGTATGGACAAGTGAATTTGATGTCCCGGTTAAAATTCTCTCTACAAATAATCACATCTCTATCCAAAACCTAAACAAAGATAAAGAAATCCTGATCGCTTCCATAAGTATAATCTTATTTAAATAAAAAAAAGAGGAGCTATATGAAATACGCAAAAATCACAAGAGATATCTTTAAAAGACACCCAGAAAATCCAATACTCTCCGCAAAAGATTTCCCTATAAAACTAAGGGCTGTCTACAACTCAGCAGCAATAAAAACACAGGGCTGAGTTTGGCTCATTTGAAGATTTTAAGAAAATTTTTGCGAAGGAAGGTCTTG
>CAYRRM010000007.1:0-91427 GCA_964426675.1 uncultured Lentisphaera sp.
GTTTTATCGGTTTTGGGCGAAATCGGTTCGAATTTTTTCGAACAGACACCGCCAGCTGGTATTTATAGGGAGAAATTTAAATCATTTGATGTGTAATTTTTTAGTATTTTCAAGTTTAGAATAAAAATTTTTACAGTATCTTAGCTTTTATATTTCTGAAACTCCCTGGAGTCCTTCCGAGAACTTTTCTAAATGTTCGCGACATATGAAAAATATCTTTAAATCCTGAATCTGCAGCAATTTCTTTAAGGGGTTTTCTGGAAAAGAGAATGAGTTTTTTTGCATGGTTTACACGTATTAAACGTAGTTCTTCTATCGGTGTGTGTCCAGTTTTATCCTTATACAATCTGCAAAAATGGTATTTACTTATTTTTATATAATCAGAGATTTCCTCCAGAGTAAGATCCTTAAGAAAGTTCTGCATCATAAAATTTCTCGCAGAGACAATGAGATGATTTTCCTGACTTTTTTGTTTGCGCAATCTCTCGATCTCTTCGAATATAGACGCCATAAGTAATCTATCCATAACCTGAAAACCATGAGAAGATTTTTTTCTATTTTCAGCAATCCAATATATAATTTGTCTTATGCGACCATCTGCATCAAAAATTATATCTGGAATAGATCTGCTAATTCCTGTCCCTTCAAAACAGAGATACATACTATGAAATGGCTTTGAAGGATCACAGGCTTCCTCATGAAAAATTCCTTTCCGATAAAAAAGAATTTCACCTTCTTTTGCAATATAACTTTTTCCGCCAAGGAATACATTCATTACCCCCTCAAGAATCACAATAATCTCATTAAAATTGTGGGAGTGTGAGGGAAGATGCCAATATGAATTAACAGAAACCTCTCCTACAAAAATGATTTTTAACCTCTTTATCATAAAATAGCAATTTTTAACAATTTTTAGCAATAAAAAACATAGAAAACAAGTTAAAGATGAACTTAATTAATATCAATAAAGAACAATAATCGTCTTAAACTATAATATAAAATAAAAGGAGATTTTTCAATGTCTAAATTAAAAATTGCTTTTGCTGGAGTTGGTAACATGGGGCAATGTGCGCACCTCAGAAATTTTGCAACATTAAAGAATTTATGCGAGGTATCAGCTATCTCAGATCCGCGAATAAAAACAGCAAAAGCCGTTGCTGCACGATATAATATACCAAACGTTTACCAAGATGCTCTTGAAATGATTGAAAAAGAAGATATTGATGCCATTGTTGCATCGCAACCTTTCACCCGTCATGGAGTTTTAATTCCCGAACTTCTCAAAGCGCGAGTTCCTATATTTATTGAAAAACCGCTTTCAAGCAATATTGAATCGGGAGAGAAAATCCTCAAGGCTATAAAAGATTCAGGAACATGGATAATGGTTGGTTATCACAAACGCAGTGATCCTGCAGCGATGTTTGCAAAAAAAGAAATTCTCAAACTAAAAGCTTCTAAAGAAATAGGAAAAATAAAATATTTACGGATAACAATGCCTCCTGGTGATTGGGTTGCTAATGGTTTTTTTGACCTTATAAAAGAAGATGAATATCAGAATAACTTTCAATCTGAGCCGGCACCAACAGATATGAATACTGAAACATTTAAAAAATATACAACTTTTGTAAATTACTATATTCATCAGATTAATCTAGCAAAATATCTTCTTGATGAAAAATATAACATATCATATGCAGATCCAGATGAAATACTATTAGTGGGAAAAACAAATAGTAATATTACAATTTCTATTGAAATGGCTCCATATTCAACAAGTATTGATTGGCAAGAATCGGCAATCGTCTGCTTCGAAAGAGGGTGGGTCAGATTAGATATTCAAGCTCCCCTCCGAATTAATATACCAGGAAAAATAGAAATATTTAAAGACCCTGGAAATGAAAAAATACCTGAAAGAATAATTCCGCAAATGCCATCAATTCACCCAATGAGACAACAAGCTATCAATTTCATTTCTGCTGTAAAGGGAGAAATTCCCCCCATCTGCGATGCCGAAGAAGCTCTCGATGACCTCAAAATAGCAAGGCAATACTTAAAATTACTCACAGGAAAATAAAGAAATACAAAAAAAAGGGGAGATATAAATATGCCTTTAAAATGGAAAAAAGTCTGGGTATCTGATGAAAGATACGAATCCGCCACTGTATTCGATGTAAATAATGATGGAATTCTGGATATTGTCAGTGGTGCATTCTGGTATGAAGGACCTGATTTCAAGAAAAAACATTTTATCGGAAATGTTAGAGCTGAAGGAGAATATTACGATGATTTCTCTACGATACCGATTGATGTAAATGGAGATGGTTTTATCGACTTCATTACAGGTGGATGGTGGGGAGGAAAACTCGTCTGGAAAGAAAACCCAAAAGGTGATCCAAATAAAACATGGACAGAACACATAATTGATTATACCGGAAATATAGAAAGCACAAGAGCATGGGATATTGATGGAGATGGAAAATTAGAAATATTCCCAAATACCCCATGTACAAGAGATGTAAAATATTACAAATTACAGCAGAAAAAAAATCAAGAAAAACATTTTGAAAAAATTACTGTTTTCGAATTTCAAGAAGGAAAAATACAGGGCCATGGGCTTGGCGTTGGCGATATTTCAGGAAATGGAAAATTGGATATTGTTCTTTCAAAAGGCTGGTTGGAAAGAGCTAATTTCTCTTCCAATGAAAATTGGATTTGGCATGAGGAATTTGATTTTGGATTTAACAACGCAAGCGTTCCTATCATCGTTGCAGATGTAAATCAGGATGGGTTAAATGATATCATTGCTGGTAATGCTCACGGATATGGTCTCATTTGGCTTGAACAACAAAAAGACAACAAAGGCAATCGCAGTTGGATAAAACATCATATAGATCCCTTTAATGCACAATACCACGACATGATCTGGATCGATATAGATGGTGATGGTGAAAATGAATTGCTTACCGGAAAACGTCATAGGGCGCATTGTGGCAACGATCCAGGAGAATATGACAATCTTGGAATATATTATTTCAAATGGACAGGAGAGGGATTTTCAAAACAGATTATTGATTATGGTCCGATAGGATTAGGAGGTAAGGGGTGTGGTATTCATTTTGCCGTTGCCGATTTAAGAGGAAGGGGGGTTCTCGATATTATTGCACCTGGAAAAGATGGTTTATACATATATTATAATGAAGGCTTTTAGATGAAAAAATTTAGACAATATCTTTTTCATTCCTGGTATAAAATAGACAATTTACGATTTTATTATAGCACAAGAGCAAAATTTGAGTAAATCACGCATTTTATCATGAAACTTTCAACCTCAATGACTTTTCAAAAAAAGTCCATTTGATATTTTGAATAAAAATGCTTTATTTCTTATTCTTGATTCCTAAAGGAGCTCATAATGCTAAGAATTGGAAATGGCTTTGATGTTCACCCCTTTTCTGAAAATAGGGACCTAATTTTAGGAGGAGTAAAAATTCCTTTCGGCAAAGGGCTCAATGGGCATAGCGATGCTGATGTCCTGATTCATGCGATAATGGACGCATTACTTGGGGCTTTAGCCGCAGGTGACATTGGTATTCATTTTCCTAATAATGACCCAAAATATAGCAATGCAAATAGTTTAAAACTTCTTGAAATGCTACATGGTCTTGCGATTTTCGCAAACTGGCGGATCTGTAACATTGACACTATTATTCTCGCTGAGAGACCAAAACTTTTTCCATATTTTTCAGAGATGAGAAAAAATATTTCTTCTGTCTTGAAAATTTCGGAAAATTGTATATCGGTAAAAGCAACTACTACAGAAAAGCTTGGTTTTGTAGGACGTGAAGAAGGTATTGCTGCAATGGCTGTTGTTCTACTAGAAAATATAAAATAAAATGGAGATAAATGATGGAAAAAACATTTCTTGCTTTTGACCTGGGAGCATCCAGTGGCAGAGCAATAATAGGAAAGATTTCTGATGAAAAAGTCGAAATCTCAGAAATTCATCGATTTCCTAATGGACCATTAGAAAAAGATGGGGCTCTTTACTGGGATATAGAAAAACTCTTTTACGAACTTAAAACAGGGTTACGCAAAGCACTAAAAACAGTATCAAATATTTCAGGCGTCGGAATAGATACATGGGGGGTTGATTATGCAATAGTCAAACCTAATGGTAAACTTGCAAGAAATCCATATCATTACAGAGATAAACGAACAGAAGGAGCAGAAAAAAAAGTATATGAACTTATTTCTCCAGATGAGTTATATCGCAAAACTGGAATACAATTTATGATCCTTAATACAATCTTTCAGCTCTATGTTCATAAACAAATGCATCCTGAAGACATGGACGGCACCGTGCTTATGATGCCCGATGCTTTATCATATCTTTTTACGGGGAAAGTTTCCTGCGAATATACCAATGCAAGTACAACTGGAATACTAAATGCCATAAAGAAAAATTGGGATCAAGATATAATAACTAAACTCTCTTTGCCAAAGACTCTATTCCCAAATATTTCTCAACCATGTTCTTCAGCAGGAAACTTATCTTGCGAAATTCGCAAAGAACTTGACTGTGAAAATATTCCATTTTTCCATGTTGGCAGCCACGATACAGCTTCAGCTGTAGCTGCTGTGCCTTCAATAGGAAATGAACATTTTGCATATATAAGTTGCGGAACGTGGGCATTACTCGGAACAGAAATTGATAAACCTCTTTTAAATGAAGAAAGTCAAAGAGCTAATTACACAAATGAAGGTGGCCTTAACGGAAAAATCAGATTCCTTACAAATATCACTGGGCTGTGGCTTCTCCAGGAGTGCAAAAGGATATGGGACTCGGAAGGAAAAAAATATTCTTATTCTCAAATGGTTGAAATGGGCGAAAAAGCAGAACCTCTCAAATATCTCATAAATCCATCAAATAATATTTTCCTGAGTCCATGTAATATGCCAGATCTCATAAAAAAATATTGTTATGAAAGTGGACAGGGAATGATAAAAGATGACCACTCCATCATAAGATGTGTACTTGACTCTCTCGGAATGTGTTTCAGAGTGAAAATTCTGGAGCTTGAAAAGATATGCAGAACAAAATTTGAAAAAATTCATATAATTGGAGGTGGCTGCCAGAATAGACTTTTAATGCAAAATGCTGCTGATTTAATGGAAAAAGAAGTTATAGCAGGTCCTGTGGAGGCGACAGCTATAGGAAATATTATCGCTCAAGGAATGGCTTCCGGAATTATCAGCTCACTTCAACAAGGAAGAAAAATAATTAGCCAATCGTTTCCACTTGATACTTTCAAGCCATCACATAATATTTCAAGAGATTTCTTAAAAAATAAAGAAGACTTTTTCAGAAAACTCAAATAGTCTTTCTACATAATTTTATGAGATCTGAAAGATCTGCTGTAGCCAGACATATATATGAGTCAGCCGAACCATAATAGATTTTTACCTCTCCATTGTCTTCCAGTATCATTCCCCCCGGGAATATAACATTATTCCTAAATCCTGGAGATAAGTCTGCAAAACCAGATACTTCATATTCGGCTTCTGGAATCAATACCGGTTCTCTGGAATATCCTATTACTTTCAATGGATCTTTTATATCAAAAAGCGCCAATCCCATTGAATAGCGCTTCTTCCAGGTGTTTTCCCAACCATTTTTTCCACGAGATTCATCTCTGTCTACAATATGAATTGCCGCAAGCCAACCATACGGAGTTTTGACAGGTGGCGAGCCAGGTCCTATTTTGTCATTACATATGGGAAATTGCTCAACAGCAAGAACAAGCCTTGATTCTCCCCAATACACAAGGTCAGGAGAAGCCGAACCCCATATATCAAAACGATCCTTCCCGCCTCTACTATAAACAGGAAAAGGCCGTTCTAATCTCCAGTATTTCCCGCTTATTTTTTCAGGAAATAAAACCATGTTTCTATTATCTGGAACTGATAAACTTTTGATTTTAAATTTTTGGAAATCTTCGGTAACTGCAATACCACCACACACTCCGTGATTAGTATCTACCGCAAAACAAAGATAACATTTTCCTTCAATTACTGTAATTCTTGGATCATAAACTCTTCTTACCTCCTGGTCGTTCCATTGCCAACATGGCTCAGGTTGAACTTTCCACTTAATACCATCAGAACTAAAAGCAAGACCTAAATTAGTCCCATCAAACTTAGTATCCCCCCAACGACCATAATCATTTCTGAATACCATCACATATTGTCCTTGATATTTTGCAACGCCCGCATTAAAAACGAGCGTTGCATGATATGGGACATCCTTTGCTGTGAGAATTGGATTTGAATGATATCTCTTGATAGTGCTCACTTCTTAGTCTAAAACTCCTTCTGCTAATGATGAATCCATAGGAACTGGAATGTCACATTTGCTTTTTAGAATATATTTTTCTCCACTCTTTGAGCTTTCTTCAAAAGCAAGCATTATTTCAAGAACATGCCTGGCAAGAAGATCAGAACAACGGTGTAATCTCTTGTTTTTTATGGCTGATGCCATATCGGCTGCTCCAAGTATTCTGCTATTTTCAGAATATCTTCCGCTAAGATTGCATTCTACCCAATCCTTCATCCACGGTTGATAAAGTTTCACAGGCCCCCCAAAAGTATTAGGATCAGGACAGATAATACTGCCTTCTGTTCCATAAATTTCTATCGGATTATGAGCTCCTCTGTATATATCAAAGCTCACAGCAAGGTTTATTAATGCGCCATTGTGAAATTCAATTGAACCTGAATAATGGGTATAAGCATCAACTTTAAATTTTTTTCCAGCATAAGGGCCTGCTCCTCCAATCCTCTCATTGAAAGCTCGTGAAGTATATCCAATAACAGATTTAGCCGGTCCCAATAAACTGACAAGAGCGGTAACATAATAAGGACCTATATCAAACATAGGCCCTGCGCCTTTTTGATAAAATATTGGGGCATTTGGATGCCATTTTTCAGGTCCTCGACTTAACATAACTACTGTACCTGCAATAGGCTTTCCTATCTTTCCATCATCGATGATTTTACGACAAGTTTGATATCCAGCCCCAAGAAATGTATCCGGAGCAGAACCGACTCTCAATTTTTTCTTCTTTGCAAGCTCAACTATTTTTGAAGCATCATCGAGGTCTAGAGCAAAAGGTTTCTCACAATAAACATGCTTCCCCGCTTTTAAGGCGGCTAAATTAACCTCAGTATGAGCTTGTGGAACAGTTAAATTAACAATAAGTTCTATTTCGCTATCGGACAATATCTCATCTACAGATAAAGCTTTTATATTAAATTCTTCTGCTTTCTTTTGAGCAGCTTCCATTTTAATATCGGCACATGCAACAAGCTCTATGTCCTTAAACTTAGCTGCATTTTTGAGATAAGTATTGCTAATATTACCACATCCTATAATTCCAATTTTCATATAAAATAATTCCCTTTCTGTTCTTCTTTTTTACTTATTTCCATAACCAAGTTTATTTTCTACAAGATATTTGTAACTCTGCTCAATTGCTTCCATCATATCTGTATCACATTTATCAAGCTCTACTACAAGCCATCTCAGAACTTTTGGATCTGCAGCCGGAATCACTTTTTTAAAATTCATTTTACCTTTACCTACTGCCACCATTGCTTTATCTTTTTCAAGAGGCCCATCCTTGATATGCAATAAAACTGTTCTTTTTGCGAATTTCGCAACTTGTTCTGCTGGATCATTTTCACCAAAATTTGCTGCCCAATAAGTATCAATCTCAAATTTCACATCAGGACAAAGCTCGGCAAAAATATCATAAGCAATTCGCCCATTAACTCTACAAAATTCCCACCAGTGATTGTGAAGAAAAAGTGTAATACCAGCTTTACTTAAAACTTCTACCATACCATTAACTGTATCTGCTGTCCTTTTTATAGCATCAAGGTTTTTAAATTCCTCTGTACCATAACCTGATGATACAAGATCAATTCCAAGAATTTTTGCCGTATCTATTACCTCGTTAAGATTATTAGGATTTGCCCATGGACCATGACTTGAAGATATTTGCATTCCAAGATCTTCAACTATTTTGCGAAATTCAGCTGGCTTTAAGTTGTGAAAACCTGCAGGTTCAACCCCTTTATAACCGATTTTTGCAATCTTTTTCAAGACTCCAACAAAATCATTCTTCGCCTCTTCTCTCACAGAATACAATTGTACTGAAATTGGCTTTAATTTCATATTATTTTCTCCCTTTTTTGATTTTAAATATGAAAATGTATCTAAGATATGACTAAGTATGAAAAATGCAATTGACAAAAAATATGATTTTTTGATTAAAAATATTTTCCTTTATATTCTGCGAAATTTGCAAAATATTCTTTATATAGAGAAAAATCTCCAAAAAATCTGGGAGGATTTAAAGGTGTAAAACCTTTTTCATAAAGGAGTTCTGCAGAGCACAGTGATTTTATAAGCTGTACTGCCTCTGCTTTTTTCTTAGACTCATCAGGTATTGAAAGGGAAAATAGAGCTGGACCTCCTTTTAATGAAAGTCCTTTTTTTGGTATATCAACAAGTTCTACACAAGAATAGTCTGTTTTCAGGTTAGATAAGTTACATGATTTCGGTAAAGATATGAATCTTATATCATTTGCAATGCAGGCTGACTTAAAAATAAAACAATAATCAACCTGCCCTGTCTTTAAATATGGAATAAGTGACATAACATCATCTGTAATGTAATTTGATTTTTTCTTAAGGGCATCCAAAAGCCCTAATTTTTCTTTATTGAGTCTCTCTGCCAACATACACGAAAAAAGAGTCATATATCCAATTGGAGCAAGATTCTCATTAACTCTCGCAAGTTTTACATCCTCATTTAAAATTGTCAGAAAAGGATCTTTTTCTGCTTTATCTGCGAATTTCGCAAAACGCCCCACTCCAAGTACTACTTCATCACAAGCAAAGTCAATACGAAAAGACACATGATTTTTTAATATAAGTTCAAAAAGATTTTTGTCTGCGGAAATAATTAAATCAGCCTGCCTTCCAAATTCAGCAATTTTTCTGCAAGCAACCTGTGAACCACTAAACTCAACAAGAATGTTTAAATTATTTGAATTACTCTTTCTGATTTCTTCAAGGACTGGAGTCATAGCTGCTGCAGAAAATACCGTTAAACTATTTTGAGTAGATGATCTATTACAAGAAACTAAAATAAGTGTAATTACAATTAACAGACTAGAAAATTTCATATTTATATTTCTATATTATCTTTAACATGAGTTGATTTTTTTTTACTTAAATATATTGTTCAGCAAAATAATACAAGAAAAAAATATGGAATAATATGCCAGGAAAAAAAATAAAAAAGAAAGTAAACGTATTAATTATGACAGGTTATGGTTTGAACTGTGAAGAGGAAACAGGCATTGCATTTGAATATTGTGGTGCTAAATCTGAAAAACTTCACCTTAATGATATTCTTGAGAAAGAAAATATTCTTGAAAGATTTCATATATTTGCCTTCATAGGAGGATTTTCATTTGGAGATCATTTGGGAGCTGGAACTGTTCTTGCCAATAGACTTAAATTTAGAATTCAGAAACAAATTATTAAGTTTATAAACGAAGGTAAATTGATTATTGGCATTTGCAATGGTTTTCAGACAATGACGAGATTGGGGCTATTGCCTGCATTAGGGAAAAAATATTTTGAACAACAAGCAGCGTTAATACACAATGATAGTGGGCTTTTTAGAGATGACTGGGTTTTTATGAAGGGAAATCAAAATTCACCCTGCGTATTTACGAAAGATATTGTTAGTATAAAAATGCCAGTACGACATGGGGAAGGCAAATTTGTCGCTGAACCTGCTATAATCAGTGAAATTATGCAAAAAAATCTTTATTGTTTGCAATATTGTGATGAGGCTTTAGATACCAATGCAGCTTTCCCATATAATCCGAATGGGTCTATAAATAATATTGCAGGAATCTGTGATGAAACAGGTAGAATTTTTGGATTGATGCCACATCCAGAGGCTTTCTTATCGCCTTATAATGAACCTGATTGGATAAGGAAAAAACTTTCAGGGATTATTAAAAAAGAGGGTGATGGGATAAAAATATTTGCAAATGCCGTTAATTATGCAAAAGAAAATCTATTTTAGAGGACAGATTTTTATTTTTTATTACTTTTAGAAATTTTTAATTAACTTAAGAGAAAATGATTTTGCTGTTTTTATTTTAAGATTAATAGTTTCCTATATCTATGGAGTTAACATGAAAACTTTTTATAGAGAACCAATGATTGAAGAAGGTATTCATAATATTATACTTCAAAATCGTTGTGGCAATAGGTTGACTTTGTTATGTTTAACAGACAGATGTGAAATGGAATTTGTTTATAAACCCAATGCGTTTAGAAGAAAAGACTTTCGTTCAAGAAATTTTTCCAATAGAGATAATCAAACAACCCTCTTTGACTCATTTTATTTGCCGGACATAACATCATCAATGATAAAAAATGTCTATTACGATCCTTTTTATACAAAATTAGAGGTCAAATCAGAATCAGGAGCAATTAACATAATAAGTGTCGTGAATCTTGCAGATGAGAATTGTTTTGTTATATCAGCCAGACAACCTCTTCTTTTAGCAATCAAACCCCATTTTGAGTTTAACGTATCTGATGGTATCCTTTATGAATTATTTTCAGAACGAGGGGAAGACATTGTTGCATTTATTTCGTTTCCAGGATTTGAACTCAATAGATATCGTATGCTTGATGATGGAACACATGTCTTACAGATTTTAGAAAATGATATTTTGCTGATTGGTGGCGAAGAAAATAAAATGCAAATGACAAGGATATTAAGGCGTTTTGAAGGAATGCCCCTCGACGAACTCATTTTACAGAACGAAAAGACAATAAAAACAACTTTATATAAAAGTTTAGTTTATGTTAACGAAGATGACTTTCAGGATGTTATAGATCTCAATCGCAGAATAATTTTTTCTGGGATGGACGAAGGAGGAGCATGTTTTGGAGCACTAAACAGAATATACTATTTAATTTGGGTTCGTGATGGCTCGATGACTTCATGTCATATGGCATTAGCAGGAAATCCAATTTTTATACAAAGATGGGCTCCATTTCTTTTGTTCAATCCATCACAAACAATGGTCAATGAGAAGAAAGTCGTGAGAGATTTTTCACAATTAGTAGGTACGAGGTGGTCTAAATCTGAGGATGATGGACTTTTTTATGCTGTCTGGACAGCCTTTACATACTTTCGCACTATTGGAGATATTTCTCTTTTTTCTGATGAATTAATAAATTTATTAATTGAATGTATTGAGAATCATCTTGAAAGGTGCTGGGATAAACGCATATGCCTTCTGTCAAGCGACACATTAGGAGAAGATCCCCTTACGGCATCCCCTTATTTTGGTTATGACATTGTAAACGGCTCAATGTTAAAAACCAGGTATCAAGACTACAAGCATAATGATATAGTTCGTTGTAGTTCACTTTATCATCAGGTCAACATGTATAACGTCTTACTAATGACTGTTTGCTTATTAAACGAATGCGATAGGACAGACTTACTAGAATATCAGAAAAGATATTTAAAAATTGCTAATGAACTGCGAAATTCTCTGCGAAAGAATTTTATCAGTGAAGATGGAAAACTTTATTCTTTACGTTTTGATATGGTTGATGGAACAGAGAAATTTTTAGGTATTGTAAAGGGGATAGATTATTGGGAACATGGGTGGGCAGTAAGTCAGGGGCCATTTTTCCCCCTACCCTATCATCAAATTGAAAGTTGTCGTGAACTTTATAAATCATGGGAATCTATTGCAGGAACTTATGGTTTTTGTCCATGGAATGTAATGGCTCGTCAATTATTCAATTACGGGATGGCTTCTACCGAACATAGAATTATGCTTCAAAGAGAGGTTTCAGAAGCTCGAACTAAAACTGAAAAGTATCCCCTTTTTGGCGCCTTAACTGAATATGCAGGAGCTATTGAAGGTTGGCGAGCTCTTCCATTTTCGGCAGCTAGTTTTTTACTTACTCATACTTCTCTTATATTATATCCGCTTGCTATGGGATTTGCTGTCAGAGCATCAGATAGAGTATCAAAGATAGAAAATTTTATGTATCGTCTTTATAGGCTCTTCGCTTACAGTGAAGGTCAAGGTGAATCTATTTCTTCATATATTATAAATGGGAAACAATTCCGTTACTGTCTCCAAATCCCTGAAAGAGAATTAAAACCTGGAAAAAATATTATAAAAATTATGCGTTGTCCTAAAATAGATTTTTCTCAACTATATGAATCTGATTCGGAGCTATTATTTCTTGAAGAAAACGAAAATAGAATGTCTGCGGTATTTTCTAGTCCAATAGCAAAAACCTTTTGTTTCTTAAATGCTGATAATGCAAAAGAGATATCCTGGACTAAAAATGGAAAAGCTCTTATTCCAGAAATTACCCATTTACCTGGTACTCAATTTACGTTTTTTAGGATAGAAGAGCCTGGTGAAATTGTTATAAATCTCGTTATGCAATGACAAAAATAAAAGGATTCAAGAAAACGTTTACTTGAATCCCTTTTTTGATTTGTTTCTTTATTTTAATTTTATCGGATCTTTTATTTTAGTATTGAATTAATTGAAGTATTTCTCTTTCAGATAATGCTCTGTCATATATAAAAAATTCATCTATTGAACCTGTATAAAATGTTTTTCCATATCTTGCTCCAATAGTCATAGTTGAGCTATAATTTTTTACCGGCCTATTCTCTGCTTTTTGAGCCATAAGGACACCATCTATATAAATTTTTATGCTTTGTCCATCATATGTTCCTGCAAAGTGATGCCATTGGTTTAAAGAGGGAACAGGGCAGGTCAAATTTTCAGCGTAATCTC
Organism: uncultured Lentisphaera sp.; assembly: GCA_964426675.1. Taxonomy (GTDB): domain Bacteria; phylum Verrucomicrobiota; class Lentisphaeria; order Victivallales; family GWF2-50-93; genus DYMC01. The sequence continues at coordinate 12,940 of CAYRRM010000007.1, forward strand.
CACCCCAATCAAGACGGAAATTTAGAATCTTTGTCCCATATGGCCGTATTTCAATTACTGAATTTGATTTTGCGAAAAGAGTTTGAAATGTTCCATCATAGGTCAAAGGTTTGAACCAAAAGGCAATAGTTAGATTCTGAAAATTGATATTATTTGCGCCGCTGATGATTACCTGACCGTTTCCATTAAAACTTAATCCATTATTTTGGATTCCAACGATTCTTGAAACTTGATTCTGAATAATACCATCAAGTTGCATTGGGCCATCATCATATACTGTTTCACCTGAATTCTCATCAAAAGATAGTTTTAGTACTTGTCCTTCCGCAGGTAGTTGATTTTCTTCTTCTTCAATTATTATAGCACCAATGTAATAAAAACCATAATAGTTATTATTATTTGGACCTTTTTGTATTTGCACTTCTATTTCACCATCAGCATTAGGCTTTATACTCTCTGAAACTGAATTGTTTATATTATTAGCTGGATTAAGATAAGTCGTTATATTTGAAGCTCCATAAATATTATATTGAGTTTCTCTGTTATCGCTAACATTCATTCTTGAGGCATAGAAAGTTAATTTATATTTTTTATCAACTTCAAGACCTTCTATTTTGAAAGCCGCAGAAGGTTCTAACTGAGAAGCATAAGTAATGTCATTTCCCCAAAAACTGTCACAAGTCGCACTAACAGGCAAAGAAAGACTATTTTCTGATGTAGTTCCTGAAGTATTTATACCAGAGAAACTATCTGTTATAGTGAATCTCATTCCCGTCAATATCCCTTCTGAATCAATAAGCTCAACATTAGTTCCTTCTGTTACAGCAGTTACATTATTCCAATATTGCTGACTTAATTTTGTATTTCTTCCGAAGTCTATGAATATTTTTCTATTGTTAGTTATTTGAGGTAAGACTTTGACCAATAATGTATCAGAACCACTTAATATGCCATCACTTACTGTCAACTTTATAAGATAATCTCCTTCTTTCTGGAAGGTTGCATTTGTATTAGTTGAAGAAGGTGCAGAGAATATTACTGATCCCGGTCCATTTTCGACTTGCCATGTCATAGACAATACTCCGGACGGCAGTCCATCATCAATAACTGTTGCATTTAAAGTTGCTGTATTTTGAGGTAATTGTAATGTTATATCTGATCCTATATTTACGATAGGGGCTTGGTTTGGTGGTGTAATATTTTTATATGTTGCACTTAGAGTAACATTACTATTTGGCATTATGACATCTGTCTTCGCAGAAAATATATCTGCAATGTTACTTACATCTCCCGTCCACTTATCGAATTCTTGCCCTGTAGAAGCTAATGCTGCTTCAATATGAACTGTTGTTCCAGCTTCATATACCCCTGAACCGCTACCATTATTTACAGTTAGAGAATATTTAACTATAGGCATAGGGTTAACTGTTATATTGATTTCATCGTAGGCTGATAATTCTCCATCATTAACGGTTATACGTATTTTATATTGCCCGGGCATTGTGAACGTTGCCGTTGTTATATTTTTTTGTGGTTCTGAGAAAGTAACAGTGCCAGGCCCCGACTCTAAAGTCCACTGAAAAGTCAGAGATGAATTTACTAAGCCATCATCACTCGCCTCAGCACTGAGATAAGCCTCTTCTGGCAATGTAATTATCTGATCATTTCCTGCATTAACTACAGGTGGCTGATTTACAGTTCCCGGATTATTACCTGAGATATTTTTTAAGTATTGTGAGGAGATTACATTTATTGAGTCAACTCCTGGAATTTTCCACGCAACACTTAAGAAATCGCTGCCCCATTGTTGTTTATGTAAAACCTCAAGATAATATTCTTTACCTTTCTCCATAAAAATTGGGGCAGATTGTTGCGCAGGATATCTTGTATACTCATATGGATTTGAAAGATAACCTGAATGAGAACATATCTTTACTTTATTTTTAGGATCAGAATCAGTACTTAAATAGACTTCTGCGCTATCATCAGCTGCCACATAAAATCTATACTCTCCACTTACTGGGGGAATTACTAATGTACGCATTCTCTGTCCAAATTTAAGTCCCCCAAACTTTTTAGCATCTGTGTTGTTCCAGAAATCTGTTTGGTCTGGACTATCTGGAAAAGATGATGAATTTATTAAATCACTTACTGTTGTACCATCTATTTTTTTATACACATCTATCGCAACTTTTTTTTCTGTCGATACTTCAAAATTCAAGCGAACCGTAGTATTATAGGTGGTATTCCCTCCATACGAGGAAACCATACTGTCTCCTGTTACAAGTATCTCAATTAGATTATTATCACCTCTAAAGAGTTGGAGATTATTAACACTCCAGTTTTCACCGCTAACATTACAATTACCACTACCACCTCTACTATTTTTCCACGTTACAGAATAAATGCTATATCCTCCAAATTGAAAATTACCAGATAAATTGATAAGTTCATCTGGATAGACAATATAATTATTATTTGAAGGAGAATTTATTCTCAATATAGGAGCAATATTGTTTTTCTGTCCTTTTCTTTGAGCCATCAACCAATGTATAAGGAGTGGATTTTTATAAGATGCTGACCATATTCCATGCCCACCACTATCATATCTTGTATAAATTATTGAGCCACCAAGAGAGCGTATTGCTCTAACAATTCCATCTGTTCCGCCAATACCAACAACTGTATCATTAGCTGCGTGAAATGTCCATATATTTTGGTTAAGAAGTTTCTCTGCATCCCCACTTCCAAAAGACATAGGTATCCCTGCAGCAAAATAGTCAGGTGCCCATGTCATAAAATTAAATGTTCCACTCCCCCCAAGTGAAATACCTGTTAGATAAATTCTCTCGTAATCAATATTAAATTCCTTACTTAATTCTGCAATTGCTTTCTGCACCATAGCCAAATAATCTTGATTCCAACCTCCAGTTGTTTGAGGCGCCATATAAAAAGTAGGATAAGCAGCGTGAAATTCGGTGTTAATAAAGTACATACTGCCCTGACCATAATTTTTCAACTGTTTTTCATTATCTGAGCCTTTTTCTCCTGCTCCATGTAAAAAGATAATTATGGGATATTTATTCTGGCTATTATAAACTGGAGGCACAAACAATCTATAAGGCATCGTTTTATTATTTAAAGTGACTGTTCTATACTCAAGTTGATCATAACCTACAGTTCCAGCAAATAACACAATAGAGAATACCATTAGAACTAAGCACCATAGGATTTTCACTTTTTTCATAGAATTACTCCTTTATTTAAAATTTTTCTTTAATTATAAAAGAGTATCCTTATTTTCGTGAACGGTTACATAAAAATTTTATTTTTTTTTATAATAGATCTGGTTATCTCATGATTTTTTGAACAAAAAAATAATTGCATCTATCCAAGACAAGACTTCAGCCCTACGAAAACATGATGATTTATTGCCGATATAAGATCTAAGGAAACCTTTCTCCCTAAATTTTAATTTTATAGTGATTATCCATCCATGTGTTCATCTCGTAGCCTCATTAGAATGGGGAATATAAGAAGACCTGTTTTGTCTTTGGTTTCGAACGGAGATTTCATAAATTTTTTAAATATCTGACTCAAGATAAAATAGATTCAAAAACTATTTTGAAGTTGAAGAATGGATAGAAGGTGTTTTAAATCTTTGTTATAATATCTTGTAAGTTGTGTATATAGCAACAAAACAGGATAAGGAGTATTACTTTTTATTTTGTTTTTTGCTAATAATTACAGCAAATTGTTCTACTCTCAAATCAAGTTCAGCAGCCATACATATATAACGCAATAAATCGGCTGCAGGAATATCTGAAAGTTCAAGCGTTACTCTATATTCACCTTTCTTGATATCTTTTATTATTATATTTATACCCTTCCCTTCAGGATCTATTTCCTGTGAACGTTTTCTTATATAACTAATAGCATCTATCACATCCTTTTCATCAAAGAAAACTTTATCGAAAATAATTTTCTTTAATTTATCAACGCATAGCTCCTGTGTATTCAAAAAGTGAAGGTCAGATAAGAAAAATAAGAAAAATAGTGAGATAAATTGAAAAATTTTTTTCATAAGTATAATTTACTGCATTTTCAGAAAAATAAAAAAATTTTTTTTAGAACTTTTTATGAAAATAAAAAGGATTCTATATTGTCATAGAGGTGCCCTTGGAGATTTCATCCTCTCCTGGTACGGATTAAAGCTTTTAAAAGAAAAATTCCTCTGTGAGTTTACAGGGCTTGGCAGACCTGAATATTTAAGACTTGCAAAGGAATTTAATTTATGTGATAGGATACTGGATTGTGAATCTGCAATATTTTTAGATTTTTTTCAAGGAAAAAGGTTGCCAGAACTTCTTACTGGTTTTGATGCTGCAATCTTATGGCTAAATAAAGGAGAAGAGATAAGCTCTCTTTTATCTGTTAATTGCCCAAAAGTCTTAACAATAAAACCATTTACTGGTCACACACATATAGGTATAAGGTATTTTACAGAGATTTCGAATTTTTTTTTGGAGAAAGAGTTAAATATTAATAGTTTTTTTTCTCCACGCATAGCATATGGAAAGAAGCCGGTTCTAATTCATCCAGGAAGTGGGAGTTTAAAGAAAAATTTGCCAACGAAATTTTACCTTGATTTATCGGAGAAGATTCTTGGAAAAGGATTCGAATGCAAATTCTTATTTGGAAATATTGAGAAAGAAAATGGGATTTTCAAAGATTTCCCACCTGATAAAAGTATTTTTCCGTCAAATTGTATTGAATTAAAAGAGACTCTCCTTTTAGCTTCTGCATTTATAGGAAATGACAGTGGTCCAGGCCATCTTGCCGCCTTCTGTGGAGTTCCAGTATTTACAATTTTCCGTGATACTGATGCCAGACTATGGCATCCCCTTGGAAACTATGTATCATATTCATATGCACATAATTTATCCGCTCTATCTGATAAAATCATTTCTTTTGTTTATGAGATAAATTACTGATACAATCCCTGAGTTCCTTGAGTTTTTTCTTTAGAAATTCTGTATTTGCATATTTTGAAATTTCCTCGCTTACTTCAATAGCTTCTTCAATATTTCCCATATCATTTAGACACATTGCATAATTAAAACCTGTATAAAATTTTCTATCAGAAGGGGAAAATCTATAAGCTTTTCTCATATATGGCATTGCCTTTTGCAATTGATTCTTTTGCATGTATATCACTCCCACATTATTAAGTGCATGTGTATGATAAGGAGTTAATTTTAAAGCTTTGAAACAATATTTCAGAGCTTCATCTATTTTCCCTTCCTTTCCTAACTTTACAGAATAGTTATAGAAAATGTTAGAGTCCGAATTATTTTCTAATGCTTTTTGCCAATAAAATTTGCTAGCCTCTTTATCTCCCATTTCATCATATAGTATAGCTAAATTCATAAATACATTTTCATCAATATCTAAAAATTCAAGTGCTTTAAGATATGCTTCCTTTGCTTTTTTATAATTACCTTCATCTTTATAAATTTCCCCCAAAAAATTATATGAACTTGATGTCGGTTCAATATTTATAGCTTCTAAAATTAGCCTTTTTGCCTCAGGAAGATTAGCTCTTCTAAAATAGGAATGTGCAAGTATTACATTTGTTTCAACTTTTTCATTTTTTAATTCTGGAGTTGGAAAGAAAATTACAACCAATATCGATATGGAAAAAGCCAATAAAGTATAAAAAATATTCTTTCTGATAAAAAATCTATATATATCACTAATATAAATGGAGATAAATGACATTTCTGCCAAAAGCATGGGAGAACGATAGCGTGAACTTGTAACTGTAATTATTTGTGCTATCCAAAAGGAAAAAAACAAAAGTAGTAAGACTTTTTCTGTCCTTTTAAAATTAATACCCACAAAGAAAAAACTAATAAGTGCTGTTAATGCAATAACTCCTAAAACAGCAAAACTCCATGAAGTATATTTTTGAAAAGGTGTATAGTAACGAAAGTCTGTCAAATCTGCACCAGAGATAAGTTCTGTTTTATTCCATACAAGAAAAGTTTTTTTTAGCAACAAAGCAATATAATGAAGTGGCTTTTTTAAGATAAAATTAAAAGACTCCAAGATAAAATAAGCATCTGTCGAAAGCTCGTTCTTTTCCGTAATAAACTTTGCTTTTTGGTGTATCCTTTCCCACTCTGGTCCTGGTCTTATCATGCACGTTCCATTTGCATAGGGATTGTTACCAAGATAGAAATTAAAACCGCTATTTCCCTGAAAAGGGAAAAATTTCTTAAAGTGAATTCCATTATACAATGAGACTGGTGCAAGAATAATTACAAAGACCACAGAAAATATAGCGCCATTTTGTAATGCAATTTTTATGCATTTTTTTCTCAGCAAATAAAAAAAATAGAAAAAATTAATTAGCAAAAAAAGAATTGATAAAGGATGTGTAAGCAAAGATAAAGCCGAAAAAAAAGCAAAAATGCCAGAAAAAAACAATCTATTTTTTGATGATTTTGCATTGAGGGCAAAATTTTCAAAGATGATTGCCCAACATAGTAAGGGGATTAAAAGGGCTTCAGAATAGAACTCTGAAGAGAGATAAATTAATGGCGGATAAATAGAAAAAATAAAAGAAGCTATAAAGCCTTTGCGACTTTCGCAAAAATCAGAGTTATATATAAATAGAAAATAAAATAAAGCCAATCCGGAAATAAGAAAAAAAAGTGATTGAACAAATCTCACAAGAAAGAAATTATCTGAACATATCTCCAATAGAGCTGCCAAAAAAAAAGGATAGCAAGGAGAATGGATATTAAGCTCATCCCATAAAAATGAACCTGCCCTGATTTTCATTGCCCAATCATAATATTCAGAGATATCAGGACCAAGCGGTAAATCAAACAATGGAGATGATTTATATTGAAATAAAAATAAAAACCTGAGAAATATTCCTAAAATTAGAAAAATCAATAGAAACAAATTATTTTTTCTACCCATAACATATCTGTATAAATGTTTTTGGGTAACTTACTCTTTTTTCTTGAAAATACCACCAGAACAACCAACCCACAATTCTTTATTAAAACTATCATACCTTAGCACCATAGGTTTTCTTATGGGTAAATTCCCCGTAATATTTTCCCATGTTTGCCCTTTATCAGTTGTTCTCCAAACTTCTCCAACAGCTTCATTGCTCCACGCGACTCTGGCCAACCAAATTCTATTTTCATTTTCTCTATCTATTTCAATAGATGTGATATCAAGTTTCTTCTTAAATTCAGCTACTTTTTCCCATGTTTTGCCAAAATCAATACTTTTCCATAAGGAATTTTGCCCTGTATAAACTACGCCAGATGGAGATACAGCAAGATTAAAAAGCCACGTTTGATTTGAGAAAACCCGTTCCCATGTGTTACCCCCATCTTCAGTTTTGTACAAGCCTCCTTTATCTCCACAAGTAGCAACATATAATCGTGAGGAAGAAACAGGACAAACTGCTAATCCATAAAACGTTCTTCTGGAAGCGGGTTGTCCCGGTAGAGGAATCCAGGATTTACCTCCATCGAGAGATTTGAAGATACCACCGCCACTTACTCCTTTTTCAGGTTCAGGATCTCCATCCATCGTGAAATAAATAATATTGGGATTCTTTGGGTCTATGGCCAATCCTCTTGGATATGATTCCCCCCACATACAGTTCTTATTTGAGCGTTTCTCTGGTATACCATTCACTGAAATTGTAAATGTTTTACCACCATCCTCACTAATGAGCACTCTCGCCGCTGGTGTTTTCGAATCCCATGCACTTAAAGTAGATATAATTTTGTCAACACCATTAATATTAATAACTTCCACTTGCCATTGATGACCACTATGGTCTTTTGCCCATTTTAGTGGAAAAAGTTGTTTCCAATTTTTCCCCATATCATTGCTCATGAGCAAACCTTCGTCCATGGCCGTAGCATAGACTTTATTTTGTGAAAATGCTAGGTCTGTACAACATGTTATGTCAGCACCATGATCACGATTTTCCCAAGTAAGTCCTCCATCTGCGCTATAACAATTTCTCCAATTTGCAGATATAAACATCTCATTTGGATTCGAAGGAGATACTGCAAGATTCGTAACGCTACTGAAAGAGTTAAAACCATCATTACCTTCCAGTGGAAGAGTTGGATTGGCAGAAAGATTTTTTTTCATTTGTGATATTTTACGCCATGTATTACCTCCATCGCTCGTTTTTAGGAAAAAACCACTCCATGATTTTCCTGCGATGCAATTTATAATCATTGGATTCAATGGGTCTAAGACAATTTCCCTTATTATAGCATCGCCAAGACTTTCTATTTTTATTTGATTCCATGTATTTCCTTTATCATTCGATAACATTAATCCTTCTTTGTCAAAAGATGCATAAACCACGTTAGTATCATGAGGCGAAGGAGCTACATACATTGCCGGAGAATTCATCAATTTTTCCCATGTTTTCCCAGAATCTGAACTACGCAATATCCCATCCTTTCTGCTTGATGCAAAGATCAAATCATCCTGAAGCGGTGAAATAGATACAGATGATATCGTTGATAAACCATTATTTTTAAGGTTAGTTGAAGTATCTGCAGGATATGTTGTAAGCCAAGTTTCCCCTCCATCACTACTTATACATATTCTCCCATCCCCTGTTCCTACAAAAACTATATTTGGATTTTTGGGATTAATTGCTATAGCTCTAACAGAAAAAGGCCTATTGATAGTAAGATTTAGATTCTTTTTTCCTGTTTTTTCCAAAAAAGACCAATTTTCCCCTCCATTAGTAGATTTATTTATGCCTCCTTCAGTTGCTATGTAAATAATATCGGGATTTGACTTAGAGATAGCAATAGAGTAAACTCCATAATTAGAGATTCCATTATTTATAAATCTCCAATTGCATCCTTTATTTTCTGATTTTAAAATCCCATTAACATCTCCGCCAAGAAATATTATATTATCATTGTCAGGATGATATGCACATGACCAGAAGTATCCTCCTCCTCCCCATCCACATGCCACCCAGTCATCGAGAGTTCCTTTTTGATCTTCTGATATAGCGAATGAAGCAATTCCTATTACAGAAAGAATCGAAAAGAGTCGTCTTAATTTCATAGTAATTCTCCTTATTTTTCTTATTAAATTTTTAGTAATTCTGGTAGCACTTTAATATTTTCTTTAGTTTTATTTTTAAATTGTTTCTCCAGAAGTAGAAATACTTTCTCAGCGATATCACTAACATTGTACGACAGAGTCCACAATCCCTTTACAAGCTGGATGCCATCGCAACCAACAACCGTAATATCTTCAGGAACTCTTATATTCAAGATACGCAATTCATTTATAAGAGAGATAGCTGCATAATCATTATTACAACAGACAGCGTTTATTTCATCAGGATTATCATTTATAAATTTAGCAAGAGTAGCGGGATTAGAGAAAAAAGCCCCCGAAGGAGGAATAACTAATTTCAGTTTATTTTTGGAAAGAGTTTCCTCAATATACTTGAATTTTTTCCTATAATTGACATTAAAACATTCTTTGTCTTCTGGATAAGAAAAAAATGTTATTTTGCTTTTTTTAGATTCAATTAACTCAATTGTAAGCGCCTTATAAGCTTCTTTGAATGAAAGCGAAATATCTGAAGCAAATCTTATATCAGGAGAATATGCATCTATAGTTACTAGAGCACCACGCTGAACCACTTCTTTTACCTTTGATTTTTCAGGAGATACCATTATAGTTGCACAAGCAAATAACATATGATTTGTTTCATTTATGGAATGAATTCCATTACAGGCAGCCACAATATAACCCTTTTCCCCGAGCAACGTAGAGATAGTCTCAAAAAGAACACCGAAGAAAGGAATATTCAATTGTGTTATATGAAAAGAGATTAAATTTAGAGTTTTCTTTTTTAATGCCTGTGCAAGTAAATTAGGGCGATAATTGTACTTCCTTGCAATTTTTAAGACATTCTCTCTTATATATGGTCGTACAGACTTTTCTCCTCTCAATACTTTCCCTGCAGTCTTAGTTGTAACCCCTGCATATTTGGCAAGTGTTGACAATGTAATCTTATCATTAGAAATCATAGTTTATTGGATCGGAATAATTTTTATTGTTGAAGTTTCCGGAAAAACATTATAAATAATTTTACCATCCTTTTTATCAACAGTTTGCTTATTGGTGTTCTGGAAAATCATGCATTTAAACCAATTATCAGGAACAATTGTTTTAATAGTTAATGGCATATCATAAAGATCTTTATCAAGATCTAATAATATTTTTATTTCTATTTGCTTATTACTTGTATCTATAATATTTATTTTTGCTTTATCTCTTTCGGTTACATATTTATAATATGATATATGATCGGTGATCCAGAGTTTATTTTTTTCACGACGCAGTACAAGTCCATCGAGAACATCAATAAATGATTGTAATTTCCAAGGCCAAAAATCCTGATACCCCCAATTTATTTCAGGATACCTTTCTACTCCATGTGCGATTACATATTCCATACTATTATTTTTAATTGCTTTATCAGCAAGGGCAAGAATTTCATCAGTATTTTTTAGGTGGTAAACAATCCCATGATCTCTGAAAGGAGGACGTTCTATGAGGTAGTTTTTTTTCAGAATTTTTTGTGTATCTTCCTCACTAATTTTCCAATCTTTCACACCGGGTTTCCCCCATGATATAAGCCGATTTTTCTTTCCTGGTATCGTATTTATAATTACTTTGTTACATTCTTCAATCTCCCAGATAGCATCTTCCATTCCCTGGATACCATCGTGAGTCATAGTGTGATTACCATATATCACACCTTTCTTCCATGCTGCTTTTTCTCCTTCCCAGAAATCTTTCATCTTTTTATATTCACCTTTGGCTGGATTAATATAAAAAGTTGCAGTTAATTGCCGTTTTTCTAATTCTGGCACTGCTACTTGAACATGACTGGGCCAACTATCATCAAACATAAGAAGAAAACATCCATTGGCATCATCTTTCCATTTTGTTACTTCAGATTGCCCAATTCTACCCTTTTCTTCACTATTGACAAAAATAACAATTATAACGAGTAGAAAAATGCAAAACAATAATTTTTTCATAAATAATTCTCTAGTTAGGATTTATATGACCAAAGAGATCTCCAGTCTGACTATATACATCAAACCACTTCATAATTTTAACTGAGCCATCCATGAAACACACATTCATTGTACTGGGACGATGCCTTGGAGCCCCAGAATAATTCCAACCAACATAATTAAGCCAGTTTGAACACGGACACTTTAAATGACATGGCCTAATATTATCCCCATCTTTGGGATCTGCAGAGTATTGCCGATCTCTGGTTTCTGTGATAAGCAATAGTGAGGGACGTTTAGAACCAAGCTTAAAAGCCTGTCCTATATTATTATATCCTATATGAGAGGAATTTACTCCATAACTACCACCATTTACAGAACCAGTTTTATGCCTTTTCACTGCAGGGCAAAAGAGTATCTTATCATTGGGACCAGCCCATCCTTTATTTCGTGGATTATCGTATCCAGGATAACCTGCCCATCTCGCTTGAACATAATCACAACTTGCAAGAATTTTTGTCCAATAATAGTTATCAGCTTCATATTTTACTGGGGGAACATATCCATCCCAATCCCCTGCATACATAGCAAATACCTGCCCTAATTGTCTCTGATTACTTATACACAGAGTCTGCTCTGCCTGACTTTTCGCCAATGATAAAGCAGGAAATAATATCGCAATAAGTAACGCAATCACTGCTATAACAACCAATAATTCTATTAGGGTGAATTTTTTAGTGCTTTGCATTGTATCTCTCCCCCATTTTTACTTCAATTAATAATTGATGATAAATAATACTATCGATAGTATTATTTTAATATGCTACCTTTTTTTTTCAAGTTCAAAAGCATTTTTTGCTCATTTTTTTTTATGTGATTTTTTCATTCTAACTTCTTTTATGAGAATTCCATAGTAGTCTTTATCCAGGGCACTACTCTGAATATGAATATAACTTGCACCATTAATGCTCCTATTAAGCAACGGAATTTTATAAAACTTATTGATCCCGACTTTAATATAAGCTGGAGATGTAAATGTATTTTCCCATTTTATAGTTAGATACTGCCATTTATCAAATTCACAAGATAAAGGTGTATTTAGAATTTTACCAGTATTACTGATGGACAAAGTAAATATTGCGCTTTCATAAGCGGTTACATCAGAGGGATTAAACCAATGATCCATGATAGAGATTTTACAACCTTTAAAATTTGATGATATCCAGAATAACAAAGTTATTTTACCGCTTACCGCATTTGGAAAATTCCAGACTGCTCCCTCTCTTTCCTCAATCAATCGTGGATCAGGGTATCTAGCAATTTGCAAGACTTCTCTTAGTTTGCCATCTGGCGAGGGAATCAATTGAGCTCCTGGCCTCCGATTGTATGCACAATGCCCGCTAATCCCCTTGAAATTACCGAGAATACTTTTCACATATAAATGAATGCTCCAATTTTGTAAGCCAGAGCTAAAATCATCTTTTCGTTCATTTTCATAAAGCCAAGCAGGATCGAAAATTACGATTTTTCTACATAGATGATGTTGACCAAATGCTACCATTACTTTTCCATATGGTAACTCTACCGCCTGACTTTGATGAACACTTTTATCAAGGGATTCTTCATTTTTTCCACTTGTTCTGAAATCATTATCATTTCTATGTTCATTTAAAAATAACTCACGAAAACCTATCCACGTTTTTCCATCATCATCTGATATAGCAGCATGAATTACATCCCTATTTGTAAAAACATCTTCCCCGAACCCCATTCGTTCCCATTCTTCTAGATAGGAATATTGAGAGTGATCTACTTCTGGTAATGGCGTAGTATTACACCAAAAAAGAAGAATTCTACCATCTGTAAGTTTAAAGAGTGTGGGCATTGTATTACAAGCATAAAAACGCGATGGAATCGGAGTTGTCCAATTAATTCCACCATCATTAGAATATGCTTCATAATGGAAGTTATGAGATGTCCTGATTAACATCCACACTCTTCCATCACTTAACTCAACAATTGTCGGTTCACATCCATAAGTCTGCCATCGAAGTCCTTTATGGTGTTTTAGAATTGGGCAAGGAGGGACATCTTCTACTTGCGTTTCCTGCCACGAATAGGCATCATCATCAGATCTCAGAACAACTATATGATTTAGACCCTTTGAATCCTTGTAATGAGCAGGAATAAGCCATCTTTTGTATCTTTTTAGTGGTACAGGTTGCCTTATCATCATAAAAGTTTTCTGTCTTGAAAGTAGAATCGTATCAAATTTTGCATCAATTCCTCTTTTCGACCTGCAGACATACAATCCATCTGATAGTCCCATAGGAGTGCTTTTTAGCTCAAGATCCCTTCTAAGAAATGATACATCTAAAACAGTTATCCAATCACCCGACCATGGGCTTCTTATACATGCGCCAGGAGAATGAGAAGGGGTATGGAATTCCTGCCAAGAAAGTCCATAATCACGACTAGAAATATAGAAAAAAATATTTTCTTTTTCTGTCTTTCGAATTCCATAATGCCGAATCTCCCCACTTGGTAAAATGAGAAGATCTCTATATGGGTTAATAGGTGGAATAGCCACAACTTTTGGCTCATAAATTTGATTCAATTGTTCCATAAATTCTGGTATAACTTTATTTTTCACTTTTTTCTCCTAACTCTCATTCTATTTTAATAAAAAGATATCCATCTTATTCTTAAGTTTCTATTTTCCAGAAAATAATTGATTTTCTTTTCCACGTATAAGTTCCTACAAAACCACCATTAATATTGATTACAGCAGGATAAGAAAACTCTCCATTTTCAGTCTCTAATTCAATAACGTTCTGCCAGCTCAATCCATTATCATTAGATATCATGAGAACGAGAGGTGTACGGGGTCCCCAATTAATATTAACCGGGTTAAGCGCCAATAGAAGCCTCCCATCATTTCCTTTTGCAATATCAATACCACTGTTATTATTCGGCAAATCTGTTTTATATATTGGGCTCCATGAAATCCCACAATTATTAGAATCACTTCGACATAAATAACCACAAGAAGAACGAGCGAGCATATGAACATTTCCCGGCGTTGATTCCCATAATGCAGGCTGAATAACCCCTTCGCCGTTAATTTCTTTCCTATCAATTGGCACGGTTTTGGATGCTGTCCAACTTATACCACCATCAAAACTTATGTCCACAAATACATCCCAATGTTTTTCCCCCTCAATAGATGCAGGTGCAAGAAGAATTCCATTGTAAAGAAATATTGGTTTATTCTTTACCGGGCCACGAGGAATTTTACTGCCTGGAATGAGTTCTTTCGCTGGTGCCCACAATACTTCTCCTCGACCCATTTTTTTTAATTCTGTAACATAGGTAACCCACTCCGAACAATTACTACCAACTTTAAAAAAAAGACAGATAATATTCTCATATGACCTAAATAAGACTGGGTTCCAGTGAGGAATATCAGAAATTTTTTCCCAACGTTGAGGAGTAGCCCAATTCTCTCCATCTCCATAAGTTCCCCATATAGCAACATCATTATTTCCCTCTTTTGCTCCGGCAAACCATGCAACCATAAATAATTTTTTTTGAACCTGCAAAACGGTTGAAGCATGACACTCCCCATTTAACATAGGTGAAAAAATCATTGTTTTAGAAAAAGATTTTATATTCATATTAGTTCAAAATCTTTTCCTAATTGTTTCAGCATTAATTCTATTTTTCTTCGCTCTTTATCGCGAAACCTATGAAATGGCTCACTCATAAAATCATCACAAATATTCAAACATGAAAGAGCGCATTTAATACCTTTTATTACTCTTGAATTATAATGGCCTACGCCATATAACAGATCACCTATCTTTATAACTGCTGAATGTAATGATCTAACAGTGTTCAAATCTCCTTTTTCTGCAGCCTGATATAGGGAAACATATAATTTTGGAAAAATATTTGCGCCCCCACATATACCACCATCACAACCAAATAACACAGCTTCAGCGAGAAGCTCTTCTGGTCCTACTAACAAACTTATTTTTTTATTTTTTTCTAATAAATTACGAATTCGATGTAAGTAAATCATATTTCCCGAACTATCTTTCATTCCAATTATTCCTTTCATCTTAAAGAGAATTTTGAGTGTATTTATTTCGAAATTTATCTTGGTCATTGCAGGCATATTGTAAAGAATAAGAGGTAATGGTAACTCAGGAACAAGATGTTCAAAATATTCCAACAATTCAGCCTGCCCTGTGGGGAAATAATAGGGAGGTGCAAGGACCAAGGCTGTGGCTCCGCAATCCCATGCATATTCAGAAAGCCTCAGAGTTTCTGCAAAAGATGTATCTGAAACACCAACATAAACCGGAATTTGCTTTCTACATATAGAGCACGCTAGTTTTATAACTTGACGTTTTAGTTTTGAGCCAAGAGAGGGACCTTCTCCAGTCGTTCCAAGAATAAAAATACCATGTACCCCTCCCCGTAAAACATGTTCAATTAAACGTTCCATACCTCTTTCGTCTAGAGTTATCGAATCTTTCAACGGCGTTACTAAAGGAGGAATAATTCCTCTTATTTTACAAAAATTAGTCTTCATGTATTACTTCTCCTTACTCTTACCCCCCCTTTTTAAAAAAGATTCATCAATATTTTTTATCATTGGTAGGTATTTCTTATATTTCGAGAAAAGAAATGGGGGGTTACCTATAAGAGCATGATTACCAAAATGCAGGCCATTGTTCTCCCATTTAATTAAAATGAAATTTTCTTTTTTAGGTGAAAGTCTTATTGTCCCCAAAACAGTATTTTCATTAGGAGAAACAGAATATTTTCCCTCAAGCAATATTTTTTTAGCGAAAGGGTCCTCTACAGAAAAAAAGCCACTTTGGAAAGAAAGAGAATCATTACCCGCAACTATCTGAACCTCATTATTTTCCTGTTCATATGCCATCAGGCATAATTTATGCTGAACTCTCTTAATATAATAAAATGCAAGGTTTTTATTTCCATAATAATCAACCACTGCATCTGAAAATTGTGGCCAACCATCTGACATATTCCACCATATAATTCCTGTCCGAGCCCATTTTTCAATTCTTATCTTCTCTATAAAATATTTCAGAGATTCTGCTTGAACAACTTGTGAAGCAAAAATGAAATCTTCAATGTTATCAGGCTCAAAAGCAAAGAAAAAATATATTTGTCTCATCATCAACTCAATCCTATAAGCATAAGGTCCATCATGACCAATTGGATCCGAAGCATGAAATATCCACTGTTTATTATTACGACATGGCCATATATGTTTTTCATCAATAAATTTACGAATTGAATTAATATTAGGACAACCGTGAAAACCAATTTCACTTATAAAAGGAGCTTTATTCTCTAAATAATAAGAACTTTTATAAAGATCTCTTGGACCCCATAAATGTCTTTCAGGAAGTAAAGATATATCTTTCTTTATTAAAAATTCCGATAAATAGAATGGCGAACTAGGTAAATAAGGACGTGCCGGATCCTCATCCCGAAGAATTGCTGGAATAAGCTCTCTTGTTATAAGATTCTTATTAGGATCTACGCCAATTTCATAGGCATTTTCATCACATTCATTATCTCCACACCAAATGATGAGAGATGGATGAGATCTGAGTTTCCTAACCACAGCCTTTATTTCAATACTTATATCATGAATAAACTCTTGATCTTGCGGATAAAGTCCACAAGCCATAGCAAAATCCTGCCAAACCATTAAACCCGTCTCGTCACAAAAATCAAAGAAATTATGATCTTCATAAACATTCCCCCCCCAACAACGAATAAGATTACAATTTGATTCCAAATATAAAGCAAGAATTTTATGTATGCGTTTTATATCGCGACTGTGAAATACATCAACAGGCCCCCAATTAGCTCCTTTTATCAAAACCTTTTGCTGGTTTATTTTAAAGAGAAATTTTCCGGGAGCACAATCTAACAAAACGGACCTTATACCTAATCTTGCTTTATGGATGGCTATTATCTTATCTTCAGAAATTAATTTGCATTTTACCTCGTAAAGATTAGGTAAACCATAACCATTAGGCCACCATAATTCAGGATTTTCAATTATGATTTTTATTGTGCCGGCAAATGAATATATATCCTGTTTCAGATTAAAAGTAGATGTTTTACATTTTCCATAAATCTCAAAAGAAAGAGAAGGCAAACGTGCAAAATACTCAGTCAATACGTAATGTATCGCGATAGTTGCCTTCTCAGTATTTGCATCAATCGTGTAAATATAAAAATCTTTAAATACGGTCTTTTCTCTTTTTCTAATCTCTACTTTTCTCCATATGCCAGCCGAAATTGCCCGCGGCATTATATCCCAACCATAAGAATGCGGAGCCTTGCGCACACGTAGAGATTCAGCTTTAAATATCCCCCAACTTCTGCTCTGTCTGGGACTAAAATCATATTTCATAGCTTCAAAAAGAGATGACCTTATACGAACAGTAATATAATGTTCATATGTATGTGTATAATTTTTAGATATAGAAAATTTATGTTCGATAAACATATTTGCTGATTCCCCAAGTTTCCAATTGTCAAACCAATATTCAGCAAAGCAATCCACTCCATGAAAGATTATTTCAAGTTCAGCTCCCCAAAAATCAGGAGGAAATAGAATTCTCTTTTGATACCACCATTCAAAAGATTCGTATTTTCTGATAAGTCGTAAATTTTCTCCAAAATATAAATCTTTAGGAAGGATATTCGCACGAACAAGGTCAAGTTCTACATTACCTGGGACAATTGCGTTAATAGGAGAAAACTTCACTAAATCTGAGGGGATTTTTACAGGACTTGAATCCTGCTGAAAAAACCATAAATTCCACTTCCCATTTAAGTCTATTGTATTTTTTTTTCTCATCTTCAGATCATGGTTTCAAAACAGTTATAATATACCTTTCTGAACTTATCCAGGCTTCATTTGTACCAGTTGCATAAGTGAGTTGCAAATACCTGCCCTCACTATTACCAAAATCTACTTGAAAATCCATAGCAAATTCAAGAGGTATGGATTCAAAACCAAGCTCTTTCCATGGGATCATAGCTTCTAAAGTATAACCGTTATTCGTCAGAGCTCGACCGATTAAAACTCCTTTAGCATTAGACGCAGGTTGATCCAAATTATATTGTTTATAGGCAAGGAAAATCTGTTTACTTGGTTTCTTTCTTTTTGCGTCTACATCAATAAATAATTCTACACAATCTCCTAAATACCAATTAGTTGGATGGATAAATATTTCATTAGATCCTTTCTCAACAATTACAAATACGCATAAACCTTTTTCTGTAGCCAACAACCAGAAAAATGCTTTCTCACCGTGCTTTCGATCACCTTCCACCAAATAAGACCCTATCTTATGCCAGGAAGGTATATTTTCTTCATCCATTTTAATTCCAACTGCTGATAACCATTCATTCTCAGAAGCTACTCCATCAATATTAATAATAGACTCTTTAAGATATGGTATTTCTATCTTTGGATTTTCTAACAACCTGGCATCCGGTAAATTTTTAAAAGGTTCCTCAATTTTCCGTATATCAGCAGATACAAGTAATTGAAAATTTCCGAGAATGCCAAGATTTTTTGATTCCATCAATGGTCCAACACAACTAAAATCTATCCTGGAGATGGTCGAAAAATCAGGTAAATTGGTATCTGTCTTATCCTGTATAAAATCATCTGTTTTTAAAATTATTCTTCTCCATGAACTATCTTCAAAAATTGAAGAGATATTTTTACTCCTATAAGATTTCCCATCTTTAGTTTTTATAGTTATATACGTTTCACGTGGCATGGTTCCATCTCCTTTAAAACCAAAAGACAAAGCAAGAATATTCTCTGATTTCAAACCTTGAGGAGGCGTTACATTCCACCAGGCTCCAGCATGCCAATATTTAGTATATTTTCCTATATCAAACTTTAATACATCCGTTCCATCTTCTAAAATATTCCGTTCTACTTTTAAATTACCGTACGCTTGATAGGGTTTCCATTCTGTAATCTTAGTTAAATCTATTCCAAATACCTTATTATTATTTAACAGCCTCTCATTATTTTCATCCTCCGAATCAACTTTATTCTGTCTATCAGTCAAAAAAGCCAAATATTCCTTCAGTAAAAACGATTTAGGTTTTTTAAGAACAACTGTAGGTTGAGATGAAGTTAACGGCCAAATTGAAGATGATAAAGAAGCAGGAGCTTTAATCCCCTCTTTACACACCTCGAACCAGATTGTCTTCCAGGAGGGAGATAAATTTAAAGTAATATTATTATTTTCTCTCTTTATAGGAACTTCCCCTAACCTCCTTCCTTCTGAGTCAAGAGCAAACACTTGCATTGTATTTGCAAATGATAATCCTTTTAATTGTAATTCTCCCCGCAAACATTCCACGAGAGTAGGCTTTTTACCCGTATCAATCAGTTCAGATTTTCCATTCCGATTAATTATTTTAGTTCCAGTATTTACAACCCTACCAATCGCAGCAAGAAGAAGTCTTTCTGATTTAGAAATAGTTTTATCATTCGTCGAAGTTATAGCAACAACTGCATACGGATTATTTACCTTCAAGGACATGTTTGATGTAATATTAGTTTTACGAAAGCCTGCAAAACCACTAATAATCTGAGTTTTTGGTGTATCTATTATCTGCGTGCCAGTTCCCCAGTCATTTATTATACAATTATTATCCGTCTTATACTCAGTACTATTTAATTCTGAATATAATTCTAACCCCCAATATTTCATCGCTGATATATACAGTTGATACAACCACCTGGGATCACTAAGACTTTCTCCATAAATCGCAGCATTAGGCAAGACAACAAAGCGTTTATTATACCAGCCCAATGTCCACTTTTTATCCTCTGAAACTCCTATCGGAATAGCATCTACAGGTATCGTTCGAATATCAACAGCGGCTTCTAACGCCTTTATTTTCACCTTTTGTGGGATATCATAAGGCCACATTATCGTAAATACAACATTCTCTAATTCCTGTGTTTTTATTGTCTTATGGATCAGACGAGCTGGAAGAGCCAAATCTCTTTTTTTGTGATATCTATCGCACCATGGATTATCTCCCAAAATGAAAGCATGTTTTGCTTTACTATAGTCTCCACTTGCCGAACGCCCTGTAGTAAAAACTATATCTGCATCACCATCATATACATCCTTAAAAAATTTGGTTTCAACTTCGTGTATCAATGGAATAAATAATGATGCACCTCCCACTGTCCCACTTCCCCCATTTATTCCAGCAGCATGTAAATTCTGTTCATGCACATCCTCATCTGACAAAGCAATGTGTACTTTATATTTAGATTTTGGAATATCTCCTCTGAGGACCATCGCTGAAGCAAAACAATTTGCAATCCTCCACGTTGGGTCGAGTCCAGAAGTAAATGATTGAGCTATCCTCTTACGCCAATGTATGTACTTATATGTCCAATCAAATTCAGGCATTGCCTCTCCTACCCAACGCTGAACAAAACCAAATTGAACGCCTCCATCAACCTTTTGAAACGCATGAGCTACTGCAACTGCTATATTTACATCTGCTCGACGTGTCCATGAAGCTCCTGTCCATTCTGCATTCCACGATGGATAACCTGCTACCTTTATTCGAGGTAAATTTACATACCAATTATTACTCCGTACATCAACGCCTTCAATCGTAATACCATTTATCCCAGGTCTGATACCCCACGTTAAATCCGAGTGAGCATATAAATGCGCAGATATCGTCCCTGTGGCACTCAATTCTGCAAGTTGATTTACTGGACCACGCAATTCGTGTGAACCTGTGATAAGCCCTTTATAACCAAAAGAACGAATGTGTGAGGAAGTAATTTTATGCAAAAATCTGGTCCTCTCAGCTAAATAAAGATAAAAGTCATTTACACGACAAGCACCACGCACCTTAGAAATATTAGGCCTATCCCAAGTAGTTAGTGTACCAAGAGGCGGACGAAAAACAGTAGCTAATATAGGATCCTCATCATCATGTAATCCACATTTTCCCATAGCATCTGTCCATGCCTTTGCTAAATTTTCCCTGGATTTATATTTTTCTAAGAGCCATAAATTCCAATCAGTATCATGCCATTTTCTGATTTTATCTGTTACAGTAAAACCCCAATCCCAGAAAGGACCATTTTCATTAAGAGCTTCAATCATAACAACCGCAGGATCATTTCCCCACTTTTTCCCGGTATACGGATTTGTATGAGATAATAAAGCAGATGCTGCCTTTTTCCATGCATCTATCATAACAGGATGAGGCCAAACCCCTTTCCAGCCTGCTTGATTGTGAACCTTGGCTAACTCCTCCCAATCCAGCATACCAGTATCAGCTGTCCATGGTCTAGAATCTACAATATCTAAATATAAATAAATCCCTCTTTTGACTAAGGCTGCTGCCAACTTGTCGAAACGATCCATTCCTTCTGAACTGAGCTCTATCGAACTTGCAGGAGAATTATCTGTTTTAGACTTTAAATAACCAAGACCAATACGCGGAATATCATTATGATGAAACCTTACCAGATTGTAACCACATGAGGCAATTAAGTCTGCTAAAAGCTCTATTTCTTCTTCTTTATCAGGAAATGTTCCAGCATAAGTTAATGTGGTTCCCCAAAAACGAGCTGCCGTTCCGTCTTCAAACTCAAGTCTACCATCATTCCTTACTTTTACCCAACCATGTTTCCCTGCTGGAGGATCTAAAAGCCATTCCCCAGAATTTCCAACAGATCCTTTAGCAATTTGGTGATATTGTTTTTGTTCCCATGGAATTAAATCTGTTTCATCAGGTATGCTTTCGTCAGGTAACTCCAACACCACATTACCAGAAGATACGCTTATATCAATATCACTTGCATTATTTTCTAAAATAAATATTTTACAAAAAAGTATAAAAATTACAAAAAAATTATAATACAAAACTCTTAACATATCATCCCCCTCGCATTCATCACTTCAAGATATATTTCGAAGGTGTATGAGCTCCCTGTCTCATCATCCCATAATCATAATTGAATAAAGAGTCATCCTGATCAGTAACAACATGATACTTAAAAGTCGTATTATAACCGGTAGGATTTCCTATTAACCCAACATGCCAATCAGCCATCAAGGCGTTGGATTTCCGTGAATGAACTAAAAAAGTTGTAAATTCATTACCAACGAATAATCTCCACCACGTAGTTGACCACGCACATTGAGACGGAACACCATGCCAATATTCAGTCAAAACTCCAAACTCTGGAGGTTTGTAAACCTGAGTCCTCTTTACCCGAGGAGCTATATTATCATTCGGACTGCCAGGTCTGCACAATCTTGCCCACCAATTACCATCAACACAATTACCATTCATCCCATAGGTCAGAGTCACTGGTTGATTATTAAAACTCTTAGCAACACTTGGGCAATGGATAAGATTTAACGGTTGAACCTCGTCAAGCCCTTGATTTGTCCCGAGTTCTGGCAATTCAGGTGTCCCATGTAATTTTCCGTTTAAATAAGGATTCAACGCTTGAGGCCAACGAAAATTGGGAAAATAATCATTATTATCTCCAAGATAAAGTTCAAATGTAATTCCCAATTGCTTAAGATTATTTACACAGGCTATTGACTTTCCAACTTCACGAGCCCTATTTAAGGCAGGTAAAAGCAATGAAATCAATATCGCTATTATTGCTACTACTACCAAAAGTTCTATCAAAGTAAATCGATAGCTTTTTTTCATAATTACCCCCTCATTATTTTACTATCGATAGTATTTTATATCTGATATAAAAAAATGTCAAGTTTTTTTTTGCTGTTCATTAATTTTATTGAAAATTCAGAGATTAATTATATCTTTCTATTCGCAGGATTCTAAATAGAGAAATCTTTGATGTTGTAGAAGTTAATTTATGTTATCTAACCTATCAGAAAAATAAACAAATTAGTTGAGTCATATTCTTTACATTGAAATATTAGAAGATTAGATAATACTCAAACATTAAATTCGAAGTTTTTGAATGAATTATTAAACTATACTAAAAATAAAAAAAATTAATAAGACAGGTTTTTCTAACTTTATGTTTTTGTATCAAAATAAGTTATATTTTCTCATCGTTTTCATCTCTTATACATGAACTTAAAAGTATAATTCTTTAAATTTCTCATTCATCATTTTATTAAGTTTTTCAGAAAATTCCTTTCTAGATAAACCGGAAGGATAAATTGGATCAAATAAATAGATCAATACATTAATTTTCTTCATCCCAAGCACATTCCAAAAATGAGGGAAGAAAAGCATATCTCCATACCAACAAACTTCATCCCTTTTCATCGATGGATATGAAATCAAAATGGGTAAAACAGGAAGATTCTCTGCGCATGGGATTTCAAATACACTTGATTTAAAGGGCAATATCCCCGCCAGACCATTTGAACTTGTACCTTCGGGGTAAACTATAAGAGATACCCCCCACTCTATCGTGTCTTTAAATTTTTTATTTGCGACTTTCGCAAACTGCCTGGACTGCCTTTTTATCCATATAGGGCGACTAATCGCTACAAGCCATCCTGCAACAGGCCACCAAAATATATCTGATTTCGGTGTATAACGAACAGGAAAAAGAGTAGCCTCAGCAAAAATATCCAGATAACTAAGGTGATTAGATACTATAAAATATCCTGATTGAGGATGTTTTAAATTCCCTTTGACGCAAATATCCATTCCTAAGATTTTCGCAACCCCCCTCCCCCAAAGATTAGTCATTCTACTTATAAGTTGTACTGATTTTTTAACCGGAATAAGCCAGAGAAATAAAGTCAGAAAAGCCCCAAATGCAGAATAAATTAGTATAAGTAATACTTTAAAAATTTTCCTAAAAAACATTTTCTTTATTTTCGTCTTTCTGTGGGAGCTGAAAAGTGCCTCAAATATCTTTCTGGAACGTTCTTAATATCCACAACTATAAGAAAGTCTATTGTTCCAAATTCCATATCAAACGCCGGCGGTCCACAGATATTACATCCTATTCTGAGATACCCCTTAAAAAGTGGGGGTATATATTTAAGTAGTTTATTCTTTTCTGAAAGAAATTCTTCTATTTGACTTTCATCTCCTCTGGACAAAACATACTGAGGAAGAGGTGTACCAGAAAGAAAATTACATAACTTACCTTCAGAAAGAAAATATTCATATAGTGCCCATCCCACTGCTGGATTGGTCTCTTCAAGGCTTACACAACCGAGCATATAACGCAGTTTTGCCCTTCTCATTAACTCAGCAATTCCATTCCATAATAGCGCTACAACAGATCCCGTTCGATAATCTGAGGAAACACAAGATCTTCCAAGTTCAAGAGATTCTTCCGCAATTGACTCTATTCCGTGAATCTCATACTCACGAGCAGAATAAAATCCTTTTGCCGAACAGGCAACAATCCCGAGATGCAGCCGATAAGTACCTATAACACGTTGCTTTGATTTCTCAATTACTAATAGATGTAGACAATGTTCATCAAATTCATCTTTATCAACGCCATTCTCTCTCGCACTTTGCAGTCCCTTACCCTGTTCAATATTAAATACTTCATAACGCAAACGCTGTGCATCCTCTACTTCTTTTATATTCTCAGCAAATTTTATTATAAACTGCTTCGTCTCAGCAAGAGTAGCAGGAGATATTACTTTTTTAGGAAACTGTTCAAACATTAGGAACCCTTATTTTTATATAATTTAAATGAAACCTAACTTAATAATATAATTTATTTAGATAAAAATTCTATCCACATCAATGATGCAAGAGCTTTGGTGGCCGTATATTGACTATTACAGGATATGCTCAAATAAATTGAATCAGGAACTTCCCCCCATGCCTCCTTGTAGTCATCAAGCCAATTTCTCTCTTCTATTATCCATTCATTTAATTTGTCATTCTTATTTCGCAAAGTGAACCACTTAACCTTTATAGTCCCCGCTCCGTAAGCGCAATTGCCCTTATCCCCTACAGGAGTTTCAGTATCCCATCGATACGAAATGCTCTTCTTGGAAAAGTATGACCCACTCCCAACGTAAATACCTATAGCCTGATCGTCTTTTTCCGGAAAACGCCCATCTGCTCCATTCGGTAGACAAGTTACCTTCCAACACCACCTAATAATTGGTGCATCAACAACCTTAAATCCTTTTGGATTGCAAACTATACTCGCAGTGGCACAATCAGCCTCCATTTCCAAAAAACTTTTACCTTTTTCTTTTTTAACAAAAAATGTAGCTGGCTTTGTCATAAATTTCTTTTCCAATGACCATTCTTTTGCGAATTTCGCAGCTGCACCATTAGCTGTAAAATCAAAACGCCATACAATCTTTTGCTTCTGATTTTCTTCTGTGTATAATCTAAAGGAACAAAAGAAAAGAGAAAATATTAGTAAAAATCGCACCCCTATCATTTTATTTTGCCTCTCTATTTATTACATACTCTTCATATTTTTTAAGAATGTCTTTTACATAATTTTTAGTGCTGGAATACGTAATTTTTTCAATAAAATCCTGCTCATATGAGCTTGGTTTCCATTTTTGCGCGTTTACACCGCCAGCGTTATACTCTGATAAGGCAATTGCCTCAAAATCTTTATAACGACTCCATTTTCGCAAAGCTCTGGCAAGATACCACGTCCCTATTTCAATATTAAGACTGGGGGAAAACAAGACCGCCTCAGAGGGAGGCTCCACACCATTACTCCTCGCCCAATCTAAAACTGATGAATTTGGTCTTAATTGCATCAATCCGATTTCTCCCTTTGACCCTCTCGCCAAAATATTAAAACGGCTTTCCCTCCAAATAACAGCCTTTATCAATAAATAATCCACACAATGTCTGTCTGCCGCTTCTCTTATTATATCATCAAAATTATTAGAAGAAATGAAAAAATCACTTCCATATTCATATAAAAGAAAAGCGATAACTATTAAAAATAACATCGTCAGGATTAACATCCTGAATCTTTTTGCCTGATAACGCTTATGTATAATTTTTTGATACATTCTATTAATCTATCACATCTAATGATTTTTGACAATATAACTTGAAAAATAAAAAAGAAGTATAAAAATACTTCAAAATCTACTATTTTAGTAAACAAATGAAATAAGTATGAATCTCAAAAAAAAAGAAAAGAAATTAAAAACAAATCTGTTGAAAATAAAAAAGCTTGCGATTGCTTTTTCTGGCGGATTCGATAGCTCTTTTCTTGCGAAATTCGCAGAAATGATTCTCAATAAAAATAATGTCATCCTAATCCATGTAGAAAGTTGCTTTTCTCCTTCTAGAGATAAAAGAGCTGCTGCAAAATTCGCAAAAGAAAATCAACTCAGATTGTTTAAAATTAATGCAACCCCTCTTACAAAAAAAGAGATAACTGATAACACCAAAGATAGATGTTATTATTGCAAAACAGTCATAATGAAGATGATTATAAACTGTGCCAAAAAAAATGGATTCCTTAATGTCGCTGATGGCAGCAACTACGATGATATTTTTGAAGAAAGACCCGGATTTAAAGCATGTAAAGAACTAAAAATCTTACATCCACTTCTGGATTCGTATATAACAAAAAGAGACATGATAAAACTTTCCAAAAAATATAATTTTAATTTAAAATATTGTCCTTCATCGGCATGCCTCGCTACGAGGGTACCAATGGGGACAAAAATAAAATTGAAATATTTAAAGATGATAGATTCTGCTGAAGATTTTCTATATAATAGTGGTATAATTTCTCCTCGAGTAAGGATTTATGGAGATAATGCCGGGATTGAAGTCCCACAAGCTGATTTTAAAAAAATTTTAAAAAATAAAGATAAGATTATAGAAAAATTACATCAAATAGGTTTTAAAAAAATTTTCCTTGATCTAAATGGCTATCGAAAAATTACAAAATAAAAAAAATTCTTTGAATTGCAAAATTTAATTTTAATTCCGAATTTTTGTAAAAAATCTAAATAAGAGTATTACGAAGTGCTAGGTAATTTTTATCTTTTTATTAGATAAATGTATTTCACTCCAATAGTGCAAATTTAAGCATTTTTTTTTGCTGTTTTATCATAAAAACGAGGTGTCGTATCAGATGAATAATACGGAAACTTGCTTCTGAGTTCAGATGACGCCCCCTCTGGAATATATTGCCAACGTTTATAAAGCCAGAGATATTGTTCGGGATATTCTCTGACTATATCTTCAGTCATTTTCATTATATCTTGAACAAGTTCTTCATCGGTCTTATAATCAATGACTTTTTTAGGTAATTCTTTTGAAAACATTTTGTAACCTTTCACATCACGTAAACATCCCCCAAGCGCAATATTAACTTTCATTTTTCGGGCAAAAAATGCTATCGCTCGACTCGTAGGTACAGGCAAACCAAAAAAGTTGACAAAAATCCCGCCATCTCTGACACGAGTATTCTGATCTATCAGGACAGCAAGGAAATACCCTTTCTTTAGTGTTTTTATCATCTCTTTTACAGCTCCTTTCTCAAAAATAACTTTATTTCCTGAACTGGTTCTTGAGTTTACTATTAGAGTATTTATGTAAGGATTATTCTGCGGTCTCACAAGGACGGCAAAAGGCAATTTTGCGGCAAAACTTATATTAAAGGCAGCAAGTTCCCAATTGCCTATATGAGGTGAAATCCATATCATCCCTCCCTCTTTCATCGATTTTCTTGTAAGTTCAACGCCTTCATCTGGATTCTTCATTATTGAATAAAGGTAACTCTGCCTACCCGAAAACCAAAATAACTCAATGACAGTTTTAGATATATTCTGAAGAGAAAGACGTGCTATTTTGCGAATTTCGCAATACGTTTTCTCAGGAAATGCAATTTTTATATTAGCAATACAAAGTTTTCTAAATGAGGGAATAAGGTATAATATTGTTCCGATAATTTCAGCAAAAAAAAGTAAAACATTAAGTGGAAAACAACGAATAGTATAGAAGAAAAATATTATTACTGAGTATTCTATTAAATATCTAATTTTCCTTAACTTCTTTTTCATCCCGTTAACTTTCCTAAAGTAAAAAAACAAGAACAGCTTAAACTATAATATAAAAAATATTTGCAGGAATTTATATTGATATTATCGAATTTCAATCCTTTATGTCAACTTACAAAACTTTGTTCATAATTTATTTTATCCTGAATATCTTATCTTGGATTTAACCAGCATGGAAAGGGAAAGCGAAGAAGAACACCGGTGGAGTAATTAATCCAAAAGCCCTTTCTCTTCAACTGCATACTCCGCAATAACTAAACACGTAACTTGCTATACATGCAAAGTTTGATTACTTGATTATGATCAGAGTAAAACGTGCTTTGCTTCCTCTAATTTAGCCTCAAAATATATCAATATTTTTTATTGATAAATCACAGAGCACAAGGTATAGCAAAAAGATAATTTCCTGAGCTCAAAATAGTTTATGAAATAAAGAGATAAAAAAGTGTAAAATCTTATATCAAAATGAACGATAAGATATTTTTGCAATTATTTTTTCTTAAACTATATTATTATTTTATTTCTTTAAGGAGAAAAAATAATGAAAAAGCTGATTGAAGCTGTTTTAATTCTTTTTGTAGTATTTTTGGTATCCTCATGTTCATCATATCGTTTAATAGCATACAAATATGATGATGTGGTAATGGCTGCCTCAGAAAAATTCAACGTAAATGAATGGACAGAATTTTATACTAAAAAAAGTTCTGCAAAAGAGAAACCTGGAAAAAAAGTAATATTTACTCATTACGATTGGAGTTATCACGATTATAAAATTATGTGTCAGGTTGAAATTTTAAATGAAAAAGGCATCGCAGAAGTCTATGTTTTTGTAAGAGATTGGAATAACTGGCTATCTCCACTAACTTATAATCCTTCATATGCAAGGAAAGTTCTTGATCTGTTAGAAAAAAGGATGCAAGATGGTACATGGTCACCGATGCCATGGTCAAAAGAGGAAATGCTAAGATAAAATGAAATTTCCATTTTCCAGTTTTTTGGGATTAAAAGCTTTAGTTGCATTCATCTTTTTCGTTGCGATTTTCGCAAATTCATGTAGTGTCAAAAATGAAAAAAATTCTCAGAAATTCCTGAAAGAAGCCTTTGATAGCTTATTGGGAAAAAATCCCGATTGGAAAAAAGCAAAACTTCTTGCGGCAAAGGCTGTAAAGGCCGAGCCTGGTAATTATCGCGCCATTTTATTGCTTGCCGCAGCTTATGAAAAAACTGGACAAACTGATGCTGCAATCGACGAATTAAAAAGAGCCGTAAAGATAGCCCCGAATTATTTTCTCTCACAATATACGCTCGGAAGACTCTATTTTGAAAAGGGACAATTTGACAATGCGCTTACTCATTTAATAAATGCTCATAACTTAAATTCTGAAAACAGCGAAACGTTATTTTATCTTGCAAGGACTTATCAGAAACTAAAACAAAATAAAAATGCACATAAAACATATATAGAATTATGCAAAAAGAACAATTTTAAAAAGAGGGTTGAACCATATAATGAACTTGGAACGATATATCTAATGGAAAAAGATTTGAATAACGCATTGAAGGCACTAATCTATGCATATCGCCTTGATAAAGAAAATTATAAGGTTATATGGAACTTAGCTGTTCTTTATGATTTTTATATCAAAAATCCTGCTTCGGCAATTGCTTTTTATGAACAATATCAACAAATAACATTAATAAATCCAGAGCTTGTTTCAAAAAGGGAATTTGCAAGAAAAAGAATCGCAGAATTATCTTATAGGTTAAAACAAAAATAAATCTCAAGAAAAATAAAATTAAGGAGAAGAAACTTGAAATATAAAGTATTTGTAGTAGGAGATAATATTGATACAGATCAAATAATTCCGGCACAGTATCTTAACCTCGTTCCAACAATACCTGAAGAATATGAAAAATTAGGTTCATATGCTCTTTGCGGTTTACCTGAATCCTATCCCCGTTTTATAAAAGAAGGAAATATGAAAACAGAATATGGAATAATAATAGCCGGGAAAAACTTCGGTTGTGGTTCAAGCAGAGAACATGCTCCAATTTGCTTAGGTGCCGCAGGATTAAAATATGTGGTATCCTCATCTTTTGCAAGAATATTTTTCAGAAATTGCATTTCTACAGGTGAAGTATTTCCAATAGAGTCTAAAAAAAATCTCGTTGAATATTTTAAAACCGGTGATTATGCGGAAATTTCAATCGAAAAAAGCTACATAAAAAATATTTCAAGTAAAGAAGTATTTGAACTAAAAGATCTCGGAGCTGTAAAAGATGTTATAGAAGCAGGTGGAATTTTTAATTACGCTAGAAAAAATAAAATGATATAAAAAGGAGAAAACAAATGAAAAAAATATCTTTCTATCTATTGATCCCCGCAATATTTTTCGGTCTAATTCTGAATCAAAAATTTTATGCGCAGGAAAAAAATCAAGTTTACAATGTAACTGAAACGGAAATAATTAAGTTTATAAAGTTCTTTCCGGAATTGAAAAATACCATTGAGAACAGTTCGGATGACGAAAACATTATTATGATGTCAATACAAAAAACCCCAATCACAAAATTAAATATGTTAGCTGTAAAAAATGGATTCAAGGATCACGCTGACCTTCTTAGAGTTTGCGGAGGGGCAATATTAGGTTATGCTATGATAAAAATGAAAGAGGCTGAGGAACAAATGAACCAAGAGTTAAATAGTCTAACTCCTGAAATGAAAGCGATGATAAAACCTCAACTTGACGCTATAAAATTACAGCTAAAAAAATACGAAAAACAAGTTTCAAATGAAACTATTAATGCAGTAAAAAAACACTATGAGGAAATGAATAAACTTTTTGAGTCAACCCCAGTAGAAAAAGAAGATTAAGGAAAAATTATGAAAAGAAAGATATATATATACGACACAACACTAAGGGATGGAACACAGACTGAAGGTATAAATTTCTCAGTTAATGATAAAATAAAAATAGCAGAGAAACTCGATTCAATGGGCATCTCATATATAGAAGGAGGCTGGCCAGGTTCCAATCCAAAGGACATGGAATTTTTTGAATCGGTAAAACAGAAAAAATTTAAAAATGCTAAAATCACAGCATTTGGAAGCACTAGACGGGCAAAAGTCCCGGTTGAACAAGATGAAAATATTCTGAAGTTACTTGAATCAGAAGCGCCTGTCACGACAATATTTGGTAAAGCATGGCTACTTCATGTTAACGAGGTTCTTCGTATAAGCCCTGAAAAAAATCTTGAAATAGTAGGAGATTCATGTGCCTATCTCAAAAATCATGGAAGAGAAGTAATATTTGATGCAGAACACTTCTTTGATGGTTTCATAGATAATAGAGAATTT
Source organism: uncultured Lentisphaera sp. (assembly GCA_964426675.1). Classification (GTDB taxonomy): domain Bacteria; phylum Verrucomicrobiota; class Lentisphaeria; order Victivallales; family GWF2-50-93; genus DYMC01. Next base: position 44,529 of record CAYRRM010000007.1, read on the forward strand.
GCAATAGATGTCCTTAAAAAAGCTTGTAAAAATGGAGCTTCAACAGTGGTCCTATGCGATACAAACGGAGGTACTCTTCCATCTAAAATAAAAGAAATATCTGAAATCGTCAGAAAAGCAATTCCTGAAAATGTAATACTTGGAATTCACTGCCACAATGATGGAGGAACTGCTGTGGCAAATTCTATATCTGCAATAGAAGCTGGGGCAACACATGTTCAGGGAACTATAAACGGCTTTGGTGAAAGATGCGGAAATGCTAACCTCTGCACTATAATCTGTGCACTCGAACTAAAATTAGGATTACACTGCATAGGAACTGAAAAATTAAAACATCTAAAAAATCTGAGCGACTTTGTTTTTGAGGTTGCAAATCTACCTCCTGATAAAAGACTACCTTATGTTGGTGAAAGTGCCTTTGCCCATAAAGGAGGAATGCATGTAAATGCCGTTAATAAAAATCCAAAAACTTTTGAACACATTGACCCAGAACTTGTAGGTAATAAGAGGCGAATCCTTATTTCTGACCTTTCTGGTAAAAGCAATATATTTATGAAAATTGCAGAACATAATTTAAATTTAAATGAGAAAAGCCCAGAAATTTCAGAAATTTTAATGACTCTAAAGAAAATGGAAAATGAAGGATATGAATTTGAAGCAGCAGATGCTTCATTCCATATACTAGCTCAAAAGGTACTAAAAAAACACAAGCCATTCTTTGAGTTAGACGGTTTCAGAGTCATAGTAGAAAAAAGGTCAAAAGGAGAAAAATGCATCTCTGAAGCGACAATAAAACTAAATGTGAAAGGAGAAAAAGAACTTACAGCTGCAGAAGGGGACGGTCCCGTAAATGCTCTCGATCATGCACTGAGAAAAGCCCTTATAAGATTCTATCCTGAAATAGAAAAAGTTCATCTCAGCGACTTTAAAGTAAGAATCATCGATGGAAAAGATGGCACAGCCTCAAAAATTAGAGTACTAATAGAATCATCTGACGGAAAAGAAAGTTGGGGAACTGTAGGTGTAAGTGAAAATATCATTGAAGCATCATGGGAAGCTCTGGTAGACTCTGTAGAATATCAATTGTTCAAAAAAAATAGAAAGAATTAGGAATTTGAAAACATCAATATTCTCTTCCAATCCTCCGGGAATTACAGAAATTCTTTCTCAAAAGAAAGCCTTTATTGCAGGAGCTGGAGGTCTCGGATCAAATCTCGCTATAATGTTAGCTCGAGCAGGTATCGGGACTCTTATAATTTGTGACTTCGATATTGTATTGGAATCTAATTTGAATCGACAAGCATATTTCCTCAATCAAATAAATAAAGCTAAAGTTGATTCACTTAAAGATAATATTTCAAACATAAATCCTTTTTGTAATGTTATAACTATAAGGGAAAAACTTAATAGTACAAACTTTTCAAAATTTATCCCCCAAAATATAAATATTGCATTTGAATGTTTTGACGATTCTTTAGCAAAATCGGAGATTTTCACATATTTCAGAAAAAATATGACATCCATTCCCCTTATTGTAGTTTCAGGTCTTGCAGGAATAGGACCTGCAAAAGATATAAAAATAAAAAAGCTCCATAATAATATCTGGCTTATAGGAGATGAAAAAAGTGAAGTGAATCAATCAACAGGAACAATATCAACTCGAGTTATGATTGCAGCATCTTTGCAAGCCCATGCTGGAATTAGAATTCTATTAGGTTACGAGCCATAAACAAATAAAAATTCATAATTTTAAGCTTAAGTATTTTTTCAATTCAATCACTCAAGGGAGTAAAAAAGATTACAATTATAGCAATTATAAAAATTTATGAATTCGATACAGTTCATTTTTCTTAACTTCTTGACTGGAAGCGGCAAAGAGTTTTGCTATTAATAGTGTACAGACTTGTGGAGAGAAGAAATTTCAGTAATTATTAGACTGAGAAGATTCTTTGACTTCACCGATCCATTATTACATTGGTCAAATACAAAATGCAGGTTTAAATCTTTGAGATAGAAAGAAATAATTTCATCCTTATTTTTTTCTTGATTTTTAATAATTTTGATTTAATTTCACAGGAAAAAAAACAATTATGTCTTTTCTTAATATTGAGAATAAAAAAATTCTAATATTCGGTATAGCTAATAAAAAAAGCGTTGCATTTCATATAGCAAAAATACTTTTAGATGAGGGGGCAAAGGTAATAGCTTCTGTCCAAAGCGAGCAGCATGCGGAGAATTTAAAGAGAATTCTACCTGACATACCTTATTTTATATGCGATTTTCGCAATGAAAAACAGATGGAGGAAATAGCCGAATTAATAGGCAAAAATTATAAACCTATTGATGGAATAGTTCATTCTGTGGCTTTTGCGAATTTCGCAAATGGGCTAAAACCTTTCCATGCAACCTCTAAAAAGGATTTCCTTGAAGCTGTCGAAATTTCATGTTGGTCTTTCATAAAGATAGCTGATCTCTATAAAGATTTTATGGCGCCTTGTTCCTCAATGCTAACTATCTCAATTTCGACAACGAAAATGGCTGCAGAGAACTACGGTTTTATGGCTCCAATAAAAGCGGCTCTTGATTCAAGCGTCTGTTTTCTGGCAAAATCTTTATCAGATCCCTATAAAATTAGAGTAAATGCTATTGGTGCCGGCTTACTGAAGACATCATCCTCAGCTGGAATTCCTGGCTATATTGAACCTTATCTTTTTGCGGAGAAGGTAACTCTGCGCAAAGAAAATCTCCATACGGAAGAAGTTGCCAGTGTGGCAGCATTTCTACTCAGTGAAAAAGCTTCTGGTATTAATGCTCAAACAGTTATTGTAGATGCTGGAATGTCTGTTAATTATTTTGATAAAGCCATTGTCAAGAAAGTCCTATCATGAAAAAAGAATTACCCTCTATCACATATTTATTAGATGAAATGAAAATATTTTTGGATGGAAAAACAGATAGAGAAATCGGTGATTTTTTGAAAAAGTTATTGAAAAATAAAATACCATCTATTAACAATAAAGAGCAAGCTGAGATTATAGAAAATTTTTTCTCTTATTTAAAGAAAAGTGATGATATTTTAGCATTCCCAGCATACGATTCAGGTGAATTCATTTATACAAGTGTGACTTCTCTTATGAAAGATGCTGAATTTTGCTCAAAACCCACAGAAGAAGAGTTAAATTGTGGAATCTTCATTATAGGAGATATCTTTGGAGTATTTGCAAATGAGAAGATTTCAGCTGAGAACTATAAGTTAATAATTGATAAAGAACGGGCTATCATAAAAAATGCAACCCAGATATCACTGCCTAAAAAGATTCTACAAAGCAAATTTCCATTTACCTACTTAACAAAAGAAAAAAAACAACTAAAAAAAATATATTCTTTCTCTATGAAGAGTTTCTACGAAAAAAATCTTTTAGATAAAGGTGATACTCTTTTATTCAAAGTCGAGGACTACGATAAAGGGATTTTCGGAGTAGAGGTTTTAAAGTCGATTGATAGAGTTAATTTTCAATTGAATAGAAAATGGATTACGGAACTTGAAGAAGCATTATACTGGATAGTTTTTGAAGCGTCAAATCATTTGAATTATAAAGATCAATTACTTCTTGCCTTTGCACAAAATAAAAACTTACTAAAGAATCCTACTTTAGGAATAGAAGAATTCATAAAAACAACAAACGAATTACAGTTAATCAGTTGTGCTGATAATTCAAAGATTTTTGCATTAAATGACATTTACAATCAAAAAAGTAACTCTCTCCCGGATGATATAATATCTATTTCCAAAGGACAAACCAAAAATCTTGATTTAATTTTTGAAGATATAAGACTCTATATGGACTCGAAACTATTAAAATCATATATGTATGATGCAATATTTAATTCTAAAAACCTTGATTCAGTTTATGAGAGAATACTGGCACTTGCAGGAGAACCCTTTGCAGATGAAGCACAGAAAATTTATTTTGAAATAATGATGGAAGAAATATGGGAAGAAGTTAGTGATTTAAAGTTAACTTTTGACAATAATATAAATAATATCCGCTCCAGGTTACTTTCAATAAACGACCACATCATAAAGTTCTATACCAATACTATTTCGGGAGAAAAAACATTTGAAAGTCTTGAAGAAAATTTATACAATGAATTAGTTGAATATGCAAGGCTTATCAAATCAACTCTTTTGCATATAGATTATTACAATCTAACACTCTCAGAAGAACAAATTCGATATATTCATGAGAAGATAAAAAAATTTCCCGAGCTAAAAATGAAATTCCAAGATGACAAGATGAATTAATATAACATTTTATGATTGTTCGAGATATATTATGAGAAACAAATTCTTGATATACACTGATCGAAACTTTCTTGCCCACTAATAATATCTATTTCGACACGAAGAAAAAAAATTGGAATATCCCTTCTATCAAGACGAGGTATTCTGACGGCGTCTTTTTCAGTAGTGATTACGGCTTTTGCTCCATATTTAATGGCTTTATTTATAAAATCAATAATTTCCTGTTGCTCAAATCTGTGATGATCGGCAAATCTTTCTCTATAAATAATTTCCGCCCCAAATTCATCTAAAAAATTTTCAAAACTCTCCGGATTTGCTATACCGCTTAATGCTGCTATTTTTGAATTCTTCAAATAATCAAGCTCTATCTTTTCGTCCGAGTTAAATACATCTTCAAGATAAAGAGGTTTGTGTCTGCATTCAATAATTTCAGCTTTCTTATTGTGTCTTCTTATAAAACGTTTTAGATGATTGATTTTATGACTCCCATCTGATTTTGTAAGAAAAATATAATTAGCACGTCTTATATTTTTTATCGGTTCCCTCAATAAGCCTCTTGGCAAAACGTGATGATTATCAAAGGGATCAGTTGAATCAATAAGGAGAATATTCAATCTCGGTTTGAGATCAAGATACTGAAAACCATCATCAAGAATTAAAGTATCAGTTTCAAAATCAGATATTGCATACCTGCCAGATTTTACTCTATCCTTATCTACAATTACAGCTACATCTTTAAGATTTGTCGCTAACATATATGGTTCATCACCTGCAGAAAGAGAATTGAGGAGAAGGTGTTTTCCGTCTGAAACTATACGTGGTGGAACCTCACTTTTCTTTGATTTAAACATAGCAATAATTTTTTCAGGAATGCTTCTATCTTTACTTCTGTATCCCCTGCTGAGAACAGCAACCTTTCTACCTTTTTGGGTTAACGTTTTTGCAAACTTTTCTACTACTGGTGTTTTTCCGGTACCGCCACAAGTAATGTTTCCTATACTCACCACCAAACAGCCTAATGCACGTGAACGAAATATTCTTTTATCGTAAAGCCATATTCTGAATTGAACTGCACGCCTGTATATTCTTGAAAATAGAAAGAGTAAGACTTTGACGAGTTTATCTTTCGAATCATTGCGCCTTTCTCTTATTATATCAAGAAAATATTGCTGTAGAAATTCTATTATATCTCTCAAATTAATCATTAAGAAATGGATTTCTAATTAGTTTTTTCTATCAGGAATTTTCTAAAATCTTGTATTTTTCAAGCATTCTGTCATAAATTGCTTTATTATTTAAGTTTGCCTTAAAAATTTTAATTGGTTTTGTAAAAGTCAATATCAAATTTGGGAAACTTTCAATTCCTGTTGCTGCCGCAGCTATGAGAGCTGAACCGAGAGCTGCAGAATCAGGAATCGCGATGCTTTCTACATCAGCAGAAAAAATATCTGCTACAGTCTGACATATTCCTGGACTTCTCGATCCGCCTCCTGTGATTTTTATCGTCTTGAAATTTTGCCCTATCCATAGGGAGTGTAGCCTCATAGCTAAGATCTGAGATTCTACAATTGCTCTAATAACAACATCTTTATTTGTTTTTCCTAAAATAAAATCTTCAGATCCTGAATATTTTACAATCGGATTTAATCTCAAAGGTGTTATCTCTGGAACAAAGTGAGGTAATAACAAATTATCAGAACCCGAACCCGGAATGGTATTTCTAAATGCGTCATTTCCAAAATAGTCCCAATCTACATTGAAATCATTCTTTATTTTTTCTCTTGCCAATGAACCATTTTTAAAGCAAATAAGACTCATATATCCTTCAACTGGATTTCCAAAGACGTGCCCACAGCCATCTGGATCTGTGTATGGCTTTTGCATTGAAGAGAAAAATGTATCACTTGTTCCAAGGCTTATTACTGCTGTGGATGCCAATGCGGCTCCCGTTCCAACAAGACTTGCCGGATTGTCCCCTGTCCAGGCAACTATTTTTGTATCGGGAGAAAAATTATACTTATAGAAATATGGATTAATATATCCTAATACGGTTGTGGTTTTTACGAGTGACGGTAATTTAGATTTCAGACCTGGAGCAATGGTATTACATATTTTTTCATCCCAATCAAGAGTTTCGAGGTCCATCATATTCATCCCAGCTCCATCACCATAATCTATAGGAGCGGATTTGCCAGCAAATACCGAAGCCATAAAAGAACTAACAAGATGAATTATCTTTGTTTTTTCATAATTTTCTGGCTCTTCCTGATAAAATTTCATTATCTGAGGGCCAGTAAATCTTTCTGTAGGAGCAGAACCCGTTTTTTGTCGAATCTTTTCTTTCCCTATTTTTTCTGATAAGATCTTACATTGAGCACTAGTAGAACTATCCATCCATATAGGAGAAGTTTTTCTCGAAAGGAGCGGAGCAATATTCTCATGTAATTGTTTATTCGTGTCCAGGGAAGAGATTTTTTTCTCAAAATTCGCGTTAAGATATACCGATCCATGCTGTTGACCGCAACCTGAAATTGCTTTAATTTTATTTAGAGGGACTGACTTTTCTTTTAGTCTTAGAAGTAGTATATCTAAGCCTTCAAGCCACATAAGAGGATTCGAATGTTTTACAAGGGGGTTATTATGCTGTATTACAGCTTCAGGACTGTTATACTTTGCTCCCAATTCCTGAGCAAAATTAACGGCTTCAGAGCATATTATTTCTCTTGAATTTACATCAATTATTACAGCTTTTATACTTTGAGTGCTGCTATCTATTCCCATAACTAAGCTCATTTTCACTCCTTTTTTTTGAATAATCCCCATAACTGATCATCTATAAAAAACGTTCCAATAAGATCAAATCCCCCTCTATAACGATCATGGATTTCAGCAATTTTTCCTTCGTCATTTTCCTCTGCGAATTTCGCAAATGTAAAGTTTTTCGTTTTTTCCATTCCATCTGAAAATATAATTGCAACAGATTCAGACAACTCACACAATCCTGATACGTGGAGTTTAGATCTTTTGCAAACATTTGCAATTATATCTGCTGCCGTTTTTGAGTCAAATAGAATATCATCAAATGGTATTTTTGTAATTTTCATAGGTAGAATTTTTCTCCTGGTTGTATTTCTGGAAATTTCATTTTTATTTCTAAGATATCATCAAGATCATAATATTTTGAAGGATCTAACTCAATTATACAATCGAGAGAACCATCTGATTTTCGTGGGATTTTCACCCCTGCTTTCTCGAGAAGTTTTGCGTCTTTTTCAGATAACATTTTTCTTGCGCTTTCCACGGAATCTACTCCAGTCGGGTTTTTTGTGGGGGAAAAAATTTCCTCTCTTATCCCTTCTAATATTATTGTTTTTTTTGCCAGTGGCAAACAGTCAAATATAAAAGTCTCCAATTTAACTGCGTTATTTTGATTAGGTTTGACCATTACGCCATATTCGTCTATAAAAGGAACTTTTTTATCTGCTCTATGCCATGGCAATTTTAACTGAGAACCAGGGGACGTTAATTTTTTTAAAAAATTTACACTGAAAATGTGAATTGCTGGGCTACCAGAAATAAATTTTAGTTTTCCATTTTCATCTTTTTGCAACGCAAGTTTTTCAGGAAGATCGCTATATTCGATTATATATAGTTTCCCGTTTGAAATACAGAAATTTCCAAGTTTTTCAAACGGACCTGTTTTTGGCAACATTCGTGAACTTACTTCCGATTGGTCTATTACATGTAAACCGATAAAGAGTGTATCTAAAATTGGAACGATAAGATTATCTATTTGAAAATAGGAAATAACTTCAATATTCCTATTGGAGAGAAATTCGAGCAATCCTGAATCATGTAAAGCTTTTATTGTTCCTCCATGGCCATTTGGGGAGAGAGAAATAGTATATTTTGAATCCATTAGAATCTTCCCGTCATAAGAAAACACAGGCATAGTTCCCTGAACAAAAAAATGGACGTTCTCTTTTTTCAATCCAAAAAAGTCATGTTTATTAAAAAAACTGACTGTTGTAGAATTATTTACAGGGCTTGTCATTATCAACCATTGAAATTCGACATTAAACTTACGTTGTGCGCCACGAATTTTTTCTGCAAAATATTGGAAAAATGATTTCCCTTTTATAGGTGTAATTGGATAAGTTCCTTTGGGACCATCAAACCTGAGCCTTGTCCCCTGCCCTCCTGCAACAGTAAGTAAGGCGACTTTACCTGCAGATATCAATGTCTTTGCAGTTTTTTCTGCAAGTGAATATTTTTCGAGTAATTCTTCATTATTTGGAGGGTATGGATAGTATGGAGCAGGTAGGAGATCTTTTGGAATAGGAATTTGTTTTTTTTCTAAGACATATTCCTTTATGAGCTCATTTATTTCACTCCAATTTAGTTCATTTATCTGTTTTTCAAGAAGTTGCGCTTGTTCAGGACTAATTTCATCTGCAAATTTTGCAAGATGTTCCTGTTTATTTTGTCTGAGGATTTCAATTGTTTCTTGAGATAATTTTACCATAATAAAATTCCTTAATATTTTTCAAGTAGTTCTATGACTTTTCTGTAAATATGCGGATAATCAGCTATAGCTTTTGAATAACATACTTTAGCTTTTATTTTTAATCCGTCCAGTTTAAATTTTTCTGCAAGAACAAGATAAAAAACATTTTCAAGTTCATGGCTGACACGATAGATTTGTCTTCTTGCGTCTTCAGGATCTGTTTTTGATAACATTACAGATGTAATTAATTCATAAGAACTGTTGTATTTATTTTTTTCTCTGAATGTTTGAGCCAATTCTTCCCATCCTTCTTTTTTTGCAACCCATAAGATGAAAACTTTCCAGAACTCAGGAAACTTTTCAGGAGGAGTTGGGAGAAGAAGAATATCTTTAAATTTCCCTTTTGCCAGAAGATAAGCTATATATAAATCGCGTATTTCTTGTGGAAAATACTCATTGAAATATTTTTCGGGATTATTCCAATATATGATATCGTGCCTTACTTTCCAATAGAGAACATCTTTATTACCGTTACGTTCCATTTCAGATATTATTTCATTGGAGAATGCTCCATCATTTAATTGCTGAGCATATTCAATAATTTGATTATTTATATCTGGATACTGTATGGATTTAAGGTAGTTTTTAAACTCTATAATAAATTCCTTTTTTCTATTGTTGTAAAACTTAGATAGGAAGAGGCTTCGATGTATTTCAAAATCCTTCGGTTTTAATCTTGATGCATCTGTTAAGTATTTTTCCGCTTCAGTGTATCGGCGATGCGCAATGAGACAATTTCCAAGATCATACAATGCTTCGGGAAAATTATTTTTCTTAGAGATGACATCTTTATAATATTTTATTGATTCTTCGAGAGGATCCAAACTTTTTGCGTAAAAATATTCGAAAATTATATTATCTGGATTTTTTGCCCAAAATTCTGAAAATATTTCTGCAGCTAATGCGTTTTTTCCGTTTTTTACGAGGAGAAAATATATCTTTTGTATCAAGAGGAAATTATCTTTTTTACTTGAAATTATTGTTTCTATCTTATCTTTTAAAATTACGTCGCCAGAAGAGTCAAGATTAAGTTCAATAAAAAGAATACTATCATTATCATCAAGAGAAACCGGATCTATAGCTTTAGATTTTTCAAGAGCCATATCCTTTCTACCAGCCTTTAGAAGTTCCTTTACCAGTAGAATAAGCATTCTACTTACAATATACTGATCCTTCTCAAATACTGATATTGCGGTATTTATTATCGCATTTTTTTCTATCGGATCATCTTCTATGGATACAGCTTTTTCGAAACTTTTTGGATCTAAAAACTTTTTGCCTGTATAAACATATATTTCGCGAGCCTTCTTTTTCTCATTTTTTTGCGCAAGTAACGCCGCATAATCAGTCAATTCAATTTGCGATAATTCCGACTTACTTGTTTTATCATATAGCTGTGTTGCCAACTCTCTATTTCCATTTTTCAATGCTATTTTTGCTGCAATTTTTAATAATTCTTGATCTTCTGGAAACTTTTTTAATCCTTTTTCAGCAAAATCTGCGGCCTGGGATAATTTATCCTGTGATAGTAGGATTTTACATAATTGAACAAAAGGCTCAGGGATTTCCGTTCCTGTTGATATGGCTTTAATAAAGTGTTCTTTAGCTGATTCAATATCATGTTTTTTTAGAAATGCTCTTCCAAGCGTATTATAAATAGCTGATTTTTCAGGATATTTTTCTTTTAGCTCATTTAACCTGGCTTCGGCAGTGCTGATTTCATTCTCACTGATTAATTTTTCTGCGGATGCAATTTCTTCTTCAATTTTTCTCTTCTGCTCTTCAAGGCGAATTCGTTCCAGGTCTTCTTTTGATAGGGACTTTTTCCGCTCTACTGGCAATTGAGTTTCATCTCCTTTTTTAAGTGTTTTTACAAGAATTATAAAAATAGCAAAAAAGACAATAACAACAACAACAATAGAAGCAACTGCTATAAATAATTTTTTATTATCTTTTTTCTTTGGGGTGGCATCCAACCACGTATCAAGATCAGAAGAAAAAATGTCTTTTGATTCCGTAACAGTATCTGCCAGGTTGTTGTTATTATTCTCTTTTAGTTTTAAAGGAGAATCATCTATTTTTTCTTCTTTGACTGGACGTTTCTTTTGTGGAGATGAAACAGCACCTCCAAGGAGATCCACTATTGAACCACTTTTTTCTTTTTTTCCTAATACAGGAACATCATCAAAAGAAAAATCTGTGTTTTCTTTTTCATTACCCTGCTTTTCTCCTCTGCCAATTTTATTAGGGACAGATTCAAAAGAGAATTTATCTTTTTCTTTATCAGACATAAACACTATGATTTGTGGCAAGTTAGGATTTATATAAATTTTGATAAAATAATGCAAGGTGTACAGATTATCAAGTGTAATTAATTTAAATTAATATAAATCTTTCTTTATAAATAAAGCATTAACAAGGGAAAAGGAAAAAATTGCTATAAAAATGCCTTATAAAATTGTAAATTGCAATTAATAGAAGCTGAAAATTGAAATTATAATTTAACAGATTGAGGATGACGATCTTGCATAAAGAAAAGACCCACAATTTTTCCAGTTCATTAATAATTTTTAACTTGCATATCATAATACTGGCAATATAGTTATTATGATTAATAAAAAATTAATAAAAAATGAGGAGAGGTAAAAAATGAGAAAAAGAGATTTTGTCGTAAAGATCGCTGGGGAATTAGGACTAAATCAACTTGATGTAACAAATGTCGTTCAGCGTTTTCTTGAACTTCTAATTGATGAATTTACTGCTGGAAGAGGAGTAGAATTAAGAAATTTTGGAGTATTTGAAATAAAGTTAAGAAAATCAAGAGTTGGAAGAAATCCGAATAAACCCCAGGATGAGGTTATTATTCCTGAAAGATATGTTATAAAATTCCGTCCGGGAAAAGAATTAAAAGCAAAGATAGAACAACTCGATTTACATAAAAATAAAAAAAATATAAAGAAGTCTATTAGCAAAAAGTAAATAATATTTGTTACTTCAGTTTATCTAATGGGAATTTTTAACCCTCCTCCAGGTACAGAAGATATACTTCCTTCTGATATATCTATCTGGCAATATATAGAAAAAACAGCCTTAAAAGTTTTCTCACTTTATGGTTACAAAGAAATTCGTACCCCTATCTTTGAATATACTGAGTTATTTTCTAAAGGGATAGGAGAACAGACAGATGTTGTTCAGAAGGAGATGTATACTTTCGAAGATAAAGGAGGCAGAAGCCTTACATTGCGCCCAGAAGGAACTGCCGGCATTATAAGAGCCCTCGCTGATCTTGCCCAACAGGGAATGAAGCCAAGAGTTTTTTACATTGGTCCCATGTTTAGAGGAGAAAGACCAGCTGCAGGACGAAAAAGACAATTTCATCAGATTGGGATAGAGAACATATCATCTCCTTCTCCCGAACTTGATGCTGAGTGTATAATAATGCTTATGCATTTTCTGGATTCTCTTGGAATAAAAGGGGCAAAACTAAAAATAAACACCAGAGGAACGCCAGAAGATATCACTACGGCTGCTGAAAATTTAAAAAATGATCTTTTTACTAAACGAAATCTTTTTTGTGACGATTGTAAAAAACGGATTGACAGAAATATATGGAGAGTTCTCGATTGCAAAAATCCTGAATGTATTAAACATTTATCAGGCATTTCTCCAGATAAATATTTTTCAGAAAAAAGCCTGGATTATCTGGAAAAAGTTTTTCAAATATTAAGAGAAAACGAAATCAAATTCGAAAAAGATTCAAAGCTTGTTCGTGGACTTGATTACTACATTCATACCGTTTTTGAGGTAACTCATGAAGGACTTGGAGCTCAAAATGCAATAGCAGGTGGGGGGCGTTATCAAATTTTCCCACCCGGAGCTAAAAAACCTATCCATGGTGTAGGCTTTGCATGTGGAATGGAACGATTAATAATTGCCATGCAAGCAGAGAAAATAAATAAAATTACACCTGTTAAACCAACTATATTTATTGTATCACTCGGAGAAAGTTCAAAAATAATGAATTTAAAACTCTCTCAGGCCCTCAGAAAAAATGGAATCGCAGTAATTACTGATTTTGAAAATAAAAGTATGAAAGCTGCGATGCGCGCAGCAAATAAATCTGGTGCTGATTTTACGGTAATCAGAGGAGACAATGAAATAGAACGCAACACAATAATATTGAAAAATATGATAGATGGCACACAATATGAGGTAATTCCAGAAAATCTAATATCTCATATAAGAGATTTAACTCAAAAAAATTAAAAAAAATAATAATCTCCTCTTACACTTTTCACAACCTCAACGACTCGACTGCAAGTCTTGCACTTGAAAATGCCCATTGCAAATTATAGCCCCCACATTTACCCTGTAAGTCCAATATTTCGCCTGTAAAAAATAAACCTCTAATTATTCTACTTTCAAGTGTTTTAGGGTTTACTTCTTTCAAAGAGATGCCACCTTTTGTAAGCATCGCCCTTTTGAAACCTGCAGTATCGTATATTTTTATTGAAGTCTCAAAAAGATTTTTGAGTAAAATATTCTGCCTATTCAAATCCAGTTGAGAGAATTCAACATCTAATATTGTTGAATTTCTACAAATAACTTCAGCCAAAGAAGATGGAAATAGATTTGCAATAAGAGATAAAACCTTTTTCTTTCCCGCTTTTTGCCTCCATTCCATGAATTTCGCAATCATTTCTCCCTGAGTAAATTTCGGTAGGAAATTCAGCAATAGCCTCGTTTCTCCATTTCTATCGAGAAGCTCTGCTACTTCACCTGAAATATCAAGAACTACAGGTCCTGAAATTCCATTGTGTGTAAATAAAAATTCACCTCTTTCTCTTATTGCCTTATTATTTGCAACTCTGATTTCTAAGTCTTTCACTGAGACTCCAGCAAGACTACAAGGCCATTTTTCCTGACAATAAAGCTCTACAAGCGCAGGTAATGGACGTATTATGCTGTGTCCTGCGAATTTCGCAAGCTTGTATCCATCACCATCTGAGCCTGTTTGTGGATAACTCATTCCACCAGTAGAAATGATAAGGTTTTTACATTTAAAAGTCGCATTAACTGTCTTTACTCCAACTATTGTATTCTTTGAAATAAGAAGTTCTCTTACAGGGGATGAAGTTAGTATATGAACTGAGTGGTTCTTGCATTCGGAAATAAGAGCATTTACTATATCAGTGGCAATATTACTGAGAGGGAAAATATGAAATTTATCTGGTGAATAGAGGGGAACTGATAATTCTGCAAAGAATTTCTTAACTGACTCATTGTTAAAACATCTGAAAGCAGGAGCTGTAAAACGACCATATTTTCCAAATGCGTTATAGAATTCCTCTTCCGAAGCATTATTAGTAAGATTACAGCGCCCACCACCTGTTAACAAAAGTTTTTTGGCTGGACAATTCATTTTTTCCAATAAAAGGACTTTTAATTTTTTTCTACCAGCAAAAAGTCCAGCTACGAGGCCAGATGCTCCAGCACCTACTATAATTACATCATATAGATATTCTTTATCTTGATCCATTGATTAAAAATATATGAGGGAAATTATAAGATAATAGCTGTCATCTATTTAGGAGGAGATGTCACTTAAATATTCTTTTGAGTGTTCGGGTTGATGTTGATGACTCATCAGAACCAACCGGTATAGAAAATGTCATTGTACAACCTTTCCCTGGTTCACCTGTCGCATAAATAGTTCCACCATGAGCTTCGACTATTTTTTTTGAGACAGCAAGACCTAGTCCGCTTCCTCCCATTCCTTTTGTAGTTTTAAACATATCGAAGAGGGTTGCGGCTTTTTCCTGCTCGATTCCAATTCCATTATCAGATATTGATATAATGATGTGATCCCGAGTCGGATTAAATCTTGCGTTTATAGATATATGCCCAGGAGGTTCTGCTCCATTCTTTTCGATTCTCTCTATAACAGCTTGTTCAGCATTTGTGAGAAGATTCAAGATAACCCTGTGTATACCTTTTTCATCTATTTCAGCACATAAAGGAATTCCAGTTGGGTCAAGAGATGCTGAAATAGTAATATTTTGAGGTTTTAATTGAACAGCCATTGTTTCAACAAGTTCATTTATTATTTCGCTCAGATCAACAAGCTTCAGATTGAGTTTTTGATCCGTTGTAAGGTTTAAGAGATCTAAAGCAAGATTTCCAAGGCGTCTATGATTCTTGCTTAGTATTGCAAGAGCCTCATTAGCCAGATTTATATCATTTTCTTCAATCCCCATTTTCAATAGATTAAGACTTCCATCAAGACCGGCAATTATATTTTTAATACAGTGAGAAAGACTCGCTGCTGTAGTTCCTGTGGCTACAAGTCTTTCATTTTTAAGATTAAATTCAATAAGCCGAACATTTTCCAGAGCCATACCTGCAATATGCCCCATGACAGTAAGAATTCTGAGGTCATTTTCGTTATATTGTTTCTCTGCGCTAGTAAGGGTCACATATATCATCCCATTTAGCTGTTGTTTTCCAAACATAGGTACACACATAATACTCATAGTTGGAGCAATTACACCTTCAGAAGCGGCCTTAAACGGATCTCCAATCCTATTTCCCGTTGAAAGAACAGCCTCATGATTTTCCTGAACAAAGTCAATAATATTTCTATTTATTGATTCAAGATTAATATCTTCAAGTTCTTCATCTTTCTTCCTGCCTGCAACAGGTGTAAAACGCCCATTATCCACATCGTATACAAGCAGATAAACCTCATCAGAGTTAATGGCAGTCATTACGGCCTTAGTAATCCTTGGATAGAGTTCATTCTCTTTGAAAATAGAGCTTATCTGATTTTGAAATTTGTATATAAGAGAAAGTCTCTTATTTTCCTCTTCTATCATCTTAAGCATTTCTTTCTGATATTCTGTCGGGTGAGCAGGTTGAGCTGGAGCAAGTGTCTCTGGTTGTATTCTATATGTAACAAGAGGCATACTTACTGATTGTGTATCATCTCTTGTAAACATATTAAAAAGTTCGAAGATAGAATTTCCTATCCTGATAGATGTTCTTAAAGGAAGAATAGACTTTTTTGTTAATTTTCTTCCCATCATCCAGGTTCCATTAGTGCTATTGAGATCTTCAACGTACCAATTCCCACTTTCCCATGTAAGTTTACAATGGATCCTTGAGACGAGCTGATCGTGAATCTGTATATCAGATTCCTGGCCTCTACCAAAAGTTATTTCTTTCTTTGTGGCTTTAAATTCAGTCCCTTTCATAGAACCGCCTATAACCTTTATAAGCGTATCACTAAAATCCCTTAATCTATCGGCCATTTTGAGAGCTCCTCTTTTATTTTATGATAAGCTCGCCACTAATAAAATCCTTAAGCGAGTTGCATATTTCTCTTACAATTCTATCATCCCCTGAATCTGATAACAAATATTCTCTCGCAAATTCAATTGAATCGGTAAGCCTCATAATTAAAGGCAAATGCTTTTCTTTTTGATTTCTCTGTCGGAGCAAAATCTCAAATACTTCAAAAGAGTCATTAATCAGTGTTGCTATCTCAGACAAATGTGGCATGATTGCCAACTCTGTAACTGGAGGATTAAGTCCTTTTAGTTCTGCGAATTTCGCAAAACTAAATGAGAACTTAAGAGCGGGAAACAGAACACTTACTGGATGAAAATGAATCACTCCATTCTCTATCCAACCAAGCAATTCAGGAACTCTGGAAATTATAGTTTCAGTAAGCTCCTCTTTTGAAATAATGAGTGCCACAGACTGTGTCTTTCGTGATTCTACAGTAAGAGATGAATAATTCTTATGAAAATGTTTTGCTAATGCAATTAAAAGTTCATCTTCAGGATTTTTTATTCCAAGACGAGATAAAGCTGAATTCAATAATTCAACTATATTTTCAAGATGGCGATAGTCATCCCCAAAAAGACCACTGCTCTTGAGAAAAGAAAATAACCCCTCATTGCTAAAATCAAAATTACCGGCGTTCTTAAGCCCACAGTTTCTTTTGAGGCGAAGAGCTACATTAGAATAACCTGTTTCTTCAAGAATACGTGAAGTAAATAGCAAAATTTCTTCCTTCGAGAATTCTGTTTTATGCCCTGCTTCTAAAATTAAGTATTCAACAGAAAGAGCAATATCTTCGGAAAGCCAATTATCATCAATCCCACATTGTATACATGCGTGATATATATGTGACTGCAATTCTTCCGGTTTAAAAGGTTCTCTGGAACCATCTTCAGTACTTATAAAAACTTGTTTTCTTGCCGGGCTTATCATAAAAATATTTTTAACTGTCCTCTTCTATTTTTTTTATTTCCGAGATAAACTCATCCACATCTTTAAATCTTCGATAAACTGAAGCAAAACGCACATATGCAACTTCATCAACTTTGGCCAGTGCATTCATTACCCTCTTGCCAATTTCCTTACTGGGAACTTCTTTATCATAATCTTTTTCTATTTCACTTACTATGCTATCAACCAATTTATCAATATCATCATCGCCTATTGGCCGCTTCCAGCAGGCCCTTTCTATTCCAGAACGCAGTTTTGCCCTGTCAAAGTCCTCAAGAACACCATTCCTTTTTAAAACTTTTAACTCTTCTCTTGTAATCGTTTCATAAGTGGTAAAACGATGTCCGCAATTTAAGCATTCTCTGCGCCGCCGTATGCCAGCCCCATCCTGTATTTCTCTGCTGTCAACTACTTTATCATCTGTAGACTGACAATGTGGACAAAGCATAATTTCACCTAAAGATATTCAATATTGAAAAATAGCATTAGAAAGATAATTTTCAATAAAAAGGTCTTTTAAATATAAAAAATTCTAACGTATAGTAAAATTTTTTATAGTTTCATCAAATTTTACAGGAGTTATTTCAATTGAATCAACTTTTGCGTAGGGTGGCCCTATCTTTAACCCTTGTATCATTAGTTCTACTTCGTCAAAACTTCCCTGAATAAGCGCCTCTACCTCGCCTGAACAAAGATTTCTAACGTAACCTGTAATGCTCTTATATTTAGAACTCATATCAAGAGTAAACCAGCGAAATCCTACCCCAGTCACTTTGCCTTTTATTCTAATTAGACACGCTTTTTTTTCCATATTTTATATTCTATCTCACTTTGTTTAACTAGTTATTTACTCTTTCATACCAGAAAGAACATAATTTTTTCCTTTTGAGCAAAAAAGGGAAAATAATTAATGGAATAATTTTTATAAAAATTTCAAATTTAGAGTATGTCTTAAATTTCCTTGAAGAACTCTTCACATAAAGGGGAATAATTTTAAAATATAAATGATTCCTTCTCCCCCATTTTTTTAGAGCTTTTGAAAAGTGAATTTCCTCCGAAGCATAAAAGCTCTCATCAAAACCACCTGTCTCCTCCCATCCTCTTTTGAGACAATATAAAAATGAACCTGCGGCAACAGGGTATAATCTAATTATAATATGATTCCATATCCAGGCAAGTAAGATGGCCACAAAATCAACATCACCATCCTCAAAACCAATATATGCCCCCCCGGCGCATATCTTACCACTATCCAGATTCAAAATTGCATGTTTCAATAATTCAGGCGTTACAACTGTATCAGCATCAATAAAAACTAAATACTTACCTTTCGCATTTTTAGCGCCTGCATTTCTTGCTCGAGCTATACAATTGACTTTTTCAAAAACAACATTCACTCCAAACTCTCTTGCAATTTCAGCTGTATTATCTGTAGAATTATTGTCAACAACAATAACTTCTCCTGAGAACCTTTCAGAAAGGCTATTTTTTGCTTCAAGGACAGCGGAAAGAGTCTGATTCAATAATTTTTCTTCATTATACGCAGGTATAATTATGGAATAATCAATAGACGAATTATCTATCATGTAATTTGCGCTTGATAATATCTTTTTGACGTGGAGTTAAGGCGTCTTTTTTATCCTCTTCTGAAATTTTTCCATTACCAATTTCTATTACTTCTATGTGATCAAGCTCAAGATGAAAAACAGGAAAAACTCCTACTTCTGGCGAAGAAGAAAACTTTTTTACCTTACCATATAATTTGACCTTTGATCCCGCTTTCAGTGAAGGAATGATTGCATTAGTCAAGTCATTTTTTTCGGCCATTACTGGAAAATTTGACGGTTTCACCTGTAAATAATAATATTTACCAGGTCTGTAACCTGATTTTTCCATATAAGGTAAAAAAGTTGTTTCATACCTAACAAAAACTGTCTCAAAACAAATCCGTTTATTTTTGTACTCTTCTGGCATCGCCTTTACTACATCCGTAGAAAGTTCCTGATATTTTTTTGTATCCACCTCGGACTTAGCGAAATTTGCGAAAATCGCAAAAAGCATAGAGAAAAGAAAAAATCTTAATTTCATTTAAATCCTCCTCTTTTATTTTTTCGTTAAGGTTTACTAAAGAAACGTAAAAAATCACTATTTTATTATTTTGTAAATAAAATATATTAATTGACCTTATCAATGTTATTAACTATTAGAAGAGGACGTCTCCATTCCTTTACCCATTTTTTGACACCAGATACTTTTACTTTTTTATTAATCCACAAATCAAGATTTAGATTTTCAGAAATTAGATAACATATTGGGGCTAGAACACCGTTAACATCAAGTACAAGAGCATATTTTACCGATGAATTATCTTTTAACAAAACAAGAAAACCCTCATAAGTAGAATTTTCCTCTGGAATATTTTCAAATTGAAGTTCTTTTTCCTCTGCATTACCAATATCTTCAGATGTTTTTTTGATTTTTTCCAGACTATCCTTTAGTTCAATAAATTCAGAACTAACCCAGGCTTTTAATCCCTCCGGAGGTGATACCTTTATCCAATCATTTCTCTTTTCAATAATCTTCAACTTTTCACCTTTTAATACCCTGCGTGAATACGGAGCATATGTTATATCAGTGCCAGAACGTAAAAAAGTATTTTTCTTTATTACCCCATCGTCTGAAATATCCCCTGAATAAATCCAGACATCCGAATCCTCTGGCACGTCCACTTCATACCAACCATCATTTTCTGTATAAATTTTAACTTCTGAATCCTTTGCGAGTTTCGCAATTACAGTATAATTCTGACTGGGTAAAACACGAACATTCAACTTTCCCGCCTTCACTACACCACGAACAAAATCATCAGAAGCACTCACTAAAATAAATAAGGAAAAAATCAGAAAAAATACAATCGCCCTATTCATAAATTATAAAAAACTCCTCTTTCTCTTTAAGACAAATAAAATATAGTGGCTATTTTATAAAAATAAAATTTTGTTTTTATTAAAATTTTCCTAAAAAACGTTTGATAATTTGATTAAATCAGAAATATTATCCCTCTTACAAAAAAGGAGTAAACACAATAATGAGTCTTTCTCTACAAAAAAAACAAAAATTCAAATGTCGCAGGGGACCACTTGTATTGATGATATTAGATGGCGTCGGATATGGGAAATATCAAGATGGTGACGCCGTAAAAAATGCATATAAGCCAACCCTTGACAAACTCATTCAAACTTGCCCAAATACAAAATTAAAGGCTCATGGAACAGCAGTTGGATTACCAAGTGATGATGACATGGGAAATAGCGAAGTTGGACATAACGCAATAGGCTGTGGAAGAGTGTTTGCGCAAGGAGCAAAACTCGTAACCAATGCTATTGAATCAGGTAAATTATTTGAAGGAAAAGTATGGCGAGAGTTAATCGAAAATTGTAAGAAAAATAACAGTACTCTTCACTTTATAGGACTTTTCTCTGACGGTAATGTTCATAGTCATATAGACCATCTCAAGGCAATGTTGAAAAAAGCAAAGGAAGAAGGTATAAAAAAATGCGGTATCCATACTTTACTCGATGGCAGAGATGTTCCTGAAACTTCAGCGCTCAACTACATAGATCCTTTTGAGATTTTTTTGAAAGAACTCAATACGGAAGGTTGCGATTTTCGCATCGCTTCTGGAGGCGGGAGAATGTTTATTACTATGGATAGATACGGTGCAAATTGGGATATGATAAAGAGAGGCTGGGAAACTCACGTCCATGGAAAAGGCAGATTCTTTAAATCTGCACATGAAGCCATAGAAACATTAAGAAACGAAACAAAGGCTATTGATCAAGATTTACCTCCATTCGTTATTTCAGACAATGGGATAAATCCAATACGTCCTATAAAAGACGGAGATTCTGTAATTTTCTTTAATTTCAGAGGTGATAGGGCAATAGAAATAACTGCTGCATTCGAGGAAGACAATTTTAGTAAATTCAATAGAGAGCCTCGTCCAAAAGTATGTTACGCCGGTATGATGGAGTATGATGGGGACCTCCACGTGCCCAAAAAATTTCTCGTAGAACCACCAGCAATCGATAGAACAGTCGGAGAATATCTTTGCGCAAATGGTATAACTCAAATGGCCATTAGTGAAACACAAAAATATGGGCATGTAACATACTTCTTCAATGGTAACAGATCCGGTTACATTAATGAATCTCTTGAAAAATATATTGAAATACCATCGGATAAAGTTCCTTTTGAACAAAGGCCATGGATGAAATGTGCAGAAATTACAGATGAGGTAATACAAGCCATCAAAGAAGGAAAATATAAATTTATTCGCCTGAACTATCCTAATGGAGACATGGTAGGACACACTGGAAGTTATCATGCTGCACTGGTAGCAATTTCTTGTTTGGACGTCTGCATTGCAAGAATCACAAATGCAATAAAAGAAACCGGTGGTATCCTGCTCATAACCGCAGATCACGGAAACGCAGATGATATGTATGAACATGATAAAAAAACAGGAAAAATATTAATTGACGAGAAAACAGGAGAGCCAAAGAGAAAAACAAGTCATTCTTTAAATCCAGTTCCATTTATTATCTATGACCCCGAATATAAAGGTGAATATCAACAAACTCTTATTGAAGGACTTGGCATAAGTTCAATAGCAGGAACATGTATGGAACTTCTCGGCTTAGTTCCTCCTGAAGACTATGATAAGTCGGTTTTAAATTTTAACTAATAGAGGAGAATAAAATGATGAATTATAGGAATCTTGGAAATTCTGGTTTAAAAATAAGTGAATTATCATTTGGTTCGTGGGTAACTTTCGGTAATCAGATTGACATTTCAGAAGCGTCTAAAATCTTAAAAACTGCTTACGATGCAGGTATAAATTTTTTTGATAATGCAGAAGCATATGCAGCAGGTAAATCTGAAGAAATTATGGGAAAAGCCCTCAAAAAATTGAGCTGGGATAGAGATTCTTATATAATTTCAAGCAAAGTGTTCTTTGGCTCAAAAAATAATCCTCTTCCGACTCAAAAAGGTTTATCCAGAAAACACATCATTGAGGCCTGCAATCAAGCATTACAAAGGTTTCAAACGGATTACATAGATCTGTACTTCTGTCACAGACCAGATCCAGAAACACCAATAGAAGAAACTGTTCGCGCAATGAATACTCTTATTGAACAAGGAAAAATATTTTACTGGGGCACAAGCGAATGGTCAGCTTACCAAATACTACAGGCTTTTAAAATCGCAGAAAAACTGAACCTTATCCCACCAACTATGGAACAACCTCAATATAATCTATTTTGCAGAGAGCGAATGGAAAAGGAGTATTTGCCTATCTTTAAAGAATATAAACTTGGAACTACCATATGGTCACCTTTAGCAAGCGGCATTCTGAGCGGAAAATATAATAATGGAATACCAAAAGATTCAAGAATGAACTTACCCGGTTATGAATGGCTAAAGGAAAGACTTCTCTCAGAAGAGGGAAAGATAAAAATTGAAAAAACAAAAAAACTTGCAAAAATTGCAGAAAAAATTGGAATTAGTCTGCCTTGTATGGCAATAGCGTGGTGTCTTAAAAATCAAAATGTAAGCACAGTAATTCTGGGGGCTTCAAAAATTTCTCAATTGAAAGAAAATCTAAAAGCTGTCGAAGCTGTAAAAATTTTAGATGATGATACTATAGAAGAAATTGAGAATGTTCTCAAATGATTTTATTTTAAAGGTATTATATAAAATATGGAAAAATATCCACAGGCATTTGAAGATCTAATAAGCTTTTTTAAAAGTTTTCCCGGTATTGGAAAACGCACAGCTGAAAGAATGGCTTTTGAGATTATGAAATGGAGTCCTGAAAAATTAAGCCAGGCTGCTAAAGTGATTTCCGAATTAAAAAATAACTTATCTTATTGCGATAATTGTGGCAACCTATCTGAAACTTCAAAACTTTGCTCAATATGCTCAGATCCACACAGGGATCATTCTATTATTTGTATAGTAGAAGATATCCCCCAAATCCAGAGTATCGAAAAAGCGAAAGCCTACAAAGGCCTATATCATGTCCTGCATGGAAAAATTATCCCACTCGATAATAGGGAAATCTCAACAGAAGTAATAGATAAAATAAAACACAGAATTGAGAGTGGAGAAATAAAAGAAATATTAATAGCCTTGAGTATGGATATTGAAGGTCAGGCAACGGCTATCTATCTTTCAGATATATTAAAAGTATGCAATATAAAAATTTCTAGAATTGCAAGAGGAATACCAGCAGGCTCAGATATAAGTTATGCTGATCCTGCAACTATAAGCGCAGCAATTTCGGGAAGAACACAGATTCAAAGTTAAAAATACAGTTTTAGTTCAGGATTTGCCACAATCACTATTAAAGCATAAAGCCTTTTTAAGCAAAATCCAAGGCAACTACTATGATTTTATACAAGAGGTAAACAAAAAAAAATATTCACAAAATTCACAATCTTCAGGTTGGTCGGGATGGTGAGACTCGAACTCACGACCTTCAGACCCCCAGTCTGACGCGCTAACCAGGCTGCGCTACATCCCGAAAAAAGGAATATGATAAAGCTATAATATACTTTGTTATCCAAAGCATTCAACCTATAATTTATTGTTTAACCATATAAAATCTCTATTTTGTATTTAACGTTTGTAAATAGAAATAAAGCTGCAAGATTCTGAAAAAAAATATAATTCACTCATCTTATTTGATATATACTCGAATCACTTCCTCTTACAATTTCTGGTAGTTTCTTTGGATATAATCTAAAAAACTCAAATCTTTCAAAATAATCATTATTTTTTGTATCTATTGTTCGCATAATAAAAAAAATCCCTGCATTTTTTAATTTTTCAATCTTCTCTTCAAAATTCTCTTTATCATCAAAGAGAAATTTAAGTTCTTCAGACCATAACGGGATAAGAGTTACTTGAGCATCCCCTTTCCTGTAAAGATAAGCTGAATAAAGTGCACTATCCGTCAAAATAAGTGCCCCTTTTGGCAAAGAAGCAGTGTATTTAAAGATTTTTGCCTCTATTCCTTCTCTGCGTTTAAAAGCGACTTTTAACCAATATTTCGGTTTTATCTTGAAAAAAAACAAAGGTGTCGTAAGACAAGATAAAAAAGAAAAGATTATAATCAGACTAAGAGCAATCCTAAACCATAATTTCATCAAAGTTAAACTCGCGATTTTCGCAAAAATAATCCCGAATGGGATGGAAAGGCACACAATAAACGGAGCTAAAACGCGCATAGAATAAAAAATTCCTCCACAGGTATATCCAGTAGAAAAAACCCATACAGCAAGTATAACTATTGAGAAAAATGCAAATGGATAAAGTTTCTTTTCTTTAAAAATTAAGATAAATGTTATCAGTTGGAAAGGCATTCCAAGTAAAGCGAATTTCAATGCATCAAGAAGTAAACTGGGATTATTAAATAAGGAAAATTGCTTTGAATACTCATTCATAATTCCTCTATGGACTACATTATAATTATACTTATCGTAAAAATAAAGAGGATAAAAGGGATTACCAAAAATAATGAAATTACGAATATAGAATGGTGAAATAACTAAAAATGACAATAAAACTATCTTCAAAATATACTTTTTATCTATTCCCCAAAAAAACATAACGGGAATAGCTGTAAAAAGAAGAACCGGACCATACTCTCTGCATAATCCAGCTATTCCCAAACATAAAGCAGCCAGAATGTGAAAATTTCGATTTTCCTTATCTCTTTTTAATAGGATTAGATAATAAAGAAAACCTGACAAAGCCGCAGCTATCCATCCAGTCTCTTGACCAAGAAAAATTGCAAAGAAGAATGTCGAAGATGAAAGTAAAGCAATAAATGATAAGAAAGCAGCATTTTTATTCCTTGATAAAATGAAAGATGTTTTATAAACAAAGTATGAACAGAGAAAGAACTGTAAAATTACAAAGAAAACAGATAATACAGGCAAAATTCTGCCAGCACAAATATAAAGAAAAGCATATAAGGAAGAAACAAATGGAGGAAAACCATCAGGGTAAGGATAAATTATGAAATCATTTATAAACTGCGGAGGGTAAAATGATATTCTTCCTTTCAAAAAAATTAGCTCAGCCATATGTTCCCATCTAAAAACAGAATCAGGAGAAATCATTGGTTGAAAAATATAACGAAAAAATAATACTCCTGCGAATAACAAAAATAAAATAGTGATTTTTTCTCTCGCAATTTCCTTAAAATTAAAACTCAATTGAGAAAATCGCATCTCAATCTTTTGTTGGGACACGTTAAGGAACACAAGAAAGGAGAAGGAAACTACAAAAATAAAAACTGTTATCAGATTAGAAGAAAAGGAATACGCAGTGAATAAAATTGCATAGAAAATAGTAAGCAGGTATATAATAAAAGAAGAGATAATTTTATCTACGCCCTGTTGCTTCAATAAAATAGACAAAAAGTATGAAGGTATAAATGGGATAAAGGCAAAGATAAAAAGTCTTATTATGGATATAATGATAGAATTATTCATAATTTATTAATTTACTATTTCAGAAAGATATTTCACCAAAAACTAAGTAATTTTATATATTTTTTATTTGTCTTGCAAAATCAATGTGCTTAATTACCATGTAAAAAAAGAATTTATCATTGAAAATGCCTTTAAAACAACTTTATACTTTTATTTTATTATTTTTATTATATGCGTGCGCAGAAATACCGCAAAAACCAGCTTACGAGTTATTAGGTGGAAGAGCGGATTCGAAAGTTTTTTTAGCCTGTAATTTGTGGTTTACAGAAACAAAATTAATACCAGTAGAAAATTATCCTAAGGGGCGCCTATTAAACGTTGGTACAGAAATAAAAATAATATCATACAATGAGAAAGAGATAAAATTTTCAAATATATATGGTTCAGTCTTTACAATAATTTACAAAAAAGAAAGAACTATGATGCCAGTTGAAAAATATATAAATTTAATATTTTCTTTAACCAATCCATTGGAATCAATTGATGAAAACTCCAGAAAAGCTATTCTAATGGGAGAAATAAAACAAGATATGAAAAAAGAAGAAATATTCATGGCCTTAGGCCCTCCAATTATGACAAGAACTCCAAACTGGCAGGAAAATAATACATGGACATATTGGGCAGATATCGATAAATATAAAAAATTAGTTTTTAAGGAAAATAAACTCCTGGAGATAATAAAATGAATAAAACTATTCTGGTAACGGGTGGAGGTGGTTTTCTTGGCTCTCACCTTTGCGAACGCTTACTGAATGATGGCAATTATGTAATATGTGTAGATAATTTTTTCACTGGTTCAAAGGCAAATATAATACATATGTTGTCAAATCCGAGATTCGAATTTATAAGACACGATATTACCTGGCCCCTATACGTAGAAGTAGATGAAATATACAATTTAGCCTGCCCGGCTTCTCCTATTCATTATCAGCATGATCCTATTCAAACAACTAAAACAAGCGTGATCGGCGCAATAAATTTACTCGGTTTAGCTAAGAGATTGAAAATTAAAATTCTTCAAGCCTCAACCTCAGAAATTTACGGGGATCCTCTTGTTCATCCACAGGTAGAAGAGTATTGGGGAAACGTAAATCCAATAGGACCACGTAGTTGCTATGACGAAGGAAAACGCTGTGCAGAGACTCTATTTTTTGACTATCACAGACAATTAGGTATCCCCATAAAAGTTGTTCGAATATTCAATACTTATGGTCCTAGAATGCAAATCAATGATGGTAGAGTTGTTAGTAACTTCATCGTCCAGGCACTTCAGAATAAAGACATTACAGTCTATGGAGATGGACAACAAACTAGAAGCTTCTGTTATGTTTCAGATATGATAGAAGCCTTTGTAAAAATGATGGCCACAGAAAATACTATTACCGGTCCAATAAACCTCGGTAATCCAATGGAGTTTACTATCTTTGAACTAGCTGAAACGATTATAAGATTAACTGGTTCAAAATCAAAGATCATATATAAAGAGCTCCCACAAGACGACCCGATAAAACGTAAACCAGATATATCAAAAGCAAAAAAGATATTGTCCTGGGAACCTAAAATACAGCTTGAAGACGGCTTAAGAGAAACTATCTCGTATTTCAAAAAAGTAATTTCATAAACACAAAAAGTTTTCTTGACCTTTCATCAGACAAAATAAAAAAAAAATCATCATATTTCCACGTTTGAAGAACATAACTCTCAATATGATGATCCATTAGGGGGGTGAATATTTCATGAAAATCTCATTACTTGATTTCTCTCTTAATGAATTGCATGTCAAATAATTTTTTGTACTCACCGTTTTTTTCCAAAAGTTCCTGATGAGTTCCTGATTCTATAATTTTTCCTTTAGACAAAACAATTATCTTATCAGCATGTTGAATTGTACTAAGCCGATGAGCAATGGCAAAAACTGTTCTTCCTTCCATTGCTTTATTTAATGCATCCTGAACCAAACGTTCTGTCACTGTATCAAGAGAACTTGTCGCTTCATCAAGAATTAAAATAGGTGGATTTTTTAATATTGCTCTGGCAATACATATCCGCTGCTTTTCTCCTCCACTTAATTTAAATCCTTTATCTCCAACAACGGTATCAAAAGCGTCCTTGTGGTGTCCATCCACTATGAAATGATACGCATTCGCTTTTTTAGCCGCTTCTTCTATTTCTTGTCTATTAACTTCTTTCTTTCCATACGCAATATTATTCGCAATTGTATCATTAAACAATATAGCTTGTTGAGAAACTATACCTATCAATGAACGTAAGGATGAAATCTTTATATTTCTAACATCAATTCCATCAATTTTTACACTTCCTGAATCAACATCATAAAACCTTGCAATAAGATTAGCTATTGTCGTTTTTCCGGAACCAGTTTCTCCTACTACTGCAATGATTTTTCCTTTTGGTATTACTAAATCAAAATTATCGAGAATCTTTTTTTCTCCATACGAAAAGCTGACATTATCAAATCTAATTTCATTTTTGAATTCTTTTAATTCTACTGCATCTTCCTTTTCTCTCAATTCTGTATGAGTATCTATGAGTTCAAAATACCTGTCTGCAGCAGCCATACTTCGCTGAAGGTATGTATTAATTTTCGCTAAATTCTTTATTGCTGGATAAGCAAAAATTGCTGGCGCTATTAATTCGGCAATACTACTCAGGGAGATTTTTTGCATATAACATATGATTAGAAATGCAATAGTACATGTGACAGCTACAAATTCCATGAGTGGAGTCATTCCAAGTTCAATCTTAAGGGCTTTTACAAGTTTTTTGAAGTAATTTCTATTTATGTCTCGAAATCGTTTATATTCTTCTTCTTCCATATTATAAGACTTTACCACTATTATACTCGTAAAAACCTCGTGCATTCTACTCACAACTTCAGCTATTTTATTATACGCTTTACGATAAGTTTTTCTTATCTTTCTGCCAAGTATTATGATTGGAAGAATAGTTAACGGAAGTCCGAAAATCATTATTATCAATAAATAAAAATTTTGATTATGGATTGTTGAATAAATTAAATAACCTATACACGCAATAAGCTCAATAGGACACCTTGTGGCGTCAGCTATAGTATGAGCAATTGCTGTTTCAATTTGCGCTGTATCGTTTGTAGAGCGACTTATTAACTGACCAATATCATTATTACCATAAAATTTCAGCGATTGATAAAGGAGTTTTTGAAAAACTTGCTCTCTTAAATCAGCTATTACTCTTGTTCCAACCCAACGAGTATAATATCTATTAAGGTAAGTCGCAAGATTTTTAAGAAAAATTAGGAAGACTAGAGCTGATATTGTCAAAGCAAATCCCTGCCATGTAAGAGTACCATCTTCATTTTGCATTTGTATCCCATATGATTCTGCGATTTTCGCAACTTTATCAATATCTTTCAATTCTTTTATCACTTTTTTTTCAGCTATTTGCTCCGAAGCACCTTTTTCAACTTTATGACCTCTATTTTTATCTGCATTTATTATAACAGCTGTTTGCTCTTCAAAAGGTTTGACAAGGTCTTTTATCCAGAAAAATCCTCCAAAAAGAGAGCCCCCTGACACGAACCCAGCAATAATACCGGCTATAAGCCTTCCTTTATATGGCTTTATATATGGAATGAAGCGCAGAAAACTTTGTTTTTTACTTTTATTTTTCATCCCGATAATTTATACCTTTGATAGAATTTGACAATTCTATAATTAGAATTTATTGGTTTTATTTTGTTTTATGACAGTTCTTTTATGATATTGTAAAAAAATAAACTTATGCAATATTAAAAATGAAATATATAGAAACAAAAATATACAAAAATCACAGTTACAAGACGATAAAAATATACAGAAATAAATATGAAAAAAAAACTTAGAGGCGTCATTTTAGCTGGAGGAACAGGATCCAGACTCATTCCCCTTACACGCGTAACAAATAAACATTTGCTTCCAGTGGGAAGAAAACCAATGATCTACTATCCAATAGAAAAACTAACTGGAGCCGGCATAACTGACATCCTGATAGTTACAGGTATAGAACATATGGGAGCAGTAGTTAGTTTATTAGGATCAGGAAAAGATTTTTTATGTAAATTTACTTATAAAGTTCAGGATGAATCGGGGGGAATTGCACAAGCACTTGGACTCGCAGAGGAATTTGCCTCAGGAGACCCCGTAGTAGTCATTCTTGGAGATAACATATTTGAAGATTCACTCATACCATATGTCAAACAATATCTCGATAATGGTGCAAAAGGGGCTCAAATTTTAATAAAAGAGGTAGATGATCCTACGAGATTCGGAGTTCCCGAAATAAAAGACGATAAGATAATAAGCATTGAGGAAAAACCATTAAAGCCTAAAAGTAATTTTGCAGTAACTGGAATTTATTTTTATGATTCCGATGTATATTCGTGTATAAAAAATCTCAAACCATCGCAAAGAAACGAATTTGAAATCACAGATGTAAACAATTTTTACATTTCAAAAAATGCTCTGAGCTGGGGATTATTAAAAGGATGGTGGAGCGATGCTGGTACATTCGAATCTCTTTCAAAAGTACAAAAATTAGTTGAGGTAGCTCCACCAAAATGAAAAAAATAGTTATAATTGGTGCTAATGGTATGCTTGGGACTGATTTTTCAAGTATTGCAAAAGAAGAAGGATTTACAGTAGATAAATTTGATTTACCAGATTCAGATATAAGAAATGAAAAAGATGTAAAATTGGCAGTAAAAAATGCGGATATAGTTGCAAACTTCGCTGCTTATACAAATGTTGATATGGCCGAAAGTGAAAAAGAAATTTGCTGGCAGATAAATGCCGAGGCTCCAGCAATCCTTGCAAAAGAATGTTCTATAAAAAACAAATTCTTATTACATACAAGCACAGATTTTGTATTTGGTGATATTTCATCACTCCCACTTAAAGAAAATGATAAGACCAATCCCCTAAATTTTTATGGAAAATCAAAACTCGAAGGAGAAAAGAATATTTTAAAATTCCATCCAAATTCACTTATTGTAAGACTTGAATGGACTTATGGTAATAAAAAACAAAATTTTATAACAAAGATTATTGATAAAGCAAAAAATCAAAAAAAAATTAAAGTCGTGGCAGACCAATATGGAAGTCCAACCTGGACAATAGATGCATCCTATGCAATGATAGATTTATTAAAAAAGAGAACAAATGGAATATTCCACTATGCCGCAGATGGATATGTAAATAGATTTGAGTTGGCGAAATTTGTAATCAATTTTTTGAAAATTCCAGTAGAAATTGAGCCATGCAGTTCAACCGATATAAAAACACCCGCCAAACGTCCATTAAATTCACGTTTTGACTGTTCAAAAATAGATTCTATTTTATCTTTCAAAAGGCCAAAATGGAATCTATCCCTTAAAAAATACCTTTCTGATTTGAAACATAGAGACAAAATATGAAAGTTATAATAATTGGAGCAGGAGAAGTTGGACGGAGTTTTGCCGCTATCGTATGCGGAGAAGGGCATGAAGTGGTAATTGTTGATAATTCGTCAAAGCTGCTCAAACGCGTAAAACAAAATCTCGATGTAATGACAATTCAGGGGAATGGGGTATCGAGTGAATTGATGAGAAAACTTGCCCCAGCAGACCTCCTCGTCGCGGCAACTGGAGAAGACACAACAAATATTCTTGCATGTCAGTTGGCATCTCATATGGGGATAAAACAAACTATCTGTCGACTCTCATCAGAAGAATATTTCAATCAAACACCTGATTTTTTTCCATCACTTATAGGAATAAATCAAATTATTATCCCTTCCCTTGAATGTGTTGACAAAATCATTCGGGCTACGGAGCACAAAGCCATATTGGAAAAAATATTTTTTAAAGACTTAAATGCAGAAATTACCTGTTTTAAATTAAACAAAACCTCTCCTCTAATAGGTGTTAGATTAAGAGATTTTCCTGATAGAGATATTATATCAAAATTAAGATTTTGTGGCATAATCCGTAGGGGAAATTTCATCATCCCAAGAGGAGAAACCGTATTTGCCGCATCAGATGAAGTATTTATTGCCGGAAAAAGTTCTGACGTTATGGATTTTATTGAATGGGCAACTGAAGAAAAAGTTATAAAAAAAGGAGAAAGGATAATAATAGGTGGTGGAGCAAATCCACTTGGGAAAAAACTTGCAGATGAACTACTAAAACTCAATTATGATATAAGAGTAATTGAAGAAAATCAGGAAAAAGCTGAAATCCTCCTCGATGAACTAGGAAAAGGATTAATGGTAATCAATGGAGATCCTACAGATGGAGAAATCCTTGAAGAAGCAGGAATCAGAAATGCCCCGTGTTTTATAAGCGTTATGGAAGACGATGAAGACAACATTATGAGTTGTATGTTGGCCAAAAAAAAAGGAGCTATAAAAACTATCAGTACTGTCAATAAAGCCGATTACAAGATTCTTTTCTCTTCTCTTGATATGATAGATTGTTTTTTCAGTCCATCTGCAGTAGGAGTTAATTCTGCATTAAAATTCCTTGAAGAAGAAAAATCCCGCGTTATTGCTCTCGTAAGCAGGATAAATAAGTTTGTTTTTGAGATAAAAATGGAAGAAGGAGCAGAACTCTGCGAAACAAGAATCGCAGATATTACAAATTTCCCTGAAATAGTATTTGCATTTCTTGTAAGAAATAACGATATGCTTCCTGCAATAGGAACTCTTACACTAAAACCTGGAGATAAGTTAATTCTCATCTCCGACTTTGATACTATAAAAAAGATTGAACCTTATTTCTATCTCGCAAAATGAATTGGAAAGGAGTAATAAACGTATTATCTGTGGTAATTTTAATTTGCTCTTTAGCGATAGGATTATCGGGAATCGTTTCTATCTTGTCGGATGACAACCATAGAATATCAATTATCCTCATTACCTATTCTATTCTCCTTATCATATTTTCATCTATTATGTTCTACCTTTCAAAAGGGAAAAAACATGAGTTAAGGACAAGAGAAGGTTTTTTAATAGTTTCGCTTTGCTGGTTTTCAATCATAATTGTTGGAGCAATGCCTTTCTATATAGTAGAAAAAATGCGCTTTATAGATTGCCTCTTTGAAACCGCCTCTGGATTTTCCACTACCGGAGCAAGTATAATAGACTCTAACCTGATTCTCCGGAATGGAGAAAAATTAGGTGGACTTTCTACTATATCAAAGGGAATCCTATTCTGGCGAAGTATGACGCATTGGTTAGGTGGAATGGGAATTATTGTATTATCTATTGCAATCCTCCCCTATCTCGGGATAGGAGGAAAAAAGTTATATGAAGCTGAGGTCTCGAGCGCAAGTTCATCTCAATTAGCACCACGAATTACTGATACGGCAAAGATGCTTTGGGGTGTGTATATTTTAATGTCTATTACACAGACAATTCTTTTGATGATTGGAGGAATGTCTTTATTTGATGCATGGTGTCATACTTGTGGCACAATTGCTACTGGAGGATTTTCCACAAGTCCTTATAGCATAAGTGCATTTGATAGCTTCTACATAGAAGTTATTATCATTGTTTTCATGTTTTTAGGTTGCAGCAATTTTGTCTTGCATCACAATGCGTTGAAAAAGGGCTTGAAGGTCTATTGGAACGATGAAGAATTCCGTTCAAACCTTATCGTAAGCTTACTATGTGGTATTGGCTTGACTTTTATAATTTATGGGAAAAATTGGGTTGATGCCGCCAACAGACATATTGATAGTTCAAATATTTTTTCTGCTGGAAGATATGCTTTTTTTCAAGTAGTATCTATAAAGTCCACTACTGGTTTTTGTACTGCAGATTTTGATTCATGGCCAGATATAGCAAAATTGATTTTATTAATGCTTATGTTAATAGGCGGATGTGCTGGCTCTACTACAGGAGGTATAAAACATGTCAGAATTATACTCCTTGCAAAATATTCTGTAATGCAGATAAAGAGAACCCTTTTTCCTCATTCTCTTTCAAATGTTACTTTAAATGGAGTAAGAGTTGAAGCAACAACTTTACATAAAGTTTTGACATTTTTTTTCATTTACTTTGCTATTACAGCAATCAGTGCGTTAATATTATGCACACAACCCGGAAATGATCTCATCACTTCTGTATCTGCAGCTATTTCATGTATTGGCAGTATTGGGCCGGCTTTTGCAAAGCTTGGTCCTCTTTGTACTTACTCGTGGATGTCCGATTTATCCAAATCTATTTTGATTTTTCTGATGGTGCTTGGACGTCTTGAAATTTTTACTCTTGCAGTAATTTTCCTGCCAAGTTTCTGGAAGAATTAGAAAGTGTATTCGCAAAAGGAAAGCTTTTTAAAGATGTTAGCAATAAAAATAATCTTATGTATTGGATTAGCCTTTCTAATACTAACCCTTTTTCTTGTATTCTTTCAAAAACATCTTGTATTCCATCCATCAAAAAATTTCGACACAATCCCCTCAGATATCTTCGAATTTGAAGATGTATTTTTCTATACGAAAGACAATATTAAAATAAATGCATGGTTTATACCAGCTAAGGGGGCAAAAAAAACAATTCTATTTTGCCATGGAAACGCTGGAAATATTTCACACCGAATTTTTTCAATAACTCAGTTTCACAAACTCGGCTGTAACGTATTAATTTTTGATTATAGAGGTTATGGAAAAAGTGAAGGAAGAATCTCGGAAGAAGGCTCCTATCTTGATGGAGAAGCAGCTTATGATTTTTTGATATCAAGAGGATTCTCAGAAAGAGATATAATCCTCTTTGGGCGTTCTCTTGGCGGTGCAGTGGCTGCGAAAATCGCAAAATCCCGCTCTCCATTTGCGCTAATACTTGAATCCACCTTTACTTCCATACCTGATATGGGAGCAAAAATTTATCCATTTTTGCCTGTCCGTGCTTTTTGTTTTATTAAATATGATACTTTGAAAATTATTGCAGATATAAAATGTCCTATATTGATTGTGCATAGTCCTGATGACGAAATAGTTCCATATGAAATGGGGCAAAAACTTTTTAATTCAGCAAATACTCCTAAACGTTTTCTAAAGATAAGTGGATCTCATAATGAAGGGTATTTTATTTCTGCTCCAGAATATGAAGAAGGATTACGAGATTTTATCTTTAACTTTTGTGGAAAATTATGTGGGAAATAAGAAAATTTAAAAATATTGAAATGATGTCAAAGTTTGCAATAGATTTTTTTCTCGCCGAATTTTACTATTTTTCAAAGGATATGGATTTTTTCTATATTGTTATACCGGGCGGAAAGACTCCGGAACATTTATTTTTTTCTTTTTCAAAAGAGCAAAATATAAAATGGGAAAAAGTCAAATTATTCTGGACAGATGAAAGATTTGTCCCAGAATCTGATAACTACAATAACTTTTCAATGGCCAGAAAGAATTTAATTGAAAATATCAAAATTCCACCTGAAAATATTTTCAAAATTGATACAAACTTTAAGACAGCAAAGGAAGCAGCACAAAATTATGATTTAAAAATAAAAAGACTTTTTAATGGAAATCCGCATTTTAATATTTCTTTCATTGGAATGGGAACCGATGGGCATATTGCCTCAATTTTTCCATCTTCTCCTGCATTATTTGAAAGTAAAAAATATGCTGTTGACGTGATTCCTCCGCAATACGCAAATCCTCAAATAGAAAGAATCACATTAACTATTCCAGCTCTTTCTTCTTCTGATACTATTATTTTGATGATCTCAGGGCAAAAAAAACTGGACACTTTTCTGGAAAGTACTAAATTTTCAAATCCAAATCCGAAATATCCATTAAGTTTTATCTCTAAGGTAAAAAGAAAACTTTGTTTTGTATCGGAGTAGTGATGAATACAATATCATTAAAAAATGTCAGATTTAAATTTTTGCTCGGACTATCTCTATCCGCAGGCTTTCTCCTTTTTACCGTCATTCTAATCCTTTCTTCACCTTTGAAATTTTACAAGATTAATTTACATATTGTTATTTCTTTATTTTTTGCTGTGTGCATTGGCTTTCTGTTAAGAGTGATGAGAAGAAAATTTTTTTTTGGTCATGCCCTCAGTTTTCACAGAGCATTTTCATATGAAGTTATCGTTCAATTTATTCAAATAATAAGTCCTTTGTTCCCACGTAGAGCATTTGAAGCTGAATTTCTGGAACTTAACGATAAAGTTGATCACATGAAGATTCTTTCATGGTTATCGTTACGTTCGCTTTCTTTATTTTTCACTTCTATGTTGTCATTAGCAGTTATAGCATACTTTTTTTTTCCAGGATTAATCTTTTTCTTTATTGCGGTTACCATATTGATACTTATTTATAATCGGAAGATTTTAGTTAGTAACTTTTTTGCTTTTTCAATGATGATCATTTTTGCCTTCTTTGTATGGGGAACGGAATTATTTTTCTTTGTAATAGCTTCACATCCTTTTCTTCCTGATATAAAAAAAGTTATAACTCTTTACGTAGTTTTTACAGGCTTATATGAGTTTTCCCCCACACCATTTGCTCTGGGAGTAGCAGAACTGCCAGTTTTAGTAATGGGGACAAATTTTATTGAAATTATTTTGATCTTTCATTTTTTTCGCCTTCTCATACCTTTATCTTTCTCATTATTATATCTCAAAAGATACAAACTTTCTGCTTCTGACTTCTTCTCTCCAACACTTATTGAAATTCTATCCAAAAGGAAAATATCTCAGGAAAACGCTTTGTCATCCAAAATTGAAATAAAAAAAGTTGCGATTGTTATTCCTGCATATAATGAGGAGAAGAGAATTATCAGTTTTCTTGAATCAATTAAGGAGTACTTTCAACAAAAAAGAAATATATCAGATGTAATCGTAGTTGATGATGGATCAAATGACACTACCTATGAGACTGTAAAAGAATTCTCCAATTCTTTCCCTCTTTTACGAGTAATCAGAAATAAAAAAAATGAAGGTAAAGGCTTTTCCATACGAAATGGAATTCTATACGCTTTGAATAATTGTAACTTTGATGCTATTTTATACGCAGATGCTGATGGCGCAACCCCTATAGAAGAACTCGATAATTTATTACCCTTCCTCATGAATGGGACTTATCAAATAGCTATCGGTTCCCGCAGAAGTTCTAAGGCAAGAAGGACCGAACTCAGGGCATTTTCTGGAAATATCTTTTACAAAATAGTAAATCTACTTGCAATCCCTGGAATCCACGATAGTCAATGCGGATTCAAGCTTTTTACAAAGGATTCTGCAAAAAAAATCATCACAAAATGCATGGAAAATGCATGGGCTATAGATGTGGAAATACTATATATTGCTCAAATGTTCGGATATAATATAGCTCAGGTCGAAGTAAAATGGACAGAAAAACCAGGTTCAAAATTAAATCTCATAAGAGATTCTCTTAAAATGCTTATTGCTGTTTTTAGAATAAGAAGCAGACATGGTGGTTTAATGAAAGATGCGTAATAATTAAAAAAAAGGTATTATAATTTGAAAAAAATAATAAAAACTATTAATAAAAACTTAGACTATCTACTTATCTTTTTGTATTTGCTTTTTACCATTGTTGTATTCAAAATTCTACAGGATATAAAAGGATTCCAAATATGTTTTGCGATTTTCGCATCTGCTATTTTACTTCTAAAACGCAATTTTTCCTATAATAGAAAAGTTACTTTTATAGTCCCAATAATTATTTTTCTTATAACAATCTCAATCCAATACATCATTTTTGATTCATATCTTGCCTTTGAATTCTTTAATTCACTGTCATGGTTAATATGTCCATTATTTATTTATTTTATATCCACAAATAGATACAAAATCCTGTATATCCTTGCTTTTTTATGGAGTGTAAACTGTATTGTATCAATGTGGCAACTATATTCAGGAAAAATGTTTACAGGACTTCCCGGAAACTGGAATTGGAATGCCTCCTTAATTTTAAGCCTGTCACCTATTGTTATTTTCTTATTGCATTTTTTCTCAAATTTATATGAGAAGAGGGCTTTACATTTATGTAAATACCTCGTGTTATTATTTGTACTTTTTACTATATATCAAACAGGTTCTCGTGGTGCTGGACTATCTATGTTTTTTGCAATTTTATTATACTTCTATCTCGAATCAGGAATATCATTGCGTTTTAAAGTAATTTTTTCTATTGTCTTCACAATTTTTATGCTAATCATCATGATATTACTTATCTTTTCAGGTTATGCTTCACATATAATCAGTTATGATACCAGAATACCAATGTGGACAGGCGCTACTAAGCTTATAAAAGATAATTTTATCATCGGTGTTGGTGATTCTTCATATCTTTCTGTTTATACTGCGTATCGTCCAATTTCTTATTTTCTAAGGAGCCATCATTTTGCACATATTACCGAACATCCTCACAATCATATCCTGTATATTTTAGGTTCATTTGGGATTATTGGAGGCTCTGCATTGTTATTTCTCTATCTCTACCCGATTTCAATAGGAATAAGAAGATTTAAAAATTTATCAAATGGAAGTCGTGCAGTATTATTTTCTGCTATTCTGTTTTTCTGCTGTTCTCTTTTCGATATGACATATTATCACTGGCATAATTACTTTGCTATTTCACTTGTTCTCGGTTTATTGTGGCGTATAATTTACATAGCCGATAGTAAGGAAAGTAATTGCAATGACAACTTGAATTTTCTATATTTTTTCCGCTCTGCTATTGGAATATTTCTTCTTTTTTTCTTTCTGAAGGCAAATGAAATTATTATAAAGTTAAATTATTATCAGAATATTGGCCAGATTCTTAGCGATAAGTATGACAAACAAGCTCTCAGTCTTTACTTTATGGAAAAAGCTCGGCAAACTTATCCAAACTCTTTTTATGGCCCATTTGGTTCAGGCATTGTCTCAATAGTTAACTTTAAAGACCCTATTATGACGGAATTTTATTTTAATCAACTTGAAAAAACGCCAAATCCCTCAATTTCACGTTCTAATTTACGTATGGCTGATGCAAAAATTGCACTCGGTAAGAATAGGGAAGCATTGAAATATCTTGAAAAAGATTTAATTAACTATCCAATTTCAATAGAGGCTCTTTATAAAAAATTCAAACTTGAAGAATCTCTTGGATTAAAAGAAGAACAAGCAAAAACTGCTAAAGCGATAAGCATTGCACTCAACTATAAAGGACTTGATTGGGAAGATCTTCCAATAATAGCTAAAAATCCTTACTTTGATAATAAGTTTGAAGAGTATAAATTACTGAAAAAAAAGTTAGCTAAAGAAAAAAATATAAATCAACCTAATTAAAATTAACTAAAATAAAAACTACAAATCAAAAGATGCAAAAAATTACTGTATCTCTTTCAGGTAACAAGACATACCAGATCCTCATAAATAGAGGTTTTTTGTTGGAAAAAGGATTAAATAATTTTTTACAAACAAATAAGAGATATTTCATAATCACTGATAAAAACATATTTAATATTTACAAAAATTTCATTTATGATGCAAAACACGGGTTTCTTGTCTTAGAGCCAGGCGAAAAAGAAAAAAAACTCTCTAATATTGAAAAAATATGCAGAGAAGCACTAAAAAATCATCTGGATAGAACTTCTATCATCATTACCCTTGGAGGGGGAGTCATTGGAGATATGGGAGCGTTTGCCGCGAGTATTTACATGAGGGGAATAAATTTTATACAAATACCAACAACGCTCCTTGCCATGGTAGATTCCGCTGTAGGGGGAAAAACAGGAGTTGACCTGCCAGAAGGAAAAAATCTGATAGGAACTTTCTGGCAGCCGTCATTAGTGCTCTCTGACACTCTCTTTTTAAAAACACTACCAACCAGAGAAATAAAATGCGGTTTGGCTGAAATAATTAAATATGGTATAATTCTTGACTCTGAGTTTTTTTCTCTATTAGAAGAAAATGTAGAAAAATTAAAGAAATTAGACCTCAATTTCTATTCCGAAGTCATCGCCAGAGCATGCAAGTTAAAAGCTTCTATAGTAGAAAAAGACGAAAGAGAAAATGGTTTACGTGCAATATTAAATTATGGTCATACCTTCGGACATGCAATAGAGAAACTGGGAAACTTTTCTTCTCTTTTACATGGTGAAGCCGTAGCCATAGGAATGAGAATTGCTGCGAAATTCGCAAAACTATCAGGAATTCTATCGGAAAATGATGAAAGAAGACAAAATTTCTTACTTGATAAGTTGGAATTACCAGAGAAAATCAAAGCGAATCCATATGATGTCTTTCACGCTATGTTCTCAGATAAAAAGGTAATGTCAGGCGAACTCCGTATAGTGATTCCTGAAAAAATAGGTAAAGCTACTATTCTGAAATCTCCTGAAAAAGAGACAGTAATTGAATCAATAAGGAGTTATACCACAAGTGACTGATAGGGAAGCATATATAGTTCTTAATATGATTTCGGGGGTAGGCCCAATCAGGTTATCACGCCTTTGTGAGAAATTTGGTTCTCCCGTTGCGGTTCTCAATGCCCAAAAGAAAGATATTGCTTCTATTGAAGGTATTGGAGAACCTCTTGCTGAAAAGATTTTTTCATGGAGAAATGACGTAAATCCTGATAAAGAATTGAGACTTACTGAAAAAGCCGGTGTAAAGATTTTAACTAAAGCAGATAGTACATATCCAAAACGGTTAATTGAATTACCGGATTCTCCATTATGTCTATATGTTAGAGGGAGTCTTGAAGCATTTAACAAAAATTCAATTGCCATTGTAGGTTCAAGACGTATAACGAACTATGGCAAGCGAATGACTGAGTATCTTGCTTCATCAGCTGCTTATGCTTCATGGGTTGTTATATCAGGACTTGCTTTTGGGACTGATGCTGTTGCTCATGAAGCAACGATAAATGCAAGTGGGCTTACCGTTGCTGTACTGGGTGGTGGATTAGCAAGAATTTTCCCTCAGGAAAATATCTCTCTGGCACGAAAAATAGTTGATTCTGGAGGAGCTCTAATCAGTGAATTTCCAATGGAATTTTCACCGAACAAACGTTCTTTTCCAATGAGGAACAGAATAATATCCGGACTAAGCCTCGGAACAATTGTAATTGAAGCCGGGATTGGCAGTGGGGCTTTGATAACTGCGAAATTCGCACTTGAACAGGGGAGATCTGTGTTTGCGGTACCAGGGGAAGCAGATAATCCTCAGGCAAGAGGCTGTAACAAATTAATAAAAGATGGAGCAAAACTTGTTGAAAATTTTGATGATGTTCTGGAAGAATTCGAATTTTTAACAGGAATAATTCGCGATTCGGATAGAAAAAGAGGCGATGATGAAAATCAAATTAAAATTGATGAATCCACTTTATCCGAAGATGAACTTAAAATATTCGAAATATTGAAAATAGAGGATAAAAATATTGAGAATATCGCAATTGAAAGTAAAATTCTCCCAGGAAAATTACTCGCTACTTTAATGAACATGGAAATGAAAAAGATTGTGGTTCAATATCCTGGAAAGGTTTTTGGGCTTAATCGAAAATTAAAGAAATGATAGCAAAAAGAGTTTAAATTTTTAGTTTATTGCAAAAAAGTCAGAAGGGATGAAGCTAAAAGGAATAGTTAAAAATTTTTTTTTGCCAAAATTAGATACAAAATATCTGATAAGACTCCTTGCAATAGTAATTTTATCTTACATTATATTTAAATATTTCCTTATCCCAATGAAAATTCACGGTGAAAGTATGGAACCTACATATAAAAATGGAAGTTTTAATTTTTGTAGAACATTTTTATGCGGAAAATTTAAAAAAGGAGATATTGTTGCAATAAAACTTGCAGGTTCAAGGATTATGTATCTAAAAAGGATTGTTGCTACTGAAGGAGATACTGTCGAATTTAAAAATGGAACTTTATTTATAAATTCTATCCCTCAAAAAGAACAATATGTAAAGTATCCATGTAGCTGGAATCTCAATGCAAGATTTGTAGAAAATGGCAATGTCTATGTTATAGGGGACAACCGTTCTATGCCGATTGAATCACATTTATTTGGACAGGTTGAACTAAGTAAAATAGCCGGAAAGCCACTCTGGTAATGTAATAATGAATAAAAGCACAATTATTAACAGAATCATTCTTATTGTTCTTTTTCTGATTGTATGCTTTTTTATCGCATCATACCTTTTCCCAAATGATAAAGAAAAGATAAAAAAACAGTTTGCAAACCTCGCATCTGCTGTATCAATCATTCCAGGGGAAAAGCCCATTCAGATAGGGTTAAAAATGACTACTATGCCTGAATTATTTGACAATCCCTGCGAAATAGAAGCCACTCATGAATGGATAAATGGAAGTTATACTCCACAGGAAATTTCTTCTCAAATTATGCGAGCCAAGATGAATTTTAAATCT
This sequence comes from uncultured Lentisphaera sp., assembly GCA_964426675.1. Lineage (GTDB taxonomy): Bacteria > Verrucomicrobiota > Lentisphaeria > Victivallales > GWF2-50-93 > DYMC01. The sequence goes on from CAYRRM010000007.1 coordinate 86,673, forward strand.
CTATCTCTTACCTTTTATGATATTTCCATAGAATTGAGAGATGACTTTGCCGTAGTAAATTTTACAGCTCGTTTAACTGCCACTAAAAAAGATAACAAGTCAATTGAAGAAGTAAGAGAAGTAAAAGCCGATTTGCGAAGAAAAGAAAAAAAATGGGTATTTACAAAATTCGCCGTTGTAGAAACATTGAAGAAATAAAAAAAGTAAAATCCAGTATTAAAATCCTTCTCTCTCTTCACTCCACTTTAATATACTTTTCTGAATATTCTTCCAATTAGAAGAGTTTAAGGACTCAAAAAATATCTTTAAATATTGAGAGAATACTTCTTTGAATTCATATATTAATCGCATTCTTTCATCAAAAGCACTGATAGGATCTAATTTTTCCCCCTCCGGAAGTTCAAGCGAGGAAAAAATAAATGTATCCGCATTGAATGAGGTTTTCCATACATCTTTGTATCTGGTTATTGTAATATTTGCTTTTTTGAGCTTCTTCCCCACCTCAAGGGCAGCTTTAGCTTCTGCACTTCTTGCAGGAGAGCCTTTTTTAATTGAGGTTTCCACACTACCTTCTGTTTCCGAATTTGATGCAAAAGTAAATGGCCCTTCAAGTAAAATATTATATACATTACTTTTTATTTTTACTTCTCCCTCCCTTGTTTCTGAATAATACCACAACCAGGTGAGAAAATCTCTGGCACAGAGTTCTTCTGAGGAGGATTTCTTTGGGGAATAAGATATTCCCTTAAACTTCTCTATTTTTTCTCCGATTTGCTCTGCGAAATTCGCAAAGTCCATATGGCTTGCGGTTACTTTTAGCGTCTGTTCGAAAAATTCCTGAAATAAAACTACCTTTGCCGGAGAACTTGTTGATAGAAAAATAATTCCATCTCTTGGATTCATAACAAAAGGAATTGCATTGATGGTAGGAGGCATGGACATAAGCCGTTTTTCTTCTATTTCTTTCTTTATATTCCTTTTTACAGTAGCAGGAACAAAATTTACATTTTTATCCAACATATAATCAAGTTCTTCTTTTCGGCATTCTGCTTTTAAGAGAACAGAGGGAATTTTTCTTTGCGAAATTCGCAAATTCATATGGACATAACCTGCAAAAATAGAGGTATCTTCATTTATCGTTCTTTCGAGGATGTGCCTCCCACTAACCCATCCTATCTGTGGTTTATCTGCGACGTTATCGAGCTTGCCTGCTACTTTAGTGTTAAAACGTTCAAGAAAGTCGTCTGGAATCGGAGTATTTGCCCTCAGAAATGTTAAATTTATCGTTCCTTTGTCGAATGGCATAAATAGATATTTTTGAGTTTGTAATAATAGAATCCCTTAAAATTTACCTATAGTGATAGAAAAAGAATTAGCTCAGGTAACTGATTCCCCAACATGCCAACGAACAAAACGTCTTACTTTTAAACCTGGAACAGCCTTTTCTGTTGAGATTTTATCATCCCGTATCCATGGCTGTTTCATAAGACAAACTTCTGAATACCATTTTGAGATTTTACCATCAAGTATTTTTTCCAGTATTTGAGGTGGTTTATTACCAAGTTGAGATTTTGCTATTTCCTTTTCTTTCGCTATTATATCAGAAGGAATATCTTCCGGGACTATATATTTAGGTGTAAAAGCAGCTATATGCATACAAACATCATTTAAAATGGTTGGGTTAGTAACACCTTCAGCTTCAATCATAACGGCGATTTTCCCCCCCATATGCAGATAAGCTGAGCAAAGACCATTTCTGCTTTCCCATCTTATGGCACGAGAAATTTGCATATTTTCTCCTATTACAGCTATCATCTGAGTTAATTTTTCGCCGGCTTTTATTCTAATGTCATTAGTTACATCGCCTTCTTTTTGAATTTCTGCAGCTGTTTTTGCAAGTTCTCTTATAAAATCACGAAATTTCTCATTTTTTGCGACAAAATCTGTTTCACACAATACTTCTACAAGAGCACCAACTTTGGAATCTATATGAGCGGCAATAAGTCCTTCTTTTACAGCTCTTCCAGATTTTTTTTCAGCTTTTGCTGCACCTGTTTTTCTCAGGTATTCAATTGCTTTTTCCATATCTCCGCCGGTCTCTGTAAGAGCCTTCTTACAATCCATCATCCCAGCATCAGTTTTATCTCTAAGTTCCTTTACCATTGCAGCGGTAATTTCTGGCATATTTAATTCTCCTTAAATTTTACTTGTTCAATTTTCAACCTATTCAGATTTATTCTCGTTTTTTTCTTCTGTTTTTTCAGTTTTAGAATTCTTTATTACTTCTTTTTTAGGTTTTACTTTTTTGACTGTATTACTATCTGCTTTTTCAGCTTTTACCTCGTTTTTCTCTTCGTTATTTGAAGAAGTTACTTTTTTACGTTTTTCGCGTCTTTCTTCTTCAGTTTTTCTGATACGTTTTTTGGCTGGAATTTTACGGGATTTTTTTTCTCCATTTTCTTTATTCTGATCTTCCTGTCTTTTATCTTCTTCCTCTTTTTTGGAACGTTCTTCTGCTGCTTTTATATTGTAGATATCAGAAGCATCTTTTACGGCTTCAGCTATTACATCAGTAATAATTTTTATTGAGCGAAGGGCGTCATCATTTGCCACTATAGGATATGAGATATTATCAGTGCTTCCATTTGTATCTACAATAGCAACTATTGGGATATTAAGTTTTGCAGCTTCTCGGATAGCAATATCTTCATTACAAACATCTACTACGAAAAGTACTTCTGGCAATTTGCGCATCTTTGCTATACCATCGAGGTTTTTATGAAGTTTCTGGCAAGTTCTTGTGAGATTTATCAGTTCTTTTTTCTTCATCGCAGAGGCTTTCTCTGGAGTCGCTATTATTTCATCGAGTTCCATCATCTTTTTTATACTTTTCTGGATGGTTGCATTATTTGTTAACGTTCCTCCGAGCCATCTTTCGGTTACATAATACATACCGGTCTTTTCTGCTGCTTCTTTGATCACTTCCTGTGCCTGTCTTTTTGTTCCGACAAATAATATTTTTCCACCCTGACTAACAACTTTTTGAAGGAAATTGCATGCGTCGTTGAGTTGTTGCATTGTTTTGGCAAGATCGATAATATAGATTCCGTTTTTTTCTCCATAAACGAAATTCTTCATTTTAGGATTCCATTTTCTTTTCTGATGCCCGAAGTGAACGCCGGCTTCGAGCAGATCTTGAACAGTTACTGTGTTCATTTTTTTGCCAATCTCCTTTTTTTTAGTTTCGACCACTTTGCCAGTCTCGAAGGAACAAAAGCCCATAATGAGATGGAAGAGATCATTGGTTGAATTGTTTTACTATTTTTTTAATAAAAGAGGGGAAATTTAGTTCTTCAAGTTTGAAAGTCAAATAAAAATTCACTGAAAAACGATTAAAAATTATCCCTTAAGCAATTTCATAACCTGTTCGGAATTAAACGAGATTATAACCAGAATATCACCATTTTCTATTACAGTATTGCCGTCTGGAATTATTTGCTCTTTATTTCTAAAAATTGTAATTATTCTTGATTTTTCTGTGAATTTTATTTCAGATAATTTCAATCCTACACATTTATAGTTCGAATTTACTTTTAGTTCAATTAACTCAGCTGAAACTGCCTTCTGGATTCGTCTTGAACGTAGATATTTTTCCATAACATTTTTATTTTTCAGTGCATTTGAATAGGCACTTATAATGTCTTCCCGGCGTAGAAGGCCAAGTATTTTTTTTGAATTAAAGGTATCTACAACTGGGATAGTATGATATGGTTCAGAACCAAAAAGCAGTGCTGCATCTTCTAATGAATCATCTGCTCTCACAATAATTGGATTTTTCGAGCAGATATCTGCAACAATACCAGAGTCAACAAGTTCTGGTTTTCGATATAAATCCTTGATATTTACCATTCCAAACAAATTAGATGCACTATCGACAACAACTGCTCTTTTTACCCCCTTCATATGAAAGTATGCTTCAAGGTCTCTGATTGGCATATACGCTGGAACTTTTACTATATGTGAATCTGGAATCATCGCATCTTTAACAGTGATATTTTCAAGTAGATTTTTGGATTCAAGCAAATCAGGGTCTATTCCTTTTTCTTTTAGTCTTATTGTATAAATACTATCTGAAGAAAAGGCATGAGAAATTAGAAGGGCAGTAATCGAACCTAACATAAGTGGAAGGATTATATTATAATCTCTGGACATTTCAAAAACAAGAATAACAGGAGTTACTGGTGCTTTTGCTGCTGCTGCAAAAACAGCGGCCATAGCTACTATCGAATAAGCTCCATTTCCTGAAGTAGAAGGAAAAATGATATCAGTTATTTTGTCATATAATGATCCAAAAATTGCTCCTATGAATAATAATGGAGCAAAAACTCCTCCTGAACCTCCTGATCCGAGAGTAAAACTTGTAGCAAATATTTTTGCAATAAGGAAAAGAAAGAGTATTTTCAATGGATAATCTCCTGTAAGGGCCTTTTGTATAGCCGGAAAACCAGAACCGTATATTCCTGGAGCAAAGAAGAGAAAAATACCACATATAAGCCCACCAAGAGCAGGTTTAAAGAGTGTATTCAAAGGTAAATTTTCAAAGAGATTCTCCGTTTTGTGGAAGATATTATTAAAAATTATAGCGATCAAAGCAGAAAAACAACCAAGCAGAACATAAAGTGGCAATTCTACATAATCAAAAGAATAGCTTGATCCCAGAAAAAATGCAGGATGATCTCCTAATATAGAACGTGA
>CAYRRM010000008.1:0-88860 GCA_964426675.1 uncultured Lentisphaera sp.
AAATGGCAAAGAGGGGTCACGGCGGTCTCTTATATATGATACGCACTGATTAGCGATCCAATTTGTAAGTGTCATATTTTCTGGAACGGTTGCCATTCCTGGATAGAGTTCGTTTTGTCCAAGTCCATGTTGCATTGGTTTCAGAGGATAGCCATTTTTATTCATCTCTATATAATAGTCGCTTGGTATAATCATTTCGTCAAAGCCATGTCTAACGCGTTCCGGCCCAAAATGCATTTTGCCGATAGCAGCAGTTTGATATCCACATTCTCTCAGGCAGGAGGGTAGAGTATTTTTATGACCAATTGTTAGTGATGTATTTTGATTTGCTAAAATTTTCGTGGTTCGAGGGAATTTACCTGTTATAATACTTGCGCGTGCGGCTACGCAAATAGGGCTGCAAGAATATGCTTTATCAAATGTTACGCCATCTCGCATTAGATGATTAATATGTGGAGTACGTAAGAATGAAGGTGCATATGGGGGTAATGTATCAAATCTCTGTTGATCTGTTGTAATCAAAATTATATTTGGTTGTTTTTGCATAGTCATATTTTTTTACTCCTAAGTTCTTTAATGTTTTACTCTTCAAAGTCAATAATTTTTGCTTCGGGCTCATTTGCCTCTCTCATATGTTTAAGTAACCTTTCCTTGAGCTCTTTTTTTATTGTTGAGTAATTTGAATTTGATATGAGATTATTTTTTTCGTGTGGATCTTCTTCAAGATTATAAAGGAAATCCTCTTTATATATTCGGCTAAATCCTGCATTGCCATCCAGATGAGGTGCTCTTACGCTATACTTCCACTTATGTGTTCTTATGGCTCGTCCAGTATGAGATTCGGAAATTTGGATGTAAACATCATCTGGCCATTTAGTTTCTGTTCCATGAATGAGCATTTGCAATGGGTTTCCTCTCATATAGTCTGTTTTTTTTATATTTCCACAAGCTAATATTGTTGGGGGAATGTCAATCAGGCTAACCATTTCATGAAATCTTTTTCCTCCTTTGAATTCTGGTCCATAAATTACCAATGGGATATGGGTACAGCCATCGTGACATGACCTTTTATACTCGCTGTTTCTAGTTCTGAAATGCGAGCCGTGGTCGCTTGTAAATATTAAAATGGTGTTTTCCGCGATGCCTAGTTTTTCGAGTTTTTCCCTTATCCTTCCCAGATTGTTGTCAAGTGAGTTACAGCAGCCCAGGTAATCTGGGTAATTTTGACGCCAGTCGCCTTCTGTCCCGAGCAAATCACCTGGAATCTCAAAATTTTTGAACAGGTCTTTTGAGCCTTTTGGACCTTCGTAACAGTTGTGATCGTTCTGGTGATGGGGTTCGATATAAGAAAGGAAAAGGAAAAATGGTTTTGAGAGTTTTCTTGTTTCAAGATATTCCAGTGCCCAATCAGTTATAGCATCTGCTCGATATCTGCCTTCCGGAAAGAAACGCTTATTTCCATCTGAATCAAACATATATCCATCATAACTATGTGAAGTGAATTCAAGAACATCCGAAGCAAGCCAATAATCGAGATAACCGCCACGTCGTTCAATTGGAACTGGCTTGATACGAAAATCATCAGGACCACCTATAGGACCAAAGGAGGCTAAATGCCATTTGCCGATGTATCCCACCTCATATCCGTTACGACGTAGAATTTTTGCTATTGTATCTTCATTAAGCGGTAATAAAGTGTGATTGGTATGATTACCGGTCTCGCTGGGGTATTTACCTGTTTGAAGACAAGCTCTGGCGGGGCCACATACTGGTTGGCACGTGAATGCGTTTTCAAATAGAATACCTTCTTGAGCCATTTTATCTAAGTTAGGAGTAATATTAAGTTTTTGTCCGTAGCAACCACAAGTGTCCCAGCGTTGCTGATCGGTGAAGAAAAAAATTATATTTGGAGAATTCATGTTATTTATCCTTATAGTTTTGTATTCCTAATCTTTCAAACTGCTCGTCTGGAGAATCGTTTTCTTTCATCATCTTGACCATAAATTTTATCATTTTTTCCTCAATAATTTTATCTTTCAGAGGTTTTTTTTGTTCAGGATCTTTTTCTATATCAAATAAAAGATGTCCAAATTCATATGCTTTACACCATCCATTTTCACAACTTGCATCAATTTTCATAGTTTTGCAGCCTTTCGTGAATGAAAATGGTTCTGCGAGCTCAATAAGTTTTTTGCTCATTTCTTCTACGCTGAATGGAGTCCTCATATGAGCTGGCATATGAGTATACTGATAAAGAGGATAATTATCAGGGCGTATAGGAGCTCGCATATAAACATATTTTCCATCAGTAACATTTACATGTCCACCATGAATGCCGAATAGAGCGGCATCTCGTATTTTTTTGTCTGATGCTATAGTTTCTCGTAATGGTTTTCCCTGCATATCTTTTGGAAGTGGTAAGTTAAAAAACTCAAGTATTGTTGCTGGTAAATCAATTGTCTGAACCAGACTTTTCCTTCGTTCTCCTCGTATTTTGCTTCGAGGATCCCATATAAAGAGGGGAGTATTTGCAATTTCATTGTAGAACGGCATTCTGCACTTTCCCCACCAATCATGTTCGCCAAGCAAAAAGCCGTGATCTGTATTGACAATTAACATAGTATCTTCCCATAAATTATAATTGTCCATTGCATCAAGTACTTTTCCAAGATAGGCATCGCACATACTTATAAGGGCGGCATTTAACATACGAAAGTGTTCAAAAAGTTCTACGTGATCAGGAGCCTCCTTTGCAGATACATAATTTGGCCAATCTCGAGATGATTTGCTAAAGTCAAAATTATAAAGTTTTTTATATTTTTCAGGGACATAATATGGTTCATGAGGATCGAAAGTTTCTATCTGGAGATACCAGTTATCATGTTTGTGATTTAGTTTCAGGAATTCAAGTCCCATTGCAAAGGTTTTTGCTTGAGGAAATTTTTTTTCTTCTCTCATATGGGCTCTATTAATCCAATCTTGTCTTCCCCAAAGACCTCTATTTCTCTCAGGATTTGGAGGAGGGAAATCGGGATCATTGAGGTCTGCTAGCCAGGCGTCTCCTTCCTGACCTCGTGAGAATCTGGCATTAGTGAATTTAGTATGGTAATTAGCCCCCCCCTCCTCCCAATAGTGATAATGGTCAGTTACCAGGTGGGCTAAGATGCCATTTTTCTTTAAAATCTCAGGCATTGAGTCGTCAAATGGCTCAAGTGGTCCCCAGCTTCGATGAAGAAAGTTGTATCTACCAGTATGCAATTCGCGTCTTGCTGGCATGCATGGCATACTGCCGACAAAGGATTTTTCGAAAGTTACTGTTTTTTCTGCAAGTCGTTTGAAATTTGGTGCATGAACCCAATTACAACCATAAGGAGGTAACATGTGCCTGTTTAATGAGTCAAACATTAGCATTATTGCTTTCATACAATTCTCCTATTTTTTTTGCTGTATTTTTTATAAGATTGCATATCATCGTTAATTTTTTTTGTTCTTTTATTTTTAAATGGGTAGTTATTCCTACAACTCCACGCAGTTTTTTATTACAAATAACAGGATATCCAATCCTGAAAATTTTATTTTCAGTGAAGAAATCGTAAAAGGCCATTTTGCCTTTGCGAATTTCGCAAAGACGAGCCTGTAATTTTTTATTTGATAATAAGTCTTTTGGAATATTCAGCATTTTTAAAGTATAAGATTCGCCATAAGCTATGGCAATATGGGAGAAGCTGTGTTTTAAAAGATTTCCCATTGCGCGTTCAATATCAATGTAGTGAAAACCATCAGAGACTTCACTTTTAGCGAGAAGAAAAAGCCCCCCTTCACGGAGCTCAAAATAAGCCGCAGAAAATCCAGAATCTTGAGCTAATGCTTTCAATAAGTTTGTTGTGCATTCTCTTATGTTAATAGGTTCTTTTAAATTCAATGATAATTCTTTCAATAACTTTCCGCAAGTGTAGAGACCTGCCTCATTTTTTATAAGAGCATTTTCAATGACTAAAGTTTTTAATAGTCTCGATAGGATCCCTGGAGCAATTGGGTTGAGTTCTTTTTTTAATTCAGTAAATGACACTCCACAGGAAGATTTAGAACATATTTTTAATATCTTAAATGTTCTATTTACAGGTAATAATGAATCCATTTTATCTTTTTCACGCATAAATATTTTAATAAGAAAAGGTTAATACTAAAAATAATATCACAATACTAAAAATAGTATCACAATACTAAAAAAAATCAAGTTTTTTTTATAAAATAATTGGATTTGTCCTGGAAACTTCCCATAATTGCCTGAAGTTTTTGTAATATTGAGGTGTCCGAATAGTATTTTATAAGAAGGATTAAATCGTATGATTTTTTTTGACGGTTATTTTTGGTATTACTTATCACCGTCTGAAATTTCTCCATAGATGATTTGATTTTTGAATTTTTCAGTGAAATAAACAGGTTAAATCTCTAATGAAACATCAAGGATGAGTAATGGCAGTAATATTTACTTTTGTCAATAATAGATCGGAATATTCAAATATAGTTTTGCTTTGTTTCTTCAAAATATAATTGTATAACATTCCGCATATCAATATTGTAAATATGAGATATACAAAATAGTATTTATTGTTATATTTTAAAGACGGGTTCTTTTGATTATTTTTTATTTACAATCTACAAATAAATGGTCAATTTTACTTGTTTTTGTTATTATTCAGCCCAATTTCCACCACCTGCAGAAAATCTCAAAACAATATTTCTGTATTTTAATTGATATAGACGTATTCCAGATGCATGATTATCGGCAAAAATAAAATTTGCCATTTTATTTCTTAAATGTCTCCATCTAATCCATCCAGCATTATCTGTATTACCATCATTTCTATCTTGATTATGTAAAGCCCAATCACCTGGAGCTAATTCATCGATGGAAGAAATATTAATGTTTGGCCACCATGGATTATCAAATTGGTACCACCCATAATTACCACCTTGATAAAAGCCGGCTGTAGCCGCACCTGAACCAATCTGGCAAGCTTCTCCAACAACGACCAGATCATTGAGTCTCTTTATTTGAGATCCTCCGTAAATTAATGATGTTGGTGGATTTGGCAAACTGATATCTGGCATTATTCGTGGATGAGCGGAATATGCTAATGCATTTTCAGAACCTATCCTTGTAATACCACTAGGACATTTCAGTACCGAAGCCATTTGAGCATGTTCAGCATATAACACCCCATTCGATTTACTAAGATAAGGACTAATAAGTAACGCCCAATCGGTTGCACCTGTAAAACAAGGGGGATAATAAGTATAATCGCTTCCGTATAAATTTAGAGCAATCCCTGTCTGCTTTAAATTGTTTAAACAAAAAATTGATTTTGCTTGTTCGCGTGCCATGTTCAAAGCTGGTAACAAGAGTCCAGCAAGAATTGCGATTATTGCAATAACGACAAGAAGTTCTATAAGCGTAAAAAATCGATATATTAATCGTATCCCTAGAAAAGCATTCTCTTTATACGATTTCATAAATATTTCTTCTTTCTTTCCGCAGTCAGGTTAACTTTTTTATAAGTATTAGCTGAACTACGTATTAAATTAACCTTGACTGAAGAATTTTCAATACCCCCAAAAATTAATTTTTTATAGGTTATCCTTTGGCTCTTCCTTTTTTTACTCTATGATATACAATCAGTTACAAATAATAAACAAATATTTCATGTAAATGAAGGGAAAAAAGAAAGTTGTTGAAGTAGATATCGTGATGAAATGGTGATCATTAATTATCTCAAGTGCTAAAGAAACTGTGCTTCTAACAATGGGGATAAAGAAAAACTATTTTTCATTCAAGGAAGAAAGTATGACAAAAATATTCTATTTTTCTTTGATGTGGTGGAAGAGATGAAGAAAATGAAGTTCCTAAACTTGCGTTGCAGGCTTCAATAATATACTATCAAGCTATCTCTTAATCAACTTAAGGTGACTTAACTTGGGCTTTGCTATCAAAAATGGGTAGAATTATTTCCTGGCTTTTTCAAGATACTTGCAGGTTGTTTCGGCAATGAAACCGAGTTCTTTGATTATCATTCTAGTATCATATGCACTGGCATATTTATTTGTTGGATTCTCATAGTAAAAAAGATCGACATCATCGCCCCACCAGTTTCTGAGAATATCGGCAGTTGGTTCATTGCTCCAGGCAAGTGGAGCAGTGGCATTCATTATCCTCACACCGTTCTTGTAAGGATTTTCGACAGCTAGTGAAAAAACTTTTACGGCATCACTGAGCATCATCATTGAAAGCCCGCCCAAAGCCCATTGTTTAATAGGTGTAATTCCGACAAGCTCTGCTGGGTTATTATCAGGACAAATAGCTGCCAGTCGAAGATTGATTACGTCAATATCTGGATTCTGGCGTTGATAATATTTTGTGACTTCCTCCATCAGAAACTTTGAAAATCCATATCCGTCGCGGTCAAAACATGGGTGTTCGTCGGCAATAGGGACTTGTAATGGTCGAAATTCAATGCTCTGCATTCCTACGGCGGCGATTGAACTTGCCATTACGAATTTTTTGCATCCCCTATCGATTAAGTATCTCATTAATTGCCGTGTACCTTCAACGTTCACCAGTATCCCATCTCTTTCAGAACACCCCCCTGTGACTGCAGCAAGATGGACTACATTGTTAATGTTGAATTTATTGAGTTTTCTAAGGTCCTCCAAATTAGAAAATTCGCCCTGTAGATTTTCAATTCCATCAATATTTGGATTTTTTCTGCTAAAACCAATAATTTTGTGTTTTTTTGAAAGAGAAATTGCAAGTGCTTTTCCTATAAAGCCGCTTGTTCCAGTTATAAGTATTGTGCTCATTTTAGTACTCCATTCAGTTATTTTAATATTTTATTACAAATTTCTACTATTATTGAGGCAGATATTCTACAAATTGGTAGCCGTTTATTCCCACTTTATCGTCACCCCCATGATCTCGTTGTCCCCATTGTTGATCTTTTCAAAGATGGCTGGGGCATCTTTGTAAGTAATTCTATTAGTAATCGCCTTACCCCATGGGAGAATACCTGTAGTTATATTCTTAATAACCGCTTTGCGGAATGCTTGTCCTCCATCGTCACATGGAAAGAACATTTTGAGTCTTCTTCCGTGAGCTGGTAAGAAATTGAACAGGACAGGTACGTTTCCATAATTACCCTGCCAGACGTAAGAACCATGTGTTTTGCAAAGCTCAATGGTCTGGTTAATACATGAGGGGATACCTGTGCACTCGAAGACGGTATCAGCTCCTTCTGGAACTATTTTCTTTACTTCATCTTTTACGTTCTGTTTTTTTGCATCGATCAAATAGTCTGCTCCGAATATTTTTGCTTTTTCAAGGCGCTTTGAATTTATATCTACTGCTATGACCACGCATCCCCGGTGGGAACATGCAGCTATGACTCCGAGCCCAATTAGGCCGCAACCATATACTATGATTATTTCACCAACATTGGGTTTTACCATGTCAACACCATAAAGTCCTACTGCTGGTAGGACAAACATTGATGTCTCTTCCATTGGAGCGCCTTCAGGCATTTTGTACGCGCCATACGGTGTATTAGGGTTTACAACGATGTATGAACTATGGGTTCCGCAGACACATGAAACTTTCTGTCCATTTTTAAGGTTTATGAAAGAGTTTCCACGAAAATAGACCTTATCTCCTTTCTCAAAATTGCTTATTTTAGAACCAACTTTTTCAACTATGCCAGTACCCATGTATCCGGTGCATAGAGGGTAAGGTCCCCATGAAATCTTATTTTTCACAAGTGCAAATTCAGTTCCGATACTTACCCCGGAATAAACTGTTTTAATTACAATTTGGTCATCTGCAGGATCCGGAAGAATCACATCCCGAATGCTGAAATTCTGCTTCTCATCACATATTAGTGCTTTTGCTTGTATCATAGCTGAAACTCCATTTTATTTTTTTGTCATATTTCTAAGATAGGACATTTTCTTATTCAGTCAATAGGATGAAATATTCATTAATAGTATAAAATATGCATAATTAGAGATTGTTTTGAATTTTGTATTATGAAATGTAGCTTATAAGTAGTATTTTTATTAGCATATATAAAGTATGCTTAAGAAGATAAATTGTGAGTTATTGAATCCCCGAATTAACCTCCAGTGGGCTGGTTGGTGGGAGCCAGGTTATGTGGAACCTGTACGCTACCTCTACGATCACGAGCTTGTAGTGTTTACTGCAGGCAAGTCTCAGGTTGTTGTAGGGGAAAAATCGTTTTCCTGCAATAGAGGCGATGCTATCATAATTCCTCCTGGGGTGCGTCACTGGACAAGGGCAATTGAAGGTAAAGTTGAAAGGCATTGTTTTCATTTCGACTGGCTCCATGGGCTTCCGGAGGTAAACCCGCCGTATGTCTATGAGTTTGTAAGCAAATTTATAAGAAAATTAAGTAAGCCAGCTCCGAAATGGCTTGGAATTACAATGCCATTTTATTCATCTGCAATGCCACTAAAAAGGATCTTTCCGCTACTTGCTTCTCTCGAGAATAAAAGTGATGATTCTCTGGGGCAATTAAGACGACGTGGACTTTTCCTTCAGCTTCTTTCTGAGGTTATGTCTTCCCATAGAGTTGGGAAGAAGATTCATGCAGGGAAATCTCTTCGTCTTGTACAAATATTGAAGCAGAGGATTGAAAATGATTTTAGAAAACCACTTTCAGTAAATCTCCTTGCTGCTGAATTCAAGGTAACGCCTGTTCATATGATCAGGACTTTTAGACATGTGGTTGGGATGACTCCGCTTGAATATGTTCATCGACTTCGACTGGATGAAGCATTTCGGCTTCTTTCGAGGGGAGATGGTTCTATGAATATTGCGGAAATTGCAGAATCGGTTGGTTTTGATGATCCGAACTATTTCAGCCGCTTATTCCGTAAGAAGGTAGGTTATCCTCCTTCCTCAGTTAAATGGATCGGCTGATGGTTCAGTCATCTGGCTAACTTACAAATATGTCCAACGAGTATAATCTTTGCATTTTTATTCAGATTCTTGCTTCCTTAGCCTATAGTGTACCGAGAAAACTATTGAATTTTATTACCTATATCAATTCTTAAAACCAAAAGAAGATTTTTCCTTTTTAAGCTATTAAGTGTATTTATCATTCTTGCCATTAGATAATAAGAAAAGAAGTAATTGAAAAGACAGAACTTTTGGTCTGATCCGATTTTCGCCCCTCGCATTTGAGCGCATAGTCTTTTCAGTAGAAAATAAAATTAGAAGAAATAAACCTTCTTGATAGAAAATATATTTTTCTAAGGATAAGCAGCTCAACTTATCAGGAATTGAAGTAAGAATATCGAAAAACAGTCGCTTGAAGTTCACGATATTTTTTGCTCCTGAAAATTTGTTGGATTAGCAATCTGCAATGAGCGAGGCGCGAGGGTACAGAAAAATATGAAATTCGGGAAAATTTCTGTTATATTTGGCGGGAACGACAGATATTTCGTATATAAAATTTTCGTCTGATATAGGTAGGTGCTATAGCTTTGTATTAGCTGCATGCCGAGAGCAACTTTATCAATATCAAATTTCAACCAGAAATGATTTATAATTTATTTAGAACTTTTTTAAGTTTTTTAATAAAACTATAAATCTTCCAATTATAATGTGATTCAAAACTATCCAACATTAAATATAAAATAGAAAAGTGATATGTATCTTTTTGTTAATTTATCTATAGGCTAACTCTCTTGAAAGTTCCAGATATGTTTTTATAGCTTCTGGCGGAACATCAAATGGTATGTGATTACCAATGCACATCATATACCCTCCACACATTTTTCCTGTTTCTACCATAGATTCTACCATTTTTCTGATCTCATATTTATTGTTTCGGTAAAGTATGCGATTATCACCTTCTCCAGCTATAAAACAGTCTTTATATTTTTTTGCGATAACTTTATAATTAGTATATGGTTCAGATATTATTCCACGTGCTCCACAACTCATAATATCATCGACAAATGCATCGACACAACCATCAACCATAAAAATAACTTCTTTACCTGTTCTTCTTACTATATCCCAGAATTCTTCGTATCTTGGAAATATAAATTTTCGCATCCATTCAGGACTACATACCGGACCGTTTGACAAGACAATATCATCATGGCAAATAACAAAATTAACTGGAAGTTTTGCAAATGCTCTGAAAACTCTGCGGTTTATTTCTGCAAACTCCTCCATAATCCTTTCAAATTCAGGTTCAAGACATAATAGCATAAAGTTTTCATATCCGAAAACCAACATAGGCCACATAAACATAGTATTATAAAAGAAAACAGATGCTGAACTTCCTTCTGGCGCTTTATCTGCCCATTCTAAGGGGTAATTTTTTCTATAAATTTTATATATAATTTCCTCACTGCTATAATTGTGATTTTCTACTACATGCCAGTTTGTAAAATCAGGATTTTCAAGTGGGCTAAAACGCAGAATTTCTTCGTAACTTTTAAATCTACGAGAAGCCTCTTCTTGCTGCCAATGATCACGATAACCGTCTCCCCATCTTCCATGAGATTTATCTAATTGTTCTTCAGGACGTTTTTTAGCTGTGTCATTTTCTGGAATCGGTAATTGGAGTTCAGGATAAAGTTCATTCATTTTAAGTCTACATAAACGAGGGTGTTCATAGTAATCAATACCTGTAAGATAGGTTTCAGCATCAGGACATGACCAATGTTCCCAATGACATATTCTCCTGGGCCCTTTTCCCATAAAAGTCAAATAACGTACATCAGACATAAAAATTTCTCCTTTTTTTTACGCATTCTAATTTAGTTCATTTGGAAAAAATAGGAATGGATATAATTTTATTTATGATGGATTTTTTTTATAAAATAGAAAGTAAGATAATTGAATAAGAGTAACTATTTTATTGTTTCTAATCTTCAGACCAGAATCCTTGATTCTGCCAGGACTGTCTGTGGAAAAGAGTGGGCAAATAATGGGAGGGATTTATTTAATGATCCTTTTGCAAGGCTTTACTGGATTGAAAAGGGAGAAGGAGAGATTAATTTTTTGTCCGCAGGTAGATTTGAACTCAAGCCCGGTTGGCTTTATGTGATCCCACCTCATAGTCCCGCAAGATATAGAGCCATAGGTGAAATGGTATTATACTGGTTACATTTTCGAGCTGATATTTTTATGGTTTTAGATTTTTTTAAACTTTTAAAGCCTCAGTTATGTATTAAGTTAGAAGATAAAGATGAGATTAATAAAGATTTTTGGATAAAATTATTGAAATTTTCTAAAGGACAGCACTTATCTGACTTATTAAAAGCAGACATTATGCTACGTCAGATGCTAACGATTTTCGTAAAAAATCTATCTAATGAAAATTATATGTTAGTTGATTCGCTTAAACGAATAGAGCCAATACTTGATTTTATCAGTAAGAACATAAACAAAAAAATTTCTTTGTTTGAACTTGTAGAATTACTTCCCATGAGTAAGGCGTATTTTTCTTCTTTTTTTTCAAAATCTGTTGGAATGAGTCCAGTGAAATTTATAAATAGAATGAAGATAGAGAGAGCTCAATTTTTGCTTCTTCAAGGTAAACTGAGTATAAAAGAAGTTGCGATAGAGCTTGGTTTTGAAGATGTATACTATTTTTCCAGGGTTTTTAAAAGGATTGTAGGTTTATCCCCAAAACATTATATAGAGCAAGAGAGATTGAGAGAAAAAAATATTTTTTAATCATCTTTTGGTGGTACTGATTTTGTCCCAAATTCGAACTTATCTTTGATATTCGGTATCATTCCAACTGAATGTCGAGATATTTTTACGGTATTTTTACAGAGAGTCTTATCAATTTCCTCTGCTGAAATTGTACCAGTTTCTGTTGTTACATATTCCTTTGAGTCATCAGTTGGATCAGGGACGACAAATGTCAAGTCGCAATTTGCACATTCAGCGGGTTGCCCTGCATATTCAAGAGGAACAAAATAAACAGTTTTACATTTTGGACAAGAAACTTTAAATTCTTTATTTTCCATAAACTATTATCTTTTTATTTTTTTTATTATAATTTTTATTATAATTCATAAGTAAAAGAATGTCAATAATATTTTAATAATCGAGATTCAATTTTTTGCTTATAACGAATTTGAAAGTATTTATTATTTTATTAAATTTGATACTAAATATAAAAGATTTTTTTTACGTAGGCAATTATGAGAAAAACATTTGTTGATAGAGTTGATAAAAGCCTATTAGTAATTTGGGAAATATTTCTCTTCCTGTGTACTATTATTTTATTAATTTTTGAGGGAATGTTATTTTTTTTTATTAAATTGTTTTTTAAAAGGGGACTTTTACGAAGGGCTGGTAAGAGGATTTCGCTTTTTTTTGATTTTATTAATAAATTTTTATTGTTGTTAAAAAAATATTTAAGGACTTCGCGTAAATTTCGTAGATTTATGTCACTTTTTGCAGTTATCATTTCACTATTATTTTTCTTTCCTCTTTACGAGTGGAGAACCTGGAAATTTTATGAACGCGGGATTGCTTCCTATTATGGGTGGGGGTTTTATTGTAGGGCTGCTGTATCTGGTGAAATATACTGGCCATGGAAATACGCGGCTGCACATAAGGAACTACCTATAGGAGAGGTTATAAAAGTTGTAAATCTTGACAATGGTCGTGTAATTTATGTAAGAATTTTCGATAGAGGACCTTTTGTAAAAGGAAGAATATTAGATTTAACTCGAAGGGCGGCTCATGATCTCGGAATTATTGAAAATGGAACAGCTAATGTAGAAATTTATGTAAAGTAGATTTCTGGCCGCCGCCGGTAAGCCGGAGTTTCTACGGTGCTCGTCAGTTTCGTTTAGGGCTGCTTGGTTCCCCATCTGACCCGGTTCACGGCTGACGCCACATAGATTCCAGCATCCGGCGACGATAAAATTATTTATTTTTTTTAGATTTAGAGTTTTGAGTAAAGTATTGAAAAATAAGATTCAACTCGTTTTTGAGATCTTTTCTATGGACAATTCTATCAATTAATCCTTTTTTGTACAGGAATTCAGAACTCTGAAAGCCTTCAGGAAGTGTTGCTTGAGTAGTGTCTTTTATAACACGTGGACCTGCGAAGCCAATTAGAGCGCCAGGTTCAGCTATAAGAATATCCCCTAATGATGCAAAACTTGCTGTGACTCCAGCTGTAGTGGGGTTTGTCATTATTACTATGTATGGTTGATTTATTTTTGAGTATCTATACAAAGCACCACTTGTTTTTGCCATTTGCATCAGGCTTATCATACCTTCATACATTCTTGCTCCACCACTTGCTGTTACAATAACAAGAGGGATTGATTTTTGCGTCGCAAGTTCAATTATGCGGGTAATTTTTTCTCCTACCACTGAGCCCATACTAGCTCCAAGAAATCTGAAATCCATTACTGCGAGGGCATATTCTCTTTGATTTAAATGAGCAGTTCCGCATATGACAGCTTCGTTCATTCCAGTTTTTGCTTTACTCTTTTCAATTTTTTCTTTATATGGAGCAACACCTTCAAATTCTAATGGGTCGAGGGATGTCATTGACGGATCTATTTCACGAAAACTGTTTTCATCTGTCAGGAGTTTTATCCTTTCTTGAGCTGTCATAGGATAATGATGAGAACACTTAGGGCAGACGTTCAGATTTTCTTCTATGAATTTTTTGTATGAAATATCTGAACAGTTTGGACATTTTCCCCATAATCCTCCTAGAATTTCTTTTTTTTGAGAGGTTTTTATTGCAGTATATTTTTCTTTAGTAAACAGGGCCATTTTATCCTCTTGCTATTACAAGAATATTTATTTTTTCGCAAATATTTGCATCTAAAATAGTTAAAGCTGCTGATTCCAAAGTAGAACCAGTTGTTAAAACATCGTCGAACAGTACTATAGTTCCTATTTTGAATTTTGCACGTTTAAAGTCATTTAATTTAAAAGCATTATTGAGATTTTTCTTTCTTTCTTCTCTGGAAAGGTTCGCCTGTTTAGGGGTCTTTTTTACCCTTTTTAGTAAATTGAGAATAGGAATTTTAGTTTTAATTGATATAACATCTGCTATTAATTGACTCTGGTTATATCCACGTATAAACTGCCTTGTCCAGTGTAATGGAATAGGAACAATATAATCTGCTCTTACTTTCCTTTGAATCAGGATTTCAGAAGCAAGTTCTCCCAATAATTTTGCGTAATAAGTCTTGCCATTATATTTAAAATCCTTTATAATCTGATCTATTGGATTTATATAGTTTGAAATTGCGATAGCTTGTGACCACGGTCTTGGGTCTTCTTTGAGACATTTTGGACATAATTCAAGAATACCATCATTCTCGCCGCCGCAACCGGGGCATATTGGTTCTTTGATTATAGGAATTTTTTCTCTGCAATCAGGACAAAGTTTTGCTGATATATTTTTTTTATTTTTGCACAAATAACATATGTCCGGGAAAAAATTATAAAAAAAATTTGATAGATTAATCCTATTCACTAATTAATTATTAAAAATTAGTCGTTTGAAATTTTTCTTTCCTGCAGCAACTATAATTTCCTTATTTTTTAAATCGTTTAAAGGTATTTTTGCATTTATATCTGTTATTTTTTCTCCATTTAGATATGCCCCGCCACCGTGAATTAACCTTCTTGCCTCACTACTTGAAGAACAAAGCCCGCTTTCAGTAAAAAGCCGTATCACCCATATTTCATTTTCGTCTCCCTGTAGGTTGATTTTTACTGATGGTATTAGATTTTTCGTGTTATGTTTATTATTTACAGTTATTATTGAACTGGAAGTTTTTATGGTTCCTTCTGGATCGGCAAAACCAAACTTTGCCCCTGCAGCAAGGTAAGCCTTGGATGCAGAATCAAATCCTCGTGCAATTTTTGTGCATTCAAAAGCCAGAATTTCTTTAGTTCTATTCAGTTGAGGAGCTTGAAGTTTTGAAAGTTCCTCTATTTCATCATCCGGTAACTCGGTGAACAGACTGAGCATTTTTTTGCATTCGCTATCAGGAACATTTCTCCAGAATTGGTAATAGTCAAAATCTGATGTTTTTGAAGAGGAAAGCCATACCGTCCCATTAGCTGTTTTCCCAAATTTTTCACCAGTTGGAGTAAGAAGAAGTGGAACCGTTATACCATAAGCTTGAATGGATTTAAATCTTCTTATTATGTCAGTTCCAGCTACTATATTTCCCCATTGATCCTGTCCGCCGATTTGCAAAGTGCAATTATAATCCTCATATAATTTTAAAAAGTCGTAGGCTTGCAGTATCATATAACTGAATTCAAGGTATGAAATTCCTGTTTCAAGCCTTTGTTTTACTGATTCAGCAGAAAGCATCTTATTGATGCTGAATTTTGAACCAAGCTCACGAAGATAGTAAATCATTTTCATTTGACAAAGCCAATCAGAGTTATCTATAAAGATTGGGGAAGAATCATTATCTGAAACGAGATTGATAAGTTGTTGTCTTATTGCAGCGGCATTGTTTTTGACTGTATTTTCATCAAGCATCTTACGAGCTTCTTTTTTTCCTGACGGATCACCTATCAGGGCAGTTCCTCCGCCTATAAGTATTATTGCTTGATGCCCCATTTTTACGAGTTCTCTGATAAGCATAATTGGCAGGAGGTGCCCTACGTGTAAACTGTCTGCTGTAGGGTCGAATCCTGCGTAGAATGTAAGTTTTGAATCAAGTAATTTTGGGAGAGCTTCATCATCAGTACTTTGATAAATGTATCCTCTATTTTTTATTCTTTCAAATTTTGTCATGATTTTAAATAAATTTTTTATTGAAAAAAACTAAAATATAAATATACTTTCAAATATAGAAATTGACAAAATTTTTTTCTTTTAAAATTTAGTTATGAGCGAAGATTTAAAAAAAAAGAAAGTGCTTATCATAGATGATGATCTATCTTTTGCAAGGATGATTCAGTTGCTTTTGTTGAGACATAGTTTTGATGTTCTTACGTCCTTTAGTGTAGCTGATGCACGTCAAAAACTTGGTCTTGATGGTAATGGAGTTGATTTAATCATTTTAGATCTTATGATGCCAGAAGAAAACGGTTTTGATTTTTTAAAATGGCGTGATAATGCCTCGGATGCTCTTAAGGCTATTCCGATAATTGTGAATACAGCGAAAAAAGTGAATGATGAGGAAAAAAAATTTTTATTGTTGCGTTGTAAATGTATAGTTGAGAAGGGGATGGATTTTACAAATCAAATAGTTAAAAGGGTTATAGAATTTTCTGGAGATAAATCTTGAAGGCTGGCCAATTAGGTTTTTTCTTATTCTTCTCCTTTTCATTTGCGATTTTCGCAGTGAATATGAATTTACCTCCGTTTCTTAGTTGTGATGAAAATTTAGATGCCCCCCAAAAAGATTTTGAATTTAGAGCAATAGGACCTTTATTTGAATATTCTTCAAAGGGTAAAAGTAATGACTTGCTTGCATTGAGGCCTTTATTTTCAGAGGAAGATAATGGAATCTTATATTCAATAGATGTATTATGGCCATTCTTTGTCTATAGAGAGAATGATTTTGAGAAATATTGGCGTTTTTTTTTACTATATTCAGGTAGCTCTAAGATAAACGACAAATTTAAAGCCGAAAATCCTCACACAGGATTAATTCCTTTCTGGGCATATGGTAGAGATGAAGAGAACAAACTATACTGGGCGATTTTTCCGATATATGGAAATCTGAAGAATTTTTTAGCTTATGATTCAATAGATTTTGTATTGTTTCCTATTTATCTTAAGACTAAAAAAGGAGAGACAAAAGGGAAGGCTTATTTTTGGCCAATATGGAATTACGATGAAGCTCCTTCTTTCAGAAAATTTCGTTTTTTTCCATTCTACGCATATCACGAGAGATATAATGTTTTTAAACGAGTGTCGTATTTCTGGCCTTTTTATCACAATGCTGAGTATTACAATCCAAAAGCAGAAGGGAAAGGGTGGTTTCTGTGGCCATTTTATGGAGAAAATTCATTTAAAAATTTGAAATCATGGACATTCCTGTGGCCTTTTTTTTCATTTTATAGGAGGGATTTTGAAGGAGATGATCGCGATGGAATTGGTTTCAATATGCCATGGCCCTTTATTCAATATCGAAATAATGTTGACAGAGATGAAAAAAATGAAAAATGGCGTTTTTATATCTGGCCATTAATCGGAAGATCAGAAAGAGTAAATTCTGATTATCAATTTATTTTATGGCCATTTTTTTCTTCCTTATATACAAAAGGCGATGAGGGAAATATTGATTGGGTTTGGATACTTCCATTTTACTGGTCAAAGCGCGCTTTTGACAATAAATCAATGGAAAGGGAGTTATATAGAAATTTCTATCCGTTCATTTCATATCTTAACAAGGGGGACTTTTGCGAAATTCGCATTCTGGACTTATGGTTTCAACGTAATATGCCGGCTATTGAGAGAAATTGGGCGCCTTTGTGGATCTTTTTTAACTATCAATCAAAAGGAGAATTTTTTAGATATGACTTTTTGTGGGGAATTTTTAAGTACTTTAATACAAAAAAAGATGGGAAAGGCGTTGCTATAGAACCTTTCTATAGGAGTTGTACCTTATTTGAAGATGATGGAGAAGATATGCAAGCTGTGGAAAAAAATCTTCCATTAGTACAAAGAGAATATTTTTTGGGAATGATACGTACACGTAATTTTATAGGGGGTAAGACGAAAATAAGGTTATTTTGGTCTATTGAATTTGAGTATTGATTTTACATATCCAAAATGTTATATTAGCTATTTAAAATTTTGAGGGCGATAATGCAATTGCAATATGAATCTGAATATTTTAATGAAAATAATATTATATCAAATTTAGGGCGTTTTGTCCTTATAAATATTCGTAATTCTGGCAGAGGCGTCTTAATGGTGTTGGAGGCAATAGGTTTTTTCCCTTTATTCTACCGTCGTTGGAATGAGCTTATCAGACAGATGTTTATTGTAAGTTTGAAGAGTTTTGGTATTGTAAGCCTTGTAGCTCTTTTTACCGGGATGATACTTTCATTGCAGGCTGGGATTGAACTAAGAGAGTATGGACAGGAAATGCGGGTTGGAACAATAGTTGCTGAATCTATGTTTCGAGAGATGGGGCCTTTTATGGCTGCTCTTATTCTTGCAGCTTGTGTTGGTTCAGCGATGGCTGCAGAACTTGGTACAATGGCAGTTTCTGAGGAGATTTCGGCTTTACAGGTAATGTCTATAAATCCTGTTTATTATCTCGTGATGCCGCGCATTATGGCTATGCTAATTATGTGTCCGGCCTTAACTACTTATACGAATGTAATAGGTGTTATTGGTGGTGGAGCAGTTGCAAGTTCTCAGCTTGATGTTGAATGGCGAGTATATTTTGATTATGCGCGTATGTATCTGGATATGAAGGAAATTTTTGTAGGATTATTTAAGTCATTAGTTTTTGCCGTTATAGTTTCTGGTGTCGGTTGTTATCAGGGGATTTCTGCAAGAGGTGGTGCTGTCGGTGTTGGGATAGCCACTCGTCGCGCAGTTGTTATATCATTTCTTCTCGTGATAAGTGTAGGCTATTTTATTACAAGGAGTTTCTATTGAGTATGATTAGCTTTAAGTCTGTTTTTAAAACTCTTTCCGGGAAAGAGGTATTAAAAAATATTTCATTTGAGGTAAATCGAGGAGATATTCATACTATTCTTGGCCCTACAGGAAGTGGAAAATCAGTAATTTTGAAACATATAATTCGTTTATTAGAAGCCGATAATGGGCTAATCACTTATGATGGGAAAGATATCAGTAACTTTTCTGGAGTAGAATTGGAAAAATATCGCGCTGATTTTGGATATCTCTTCCAGAGCGGTGCTCTTATTGCGTGGTTAACAGTAGGAGAAAATGTGGCATTACCATTAATAGAGAAGACAAAAATGAGCATTTCACAGATAAATAAAAGAGTTTCTGATGTTTTAAATCTCGTTGAACTAACAGGTTGTGAAGACAAAATGCCAGATGAATTATCAGGAGGCATGTTAAAAAGGGCCGCTTTAGCAAGAGCTATTATTAATAATCCCAAAGTTATCCTTTTAGATGAACCTACGTCTGGATTAGACCCTATAATGTCCAGAAAAATAGATAATCTTATAAAGAGGTTACATTCTATTTCTGATATTACGATAGTCATGGTAACTCATGATTTAATCAGCGCATTTTCTGTGTCTGACAGAATAACAATGATAACAGATGGAGCCATTAGGTTTCATGGTACTGTTAAAGATTTTTGTGAAAGCCGTGATGAATATGTTATGGAGTTTATAAAATCCCAAACACCACGGCATATGGATAATACAATAAATAAGGAGCAATAATATGAGCAAAAAAAACGTTTCTTTTATAAGTTTGGAATTTATGGTTGGTTTATTCTTTATTGGAGCAATAATAATATTCATTTATTTGACTGTGATAGTTAATGGTAAAGATGTATTTTTTTCAAAGGATAAAACTATTATAAATGTTCACTTTTCATCAGTTGAAACATTAAATAAAAATGACAAGGTTTATTGTATGGGTGTTAATGTTGGTAGGGTAAAGGATTTTGATTTTTCTGAAGATGGAAATGATATTATTGTTAAGATTAACCTTGAAAAACCAATTATATTTAGAGAAGGTTATCTGATAGAGATACGCAATCTTTCACTTTTAGGCGGTAAGTATGTTCACATTTATCCGGGAAGCCCTTCTGGGAAAAAAATTTCTGAAGGTACAATCCTTCGAGGCAAATCTCCTGTAGACATTATTCAAGAAGCCTCAAATTTGATTGAACGTTTAAGGGAAGATGAAACATTATTCCGTACAAAGTTCCTTGAAGGAGAATTCGTTGAAAATTTAAAATCTGCTTCTCAAAACCTGAATAAAATTTTGGATACGGTAAATAATGGGGAAGGTTCTTTCGCTAAAATTCTCAAAGACCCTTCTTTCTATGAAGAAGCAAAGAAAACTTTTTCACAAGTTGAAAATGCAGCTAATGAACTAAAAATATTGCTTACTGATACTCGTGAAGGTAAGGGAACTATCGGGAAACTGTTTACAGATGAAAAAATATATGAAGATTTTAAAGCGACAGTAGAAGACATAAGAAAATTTTCTGCTAATTTAGGTGAAGGAAAAGGTTCACTCGGAAAAATATCTTCAGATGATGGAATGCTCTATAATCAACTCTCTGAAGCTGTAGAGTCTTTAAATAAAGTTGCCGTAAAACTGTCAGAAGGACAAGGCACAATTGGAAAATTGCTAAATGATGATACTTTATATTTTGAAACAAAAACAGCTATAAATCAATTGCGTGGTGCTGTTGAAGATTTTAGAGAACAGGCTCCTATAGCAACGTTAGGAAGTATGTTACTTGGAGCTTTATAGAAGGGAAAATCCCGAAAAATGAGACAATTTTGCCACATATGTAAAAAACAGGTTGACCTGAAAGCTGACAGTGTGACAGGTGCTATGAGATGTGTTTTCTGTGATACTGTCCTTTTTACTCCTGATTATGCGAAACTTGATTTTGGCACAATTATCAATGGTTTTTTGATAGAAAGCAAAATAGGTCAGGGGGGAATGGGGGTTGTATATAAAGCGAAACAATTGAATCTGGAACGTTATGTAGCCTTGAAGGTTTTAGCGGAACATCTTGCAAGTGATCAGGAGTTTGTGGAGCGATTTTTTAAAGAAGCACGAGCTGCGGCAAATCTTAATCATCCGAATATAGTTCAGGTTTATGATGCTGGAAGCACTATTGATGGAATATACTATTTTGCAATGGAACTTATAGAAGGTGAAACGCTCGAAGCAAGATTATTAAGGGATGGTTTCCTCCCGGCTAAAGAAGGTCTTGATATTGCTGTTAAAATCGCAAGAGCTCTCGAATATGCGTGGGAAAGACAGAAACTTACTCACGGAGATATAAAGCCAGATAATATAATAATTAATAGTAGTGGAGGGGTAAAACTTGCTGATCTTGGTTTAGCAAAGAATATTCATGATGAAAAATCTACACGTGATGGGGGGATTATGGCAACACCTCTCTATGCACCGCCAGAGGTTATAGCAGGAGAGTTTCATAAAATTAATTTCAAGTCAGATATGTATTCTTACGGAGCAACATTGTACCATATGTTTGCTGGAGTTCCTCCATTTTATGCTGATAATCCTGAACTCGTACTTAGAATGCACGTTACCGATAAACATATTCCTCTTAAATTAAAAAATAAAGAAATTAATCCAATTATATCTGATATAATAGATAAACTTTTATTGAAAAATCCTGAAGAACGACCCAGTAGCTGGACAGAAGTTGCTTCCTCTCTTGAAAAAATAAAAGATGTTGAAAGAAAAGTCTTCCATATTCCCACTCATATACCAGAAAAAGATTTTATTGAAATTGCAGAAGGTTCATCAGACGAAGGATTTAAATTATACCATCTGATTTCAGCATTGATCGTTGTTTTATTGATTCTTTCTGCCTTGACAACTATTATATATTTAAAGGCATCTAAGCCAGAACGGAAAGAAACAGAAAAAATCCCTTCTACTAATAACTCTGAAGAAATGAAAAAAGAATGGGAACTGATAAAAACGCGAGTAAATGCTATGCCTTCTCAGGATGCTATAGGGCTGGTTGAGCGATTTATGGAAAAATATCAAGGGATGTTGCCGGGAGATACAGCTGCTTTTTATGAAAATCTCAAGAAGAAAGCGCTGAAAGAAATCTCTGAGGAGGAACGTAGAACTAAAATGCAAAAAGTCTTCTCCACTCAGATAGAAGAAATTATCAAAGAATTGTCAGCCGCTAATTTAAGCAATATGAATTTTCTTGATCTTAATTTCCATTCAAAAAGAATAGAAACATTATTGTCTGTTATTTCTTCAAAAAATATTAATCTTCAAATTGAGCAGGAAAAAAGGGAGAAACTTAATTCTATTTATCTTAAATTGACTCAACAAATAATGGCATTAAGAAAAATTGAAGAAGATTCTTTTAGAAAAAAATTAGAAGAAGAGCGACTTAAACAATTGGAACAGCAACGTATCCAAAAAGAAAAAGCTGAAAAAGCTCGAGCCCAAAAACTTGCATCTAATATCGCCATAGATTCTTACTACATTGCAATATCAGATAGTCTTGATCCTGTAAAAATGAACACCTCTCTTTCTGAATTAATAAAGAATAATAAAGACATTTTACCTCAGCAGATACAACGCAATATTGAGTTCATAAGAAGCAATTATATCTTTGCTCCAGATGCGATAATAGCTCAATTACAGAAAGTTGAGAATTCATTGAAAAACAAGTATTTGCCTATTTCCGGTATTGGTCAGGAATATAAGTTGGAGGAAATTTCAGATAAAGGCATTAAATTCCAGAGGTATATTGATAAAGTAAAGATGGGTAAACTTATTCAGTGGCAACAGCTTTCTCAGGAAGATATAAAAACTATCATTGAAAATGCGATTTTATCAAATGAATCTTATTCTCTCGAACTCTCTGACCTGTCTAAATTTGCCTCTTATCTTGTTCTAAACTGTCAGTTTGACAGTTTGCGAAAGTTATTAAATAAAATTCTACCAGAAAAAAACCCTCAAAAAACAGGTTGGTTGAATTTTCTGTCAGATATTGAATATGCAAGAACTGAAAAAGACGCTATACTCAAAATGGTATTGGTAAGAGAGAATATTGCTTCTAAAAATATGCTTATTGCAGCAGAAAATTTGTCAGAGATGCTCTACCTCTATTCAAATACAGATACATATAAAAGATATGATTCTGAAATTCAATTATTAGTTCCTGATCTACTTATCTATACCCAGATGATTCATTGTGCAATTTTTCTCAATCTTGCTAAGAAATTTTTAAATGAAAATAGAATAGATGCTGCAATTCAATGTATTTATACTGCAAAAGCAAGAACGTTAAAAGCTACAGATAAAGAATTATTTAATAATCTGATAGCCAAAGAGGAAAATAAGATTATTTCTTCTATCCCAAAATCAATAGAAGTACCGAAAGTGTTTGCACCATTTTATTATTGGGAAAGAGAAAAATTCTTTGATACAATAACCTTTTTTAATACTCTAAATGATAGACCGGAGTTCAAACGTACCATAAATCAAATACCAGAGATCCAACCTCTAATCGAAGCATCTGTAAATCTTAGTACCGGTAACTGGGGAGGGGTAAAGTTAGAAAATAATTCCCCAAATATTTTGTCCGAAATACAGGGTCCTGCATCTTATATTATACCTTCTCTACTCTTTTCATCGTATTTATATTTTGAAAGAATGAGTTCTAATCTTCCTCGTCCTGAATATCATCAACTTTTTCAACAAACTTTGGCCAGGTTTACTAAGTCGAAAATAGGTTTTCCACTTACAACTCATTTATTTTCAGAGTATCTTATTTTTTCCGGGCGTTTTCAGAGAGTAGTTGAAAATTTGTCATCATATGATTTAAAAAATATCGAAAATGACTTTGACGCAATACTGCCATTTCTTAATATTTATTGCAAGATAAATTTAGCTCAAATACCTGCGGATTTAGAAAAAGATATTATATTGTTGCTCAGTATTCTTGAGAATTCAAAACCAACAAAAGGAGATGCTATCTGGTTAAAATATTCAATGAAAATTCTTGCAGGAAACAACCTTTCAAAAGAAGAAGTTGATGAACTTTCTAATACGACGCCACATAATTTTGATCTCTCTTTTAGAATTATGATAAGTTCACTCGCAATAAGAATAGCTAATTCAGGAACCCCAGAATTTTTCAAACAGATATGCAACATCATGACCGCTAAAATGTCAGGAATGACAGCTCATTTCATTACTTTCAGAAATTTAGCGTATTTAAGACTTGCAACAAATTCCAATACTTTTGAAGGCTTTCGAGAAGAATTAGAACGTCTTCTCTTCACACCTCAGGTAGCCTCAATACCAATCTACCCTGAGCTGACTATTTTCGAACTTATTACAGCCACAGCTACAGGAAAAATTCGAGAAAAAGAATTAAAAGAACTCCTGGCAAGAAGATTGTCGGAGACTTCAATGACCTCTCCTGCAGAGATAAAATATTCATCAATCATATCAGATTCCGAAAAGTACTCTACTTTTATTTCAGATTGTATTGCGAAGGAGCAAGTTAATACAGCTTTTTCCGCTTCAATAGCTTTTATGATGAGTTCTGCAGGAAAAAAAGAAATTGTTAGAAATATCTATAAAGAAATGCAGAATCACATTGCATTCCTATCTGTTGAACAAAAGTTACTTTTGAATGCTGTTGCTAAATTAGCTGAGAAATAATTAGAAAATGTATTTTTCCAATCTAAGCATTATATTTTAACAACTTAAAATCAAATTTGATTAATTTTGACGCAAAATGTGAAAGTAGTGATCATTCTGCTCTTATCCAGGTAATCATTTCTCCTGCTTTCCTGTTTCCCCAAAAAGCATAAGGAATGGCCATGACTTTTCTTTTCTCTAAGGTGGAAGGCTCTTTAGAATATAATTTATTTTTCCATTTTTTTTCAGAACGTTTTATCGAATTAGCAAAAATAGCAATAAAATTTCCAATTTTCTTATCTCTTATTTTCTTTGCGGTAAATTGCGATTTTCGCAATAAACATATATCATTTAAATTTTTGCCATTATCAATTTCCTCAAGACAGTAGATAAAAGGACCTCTTTTAATAGCAATTTTGCCGCAATTTTGCCTTGCTGCTGGATGTGCTTCTAATTGTATTATTGGCATTTCGATAGATAATTCAATATTGTCCCCCTTTTTCCATTGCTTTGAGATTTTTATATAGCCAGGAACTTCTTTGCTTTCTAATATCTTTGCTTTTTTCCCATTAATTTTTATGGAAAATTTTCCTGCCCAATCGGGGATTCTCAGATAAAATTTAAAATACAGTTCTGTTTCTGGTATTATTTGTATAAGGATCCTGCCTTCCCATGGCATTTTTGTCTTCTGAATTATTTGAATTGTTTTTTCTGCAAGTTTAAACATTAACTCACTATCCGTATAAATATGTAAAAAAAGAGCATCTTTAGATAGTGAGTAAATATAAGAAGGTAGACTTGCATAAAGACGTGCAATATTAGGAGGACAACATGCACACGAGAACCAATCTGATCTCTGGTAATGAAAATTCTCTCCACAATATTGACCATTTCCATTGAAGCCAGGATGAACAGCAAGAGGATTTCCGTAGAGGAATCTTTTTCCATCGATAGAAACACCACTTGCTATGCCATTGTATAACGCTAACTCCATTATATTGCTATACTTTGAGTCAAGAGATGCATTAAACATTCTATATGCCCATAGAAAAAGACCTATGGATGCGCATGTCTCAAGATATGCACTTTCATTAGGCAAATCATAATCAGTTGTAAATCCCTCATTTGCATGTGTTTGACCTATTCCACCCGTTACGTGCATTTTTTTAGTTACCAGGTCGTTCCATAAAATCTTGCACGCATTAAGCAATTGTTTATCATCTGTTTCAACAGCTAGATCCGTCATTGCACAATATAAGTACATTGCTCTTACTGCATGCCCAACAACTTTCTTTTGTTGTCTGACGGGTAAATGAGCTTGACAATACTCATAACTATTTGCCCAAAATTTTTTTGGATCTTCACCTCTATCTTTAGCTTCAATATCGAAATAATATGGAAGAGAACCTCTTTCATCTACAAAATATTTTGCTAGATTAAGGTACTTTTTATTATTTGTTACACGAAATAATTTTATTAAAGCTAATTCTATTTCTTCATGGCCACAATAACCTCTTCTCTTAACTTCTTCTCTTCCAAATTGACTTGCAATATGATCTGCAAATTTTTCAACAATTCTAAGAAATTTGACTTTTCCTGTTGCATAAAAATATGCCACTGCTCCTTCGATTAGATGTCCTGCACAATAAAGCTCGTGATTATCTCTGAGATTTTTCCATCGTCCTTCAATATCACATGATTGAAAGTAACTATTAAAATATCCATCAGGCATCTGAGCTTTATCTATCAATTCAATTATATAGTCGATTTTTTCTTCTATACTGTTATCAGGATAATTTACGAGAGAATAAGCTGCGGCTTCGATCCATTTTCCAATATCTGAATCCCAGAAAATATGTGGTTTATTTTGCATTCCTTCTTTCCATTTGAGTTTTAATGCATCTATTCTTCCTGTTTCAAGACATTGTTTATATTGAATGGGTAAGGTATTTTTCTGATTAATATCCATTTTCTGTTTCCAAAAACCATCAGTTACCTTTACATCTCTTAAGAATGGTTGATATAATCTATTTTTCATTTGTTTATATTCTCCTTATTTATATGTAAAACTAAATTTTCTCAACATATAATTTACTCCATTCACGAATGGCATTTTCCATGGCTGTGAGATTTTCGTCTGGAACACCAAGTATTTTTTCGGGCATTGGTAAATATCCACCATTGTGCCAAAAAATTTCTAATTTTGTAAAGACTTCTTTACGAACTTCTTCTGGAGAACCAAATGGTAAGATATTTTGTCCATCTATTGCTCCGGCAACAACAAGCCTGTGACGACATATTCTTTCTGCAGCAATTAAATCATTTGCGGTTGTCTGAAGAGGGTTGAGAATTTTTACACCAATTTCAATTAAATCTTCCAGTATCGGCATTACATGTCCACAAGAATGATGACTAATAACAATGCTATCTCCGAGTTCTGTTTTATAAAAATCATATATATTTTTTAATCGTGGTTTAAAATATTTTCTCCACATTTCTGGAGAGATAACGAGTCTATCCTGCATTCCATAGTCATCAGAAGTATTAATATGATCTGGTTTTAATTTTACATATTCCTCAGCAATACCGAGCTCAAAATCAAAGATAATATCAAGCAAATTATTAGCAATATCTTCGTTAGCTGCCAATAAATAAAGAAATTCTTCAGCCCCTAGAATGTTAAATGCTTTCTCATATAGAAAATAAGGATGATTTACAGATATGAAAAATTTTTCTCTATCAATTTTTTCGTAATCTTTTTGAAGTTTTTCTCTGATAAAAGAAGAATGTGGATCTGGTTTGCGAATTTTGCAAATTTTTTCATAAGAATCAACAGCAGGATAAACAGGGAAAATCTCTCCATCTTCATCATGCCATGTTACTCCCCATATACCCTTCCAATCTTTACAATCAGACAATCGTAAATCACTCGGCCATGCTCCAAAATAACTTATTCCTTTTGATGGAGGTGGGTAACAAACATGGTCCGGAAAATCCCACTCTATCACACGTCTAAAATTTTCTTTTTCACTATACATAATTTAGATAGAATCATATATAAGTTTAAATTCTACTTACTTAATTCTACAATTCAAGGAAAAAATTTTTAAAATTAATATTTGAAAATACTTTTTAGGGTAATATTTTAATCATTGATTAAAAAAAATTTATCTATGGAGAAAAGCTATGCCGGGGAATGAACCTATACAATCATTAATAAAAGGAATCGATGTTTTTTTACATATTCTACAATGCCCAGAAGGACAAAGACTTAAAGATATTTCTAATAAGATGAGAATTAACCCCACTACTATTCATAATCTTATAAAATCACTTAGTCTAAAGGGATTTGTTGAAAAAAGTAATAATGGTTATTTCAAAGTAGGAAATGCTTTTAAAGAGATTGCAAAACAATATATAGTTTCTGATTTTTATTATAGAATAGAGACAGAAATGAGGGATATTATTCCGCAATTTAAAAATGCTATATTAACGTATAGTGAAGCAATAAATTCGGAAATTAGTGTAGTTTTAAGGTTAACTTCAGAGATGCCCAATATTATTCAACGTCCAATTTTTCAAAAATTTAATCCATATTATAATGTTTCAGGATTAATACATCTTGCATTTGGGGAAGACGAAACAACAGCATTGCTTAAGTTTGCTCACCCATTTTTAGAAGAGGGATTGAAATATTGGAAAAATGAAAAGGTATTAAATAATTATTTAAGAAAAGTTAAAAAGCTAGGATACGCGAAAAGCCTTTTTACAGAAAAAAACGTATTAAGGGTTGCTGTTCCTATTTTTTCTGCTAATGATCAGTTTAGAGGATGCCTAGGACTTTCAATTAGGTTGCCTTCTGAGAAAAATCTTAACCATCTAGAAGAAAAATACTTACAGATACTTATAAATTCTTCAAAAAAAATCAAAGAGGAGTGCAATAAAAATGAAAAATAAGAGAACAAAAATTGAGCATGAATTTGGCCAAAATGATTTAAATAACCCCAAAATGGCATCCAAACTTATAAAAAAGCAAGCTCTTGCATTAGGTGCAGATGCTGTGGGAATTGGGAATATTGAAAGATGGAAAGGTGCTCCTATACAAATGGATCCACTTCAGATAATGCCAGAATGTAAATCAATAATAGGAATGATTTTTAGAGTTATGAGAGGAAGTTTACGAGGAATTGAAGAAGGTACTTATTTCAGTAACTATTCTTCAATGGGATATGGAGGACTTACTTATCTTTATATTCCATTAATAGTTATCAATCTTAGCAAGTTTATTGAAGACCGTGGATATGAAGCAATCCCGATGGGCCATCAAAGTGATTGGCGGGCTATTGATAATTTAGGATATATAAAGAAAAATTACTCCCGTCCTGTAGCTTTAGGAAGAGCTTTTCCTGATGTTATGATTCACCTTAGAATCGCTGCTTATTTATGTGGTCTTGGAGAAATTGGATTTAGCAAAATGTTTTTATCTCCTCAATTTGGCCCAAGAAACCGTATCGGAATAGTTTTAACCGATTTAAAACTAGAGCCAGATCCTATTTATAATGGGCCTAAATTATGTAATAAATGTATGGCTTGTGTGAAAGAATGTCCTGGTGGTTGTATAAGAAAGGATAAAGTTGTGAAAATTAAATTGTTGGGAAAAGAAATTGAATGGTCCGATATTGATATGAACAAATGTGATGAAACATTTAAAGGAGGAAAAATGGTTGATTATGAACTTTCTGAAACAGAAAGATATATGGAAAATAATCCTTATTATAAACGTGGGTGGTGGACACCTTTTTATCGAAAACCTAATAATCTTTATAATACAGGGCAGGCTGTTTGTGGAGCGGCAGGTTGTACACGAGCATGTATGATATCACTTGAATCGAGAGGAGTCCTAAAAAACAAATTTCATGAAAAATTTCGAAGACGCAAAAAATGGAAAGTTGAATGGGAAAACTCCATTTATACTAATGCCCAACAATCTGTTTCTAATAATGAAGACAAACATGAATCTGATTAAGAAATTATTTTAAATTTTGTTGTTATAATATGAGGAGACAACAAAAGTTTGCTATTGGTTATCAGGAACCTTTAAATGGTGAAGATTTTATTTCAATAGTTAATGATTATAAAGAGAATATCTCAGAAGTATATTTTGCATGGCCTGGAATGCCATCTGGAAGGCCTTCTTTAAAAAATAATACCAGTTCCAAAGTTAATCATATAGAGAAACTCCTATATAATATTTCTGAAATTCAAAAATTAGGAGTTAAACTAAATATACTTTTCAATGCTACCTGTTATGGTAGTAAATCACTTAGTGAAGAATTTAAGAAAGAAATTTTGAGAATAACAGAAAAAGTCATTTCTTATATAGGAACTTTGGATATTATGACAACTTCTTCTATTGCTATAGCATGGGTATTTAAAAAATATTTTCCAAAGGTGGAAGTCAGAGCTTCCATAAATATGAAAATAGGATTTCCAGAATCAATGTCCTATATTTCGGATCTTTTTGATTCTTTTCACCTTCAAAGAGACTTCCAGCGAGACATTGCATATGTTAAAGAGGTAAAAAAATGGTGTAAATCTCAAAAAAAGAAACTTTGTATTCTCGTAAATAGTGGTTGTTTATATTCTTGTCCAGCCCAACTTTTTCATGACAATATTGTGGCCCATAGTATTGAGATTTCATCTAAAAAAGTCATTGATGGATTTTTGCCAGATATCTGTTGGTGTTTGTATAAAAAACAGAAAGAACGTTCTAAAATACTAAAATCAACCTGGATACGGCCTGAAGATATTAATAATTATTATGGCTTAGTGGATGTTATAAAACTTGCCACACGTATTCATTCAAATCCAAGATTAGTTATCAATGCATATAGTAATGGTTATTATGAAGGAAATCTTCTTGACCTTTTTGAACCTACTTTTTCACTTCTCTTTTTACCTGAAATTATTTCAAACAGTAAGTTTCCAATAGGATGGTTTAAAAAAACATCTACATGTAAACATAAATGTTATAAATGCAATTACTGTGATAAACTTTTTCCAAAATTATTAGAAAAAATCCAATAACTCAAAACCACTACGTAGTTAACCTAAAAAATGCATTTAGGTTAAAAAATTTTGTTTAAAATTTGCCACAAGGTTAATAGTGCTCCTTGCTTCCTCGTGGTGACAGGTTTTTGGATATGGGTTGTGGGGATATGGAAAAGAAATAATGTGTATGAGCTATGGCGTGAAATTGCTTCCGCAGAGTTCATCAATGCTGACAAGTTTTTCTGGAACAAGGTGGACTCTTTTGAGGTCACCGAGACTCTTGGTATAAAGTTGCGAAGCATAGCATAGCAGGGCAAATAGTTTAATAAGAGGGGATAAAAAAGGACAAGTTGAGATTTGAGTCGAGTGTCATCATCCATTATTGTCGGCAGGAAGGAACTGTGAGAGTATATAGGGTCTGTTTAGCAGACCCTAATTAGACTTTACTGAAAAATTCAAAAATATTATATAATTATTTTACAAGTAAGTATTTATGTAGTATAGTGTTCTCAAAAAAATGGTTTAAATTGCAAGGAATATCAGGAAGTCCCTTCAAAAACCTTGCAGTTGAGCCGTCAAATTGGAGGACATTTAGATGTATAGAAAAAAGGATAGGCATACCGGAGATCTGTTCCAGGATATTTTTCCTTTTGGTGGCGGTCTGGATCCGGATAACAGGTGGATGAAGATGTCCGGCATTGTTCCGTGGGATGAGCTTGAATACGTGTCGAAGCCAGAGAATTTTTCAGAACATATAGAGGGGATATGCAGAAAAACTTTTCTCCCAAAAACTCAAAGATCTTTTTTTCAATAGGCCTTAAGATATTAGTTGAAAATTTTGTTAACGTTTCATAGTGAATAGTGATAGATAGAAATCCTTATTCCAGGATATCTTTATTTCAATTTTCTATGAACTTCTGGATTGATATTCAAAATGGCTTTTAGTTCAAGCATGGGTGATTTCTTGACCTCCCTTTTTTTGATACTCAGTTTTTCCTGCAAATTCTCCTTCTACAACGCTCACAATATACTTTTTCATAGTTCTTTTTGCATTTTCTCTTATTATCTGAATGTTTATTGAATTATAAATCTGAATATGAAGGAAAGAAGATATAATTATTTAAATTAATAATTTTTCCTTCTACTGCCCAATCAATGCCTAATTCACTAAACAACATTTCCTTTTCGAAAGATCTTGTAATTATTTTTTCAATATTATTAATAAAAATATGACTAATGCCATTTTGAGATTTTCTTGATATGAATTGACGTGGAATCTGAATTATTTTTGATGACTCATGAGCAGCATTTGCGCAGATAGTTTGAATCTTAGCAATATCCAAAGTGCAAATAAATACAGTTTGATCATAGATTCGTTTTATCAGACTTTCTATCATATATCTACGAGTATTTTCAAACGAAGGATTAAATAAAACAGTTCTCTTTCCATCTATTTCTATTTGAGTTTCTGTTATTCGCCATATTATTTTTCCTTTATTTCCAATAATATGAATTTCTGGATCTATCTTTTCTAAACAAGCATGTGTTGCAAAAAAATAAATAGGCAAATCTTTTTTCGTTATAATTCTCATACAAACTGTATCAGGAGATTCTATATTATTAGCTCTATAAGTTTCGGCTTGAACAGATTTAATTTCTGCTGAAGATAAAATGTTTTCACCAGCAAAAAAACAAATTTGGTTTAACTGATGAGAAAGGGCATTATTGAAAGGGGAGTCTAAAACCCACTGCTCATTAAGCTTCAATTTTCCAGCCCAATTATTTCTTTTATAATAAGATTCTGTTCGTGGCCACATGGCAAAACATTTTATTGTTTTTATATTACCAATTTTCCCATCTAATATGAGATTTTTTATTTTTAAAAATTCAGGATTGTAAGTATGTTGAAAACCAACAGCGACAAATCGTTCTGCAGTAGATTGAACTTTTTCCATTTCCAAGACATCTTGTATGGTAGGAGCTGCGGGTTTTTCTACAAAGACATTAGTGTTTGAACGTAATGCCTGTATCGTCATCTCCTTATGTAAATGAATTCCTGTTGGAATAAAACAGATATC
Source organism: uncultured Lentisphaera sp. (assembly GCA_964426675.1). Classification (GTDB taxonomy): domain Bacteria; phylum Verrucomicrobiota; class Lentisphaeria; order Victivallales; family GWF2-50-93; genus DYMC01. The sequence continues at coordinate 32,522 of CAYRRM010000008.1, forward strand.
AATTTTTCCTTTATTTTCCGTAAGCATTTCATTGTAATTTGTATATAATTTACATTGAATAGCTCTAAGTTCATTACATTTTTTTTCTTCCTCCTTCTGATTTATAACAGTAGCAGAAATAAGATTTAATACCTTTTTTTTGTGATAATACATTAAATCCATGTAATGATATGTCCCAAAACCGGATATTCCAATTATTGCAACATTTTTCATAAGCTGTAAATACCTTTTTTCATATGGAAGTAATAATTATTTCTCTAAAATTGAGGTTTGAGAAATACATTTCTTATTAGAATAGGCGTTTTTAATTTTTCAAATGTTCTTATGTAAAATCCAGAAAATGAAGAAAATTCATTATTTTTATCCACAAGAAAATCAACTAAAGGAATTTGGAGAAATTGCCATTCTGAAGTGTCTTTCAAAGATAATGGAATTTCATTTGTCTCTATTGTATTGTCTAAGGTTAAGGCCCTTATTTTTAAATCTTTACGTCCTTGGAAATTATCAACTTTCATCTCTATTTGAAGTACCCATTTTACCTTTATACGAGATATTAAATCAACTACAGCATCCTCTCTCTTTGTTTGATAACTTGCCCCTCCTGCTCCATTTGAAACAATTGCCAAAAAAACTTCATTATTTTCTTTGTATAGTTTCATGTTGGCATCCTTCCATCCTGATAAATACCAACCTGAGTTTTTTTCTCCTTTAAAAACAGGAATTGGGGTAGCAGGTAATTTCTGAGGATTTATATTAATTAAAGGTTGCTTTGAACGGGCAAAATCAAGTAAATTTTCCTTCTTCCAACCAGAATAATACCCTTTCTTTGAACCAAATTCAATACTGTCAAAAGCATCTCCAATATCAAAAAATTCCCTACATTTTTCAGGGTTTGAATATCCTATGTTTTCACCTTTTCGAGATCCTGAAAGCCATATAATAGAATTAATATTATCTACTCGTGTAATAATGTCTTTTTGTTTATCAGAAAGAGTGACAATGCAATCTTCAATTTGTATCTTCATTTCTTTTTCCTTCTCTGGAGTAACATGCCAATCATTAAAGAAGATGGAATAAGTGTTATGTACAAAACTACATTTATACGCGAATACTTTACCCGTTGTCCATAATCCACATTCTTCACTATTCCCACCACGCTTGAAGGCATAAGCTCCAAGACAACGAATCATTACAGTACCAGGATCATTACTCCAAAAACGAAAGTTTTTCTTATTACGTAAGGAAATGCAACCAATTAATAAGGGATTAATAGTCTTTAAATCCCATCCTCCATCAGTGTTATCAAAAGCACTACAGCCAATAAACGTAATATTGTATGAGTTACGTTCTGCGCAAAACCCATCTGCATTCCAGTAACCTTCACCAGCATCCCAATAGTTATTACGTGCATCACAATTGATAAAAGTTATATCATGATCATAAACCCCTTCTTTACCTCCTTGTAAAGAAAAACCCATTTGGAAAGGTTCTGTAGCCCATTCTTTACCTCCTGCATTAGCAAAACAGTTTTCAAGTACAATATTATAACAGCCATCCTTAAAACGAAAACCACGCTTAACATAGTTTTCTATACGGCAGTTGCGAATAACAATATCATGAGAGCCAATTTCTGGCCTCATTACTTCTGCTCCTCCCGTTATTATAATTCCTTCTCTCATTTCTCTCATGTTTATATTTTCAAGTTGCCCAAAAGAAGAATTACCTTCAACTTCAATACCAACTTTGCATTTTTCTATATTTATGTTTTCTATTACCCACCATGTAGAATTTTTCTTAATTTTAAAAACAGAAAACCCTTTTTCTTTATCGGTTTTATTCCAAGAGCCAATAAATGTTGGATATTTTCCTCCTCTTGGGACCCCACAGATTCTGAGGATTTCTTCCTTATTTCTACCATTAGAGTTTATGATTAGCTGTTGAGCAGGATAATCTCCACCTTCTATATAGAGAGTATCTCCGGCTGACATGGAATCCCAAACTTTCTGCCAATTTTCTACTTCATTAAAAGCAATAGCATTATCCCAGTTTGAACCATCCTTGTTCCCTGCTCCAACTAGATTTACGTATATGTTATCTGCCCATACAATGGTAAATGTTAGAAAAAAAACAATAATTAAAAATTGTTTAAGAAAGAAATTCATTTAAATTCTCCTTATTTTATTTATGGAACAAACCATCTACATGCATCATGTGGTCTACTAATTTTAATACCATCATCTGTTATAAAATTAAAACCTTCAATATGTCCATCAAGACATACAGTATTAAGTCTGCCTTTAAAAACCTTACTAATATGTCTATATATGTATATTTGCCGCCACCTATTTGGAAATAGATAAAAACTACTTCCCTCTCCCCAATGAGCACCTGTATCTCCAATCCAAACAGTACGTTCAGGTTTACGACTTCTGAAAGGAAATCCACTTACTTGATAATTCATACCATACCAATAAATATTTTCACTTGAAGCTGTTGCTATAGGACACCGTACTGCTTCAGGTAATTTCCAATTTGTACCTCCTCGTGAGTTAAGATATTCATTGATAAGTCCTGTCCATCTCTTTTCATATGGGGCATACCAAATTCCAGTATTAGTTGGATCATATCCTAATGGTGGAGGTATATAATTATAGTCGGTTGCATAATTAGTAGCTGCAATCCCTATTTGTTTCAAATTATTACTACAAACAGTTAATTTAACAAGCTCTTTTACTCGTAGAAGTGATGGGAGTAATATTGATATTAATATTGCAATAATTGCAATAACGATCAAAAGTTCAATAAGGGTGAACTCAAAGACAGTTCTTGTTATTTTATTCATACATACCTCCGGAGTTAATTTCAGATTCGACATAATCACAACCACAAGAGCGTCTCTTAACAAGTTCCGGTATAATGATGCGATTTGAAACAGCATTGTATTTTTTATCCCTTTGATATTCTAATAGTTCCATCAAATTCCACGCTAACGCTTTTAATGATTCTTTTACCGAAGTCATGGGCAATGGCATATGAGGTCTCAACCATGGAAAATCTGAGTAGCTTATTACAGAAACATCATCTGGAACTCTCAGTCCAGTCTTTGTTAAAGCCCTAATTACACCAATTGTTGATTCGGCGCTACCTACAATTAAACCATCAAAATTAATTTTTTCTGACAAGGCGTTCATGCATGTTTGAAACCCTCTTTCTATATCTCGATATACTATCTCTCTTTCCAGTAAAGGATTATATTCAAGTCCAAAATCTGCAATTGCTCTCCTATATCCTTCTATTTGCATTAAAGACATAGAAAAGTTTTTCATTGGACCTGTAAAAATTGCTATTTTTTTTCGCCCATGTTGTACTAAATGTTTTACTGCTTCATAAACTCCAATTCGGTGATCACTTTCAACAAATGGAATTTGTGGAGCATTTTCCAAGCGGCCCAATGAAACACATGGAATCCCAAATTCAAGAATTAAACGGAGGGAATTTCCTAACGTCAAAGGCTGTGAAAGAATTAAACCACCTGCAAAATCTGGAATATTATTCTCATCAATTAATTCGTCAAGTGATTTATCCATGGGCAATGGCGTTAATACTATACTTTGATTTTTGCGTGCAATAAGAGGAGTAATTTCTTTTAATAAGAAAGAAAAAAATAAATCTTCCTTTTCTTCAAGATGGACTAAGGCGTGGACAAAATGTATTATTCGCGATGAAATACCTCTAGGAGATGGTGACTTTTCCTTTTTTACAAAGGTCCCTCTTGTTCCTCTTCGTTCAATAAGTTTCATACTTTCGAGTTTTTCAAGAGCTAATCTCACAGTTGCTCTTGAAACATTATTCATGGAACAAAGATCACGTTCTGATGGGATCATCGAGCCAGCAGGATAAATGCCTTTGTTGATATCATCAGTTAATTTTGCAATAATACTGCTAACTTTAGAATTTTTCATTTTTAGCCTTTTTTATCTCTTTATACCAATTGGAATATAATATACCAATTGGTAATGTCAAATAAAAAAATAAAAAAAAATAATTTTTTTAGAATTATCCTATAAAATCAAGTGGATTTTATCTTTAACTTAGAAACAATAGATGGGGGGAGTTTATTCTATTATTGCTTCAACTCTGAATTTTTTATCATTTGTATTAATTATATCAAGAGAGATAAGGTTTCCATCAATTTTTTTCCCATTTACAGTGAGTTCTTTTATACCTTTTGACAAACCGTTAGGGTTTTTTACGTGAATATAAAATATTTTATTTCTAAATGTTCTTGTAATTTTGAACGATTTCCATTTTTTTGGAATACATGGGTCAATTCTTAGTCCATTAAATTCAGGTCTTATTCCAAGTATGTATTGAGACGCAGCTACAAAAGACCACGATGCAGTGCCTGTTAAGAATGAATTTTTTGCTTCTCCAGGTGTCATTGCATCTCTACCTGCTGTCATTTGACTGTATACGTAAGGTTCACAACGATAGGTGTCGATTTTTTTTTCTTTTGCAGATGGGCAGACACTCATATAGTATTCGAATGCAAGATCTCCGCGCCCAACAATTGTTTCTGCAATTTGAATCCACGTATTATTATGTGTGAATATTCCAGCATTTTCTTTATATCCTGGAGGATAAGAACTTATTTCACCGAGTTCTAAATGGTATGTAGAATAAGCAGGTTGTTGTAATATAATACCGTCTTCTGTTGCAAGATATTTTTTTACCGAATCAAGAGCTTTTTTAGCTAAACCTTCCTCGATTCCGACTCCACCAAGAACTGCCCACCCCTGACTTTCTATAAAAATTTTGCCTTCTTTGCATTTTTTTGAACCTACTGGATTTCCATATGCGTCAAATGCTCTTATAAACCATTGTCCATCCCAGGCATGTTTTTTCATAATTTCACGCATATTTTTGCCTTCTTCTGAAATTGCAGAAGCTTCTTTTTCCATTCCGAGGATATGGTAGATTTCGGACATTTTTGAAGAAGCGAAACAGAAGAGCCCTGCGATCATTACGGATTCTGCGATTTTCGCAGCATCTCCTCCAATATCTCCTGCGAGTTGAAAACTTTCCCCTGGAGTTTTAGAGAAACAGTTGAGATTGAGGCAGTCGTTCCAATCGGCGTGTCCTATAAGTGGAAGACCGTGAGGTCCTCTATTATTAAGGGTATATTTCATAGAAATTTCAAGATGATCAAGAAGAGTTGCTTCATCCTTATTATTTTTATCTGCAAAACCTATTTTTTCCCTTAGTATAGAGATATCTCCAGTTTCATTTATATAAGCTGAAACTGAAAGGATAAGCCAGAGGGGATCATCATTAAAGCCACTTCCCATCATAGAATTGCCTTTTTTAGTAAGAGGCTGAAATTGATGATAGCAAGTGCCATCTGATAATTGAGTGGCAGCGAGATCAAGTATTCTCTCTCTGCATCTTTCTGGTTGAATGTGAACAACTCCAAGTATATCCTGATTACTATCTCTATATCCCATTCCTCTTCCTATCCCGGATTCGTATAGTGAAGCAGATCTTGACATATTGAGTGTGGTCATACATTGATACTGGTTCCAGATATTCACCATTCGGTTCATATTTTTTTCCGGGATTTCAGCTTGATATATTGAAAGTAGTTCATTCCAATAGTCTTTTAGTTGTGTAAAAGCAGAATCGACGGCCTTTGAATTTGCGAATTTTGCAGCTATTTTCTTAAATCCGCTTTTATTTATAGAGCCATCTTTATTGAATTTCTTATTTTCAGGGTTTTCCTCATATCCAAGTATAAAATGAAAGCGCTTCTTTTCTTTTGATTTAAGTTTTATCTTTGTTTGAATAGCTGCTATAGGGGCCCAGCCGAGGGATTTTTTGCTCGTAGATTTTCCGTTTAAAACAGCCTCTGGCGTGTCATATCCATTGTGTACTCCAACAAAGTTATCTCTTGAAGTATCCCATGCATATGTTTTTGAGCCAAAGATGGCAAAATACGCATAATGATTTCTTCTCTCTCGATATTCTGTTTTGTGGAATATTACACCAGGTTCAACTTCTGTTTCTCCAATGGAAAAATTTCTCTGAAAATTAGTCATATCGTCCATAGCATCCCATAAACACCACTCGACGAATCCCCATAAATCAATATTTTTATCTTTAGTTGCTTTATTTTCTATTTCTATATCCCATATTTCCAGATTATGATCAAGAGGAACAAAATACTTTACCGACACGCTGAGATTGTTCTTTTCTCCTGATATAATTGAGTACCCTAAACCGTGCCTGCATTGGTATTTATCGAGCTCAGTTCTTGTTGGTTTCCAACCTGGATTCCAGATATCCTTTCCATCTTTTACGTAGATATATCGGCCATTTGAATCAAGCGGAACATTGTTGTAGCGATAACGAGTAATTCTCCGAAGTCTTGCATCTTTGTAAAAAGAATATCCTCCAGCGGTATTTGTTATGATTCCAAAATAGTCCTGACAACCGATATAATTTATCCAGGGTAGAGGGATATCAGGTCTATTAATGACATATTCTTTATTTTTATCATCGAAATTACCGTATTTCATAAAAAGTCCTTTTTTTGAAGGATATAGTTTAATTTGTTTACGTATATTGTCAAACTTGTATTCTTTTACTGAATGTAAATCTATCGGTTATTATTAAGTTTGCACCAATTTAATTGCCCATTGAGATAGGGTATTGTCACGTGCTCCCGCAACAACAATAAGGTCGTCCTCTTTTGAATTATTTATTAAAAAACGTTCTGCAAAAATTCTTCTTTCATAAAACCTACAATTTATACCTTCTTTTGCAAAAATGGCGGTAACGTCTTGTGATTTTGGATTAAATGAAGTTGTTCCACCTGCATAAAATACAGGCAGAAATATGAATATATCATTTTTTGACAGGACTTTCTTTATTCTTTTTTTAAGCTCATCCTGCATAAGAGCTAAGGGACGATATCCATGAGGTTGAAAGATAAAGAAGAGTCTTCCCTTACAAAGTTCTTTTGCTGTGAGTATACATGATTCTATTTTGTCAGGATTATGTGCGTAATCGTCTACGATTAGGGAGCCGTTTTTATTTTTTCCAACTATGTTAAAACGCCTTCTTACGCCAGTAAATTCTTCTAATGCTGTTATTGCGTTATTATTTATTCCAAGAGCCTGAAGTAAAGAAAGCACAGCAGATGCGTTTATAGCATTATGCTCCCCTGTAATTGGCAGGGTAATGTTAAGGGTGTTTTGTCTTATTTTTACCAGCGCATGAGCTTTGCCATCATCAGAAAAAGAAGGAGAAATATATTGTAACATTTGAATATGTGAGTCTCTCTTTACGGTATTTTTCCCAAAAGTGTAAACTGATACTGACAAGGAACTTGCGATTTTACTCTTTAGTGAATAATTACATATAACAGCTTTTTTGGCAGATGATGCGAATTTCGCAAAAATCTCATTTTGTTCATCTATAGAATAGTGGTCAGGTCCTGTATTCAGAATTACAGCATAATCGCAGAAATAATTTATGAGGCTTTTATCACTCTCATCAGCCTCAAATACGAAATATTTTCCATTTCCTGATAGAAAATTTCCTGGAGATTTATTATCTGCGAATTTTACAACATTTCCACCTATAATGGCTGTAGGAGATAATTTAAGACGGAGGAGTGTTTCTGCTATCCATGCTGACACGGTAGTTTTTCCACTTGTTCCAGTAACAGCTATTGAAATTTTTCCGAATAAATTTTGAGAAAATATATTAAGAGCTTCTGATCTGTGGATTTTCCTTATACCTTCTGCAACATTTAAGTCAGGGTTGTCTTGTTCAATTGCGGTTGAGTAGACCAATATGTCAGGTATAAAATATTTTATAAAGGACCCATTTTGTGGAAAAATTTGGATCTTTCCTTTTTTTAATTGGGATATTAATGCAGAGTTTACACCATTTTCGGAGATTTCTCTATCGCTGCCAGCAACTTCCCAACCTATAGAAGCGAATGCTTGAGCTAATCCGCTCATTCCGATGCCGCATATACCAACAAAATAAATTTTCATCAGGAAAAATAGAAGTTATCTATTTCCAATTGTACTTTCTTTCCAATCATCGGTTCTGAATGGGCTGGCTGGAAGATTTGCAGAATTATAAAGAGAAGCTGGTGGATTATTTGCCCAACAGTATCTTACGGCAACAGGGTTTTGAACTTCTTTTGCGTATACAATCACCTTATTTCCTTCGATAAAAGCTTCTGCATTATAAAATTTTTTGTCCTCTCCGGCTATCACAAAACCTGAAAGTTTGTTTCCTCCTCCAGAAGCTTTTAGACCATTTCCAACGTGATCGAAAGAGATAATTGCCTTTCCATCCAGGAACTCTACGCTTTTAAAAAGGGGACCTGAGTAGACTATGTCATCTCCAAAGACGAGTTTTTGTGCCCAAAGGGCTAATCTTTTTCCAACATCTTGTTTATTTTTGGGATGTATATCGTTTGCTTCACCTATATCGATTATCACAGCTAATCCCGTGTTAGGTACTTTATTAAACGTTAGTAGTTGTGCTTCGCGTAATTCTGCCCATTGACTTGGTTCGTAGTAGTCTTTTCTATCGAGAAAATTGGCAAGCTGAACGATTAGGAATGGTTTTTGTTCTCCTCCCCATAGAGAGCGCCAACTTTCAATCATATCTGGAAGTAATTCTCTGTATTGATATGCTCTCCATGCATTAGATTCTCCTTGATACCAGAGAAATCCCCTTATTCCGTATGGAGCAACAGGATAAACCATTGCATTGTAAAGAGAAGATGCTCGGTGACATGGATGAGTTACCTTTCTTGGTTCAGCAACTTGCCGTTCAATGTAAAAACGCCATTCTCCATTCAATGGGATACTAATGGCATCTCCATTTTCATTAATAAGAGACAATTTCATCTGTTCAGATTTTCCTCCAAAACCGCCACCACCAAAGTGATCAAATACTCTTACGGAGATTAAATTATCTCCTTCTCTCAGAATTTTTACCGGAATATCGTAATTTCGCGGGTGCAACCAATGATTTTCGACAGATGAATCAGTCTTACCAACTTCCGTACCATTGAAATATGTAATGTCAAAATCATCTATGGGACCAAGACTTATTTTTGCTTCTTTTATAGAGTTGATTGAAGGTATGTCTATATGTTTTCTGAACCAGACTGCTCCATCGATTTTTAAATTTATTGGGGATTTTTCCCAGAGTTGTGGAAGATTTATTTTTTTCCATGAACTATCATCATAATCAGTTTTTGCGAAATTCGCAGCTTCTGCAGATATACCAGTATCTTTTATATATTCATCTCTTTTTTCACCTCCTGCGAGCTCTTGCTGTTGTTTTTTCATTTCATCCATATCTGCAGGAATATCTTTTGCCCTCTCAAGTATAGGTGCATAGAGTTCTTTCTTTGATAGAACTTCAATAGGCATCCACGATTCAATTGGGGTTCCCCCCCATGAACTTTCTATTATACCAACAGGTATTTTTTTTGTGATATGAAGTTCTCTCGCGAAAAAATATGCCACAGCAGAAAGAGTAGGTACTGTTTGTGGAGTTATTTTCACCCACGAACCTTCTGTAAGTTCATCGACAGGTGTTTTTGCAACATCTTTTTTGAGTTTAAAAAATCTTATTTCAGGATAATTGGCGTTTTTTATTTCCTCCGCAGCATTGGCACTGTTAGATACAATCCATTCCATATTTGATTGCCCTGAAGCAAACCAAAGTTCCCCGGTAATCACGTCAGAAATTTCTTTTATTTCCTCACCTGAACGGATTGTCATATTTCCAGTAATACCTGTCGGGAATGGGCCAATCTTAACCTGCCATTTGCCATTTTCATCAGCAGTTGTGTTTTTTATTTCTTGATTGAATTCAACTACGACTTTACTTTGTGGCGCGCACTCGCCCCAAACCAAAACTTCTTTTTCAGCTTGTAACATCATCCCATTACTGAATAATGTACTCATTCTGATTTCTGCGGAAATCGCAAAACAAACTGTTCCCAATAGGAAAATTACTAATTTTTTCATTTCTCCCCCTTTTTTTTGCATTAATTTAAACTTCAAAAGGGGGGACTTCAACTTTTAAAATGGATTTTTTTCAAAGAAACAGAGTGGTTGAAAAATAATCGAAATCTCCTATATTAATCCGCGTTGGATCGGAGTTAAATATGAAAAAATCAGCATTTGCAATTATTCTTTTGTCTTTCTTTCTTTGCCTTTATGCGCAAGAGGATGTTTTTGAAGATGCAAAAATAGACACATCCTCCCCAGAGAACAAAGAAGAGAAAATCCCTCCGCCTCCCCAATCTGAAATAGATTCAGCACTTGCAAAGATAAGGGAAATATTCGCCGAAAAACTTAAGTCTCCGGATAAAAAGGCCAAAATTGAACTTGGGGAAAATTTTTTAGAAGAGTCGAAAAATACAAAATATCCTTTGAATCTTCGCTACGCATTCTTATCAGAAGCGCAAAAAATATTCACTGAAATGGCCGATGGCGAGAACCTTGTTAAAAGCATAGAGCTGATGGCAGTTACATTCTCTATTGATAAAATCAAAATCTATTTCGAGAAACTTATGCTTGCAGGCAGAAATACAAAAACTACAGACGAAAATCTGTCTATTGCAAATGCTTATAAAACCCTTTATGATTTATGTATAGAACAGTTGCTCTTTGACGATGCCAACAATGCATTAAATGCGGCACTATCATTCGCACGTAAGTCGAAGAACAAAGACCTTGAAGAAATTATCAAAGCAGAGCAAAAAGATTTTCTAAATTTAAAGAGACAATACCTGTTAGTCTTACCATCAATTCAAAAGCTCAGCAAAGAGCCAAACAACAAAAACGCAAATTTAAATGTTGGAAAATTCTATTGTTTTGTATTTGATAAATGGGAAGAAGGCTTGTTGTATCTAAAAAACTCAGATGATGAAAAATTTTCAAAAGCAGCTACTATTGAATTGAGCAACCCTGTTGACCCACAAATTATGCTTCAATTAGCTGACCTATGGTGGGAACTCTCAGAGGACAGGAACAATAAAGAATATCAAATTCCCCTAACTAAAAGAGCATGTTTCTGGTATGAAAATGCATTGTCAGCCCTTGAGGGACTTGATAAACTAAGAATAGAAAAACGCATTCAAACAGCATATACTTATATTTTTAAGACTAATCTTGAAATACCTAAAGATTGCATAATAGCATTATCATTCGACCAGGACACCATATCAAGGCGAGGCTCGAGGTATATAATTAGAAATCTCGTAGGAAATGCTTACAACGCCATTGCACATGATGTCAGTTTAAAAAAAATTTCACTTAAGGATTCAGTTGTGGAATTTGACGGCATAAAGAGTCAGATAGAAATAAAAAATCCGAGAGAGGATCTTTCGAAAGATTTCACTTTGGCAATGTGGTTGAAAACTGAAGAGGATAACAGGCGAAGAAATCCATATAATAAATCTTATGGTGCTGAAGGCACTATTACTATTGAAACAGATAATAGCGTAAATTTTTACTTTGGCTCATCTGGTACAGATGCTGGACCATACACCAGTATCAATTGTCCAAATGCCGTCATAAACGGGAAATGGTCCCATATTGCAATCGTAAGAGATTCATCACGTAGAAATGTATCAATCTATTTGAATGGTGAAAAAAAAGCTGAAAAAGTTTATGATTTTGTTGTAAAATCATCGGAAAAAGACATACTAATAGGTAGTGGTTATGCCGGTGCTTTCAAAGGACAAATTGATGATTTTATTCTTGTTAATAGGGCCTTAACTGATAAAGAGATAAGGAGGATGTTCAAAGCGGGAGAGAGAAAATTCCAATAAGATTTACTTTTACAGATTTAAGTTTGTTTTATTTGAGAATTTCTTGTAAAAAGCCCTTAAGGCATTTCTGAGCGAATCTAATTTTGCCTTTGATACCGCTTCCTCACTATCTATCAGGAATGACGGCTTAGAAATTTTATCACATCCCTCTCCATCAAAATGAGATATTATGCGTTTCGAATCCAGATCGATAACTTCTATTCGCGTTTTTGCATATGCATCTCTGTTTGAACCTGGAATCCAATATGCCCCTATTATAGTGAGGTCAAGCAAAGCGGCGGGGTTAAAATATTTGTCAAGTTCTACTATTGTCTTAATTACAATTACGGTATTTGTGTTATCACTTGTTTTTGCGATGATTCCATTAATACTTTTTTCTTCAAGAAGACTTGTTTTAAGGAAGTAATATTCGGAAATTCTCTTGTCTTTTTTCATTGAATCGAGGTAGGAGCCAACCAGCTCTACATCTTTCTTATTCCATTTCCAGATACTTTCTAATTCTCCTCTATTGTTCAAAGTTTCGATATTCATCCAGACTGCTACTTTTCCCAGAGATTCAGGGATTGAATCGCTATAGTTATTCAGTAAGGTAGATTGATTTAGTAATTGCGATACCCTGTCCTGGTGGAAGCCGGTTGAGCATCCAGCGAAAAGGAACAATAAAAATCCTAAAAGGAATAAGTTTTTTTTCATATTATTCTCCTTTTTATTCTTTTTTTTGCATTTGCACACGACTCTTTATTAAAGATAATATTGTTATGGTAGAATTCAAAAAAATAATTCTATAATTTCATCGAAAGTCAGCTGCCTTTAAAAAAACGACTTGCGAAAATCGCAAGAGGAAAGATGGCTAATATAACCCATGATTCCTGTGTCGAAGCATTTTTTGATAATGCAATACTCTGAAAAAGTATTGTGGCAGCTATTAATAAGCCAATGTTAAAACTTATATCTTTTTTTTGATCGCCAATTTTTCTAAAAAATGATGCAAACAGTAATATTAACACAAAAGAAGCTATTATTCCACTGTAAAAGGATGGTGCCAGATGGCCAGTGTATTTAAAGATATAAAAGACTTTTTTGTAAAAAGAAGATAGAAAAATCAAAGTTGCCCCAAAGGAAAAAAACACTCCAATTGAGAAAGAAAATAAATCAGAATTTCTTTCCTTATGTGCGGCAAACGATAAACCAAAAATATACAAAAAATAGAGAAAAATAAAAGTGATTAAATTCATTATAGAACTTAGAGAAAACGGCAAACTATGGAATGAATAACCAAGAATTACATTTAATGCCCTGCATGAGGCAAGTAGAATAGGACCAAGAATAGAATTATTCTTAAGGAAATTATTGTAAGTTATTATAAAAAGGAGAAGAATAATCATTACAGATAATGATGTTTTGCTTGCGAAATAGGCAAAGAACAAAGAGGAAAGAAAAAAAATTGTTTTTGCGATTTTCGCATGTGTTAAACTTATCTCTCCAGAGGCGAGGGGGCGCATTGGATTGCTTTCCTTATCTTCCTCAATATCAACTATATCATTTCCAATGAGACCAAAAATATATGCGCAAATGGAGGATATTATCAAATAAGTGAAAGAGATATCTATTTTCCCTGCACCTGACAATAATAATCCACATATAAGATCTCCAGGAAGAGTAAATAAGTTTGGTAATCTTACGAGAGATAAATAAGCGGATATTTTTTTAGATGGAATTTTCAATTTTTTTAGCTTTTTTGAATAGTTTAAAGGAATTTTTAAGAGAAATTTTAGCAATGTCCTCTTCAGAAGTGGATAAAATTTCAGCGGCTTTTCTTGCTATTATGGGTAAAAACTTAGGATGATTTGTCTTTCCCCTGTGTGGGACAGGAGTTAAATAGGGAGAATCCGTCTCAAATAAAATTCTATCAATAGGGGTTATCTTTAATAATTTTCTCACATTTTCTCCTTTAGGAAATGTTATGATCCCTCCATAACCTATATATGCACCTATTTTTAGAAACTCTTTTAGCCAAATTTCTGAACCAGTAAAACAATGCATAACAAATTTTCCTCCAGCTTTTGTAAAATCAAGCAAGCAATTGAAACAATCCTCATATGCAGAATCAAAATTTTCTTTATCTCTGCAATGAACTATCAAAGGAAGAGAGCTTTCAAGAGCGCTATCTATTTGTTTCCTGAAAGAGGAGACTTGTAGTTCTTTTTTTGTAAAATTATAAAAATAATCAAGTCCCGATTCTCCGATAGCTACACATTTTTCCTCTTTTAGTAATTCTCTCAGGGATAGCGTGTTTTCTTCTGCGGAATGAGGATGAATACCAGCTGAAAAAAAAACATTTTCTATTGATTTTGCGAAATTCGCAGAGAGGTGACTTGTTCTGATATCTGAACCACAAATTAGAATGTATTCGACTCTATTCTCACGAGTTGAGAATCGAAAATCTAAAGGGTTTTCATTTTCATCTATATGAGCATGTGTGTCAAAAAAAAATGCAGACATAACTCTATTTGTAATCCTTATGATAATCTCTGCTTACCATCAATTTTTCCAATAGGCAATAAAGGATAATAAAAAAATACCTTGATCCCATTTCCTTAATCTTTAACTTGGATACTCCTGTTTTTCTATTATGCCAGCTTATTGGTATGATTTCAAATTTATATCCTCTGATATAAGCTTTAAGAGGAAGTTCAACTGTCAAGTTAAAATGAGGGGAAAGAAAAGGTCTACAGGTTTCTATTACTTCGCGTCTGTAACATTTAAAAGCATTAGTGGTATCATTCAATCCGTGTCTGAAAAGTAGCCGTATTATAAGATTTCCCAACCTATTGAGTATTAACTTATGTATAGGGTAATCAACAACTTTTCCTCCTTTTATAAATCTTGAACCAAAAACGCAATCAGCGCCATGTTCAATTTTTTTGAAATACTTCACAAGGTCATCAGGACTATCGCTGGCATCTGCCATAAATATGGCAACAGCATCTCCAGTAAATGCATCGAGTCCTCTTCTTACAGCCATTCCGAAACCGGGCTTATCTTCGTTTTTTACTAAAATGATGCGCTTATTGTTATTTGCGATTTTCGCAACAACTTCTTCAGTATTGTCGGTGCAATGATCTGCTACAACAATAATTTCATAGTCAAATTTTTCACTATTAAGTTTTTCGCAAAGAGTTGTTACTGTAGAAGCTATGCATTCATCTTCATTATGTGCTGGTATTACAACGGAAAATTTCATAATTTTAATAATTTAGCATAGTGAATAAAATGGACAAATAAAAGTTCAGTTCTCTCTTATATTTATTATGGTATATATTACTAATCAAAGCCTAATTTATTTACATTTTCCGGAGAGATTAGTTCATTAAACTCTTCTTCACTCAATAATTTTTTTTCCAGGATTAATTCGCGAAGATTTTTTTTGGTCTTTCCCATCTCTTTAGCAAGATTGCACAATTCAGAATATGGAATTTTATTTATCAAAGCTGTAAGGGAGGCTGTTGAAGATAAAATATGCCGTTTGCATACCTCTTCATTTGCAATTATACCTTCTATGCAATACTTACTCAAAATTTTAGCGGAATTTGCAAGAATCTGGAGAGATTCTAAAAATTTATCTGCAATTAAAGGCATAAGATGGTTTAACTCAAGATTAGCCGAGGCACAAGCTGTAGAGATTGCTACGTCGTTGGAAATAACAGTAATGGCTTCTTGAAGTACTGCCTCCGGGATAACAGGGTTTACTTTGCCGGGCATTATAGATGAACCAGTTTGTAAGGCAGGTAGTTTTATTTCTCCTAATCCTGCTTCTGGACCTGATGCCATTAAACGCAAATCATTTGAAATTTTAGCTAAATCAACAGCAAAAGTTCGTAAAATTCCACTTGTTTCTACAATTGCATCCTGATTTTGTGTGGCTTCGTAAAGATTTTCTGCTCTAGCGAGAGGCAAACCAGTAATTTTTCTAAGATTTTCAACTACTTTAAATATATATTTTCGTGGGGCTCCAAGCCCTGTCCCGATAGCTGTGCCTCCCAGATTTACAACTTTTAGACGTTCTTCACATTTATAAATTCTCCATCTGTCTCTTCCTACCGCTTCGGCAAATGCGGAAAAATTCTTTCCTAATGTAGAGAGAACAGCGTCCATCATTTCAGTTCTTGCTATTTTTACGATTCCGGAAAATTCTTTTTCCTTTTTTTGTAAAGATTCGAGTAGTTTTACGGTTTCCTTTTCTAAGTTTTTAAGCTCAAATAGTGCAGCGGTTCTGAGAGCAGTCGGATATGTGTCATTTGTAGATTGGTGCATATTTACATCATCAATCGGATGAATGATAGAATAATTTCCCGGAAGAGAACCAAGTGAAATTATTGCGAAATTCGCAATTACCTCGTTTACATTCATATTTGTTGAAGTTCCAGCTCCTCCCTGTAAAGCATCCACTACTATATGGGAATCGAGTTCTCCTTCAATCATTTTTCTGCATGCTATTTCAATGGCTCTAAATTTTTCTTCTGAGAGATATTTGAGGTCGTAGTTAGTTATGGCGCATGCTAATTTTACTGCTCCATAGGCGTGAATGAGGGAAGGATTTACTCTTTTTCTTGAAATTTCAAAATTTTCGACTGCCCTTGCGGTATGGATTCCATATAAAATATCAACTGGAATATCCTTTTTGCCAATAAAATCTTCTTCTATTCTGACTTTTAACATGAAGTCTCCTCATTTATTTTTGAATATAGAAAACGGGCTTTCAAAAATCAATTAGTAATTTTTGCATAATAGAGTATAATTCCAATAATTTTTCAATTGGAATTGGGAGAAAATAATGCAAAAAATAAAATTTTTACTTGAAGAAAAGGAGATTCCGCGTCAATGGTACAATATTCTCGCAGATATGCCTGGATTACCTCCTCCGCTTGATCCTATTACACATAAACCTGTCAGTCCAGCTTCTCTGGAAAAAATTTTCCCTGCTAATCTTGTTGAACATGAAATAGAAACAAAACGCTGGGTAGATATTCCGGAAGAAGTTATTGAAAAATTCCTATTATGGAGACCAACCCCTCTTTGCAGAGCCGTAAATTTTGAAAAAGCTCTCGATACTCCTGCAAAAATTTTCTATAAAAATGAATCTTTGTCTCCGGCAGGAAGCCATAAAGTGAATTCTGCTATAGCTCAGGCTTATTATAGTAAAGCCTTTGGAATCAAAAGACTAACGACAGAAACCGGCGCGGGACAATGGGGGAGTGCTTTAAGCTTTGCATGCCAATTATTCAATATAGCTCTGAAGGTTTATATGGTCAAAGTAAGCTTTCACCAAAAACCTTTTAGAAAAACAATGATGAAATTATGGGGAGCACAGTGCGTGCCAAGTCCAAGCCCTGATACTGAAATTGGCAGAAAAATCCTCCGAGAGGATCCTGATAATCCTGGAAGTCTTGGAATAGCCATAAGCGAAGCTATAGAAGATGCTCTACAGAATAAAGATACAAGGTATTCACTTGGAAGCGTTCTGAATTTCGTATGCCTTCATCAGACAATAATAGGACTTGAAGCTGAAAAACAATTAAAACTCGCTGGAATTTATCCGGATATTGTAATAGGATGTGTAGGAGGTGGCTCAAATTTTGCCGGTATCGCCGCTCCTTTTATACGGGACAAAATTAATGGAAAAAAAATAGAGATTATCGGAGTTGAACCGCAAGCATGTCCAACAATGACGCGTGCACCATATATTTATGATTACGGAGATACAGCCTGTAAAACACCATTAATGCCAATGTATTCTCTCGGCCACAATTTTATGCCTCCGCCTTTACACGCTGGTGGTTTACGTTATCACGGACTTTCTCCTATAGTAAGCAGATTACTTGCCGATAAGTTGATAAGTGCAGAGGCTATTCCTCAAATTGAGTGTTATAATTATGCAAAATTATGGGCTTCCACCGAGGGAATTATACCAGCGCCAGAGTCTTCTCATGCAATAGCAGCGGTGGCAATAGAAGCCTTAAAAGCGAGAGAAGAAAAAAGAGAAAAAAATATAGTGTTTTGTTTATCAGGACATGGCTTGATGGATTTGAATGGATATGATGCTTTCCTCGATGGAAAACTATCAAATCTTGTTGTAAATGAAGAAGATATACAAAAAAGTATAGAACAAATAAAAGATTATCCAAAACCTTAAAAAATTTTTTTAAAAAAAATTTGAATTTCATAAAAAAGTATTTATATTTCAGTTTGTAAGTTAAAAATAATTTTTTTAATTTGGAGGAAAAAATGGGACTAAAAGAAGACAACCTCAAAAAACTTTCAAGAACCACGATTCTTACTACTTTTGTAAAAAAGAACAAAGGTGAATGGGATCACGCAAAGTGGGAAGAGTTACTTGCAGAAATCAAGAAGAAAGGTTTTGACCCCATAGATCCAGATCAGGTTGGACTTCTTCTTGAGAAGAAGAAAGCCGAATACTGGGCAAAAAATAAAAAGAAATAATTCTATTATTTTCAGAATAGTTTCTGTATAAGAGGATTTTGTAATCTTCTGTTTTTGCTATGGTCGGAGTTATTTTCTGAAGGTATTTTACATCTTTCTTGTATTACTCTCGTAAATAAGACTTTCTATCTCCTTATGTAGTAAAAATCGCCATCTTCCAGCGGACAGTTGTTTGTCAAGTCTAAGCTTGCCTATAGCTGACCGCCGGAGCTTTCTTACTTTTAAACCGATAAATTTTAGTAATCTCCTTATTTCTCTATTCTTTCCTTCTTGCATTATAAAGATATATAGATTTTCAGCTTTTTTTATTATCTTTTTTGCTTTCAGCAAGTCATTCCTATCGCGAATTCCTTTCTCGAGTTGTTTTATCTTTTCAGGTGGTATTGGTAAATCTGTATGAACGGTATAAGTTTTTGTTATTCCAAAACTGGGATGAGTTATTTTATACGCGAAATCGCCATCGTTAGTTAGCAATAATAATCCTTCACTATCTTTATCGAGTCTTCCTACAGGAAAAATTCTTGTTCCTTTTATTTTTATAATATCTGTTAGTGTAAGTTCATTATTATTTTGGGCAACAGAAGAACAAACAACTCCTTCTGGTTTATTCAGCATAATATATATTTTTTTGTCATTTTTTTTCACTATTTTTTTCCCAATCATAACTTTATCGTTTTCGGATATTCTAACCCATGGGTCAAAAACAATTTGACCATTAACGGAAACAAGCCCTGATTTGATTATTTGATCGGCCTTTCTTCTTGAAACAAGAGCATAGTTACTTAGATATTTTGATAATCGCATTAGCTTTTACCTCATTTTTCTATTTATTTTTGTTTTGAAAAAATCAATTTTGCAGTAAATTGTAAAAATTCCAGTATTTTATTTTTTTATTGTTAAAAAAAAGGAAATTTTATGACAGAAATACACCCTACAGCTATAATAGATAAAAATGCGAAAATTGCTGAGAATGTAAAAATTGGACCATATTGCATTATAGGACCTGACGTTGAAATAGGAGAAAATAATATATTCATATCTCACTGTTCCATAGTTGGTTATACAAAAATTGGTTCTGGAAATAAATTTTTTCCGTTTGTTTCAGTAGGCTCTCCGCCCCAGGATTACGCATTTAAAGGAACAACATCCTATGTGAGAATTGGTAATGGAAATATTTTTCGGGAAGGTTTTACTGTAAATCCCGGAACCAAAGAAGATTCTGAGACAATTATTGGTAATTATTGTTATTTTATGATGAATAGCCATGTTGCGCATAACTGTAAGGTAGGAGATAGGGTAATAATGGCTAATTGTGCTCAATTATCTGGTTATGTTGAAGTCGGTAGTAATGCAATACTCTCTGGTTTAACGGGAGTTCACCAATTTTGCCGTATTGGTAGATTTGCAATGATGAGTGGAGGGAGTACAATTTCAATGGATTTACCGCCTTTTATGATAGCAAGCGGCAGAAACTCCATTGTAGCAGGAGTTAATCTCGTTGGATTGAAAAGAAATGGTTTCCCAAAAGAAACAATAAATATTATATTAGATTTATATAAGATATTTTTTAAGGAAGGACTGAATACTACAAATGCAATCATTAAAGCAGAACAGGATTTGCCAAAGATTCCAGAGGTTATTGAATTCATAGACTTTGTGAAGGGGAGTAAAAAAGGAATTTTGAATCGTCAGAAGGAAGGGAGATAAAAAAATTGAATTTTTTTGAATTAATCAGAAACAGAAGAAGTGTTAGGCGCTTTAAAAATAAAAAAATAGAAGAGGAAAAAATACGTCTTCTTGAAGAATCAGCATTGCGCGCTCCATCATCACGTGGACTTAATCCATGGAAATTTTTATTTGTAAAAGATAAAGAGCTGATTGCGAAATTCGCAAAAGCAAAGGAACATGGAGCAGAATTTTTAAAAGGCGCCCAACTTGCAGTTGTTGTTTGTGCTGATAGAGATGTATCTGATGTTTGGATTGAAGACTGTTCTATTGCTTCCATCTATATCCAATTAGCAGCTGAAGAACTTGGACTTGGTTCGTGTTGGGCTCAAATAAGAAATAGGTTCAGAAATAAAGATGAAAAGGCAAGAGATTATTTGGCAAAACTACTTTCTCTTCCTGAAAATATTGAGATAGAATCAATAATCGGAATTGGTTATCCTCTGTATAAACCAAAACCAGTTCCAGAAGAAAAACTGGAATGGAAAAAGGTAACTATCTTATAAAAAATTAGTTGAGACAAATAATATGACAGAAAAAACTCGACACCAACTTGAGCGTTTAAGAAAAAATTTGAAAGATGTTATTTTTGGTAAAGATGAAGTAATAGAAAAAATACTGATTGCTCTTCTTAGTGGAGGAAATATACTTATGGAGGATGTGCCCGGAGTTGGGAAAACGACTCTTGCAAAAGCACTTGCCCTCTCTATAGATGGTATTTTTCATAGAATTCAATTTACCCCTGATTTGCTTCCATCAGACATAATTGGAACGCTCGTATATAATCCTAAAGACTCCGAATTTTATTTTCGGCAAGGACCTGTTTTTGCGAACGTGCTTCTTGCAGATGAAATTAATCGTGCTTCTCCAAGAACCCAATCGGCGCTGCTTGAGTCAATGAACGAATCACAGGTAACAGTAGAGGGGAAAACTTATAAATTACCGCATCCATTCCTGGTGATTGCAACAGAAAATCCCATTGAACATCAAGGAACTTATCATCTTCCTGAGGCTCAGCTTGATAGATTTGCAATGCAAATCAGTGTAGGATACCCGGACGAAGAGAATGAATTGAATATATTATTTTCACGGAAAGAGGAAGATCCCCTTCAGAAAATTTCTCCTGTTATAACTTGTCAGGAGATATCTGAACTTCAAGAAGAGGTAAAAAAGGTCTCTATTGAAAAATCAGTTGCTCTTTATATGACAAGAATTGTCAGGGAAACCAGAGAAGACTCAAAAATACGTCTTGGATTAAGCCCAAGAGCGCTTTTATCACTGAGCAGGTCAGCTCAGGCAAAAGCATTTATTGGAGGCAGGGATTTTGTTATTCCAGATGATGTAAAACATCTGGCAGTGGAAGTTTTATCCCATAGGATTATCCTTGATAATCGTGCTCAATTTGCGGGGGCTGGGGCTGACAAAAGACGAGTAATAAGGGAAATATTGGAAAAATTAGAAATTCCCGTCTAATTAATTGGTGGACCATTGAACTCCGCTAATAAAAAATTTTTACTTTTATTAATTTGTTTGTCTCCGATTCCATTCCTGCAAACATTAACTTTTCCTTTGCTTGAAGGATGGGATGATCATATTTATTTACTGAATAATATTCATAAATTATCGTTTAATCTCGAAAATATTATCTATTGGCTCAAAACACCCTGTGAAGGTTGTTATTTGCCATTGACAATGTTTTCTTTTATTTTTGATTATAGTTTTTTCGGATTGAATCCATTAATATACCGTCTTCATAATTTGATATGGCATTTATTTGCCGTAATTGCCTGTTTTCATATTATCAATCTTTTTGTAAAGAATAATACTATTGCATTTTTCGCAACGCTTTTTTTTGCAATTCACCCCCAAAGAGTAGAGTCTGTCGTATGGATATCTGAAAGAAAAGATGTTTTATGCACTGCATTTTATTTATGGTCGGTTTTTTTCTTTTTGAAAGCAAATGACAATAACATTCTGGATAAAAAACTTTATTTTTTTTCTTTTATTTTTGGAATATTTGCACTGATGTCAAAGCCTATGGCGGTATCTTTGCCTTTTATTCTTTTTATCTTGTTAGTTGCAAGAGAAGAAAAAGTTGCAAAAGATTTTGTATACAAAACTTTTCCATTTTTTTTAGTGATATTGATTTTTATCCCAATTGCCATAGTGTCGCAGGATATTCCGAAGGAACATTTATCTCTTTTCCGTCGGACCGCAGTGGTATTATTTAATATTCCGTGGTATTTTTATAAATTATTTATTCCCTTAAATTTATCTCCAATTTATCCAAGAATCATAATTTCTTTTTCCAGAATTTTATGGACATGTTTATTTTATCTGTCGTTTTCAGTTTTAGCATTAATTTCTTTTTTAAAACTTAAAAGTAAAAAATGGAATTTGTCTTGCTTATTATTTTTATTATGTTTTTTTATTTCATTAGCTCCAGTATCAGGTATAATTCCTTTAGGAGCAATTGATTATGCGGACAGATATTCTTATATACCATCAGTATTTCTTATTATTTTTATTTCTCTGTTTCTTAAAGGTTTTTTTGAGAGTAAGCAATATGCAAAAATTATCTTGCCGTTGATTATTGCATATTTGAGTTTTCTTGCCTCTATTACTTATTTTTATACCTTTTCATGGGCAAGCTATAGAACCGTGCTTGAAACTGCAATTTCGCATGAACCTCCTCCATATATTGCCATTAGCGCCCTTGCTGATCTTGAATATTTTACCGGAAATCGTTTGAGAATTCCAGAGCTCGTAAAAATAGCCAGAGAAAGGCAAAAAGGTTGGGAATCAGAAAAAGGATTGCAGAGATTATTTTTTAAACTTGACATACTTTATATGCAAGTTTTATATGAAAGTGGAAGAATAGATGAAGCTGCGAAAATCGCAAAACACCTGCAAAAAGGGAAGATTTCAGAATTTCTTGAAAAAAAATCTGATGAAGATAACTTAAAATTTTTAATCAAAAAAGTTTTAGAAGGAGAAAAATAATGAACAAAAAATTCAAAGTTGTTTTATGTGGATGTGGGGGAATTTCTTCCGCCTGGTTAGAATCAGCTAAGAAAATAGATGAAATTCAGATTGAGGCTCTCGTAGATATCAATAAAAGTAGGGCAGAGCAGGTTAGAGAGAAATTTAATCTCCCTTCAGAGGTAAGTGACGATTTTACAAGTACGATAAAAAAAATGAAACCTGATATTGTTTTTGACTGTACAGTGCCATCTGCTCATCCAGAAATTACAATTACGGCGTTAAAAAACGGTTGTCATGTTTTAGGTGAGAAACCCATGGCTGAAAATATGAAATCTGCCAGGAAAATGCTTGAAACTGCTGATAAAGCAGGAAAAATATATGCTGTGATTCAGAATCGCCGGTATATGAATAATATTTTTGCATACAGAAAAAGTATTCATTCTGGTAAAATAGGCGAGTTAACCACGCTTAATGCAGATTTCTATATTGGGGCACACTTCGGCGGTTTTAGAGATGAAATGCTTCATGTGCTATTAATCGATATGGCTATCCATAGCTTCGATCAGGCGAGATACATTTCCAATGCAGATCCCATATCCGTATATTGTCATGAATGGAATCCAAAAGGTTCATGGTATAAACACGGCGCGAGCGCTATAGCAATTTTTGAAATGACTAATGGGGTTGTATTTAGTTATCGCGGGAGTTGGTGTGCAGAAGGGATGAATACGAGTTGGGAATGTTCCTGGAGGGCTATTGGAACTAAAGGTAGTATATTGTGGGACGGAGCTGATAAAATTAATGGTCAGGTTGTTATTAATAATGAGGGATTTGTCAGGGAAAAAGAGGATTTCTCTATTACTGTCGAAAATGAACTGCCGTATCATCACCATGAAGGCGTAATAAGAGAATTTATAGAATCAATAAAAACAGGAAAAAGGCCAATGACAGATTGTCATGACAATATAAAGAGTCTTTCAATGGTGCACGCAGCTGTAAAAAGTGCTGTGACAGGTAAGAAAGTCAAGATTGACACTATTTTATAATGTATTTTTAAAGTAGTGCTTATTTTTTCAATTGTCTTATTTTTTCGAGGAATTGTTGAGGGGGATAATAACCAGTAAAAGAGCCTTTTATTTTTCCATCTGGAGCAACTATAGCAAAGCCGGGGAAGCCTTTTATATTATATTTTTCTATTATCTTCGTATTTTCGAGTGTGCTTATAGTGCAATCAACTTTTGCAAGAATCCATCCTGACAATTCCTTCTGAACATTTTCATCCTTAAATGTTGTCATTTCCATTTCTTTACAAGCGACACACCACTCTGCGGTGAAATCAAGTAGAATAAATTTTGCATTCTTTGCTGCTTCACTATATATGGAGTTACTGTAATTCAACCAGCTGAGTTTTTTTTCCGATAAAGGATTAATTAATAAATTCCATATAATGCCAATAGAAATCAAAAGAGCACCTACGATTTTTGCAAATCGCACAATTACGCTTGAATGGTGACCATCAGAATGAACTGCTCCCATGATAAATCCTACAATAATCAAAATCAAAGAAGATATTTTTGCAAGATTATTATTCTTTGAGAAAAAATCTTTAAGTTGTGGAAATGCAATAGTAAATCCATAAATTGCCATCGCCATTATGGCAATTCCAAGGGAACTTTTTACTATTTCCATAAAAGTTCCCTTACTTGAAGGTAATATTTTTATCCCGCTTGAAATAATCAAAAATGGAACACCAAACCCACAGGCGTAAGAGAAAAGTAATGTTATTGAAAAAAATACTTTTCCAGATGCGGTGGCAATAGCAAGTAAAGTTCCAAGTACAGGTCCTGTACATGGAATTGCTATTAATCCTGCTGTAAGTCCCATCAGAAATGCTCCAATTACTCCACTTCCTCCTATTTTATTGAATCTTGTTTGGATTGAAGAGGGGAGCTGTAATTCATACAATCCAAGCATTGAAAGTGAAAGGAAAAAAAATATCCCTGAGAAAATAGTAATTGCAATTTTATTTCCAAGAATTTGAGAACCAAATGCTTTACCGCTAAATGCAGCGATACTTGCTAAAGCGGTAAACATTAAAATTATACCGACAACATAGAATGATGTTTTAAGAAATCCCTGAGCATTACCTGTTTTTTTCTCATTACCAGATAATATAGCGATAGTAATTGGTATTAGAGGGAGAACACATGGAGTTAATGTGCTGAGGATGCCTCCTATAAAAGCAGCAAGAAATATCCACCAACTGCCCCGAGCAAGAAATTTATCTATGAGAGGGTTAGAAGAGTAAATTTTTTCTGTTTTTATTTTAGAAGGATTAGGAAAAGTAATTTCTTTTGTCTTTTTAAGTGCTGAGTTAAAGGTATTTTGAAATATGTTTTTTTCTAAAATTATCTCATCTTCGGATGGGGGATAACACAAGAAAGGTTTTTTACTGCATCCTTGATAGCGGATTCTCACAGTATATGGGGGGGAGCCTTTCAATGAAAATAACCACTGATGTGAGCCGGTTTTAAAGACTATACTTTCCTCCTTCAAATCATCAATATATTTTTCAGGTTTTGGAGAAAAATAAAGAGGCAGTTTAATGTTATCCGACGACTCTACGCTGATCTTGATAGAATCAGCATACAAATATTTATTTTCTGCCACCTGAACGGAAACAGAAATTTGCGAATCGGAGATCTTTTCAGCTTTCCATATAAAACTATTTTCAACATTTGACTCTAAAGCTGAAGCAGAAAAGAAGAAAAAAATTATAAAGTTTGCAATACAAAAGAAAATGGTTTTTAGTAAAAACTTCATGAATAGGGTTTCCTTCCAATTCAATTATTTAACTTTTCAAGAGCTTTTCTGAGGATATTTTCTGTTGTAATTTCTTTGTTATCAAGCTCTTTCAACAACTCATGAACAATTTTTGATGCAGTGTCGAATTTGAATCCAAGTTGTGTAAGAGCAAGAACAGCCTCTTCACTGATCTTTGCATATTCCATCACATCTTTTTTATCTTCATCAACCCCCTTATCACCACCACTAATCAATGCTATAAATTCAGAGTCTTTAAGTTTATTTTTTAATTCAAGGACTATTCTTTCGGCAGTCTTCTTTCCTATTCCGCTGATTTTTCCCAGGGCTTTGGAATTCCCTTCCGCAATTGCAAAACATAAAGTTTGTGGTGAAACAGAGCTTAATACGTTTAATGCAAGTTTGGGACCAATGCCACTTACCTGTGTAATGAGGAGTCTGAATATCTTTCTTTCAACTTCTGTGGCAAAACCGTAAAGCTGGATTGCGTCATCTTTTACATTAGTATGAATTAAGAGGGAAACCTGTTCACCTTTTTTCGGTAGTTTATCAAAAGTGCTCAACGGTATAAAAACCTCATAGCCAACCCCATGAACATCAATACAGATTTCTGTCATATTGACTTTTTCAAGAATACCTTTGAGGGCGCTTATCACTTTTTGTACCTCTATTTACTAGGTGCGACTACGGCGAATGTCATTACAGTCCTTGATATCAATTTGTCACCAACATATATCCGCCCTTCTCCTTTTCCAAATTTAGAATCCCCTTCTGGGACGTCTACGTCAATTTTCAATTGGTCTCCTGGCCTTGCAGGTTCGAAGCATTGCGCCTCATCAATTGCCATAAAATATGCGATTTTCCCAATATTTTGTTCTTTACTTAACGTTAATACGCATCCGGCTTGAGCAACGATTTCTGAGAGGAATGAAACTGGTACTGTTGGCGTTTTTATTGAATGAGTTGAAAAAAATGGTTCGGAAGTAGAGATATTTTTAACAGCATAAACCTTGGAGTTTTCCATCTTGTTTATGTAATCCACAAAAAGAAATGGATAGCGATGTGGAATTATGGACATTATTTTGTTTACATCGGCAGCAATTTCCTGTTTTTTATCCCAATCATTGAAATTTTCGGAAGGCTCAATAGTTCTTTTCCTGTCAAAGTATCCCATTGTTATTTCTGCTTGTGAGACAAGTCCTGAATTTGACCTGCAGTTTACTGAAACTTCCGCTTCATTATTTTCTATTTTTTTTATTTCAAGTTCGATTATGAGTCTATCACCTGGAAAGGCTGGTTTACGGAATTTGACTTTTTGAAGTTTTTTTGCAAGAAGCATTTTATTTTTATCTGATGGCATTTTTTCACTTAGAGCGAGTTCTGCAAGTTGTTCCATAGCTTCGACTTGCATTACGCCAGGCATTATTGGGTGTCCTGGAAAATGCCCATTGAAAATAAAATCATTAAATGTTATGTTTTTTTGTGCTCTCCACTTATTTTCCTCAATTTTTTGGGCTGTATCGAGAAGAAGCATTGGAGAACGGTAATCTAAAATGCTTATCAACTCTTCATAATTATACAGTTTCATTTATTTTAATCTCCTTTTTGTTCTTTCAGGATTTTTTGTACGAGCATAACATTTGTAGGATGACCAGGCCTTGATGCGATAATATGAGCTTTTACCCTCCTGCCAAGCAAGAAAATATCTCCTATTATGTCAAGGACTTTGTGGCGTACAAGTTCATTAGGAAATCTTAACTCTTCTTTGCATATTATTGCTCCATCATGAATGACAGCTGCATTATCAAGACTGCCTCCTTTTACAAGTCCCATCCGAATAAGTTGCTCAAGTTCTTTATATAGACAAAAAGTTCTGGCAGGGGATATCTGTTCTGCAAAAAATTGTGGGGTGATCTCTCCTGAAAACTCTTGTTTATCAAGAGCAGAGACTCCATATGCCACCTTGCAAGTAATTTTTAAGCAATGATGTGGGTGTATTTCTATCTTTGTTTCACCTTCATTAATTGCAACAGATTCTTTTATAGTGAAATACTTAATGTCCGA
Source organism: uncultured Lentisphaera sp. (assembly GCA_964426675.1). Taxonomy (GTDB): domain Bacteria; phylum Verrucomicrobiota; class Lentisphaeria; order Victivallales; family GWF2-50-93; genus DYMC01. The sequence goes on from CAYRRM010000008.1 coordinate 60,498, forward strand.
ATCTAATTCAACGATTCCAGCATCTTGAATCATCTTTACGTAGGAATCAGAACTGCCATCAGCTATTGGTGGTTCAGGGCCGTCCATTTCAACTATTGCATTATCAATCCCGAGACCATGAAAAGCTGATAGCACATGTTCAACGGTATGGACTTTTCCTGCTCCATTTGCAATTGTAGTGCCTCTCCGAACATCAATAACATTGTGTGCGAGTGCTTTTACCTGAGGTTGTCCGGGTAAGTCAATACGCTGAAATATAATTCCTGAATTCGGCAGAGCAGGTTTCATTTTTAAAACGGCTCTCGATCCAGTGTGAAGAGCTATTCCTCTCAATGAAACCTCATTGCCGAGAGTTGTCTGTTTTTCCGTCATTTTATTCTATTTTGCTTAATTTTTTTACAATTATAACTCGCTTTGTAATAGAATTCTAAAATTTTTTTTTTCAAGGTAAATTATAGTGAAAATACAATGGATAAATTATACCGATTTCAGAAGATAGAATATGTTTATCCATTAAAAAAGAAATTTTTTGGCTCTAAAATTTCTCTTGAAAATATTCTTAATACAATTATTTTAAATAAAATAAAAATTAAAAGTTTCTAATTATGAATTCTTCGTTGAGCTCTATATTAACAGTGCTTTCGTCGTTTTTTGCCGGATTATCAACAGCATTTGCCTTTTTGTATCTTGCAGGGCTTTTTGAGAAAATCGAAATGGAAAAAACCCAGGAAGAAGAGAAATCTTTACCACTTTTGATAAGGCTTTTCCTACCTCTTGCCGGCAATATGAGATCGATTGTGAAAATGGCCTATCTGGAAGAAAATAGAAAAAGATTCAGAGAAATGATTATAATGGCTGGTTTAGAAGAAATCATAGATGAAGAAAGATTTATCGCTGTAAATATCTTGCTTGCGATTTTTGGTGCGGTATTTGCCATAATACTCATAGTAGGAGGGCAAATTCTTATAGGAATGATGATTTTTATACTTTTAGTTTTATATCCCAGAATGTGGTTAAATTCAGCTGTAAGAAGGAGACATCTCGAAATACAAAAGGCTTTACCTAATGTGCTTGATCTCTTAACCTTATCCGTCGAAGCAGGAAAAGATTTTTTAACCTCTTTAAGAGATATTTTACTAAGGAGGCGTCGCGATGCATTATCGCAAGAACTCGAAAGAACATTTCAGGAAATTCAACTTGGTAAGCAACGCAGAGTTGCACTAAGAGAATTAGCCCGTAGAGTTCAACAGCCTGACCTTACAAGCGTGTTAAATGCAATTATTCAGGCAGATGAACTTGGAGTAAGTATTGCTCATATTTTGCGTATTCAGGGGGATCAACTCAGGATAAAACGCTTCAGCCGTGCTGAAAAGCTCGCAAATGAAGCCCCTGTAAAAATACTCTTCCCTTTGGCTTTGTTTATATTGCCCGCAGTAGTTTTGATATTATTAGGTCCCATTTTGCTTAGAAGTTTCAAAACAATCTTTCATTAAAAATGATAAGGAATTTAACTAAAAAAACTATTATAGCCAAAAAACCCATTATAGCAACGAAATTTTTTCAACGCGGTTTAGGTATGATTGGCAAAAAATTTGCTGATTTTGATGCTATGATCTTTTACAATTGTGCCAGTATTCATACAATGTTTATGACAATGAAAATAGATGTTATTTTTGTCGATAGAGAAAATAGGGTTTGCGAAATTCGCAAAGAACTCGACCCCTGGAGACCTTTTGTATCATCCAGAGAAGCCGTAACAGTCATTGAACTGCCGTCTAGAGCCATAGAAAATTCATTTACAGAGAAAGGAGACTTTATAGACTTGAATGCGGAGTTAAAAGAAGAAAAAGAAGAAAAAGAAGAAAAGGCAATTATTCCATTTCCAGACACTGCAATTTCAATATCAGCGGAGAAAAAAAAATGAAGTTATTTTTTTCTGGTGCACCAAAAAGTAATGGTTTTGTGGAACTTAACCCACCCGGGTTAAGTATTGGCAGAGAACTTGACAACGATGTAATCATAGAATCAGAGTCAGCGTCCCGTTACCATTGTAAAATATCTTATAGGGATGGGAACTGGTACCTGAAAGATCTCAACAGCACAAATGGCACGAAACTCAATGGGTTAAAAATAACCGACGAAGTAAAACTTAATGAAGGAGATGTTATATCAATCGGTTATCAAAAATTAACTTTCGGAGAAAAGATTCCTGTAAAAAATGAGGAGAAAAAATTAGAATCAGAACTTTCTTCTCCTGTTAAAGATAAAGAAAAAAGAGAAGATAATACAACAGAACCACAAAAGAAGGGAGATACTTCGCCTCAGTCATTTTTTGGATCTCTTTTCAGTTCTGGCGATAAAAAAGATGATGAACCTGAAAAATCTAAGTTTTTCCAGAAAGAAAGGATAGAAAATAAAAATGAAGGACAAAATAAAAAACACGCGAGCGTGATGTTTTACGTAATTGTCTTGCTTTTTGCATTTATTTTGGTTAGCGGTTTTCTGCTAATAGAAAAAGTGCTAAATGAAGAAAAAGTAAAAAATCAATCACAAAGAACAAAAACCTCTGATTCCGCTTCAAATTTGACAGTCATATATGAAAAACAGATTACCACGCCAGATAATATTTTTAGATATGAGCTTAAAATTAAAAATAATAAAATTCAGGTTACAAGAGATGATCTGAAACATTCAATAAGATTTCGACGTGAACAAGAACTTAAACCGGAATTAATTGAAAACTTGAAAAATGAACTAAAAGAAACTGACTTTATGAATGTTTCTGAACCTCAAGCTGGAATAAGTCCGGATAATAGCGATGAAACAAAAATCCTCACTATTACCTATGGGTCTATGCTGAATACTGTAAGGGTAAAAAATACCTTCGAGCCAACAGCATTCCGTGATGCCGTAAATGTTCTGGAATCTTTTTCAAATAATGTACTGAATATCCCGACAATTTCATTAACTCCAGAAGAAATGAAAAAAGAAGCAGAAGACACATTTGCTAAAGCAGAAATGTTATTTGCAAATAAAAATGCAAGAAAAGATAATTTGAAAGAAGCAATAAAAAGGTATTCTTACGTGATAGAGTTATTGGAGTTCTTTGAACCAAAACCGTCAATATACGACCAGGCATATAAACAAAGCCAGGAAGCAAAAAAAATGTTAGATGAAGAAGTCAAGCAATATGAAATCAAAGCACAACAGGCAAGAAGGATGCAACGTCTCGAAGAAGCAATCGAGGCATATCGCTCTATTATGGAAATGCTTGATTCTGAAGATAAACGTTACCAGAACGCAAGAGATTCAATTTTAAAACTTGAAGAAGCCATTAGATTAATTAAAAAAGGCAAAAAGAAATGAAAAAAATATTCTTATCACTTATTATCGTAATCCTGGCATTAATCAGTTTCTCATGCGGAGAAAAAAAAGTTCCACAACCAGGTATAATCAGTATAAAAACAACTCCTTCAGGCGCAAAAATCTTTTTTAATAATAAGGAGTTAGGAGTAACCCCATTTGAAATAAAAGTAAAATCCGGGACATATGTTTTTGAGATAGAGAAAGCAAAATACCTTCCTACGTTTATAAAAGTCACTGTAGCTAATGGAGAACAAAAAAACATAGATTTAGCGTTAGAAGAACTAACAGCTTCTGTAATGATTGATTCAAATCCTTCTCAAGCAACTGTGGAAATTGATGGAAAAGAAATAGGCGTTACACCAATCATACTTCATGGGCAAAAAATTGGCACACATAAGGCAATATTAAAAAAACCAGGTATGATGCCTGTAGAAGTCAGCTGGGATGTCAAAGACGCTAGACCTCAAACAGTAAAAGCAAATTTGTTGTCAAATCTTGGAATAATTAAAATAAATGTATCTCCAGCAAACGCTCAGATTTCAATTGACGGAAAACCAAAGGGACGCTCCCCGTTCTCGGAAAATATTGAACAAGGAGAACACCTTGTTACAATTGAGGCCCCAGGCTATGAAAAACATGAACAAAGTATTGTTGTCAATAGAGACGCCGAAACTGTACTAAATATAGCTTTAAATGTTTTACCTGGTTCAATTAATGTAACTACTGAACCAGAGGGGGCTACGATCTATCTCAACGATAAAGTTATAGGCAAGGCGCCAGTTAAGATTCCAGGATTACAACCAGGAAAATATCAAATAAAAGCCGAAAAAAGTGGCTTCGATCACGCCATAAAAGATGTTGAAGTTGGCCCAGGAACAAATGCTGATATATCTCTTATTCTCGATAGCAACCTTGGAGGAATTGATCTTGCAGCGAATCCGCCGGGATTGACTGTCTATATTGACGGAAAAAAGATAGGAAAAACGGAGAAAGGTGAATCAGATAGGATCTCAAAGGTCTTCGAAATAAGAGGGTTAACCTTTGGTAAACATGTTGTCAGAGTTTCACATAAACGAGCTGTTCCACAGGACTATGTAATAGAGGTAAATGTAGAAAAAGGGAAAATAGCCAGACCTAAGACTATCAATATGTGGGTTATAGATGCCATTATAAAATTTAAATCTGGAAAAAAAGAACTCAAAGGACGCCTTATCGAAGAAACAGATACGAAAATACTTTTTGAACCTGAACCAGGAGTTAAGATAAGTTACGATAAAGATGAGCTTTCCTCTATTGAAAAGCTAAAAGTTGATGAGGATTGAAATTTTATAAACCTCAGTTTCACGAGCCCAGCGTATTTTGTAGCAGCGAACGCGTTGAGACGTTATAATATAAACTACTGCAAGTTGAAAGCGCACTGGAGGGTGCAATGCCCTCTCTCTTTGACTGGAAAATACGGAAAAATGAAATGTCCAAAATTAGGATTTTTATAAAAAAATAATACCTCTAAAGAAAGATATCAGAGACTTTCACATTTTTGATTAAAAAAAGACAGGTTAAAATTAGCTATATTTGATGTGAAAAACAGCAAATACTTTTTAGATATTTTCGATGGATATTATTATAACATTTTCTAATGGAACGTTCTGATGATAACCGCGGGTTCCGGTAGGTACTGATTTTATCTGGTCCACTACATCCATTCCACTGATTACTTTCCCAAATACGCAGTAACCATATTCTTCCGGACTATCACTATGGTAATCGAGGAAATCATTATCTGCCACATTTATGAAAAATTGCGCTGTAGCACTGTTTATATCTGAAGTTCGCGCCATAGCAATTGTTCCTCGTTTATTTAAAAGCCCATTATTTGCTTCATTTATTATTGGTTTCATCGTTGGGAGTTGCCTGAAAGATGTGTCGAAACCCCCGCCTTGAATCATAAACCCATCTATAACTCTATGGAAAATTGTTCCGTTATAATGCCCCATTTCTACATATTTCATAAAATTTTGGCATGTGATAGGAGCATTTTTTTCATCAAGTTGGATAATAATATCACCCAGAGAAGTTTTTATTTTCAACATAGCTGACCTTTATTTTGAGTTTGATAAAATATATTATAAAAATTCAGATATGCAAAATTTTAGTCTGTCATTAATTATGAAATTTCATTTTAGAGCATAATTAGGTCAAGATTCCTACGAGCTTTTTCGGAAAGTTTATCTACATTTGTAATCTTATATCTATTACGTTGAATATCGGTAATCATTATTACTCCATTGCTATTCAGTGTGATATTTTCTCTCGGATTAAATATGTGTATTATTTTTGGTCCTCTATCAGTAGATGCATTAATTTCACACATACCAGTCTTCTTTCTTCCACCATATTTTGTGGAGATGTTTTTTATATCTATAATTTCGGGGACAAAATATCTTTCTTTTATTGCTTTTAAAATTATATTCCTTTGTTCTTCATTGAATTCTGTTAAATCATTTATAATTCCTATTTCTTCGATTTCCTGGTCTTTTTCAATAAAAACTGATATATATTTTTCCGGGAGGCTTAAAGGAAAAAGGGCTATGCAATGCACAGGTGAATATACTTTTCCGTCCAGTGTACACGAGAGTATAGAATTTTTATTTTCGAATAAAATATTTTTTGCCTGAATAATTTTCATTATTGTAATTCCTCGAAGTTAGATTCTCCATTTTCACGATTGCCATAGTCATCTGATTTTCCATTTATAGCTTTTTTCATCCCTGCTATATTGTTAGTATCATCTGTTAAAATTATTTTTGACATTTCACTTTGTATTTTTACGAGTTCGTAAAATAATCCCTTTTTTTCCATTAGTTCTTTATGTGTACCGGTTTCTGCTATTTCTCCATTTTTCATAACTATTATTCTATCGCATTTGCGTAGAGTAGAAAGCCTATGGGCAATTGCTATAGTAGTTCGGCCTTTAATAAGCTTCTCTATGGCTTCCTGTATTTTCTTTTCTGTTTGAGTATCAACAGAAGAAGTGGCTTCGTCGAGTATCAATATATTTGGATTTCTGAGTATAGCGCGGGCGATAGAAATTCTCTGTTTTTCACCACCTGACAGATTATTTCCTCTTTCTCCAACTTCTGTATCATAAGCATCTGGTTTTTTTATTATAAATTCGTGGGCATTGGCAGCAATTGCGGCTGAAATAACTTCCTCTCTTGTTGCGTTTGGTTTTGAATAAAGGATATTTTCAAAGATAGTTCCATTAAAGAGGAAACTGTCCTGCAATACAATTCCAATTTTTGAACGTAAATCACTCTGTTTAATTTTACGTAGATCCTTGCCATCGAGAAGTATTTCTCCTTTATCAGGATCATAAAGACGGCATATAAGGTTTATCATTGTGCTTTTTCCCGCGCCGCTTCGCCCAACTAGACCAATCATTTCATTAGGGTTGATATTTAGAGATAAGTTTTTTATTACTGGGCGGAATTTATCATAACCAAAACTTACATTTTTAAACTCAATTTTTCCTTCAATCTCAGTAAGAGGAATTGCGTCAGAGGAGTCTTTTATTAATGGTTCACAGTCCATTATATCAAATACACGTTCTGCTGCACTGAGGGCATTGCTTATCATATCAAGCATTCTCACAAGCATAAAAATAGGACGATAAAACATCATCAGATAACCGGAATATGCAACGACAGATCCAAGAGTCATTTTACCTGAGAAAACTAGTTTCCCGCCAACATACCAGACAATTACCATGCCTGACATTATTAAGAGATGAAAAAGAGGATGAAATAGGCTCCATTTTTTTACGAGTTCTATACCGGAGTCTCGGTATTCCAGACTATATTTTTTAAATTTTTTTGTTTCATATGATTCTTGTCCAAAAGCTTTTACTACTCGAATTCCTGAGATAGAATCTGCAACCACAGCGCTAAGTTTTGAACGTCTATGGAAAAATCTGTGAAAGAAAATCCACATTTTTGGAATTATTGTTTTCACAAAAAAAACTATACAAACTATTGGTATAAGAATGAATATGGTAAGTTCCCAACTTAAAATAAAGAGAAAAATTCCTATTCCAATAAACATAAATAGCGATTCAATGCTAACAGGAATAAAATCAACAAGAAGTCTTTGCATTTCTTGCGTATCTTGATTCACTCTTGATAATAACGCTCCCGTTTGGTGTTTATCAAAAAAAGCAAGAGATAATTCTTGAAGTTTATCATATAATTTTTGTCTTACATCAGCTACTGTTCTGAAACCAAGACTACCCGACAGGCGTTCTTGTATTCCAGATAGGAACATTTGCATTGCATAAGCAAATAGGAGAGTTAGTGCGGCTGGCCCAAGCCATAGGCTATTTGTGAAATTGCCAGTAACAGGATCTTTCTTAAATATCACATCAATAAAGACTTTACTCATGTAGGGGGTCAGAAGGCCAAATGCGGTGCTTAGTATCATTACCAATAGAATTAAAACTAATGTCATACGATATGGACGGGTAAATTGCGAAATTCGCAATAGAGTATTTTTGCGGTCAGTGCATCTTGGGCACTTATTTAATTCAGGAGGGATGGGATTATTGCAAGAGGGACATAATGATGGGAGAATTCCTCCTGTTACTACTAAAGGAAGATTTTCAACGAGGGCGTTAATGTTATCTACTGCTAAAGCAAATAATTGATTTAAAGATTGAGAAAAAGATATTAATTTAAAGTTGCTACCGTGTTTTGGTTCTATTATAATACTCATAGAACCTACTTGTGGAGATATTTTTGCTTTTTTTATTGAAGTGATTTTTATATCGTGGGACGGAAAAATAGAAGAAGAGTCTTTTTGGAAAACGGTTATGTGATTATCACTAACTACCAGCCATTCGTTACCAAATTTACGGTGATTGGAAATATCTGATTCAGCATAAAAAAGAATTTTTTCTTTTGGATGATATTTTTTGAATGCTTCAAGAAGAAATTCTGGTATCTTTTTTTCCGAATCAGAATTATTTTTTTTTGCTGAAGACATTTTTCGTTTCACTTCTTTCTATTTAAAATAAAATTTGTCCATTCTGAGATAAGTCTGCGAAATCTGGATTCCGGGAAATTCAATAATAATTTCAATGCTTTTGTTTTCATTTTTTCAGCTTCTCCTAAACATATATTAGCAGCGCCAGAATCTATAACTATTTTTCTTACCTGCTTTATTTCATTTTTTGAAAATTTTTTCTTTCCCTTTAAAGAAAATAAAAAATTCCGTTCTTTTTCCTTAACATTTTTCAGTGTTTGTAGGATAATACTTGTTGGTTTAGCTTCCGAGAAGTCTGCGAGAGTTTGTTTTCCGGTTCCATCCTGAAAAATTCCAATGAAATCGTCTTGGATCTGGAAGGCTATTCCTGCAAATTTTGCAAAATTCATAATATTTCTGATTTGTTCTGAAGATATCTTTTTATTTTCTGCTGCGATTTTTGTAGCTGCAAAAACACAATATTCTATTAATTTTGCAGTCTTTAGAGATGCTATTGAAATTAATTCCCTGTATTTTAATTCTGTCCAGTTCCTGTATGTGATTTCAACATCAAGGCATTCACCACATATAAGATCCCTGCCACCAAGAGAGCATAAATGGTGAATTAAATGGATTTTTGTTTTCTCTTTGAGATTTGCTCTTGAGAGTATGTCGATAGCCCATGCATGTTGAATGTCTCCGGCTAAAATGGCTATGTCTTTTCCGAATTTTTCCGCAGGCTCATCCGCTATTAGATATTTTCCTTTTGCGAAATTCGCAAGTATTTTGTGTGAGGATGGGGCATTTTTTCTGATATTATCATTATCTATGATGTCATCGTGTACAAGAGTCCAATTATGAAAGATTTCTACTGCTGCTGCTGGCAGGATTGCTTTTTTTATTTTTCCTCCAAGCATTCCACAAGTCCATATGAGGAGTGCTGGGCGGAGTCGTTTTCCTTCTCTTAGAGGATAATCCAGGACAGCATTTTTTAGGAAGGCTGGTTTTATAGAAACTGGAAAATTATCGTTTTTGATGATTTTTTCTATCTCAGCTGCGATTTTCGCAAGTTCTTTTTTGAATTGAATTTGGTCTGAGTTCAAGTTGTTACAATTTTTTTCTGTTTTCCCCATTTTACAATTAGGTTTATTGTTTTATTTGATTTTACAGTAACGACAGGTTCATCAGATATAGAATTTCGTTTTTCGCATTTTAGATTTATTATTCCATCATTTCCAAAGGGGTAATTTTCTACGCCGTGAGTATCTAATAATCTTATGTCCCATATGATTTGATTATTCGGGACGTCGGGGCGAACTCCAAGATAATATTCCAAAAATACTGCTATTGGTGGTACGCCTCCCCATCCAACAAAATCTTTCATTGCTGGTTTACCGGGTTCTTCAAATTCTGGAGAGTAGTTTTCAAAAACAGTTCCGTATTTTTTAAAGACAGCCCAGACGTTTTTGAGATGATTTTCTGCTATTTCAAACGCGAGATCATCTTCTCCGATTTTTGTTAGCCCCCTTAAAATCATATAATTTGTTGGAGGCCATACTGAGCCGAGCCAGTATCCTCCATCGCTTTTATATGCCGGGTGATTAGCATTTATTGATGGAACTCTATGTGGGCGGTTAAATTGTTTTTCGTCCTTCAGGTTAGAAATAAAAGTATCAAGTCTTTCTTCGGGAACAGCATCCGCAATAAGCCCCCAGAAAGCGCCGACACTTTTTACTGAATTTAAAGTCCCGTCTCTATATCTATCGAAATAAAAAGATTCTTTTTCGTTCCACATTTTTTCATTTATGAACTGTTGGAGAAATTCAGCTTCTATTTCGAGAAATTTTACTTCATCTTTTCTTCCTAAGATTTCTGCTATTTTTAAGAGATTTTTTGCAGAAAATAAAGCTTGAAAATTCGCATCAATCCAGCTGAGAAAACCGTGATGGGCATTTTGCATTTGCAGATTATCATCTTTAAGGCGTGGCTGATTATCCATTCCGCAACCATATCCTGTATTCCAGTATGAGCCGTCAGGCCAGCTTCTGAAAAGCCGAGTCCATTCATGGTATGCTACCAATGGAGGAAAAATCATTTCAAGTCTTTTTTTGTCGGCATAGTTAAGGTAATGTTCAAATTCACTCCAATGCATTATGTTAGGACCGGTGCTTACTGGATCATACGCTTCCCATCTGTATACACCTGTATCATTATGGATCTCACGAGAAATATATCCATCAGCTTCCTGTTTGCAGTAGAAGTTGTCTAATGTTCTCTGGAAATTAAAAGCTCTTCTACCGTATTTTCCAAACATGAGTATGAAAACTGAATCCCACATAAAAATATAATTATTAAAAGCAGTATCTATGTAATTTGCTATAAATCCATTTTCCTGTGTTGCTGGTTTGAGATTTTTGAAAGCAATTTCCCATACTTTCCAATAACAGTCAATTGCAATTGAGTTTCGGTTAAGGAAAGGTTTAGGTAATAGGTTTTTCACTTCGTTGAATGATGGCAGATTTGTTCTCTCTGGTTCCATTGAGATAAATTTGTTTTCATCAACCCATTTGTTTTTTATGACATATCTTGTTTTTTGCATATATTTTACCTATGTTAATTCAGTTGATATAAAACGTTTTTTTATTAGTAATATTGTGGCAGTATTTCTATGTTTTGCAAGAGATTTTTGAATTTTTTATCTGTTTATATTTAGCCATCTACGGTGAGTCCAACACCATTGTTCAGGGTTTTCCCTAATTAATTCTTCTATTTGAGAAGTATAAAGTTGAACAGTATCTTCAATACTACGTTTTGCATCATAAATTATAGGGTCTTTTAATTTAATTTTATATTTAAGATGTCCAATTCTTTCGCAAACGGCTACAAATATTGGAGTGAGAGTTTTGTTATGCAAAATTACAGGAGATTTATGTGCTCTAGCTGGTTGTCCAAAGAATTTTACTTCTACTCCTTCGCTTTTACTAGTATGTTGATCAGCTATGATACATATGGATTCCTTATTTTTTAGGCTCTTAAGGAGTTTTCTTAAGGAATTTTCCTTTGGGATAAGTTGCACCCCATATCCAATTCTCCTTGCTATGACTCTTGTTTCCATAAGGGGATTATCTAATTTTCGCATAACAGTTAAAATTTTTCTTCCTGTGATTGCGCAGTAAATGATTCCTGCAACTTCCCAATTCCCATAATGTGCAGTAATTACAATAGCGTTTTCAGCGGTTGGGCTTAAAAATTTTTTTATTGAATCTGGATTGCCTTCAAGTTTTACAGCTTCAATTATTTTTTCTTTTGAATTATAAACTTTTTTAAATTTGATTGTGTCTACAAAAACATTTGCAAAATGAATAAAATTTTTTTTTGCAAGAATTCTGGCTTTTGCGAGATCAGCAGTAATCCCTGCATGTATCAGATGCTGAATTGTTCTTTTTCTGTGTTTGAAATCAAAAAAGAACACTAACTTTGCTATGATTTCAGAAACTTTATATGCAAAATTCATCGGTAATAAAGAAAAAAGTAATTCGATAAAAAACAAAGGTATAAATTCAGCCAATGAAATGAGGAAATATTTTCTTTTTCTTGCCATTATTAAATTTAGTGATGAGGGATTGATGCTTCCTTAGTTTTAGAAATTTCTTGAGTTTTTTGAGGCATAAAATTTTTAAGTCCCGCAAAAATAATCCACGAAAGTAGAAGAGTTGCAAATGCAGTAATTAATCCAATTTTTAACCAGTCAAAAAACTTTACATGGATTTTCGAGCGTTTTTCGAGCATCCCAAGAGCAACAATATTCGCAGTGCTGCCAATCATAGTAATATTTCCGCCAAAACAAGCACCAAAAAGAAGAGCCCACCATAGAGGAAAGGCGTTTACTGTTTTTGACAATTCTTCTATTACAGGACAGAAGGCGGCTACAAAAATTACATTATCAATGAATGCAGAACCAATGGCTGATATAATCATGGTAAGGGGAATCAAAATAGATATGTTGGATCCACAAATTCGAGAAAATTTTTCTGCCATAAGGGATGTCACGTGTGTGTGTTCAAGTGTTCCTGCTACGGCAAAAAGTAACATAAAAAAGAGCAGGGTCCACCAGTCAACTTCTCTCTCTACGTAGTGCCTTGCACGATCCCGCTTGAAAAACATTATTAAACCAGAACATATCAAAGGAGCAATAAGCAAAATGCTATTTTTCTCAAGATTGAATAATTTTTCAAGTTGATGATGTGATGCAATAAACAGAATAGTAAAAATCATAACTACAAGACCCTGTTTATAAGGGACTTGTATTTTTGGTACAAGACTTAAATCTTTAGATAACCTATCCTGTAGTTTTTCATCGAAAATCTTTAAGTCTTTTTTATAATAGATCATGGAAATGAAGATACATAAAAGCAAAGAAATTAACATTGTTGGAAATGCCCAGATTATAAAATCCTCAAAGGTAAGACCAGCTCTTGTCCCAATGAAAATTCCAACAGGATTGCCCATCATTGTGCCTGCACTGCCGACATTTGTACTCAGAACACATATTATAATATAGGGAGCTGGATTTATTTTTAGTCTTTCAGAAACCTGAAATATTAAAGTAGAAATAAATATTATGGAAGTAACTTCATCTACTGCGCAGGCGAGTAATGCAGAAGCTATAGCCGTAGTGAAGATAAACTTTCTCGCTGAAATATTGGGCATCGAAACTATTAATTGAACTATCCACGTAAAGAAACCAAGGTCCCTGAGCGCACCAACAACAATCATCATACCCACCAGGAAAAGAATAACCGGTAATGCTGCTGATTCAACGAATGTTGGAATATTGAGAGAATTTGTAAAGATCAGAACAGCAAGTCCTATGAAAGCTATTGAAAGACGAAAAGACCAAAAAAAAAGCGTTCCTAAAATAATTGACAAAAATACTGCGGAGGAAACTGCTTGTCTGAGGTTAAATACAGTTTTATATCCAACAATCGACAGAGTTACGCTTATCAGGATAAGAATAACGAGTTTTCTGAAAATAGATTTTGAATTTAATTCTACAACAGATTCTTCTTCGTGCATAATTTACTCCCAGAAGAATTTTCTTACGAATTCTGCAATGCGAATTGTGCCGGACAATTTACCTTTATCTGTTACTATAATAAGTCTTGTCTTGCGCATAATAAACACTTTTGCTACTTGAATCGCTGGTATATTTGACTCAATTGAAATAAAATCGGGGCGCATGATATCAGCAAGTTTTATTTCTTTTTCACTCCTGAGGAGTTCAGCAAAAGGTTGGAATCTTATAATAGGAGTGAGATCATCCATCCATAAAAGATGCTCTGGGAGACTAATCCTTAAAATATCTTCAATGGAAATTATTCCTCTGATATCTTTTTCTTCATCTATTATTGGTATATCAAAGATAAATTCTGTGGAAAAAATTCTTATAGCATCACTGATAGTATTGGACTCGGTTAATGTTATTATATTTTCTTTTCTCATTATATCTGCAGCAGTGAGAAAATCAGGTAAATGGGTTGATATGGTGGCGCCTAAAAGATTTATTATCTCTGTTGGTGAGTTTGCTGTCCTGAGATTTTCAAGTAATTTTGATTTTGTGAATTCTTTAGCCAACGTGGATAAGATTTGCAAATGAAAAGAGGGATCATCTTTTGGCGATAAAACTAAAAAAACCACAAATACCGGAGGCATTTCGGAGTTAAAATTTATTCCCTCCTTCGATGTGCCAACTGCGACAACAGGCTTTTTTAATCCTGTTAATCTCGCATGGGGGACTGCAAGTCCATTTGCAATGACAGTAGGAAACAATTTTTCTCTTTCTATAAGAAAATTCTCAATTGTTTTCTTTTCAAGACCGGCTACATTTCTGGAAATTAATTCGGAGAGTTCAGAGATAACTCCGAAACTCTCCTTTGATTTTAAACCGCAAATTACGTTTTCTGGTGTTAAGTAATCCTGAAACTTTATGGGATTTTCATTTAACATTTTAGTTAGTCACCATAAACGGTGGTTTTATATGTTCCTATCAGGCCAAGGAAATTGTTTGCGTAATAATCAACATATTTTATCTTTTTTAAACCTCCATTTTTTACGGCTTGCTCAATGCTTGCATCACCAAAAGCAACAAGCCCGAGGTAAGATCTTGCCTCAGAAACCCCTGATTTTGTGTAAAGAATTTCTCCATCAGCAGATGATACAGGAAGTTTCACATCTGTGAAAATTGCCCCCTGTGGAATAGCAGTTGCGCATCCACCTACTGCAAGAACGGTTAGCGCCAACGCAGTTCCTTTTAGCCATTTTTCTACGTTCTTTCTCATTTTTCTCTCCTTTTTTAATTTTTTGTTATTAAAAGGGAAATTTCTACGAAAAATATAACATTTTGCAATAAATTCAAATGTAAGTATTTCTTTTATAAAGTTGAAATTTAAAGATTTAGCATTAGTTTTAATGTTTTTCTGAAAGATGCCTAAAATATAAAATCAGGAGTACATTAATGATAAAAAAGAAAAATCTCATCTTTTTAGGAGCTCCCGGTGCTGGAAAGGGAACGCTTGCGCAGATTCTTTGTGAAAATGAAAAGTTAGCTCATATTTCTACCGGAGATATTTTACGCGGAGAAATTGCTAAAGGCTCTGAATTAGGACTCAAAGCAAAACATTACGTAACTACTGGTGGACTCGTACCAGATGAAATTGTTGCTGAAATGGTTGCCAGACGCCTCGCTGAAGCAGATTGTCAGGATGGTTTTGTTCTGGATGGCTTTCCAAGAACTATACCCCAGGCAAAATTGCTTGAAAATGCACTTGCAAATATCTCTAAAAAAATTGATTCCGTAGTATATTTTCACGCAGAGGAAGAACTACTTATAAAAAGATTAACAGCGAGACTTACGTGCAAAAAGTGCGGGACAAATTTTAACAAAATATATAGCCCACCATTGAAAGAAAATATATGTGACAGGTGTGGAGGAGAATTATATCAACGACCTGATGATTCTTTAGAGACTGCGCAGAGTAGATTAAAGTTATATAAAGAACAAACTGCTCCTTTAATACCTTATTATAAGGAAAGAAAATTGTTACTTCAGCTTGACGCCTCTTTGAGCAAGGATAAATCATATCCAGCTCTTGTAAAATTACTCAGTTAAAGGCAATGAATAATAAGCTTGATTTTGTAATTCATTCGTCGGATGAGATTTGCGAAATTCGCAAAGCCGCAAGGATTGCTGCTGAGGTCAGGGAAAAATTAAGGCAAATAGTAATTCCTGGAATGAATACAGCGGATATTGACGAACTTGCGAATAGATTGATTTTACAGGCCGGCGCTGTAAGTGCGTTTTATGGATATAGGGATTTTCCCGGTCATATATGTATTTCAGTTAATGATGAAGTCGTTCACGGGATTGGGGTAAAAGATAAGGTAGTTCAAAATGGAGATTTACTTAGTCTTGATATTGGCGTGGATATTGGAGGTTTTATAGGGGATACTGCTATAAGTTTTGTAGTAGGATCAAAACCTATTTTGCGTCATGTTCGTTTTCTATTGGAAAAAACTCATGAAGCTCTAATTGCTGGTATAAATGCGGCAAAATCTGGGAATAGAGTTCGTCATATAAGCGAAGCAATACAGAAAGTTGCGGATAATGCTAAATTGGGTATTGTGCGGGAATATGTAGGGCATGGAGTTGGCAAAAAACTTCATGAACCTCCGGAAATCCCAAATTTTATAAGTTCTAATTCGGGCCCCATTCTGCAAAATGGCATGATTCTTGCGATAGAACCAATGTTTAATTTGGGGACACATAAAGTAAAAGTTGATAAAGATAACTGGACAGTTCGTACATGTGATGGTAAATTATCAGCACATTTTGAACACATGATATTAATTAATGATGATAAACCGGAGGTGCTTACTTGGCCAAAGATGATGTAATTACAGTTGAGGGGGTGGTAAAAGAATTACTACCAAATACTATGTTTAGGGTTGAATTGCCAAACGGGCATAAAGTACTCGCTCATATAAGCGGGAAAATGAGGCTGAATTTTATCCGAATTTTGCCAGGAGATGTTGTTGTTATGGAAATGTCCCCATACGATATGACAAAGGCAAGGATAATTTTCAGAAAAAAATGAAAGAAAATGATTTAAATTCTGATTCTACACAAAAAATTCCGAGACTGAAAAAACCGGAAAAAAAACTTATTCCTATCGTTTGTTCATGGTGCAAAAAAATATATAAATTATCTGAATGGAATGTTGAGCACAACAAAAAAACAGGTATTTCTCACGGAATATGTGAGGAATGCTTAAAGAAGTTTGAGCGGGAACAAAAGAAATAATGAACAATTATGCCAGTAATAAGGCAAAACTAAAGAGAAAATTGATCTTTTTTATCTTTCTAACTGCGATTTCATTTTTATTAGCATCTGCATTTTCTTATTTTATTCTCATACCAACCCTACGTACAGCAAAAACGCCTATGGAACAAGAAAAAGCCCGGATGAGAAAAATCTGTATTGCATTAATTTTATATTCAGCCAGATATGGAGAAGTATTCCCGGAGAAGTTATCTGAATTATATACAAAAAATTATCTTGATAATATGGAATATTTCGATAGCCCTTATGTTGATGGAAAACCTACTTCACCAGAGGATATAGATAATGGAATTGATTATTTATATATGGGCTCATATGAGAAAATTAACGGGGATTATCTTCCTCTCATAAAACTCAATTCAAAAAGTATCGATCTGGTAGCATTTGTCTCAAAGAAAGATATAAAATTCAATAAATTAGAAAAATAAAAAATAAATTCAATATAACATTTTTACTTTCTTGTAATAGTAAGTTTGATTTGCCATTCATCTTTACTTCCAGGCTTTATACTTCGACTTTCCTTAATTTTATATGCTTTTTCGAGAGATTCCTCTTGCGATGTAGATGGTTCTGGAGCAATATGATTTTGCCCATTTACATTGCCTTCACTTGTCCACACAGCAAGGTAAGGAAATTTTTCTGCTGGCCAATTTATGATGAGTTTTGTATTGTCTGGATGGGATATTATAACTTCACCTTTATTTAATTTTTCAGTAAAAAATTTCCAATATCTTCCTGAATTGCTTGTAAACATTTTTTCAAAGAAAAGAGTGTTGTCTTCATTTCTGATCTCTGAGAGAGTTCTAATCTCTCCCATTTTTCCAAGCCACCCATTTCTTGAAAAAGCTACTTTTATTTTCATTTCTGGTGGTAGTTCAACTTTTGAACCAGTTTCTGCACGAAGTATTGGATGAAATGTGTAAATGTATGGTAAACTTTGAGAACTTTTATTTGTGATACAGTAATCCAGAATGATTGAATTTTTATCAAGTTTTATCGAACGAGAGAAAAGATATGGTAATTCAAACCCAGTTGTTTCCATTAAAATTTTCTCATCATCATATAAAAAATATTGCCATTTTTTTCTGTATAAATCCCCGTGGGGATGTAATTTTAGTCCTTTTAACTCACCGTCAGGCATTACACATTCCTCCATAGTTGGGAAGATTTCATCAATACCATCAAATTCTGTATCTTTATAAGTCATGTCAGATTTTCTTGATTTGTAAGGTTTTCCTCTGTCGAGGAATTCTTTCCCATCTATACTCTTGATAGATATTATTTTCCCCCCAAGCTCAGGAAGAATTTTTACTGATAAATAAGAATTCGATAAAGTGATACAGGGGGTTTTAGCACCGTCTGTAAGTTCTATATATGAAATCTCTCGAATCGTTGTACTACTGCATCCGACAATAAATGATGAAATCATAATAAATAAAATTAAAGTTTTTATTTTTCTATTCAAGTTTTAAACTCCTGAGCTCCCCTGGATACATTGAAACAGTTATCTTTCCATCAATTAAAGTTAAGATTTTTCCTGATACATTATCAATAACTTTCTGGCACTGTGGAAGCTGAACAGAAACATTTTTTTGGCTTAGAGATGTATTAACAATTCCTGCATATATACCGTTTTTAGGTGTGGAAATTATGCGAAGAATAACCTCTGGATCTGAAGCTGCATTGTCCTGTATTTTGCTGGGAAGTGCCGGCAAAGACAGGAATGCAGCATTGAATTTTCGAACATATTCAGGGAATCCTCTATTAAAACTATTACCACTAAGATAGCCTATAAAACGCGGATCACCATTTGCAAAAGCGCGAGCTTCACTTATCATACAATAAGGTCCAGCTCTCTCTACATCAGCAACAAAATACCCTAAAACAGGATCATTATTATCATTCATTTCATTCTCATTTAATCCATAGTGTCTTACAATAGCAAGGCCTGATTTTGCTTTGAACTCTTCGAGCGCTTTTTTTGAAGCTACAGTATAAAGACGATTAAATGAATACGTCAAAATAACACCTTCTACATCTTTATAGTTTTCAGGATCATTCCATGGGCAAGCATGATGCCATTCATAATCTCCCCACGTAGATGGTTTGCTAAGCAGAGCTTGTAAATACATATCTTCTCGAACTACTTTGTCATAAGAAATGGCTTTTACGAATTTGAAAAAATCCTGATAATTATTGAGAAAATTTTCCCATTTAGTGGGATTATCTGTTACAACAACAGTCTGCCATTCCCAAAAATTAGGGATACCTTTTGCTACAACGGAGGATGGAAGACTTATACCTGGTTCTGATGAATCAGCTGTGTATAAAATTACTGCGTCAGGATTTACCTCTCTGCGAAGGTATTTGCATAGTGCCAGGTTAAAGTCACGTCTTTTCTGAAACCACCAACTATAATATCCTTCCAGCAACACATTATTATTTTGAAGATCATTCCGACTAATTTGTTTTCCTGTTTCCTTATTAAAGATTTCAATATCTTTTGAATTAAAACTTATTGGATTTGCTTCAGGACGCGGTCTGAACCATGCCCCTATAAATTTCCCCTTATCTTTATTGTCTGTAATTGTAATTTCCAATAATTTTTTAGCATCCTCAATGAAATCTGGATCGACTAAATCCGCATTCGTTAATTGACACCAATTGATGTGAGTATAGTTTTTTCCTCCTTTTAACGTTTCACATCTTCTTTGACTACCAATTGCAATATTATTATTTTGCCCAATACTACCAGCATATTCATAATATGGTAATATATAAAAATCGCTATATTTATTTTTTATCAACTCAAGAATATCATTCCACAATAATGGAGTTGAAGACTGATTATACCAATCATTCCCTCCGTATTTACTTGAATCCCACCCCTGATTATGTCCAAATTCAAGAAGATCCTTTGAAAATGTATTCATCCCGAGAAAACGCATTAGTCTCAACTTATACTCATACCAATCAGTAGGATTATTTATTCCCCTTAATTCGGGTAGCTTTTCATTCTCTTGATGTCCCTGAGATATTACAGCGTCAGACATTTCCTCCCTAAAAAAAATATATCTACGAGGTAATTCAGGAGGTGGATAGTTTATCTTCTGTTCAAGTAAAGAAAAATCTGTGATTTCAAATAATTTAATTTTTGATACAGCTGCTCCAGCTGACTCAAAATTATTTTCAAATCTTAATTGTGCTATTATTACCCAAAAGCCATCTTCAGGGAGGAGTGGGCGTTTTTCAAGACCTCGAGGCCGTTTTATATCCGGAAATCTGTCATGTAAGAAAAATACCTGAGACCATGTTTGAAATTTTCCACTTAATGGCACTTTCAATGATTCAGGATTGTGATTTACATAAAGTGCTTTTATTGCATCTCCAACTGTTGTCCCACTATGAAATCCTCTTGCTGTTTCACATCCCCAATTACAGATAAACATACTACGAGATTTATCGTCTGGAAATTCTATAGAAAGTATATATGCTTTGCCAGGAATTAAACCAAGTCCTTTACCTACACGATATGCAAAATATTTAGGAGCACCATTATTATTTGGCAAAACTCTACACGCCTTTCCAAGAATATTTTCAACCTTACTAATACCTTTAGGATAATCGGTAAACATAAATTCCATATTTTCTCTCGAACAATCTATCTCCTGTATAAGAATTTGTTTTCCATAAGGTTCACCCGCATCCATTAAATCAAAAGCGTAATTAATCTGAAAAAGAAAAAAAATAAGCAAAAATCCAACAACTCTAATAATAAATTTTTTCATAAAGCCAACTCCAAATTACCTTAAATCTATAAATTTTACAATTATATCGTGAACGATTATTATTTTATTTTTCTATTAAATAAAATAAATAACTTATATAAAAAGTCAAGAAAAAAATACTATCCAATTTTTAAGTTATATAAAATTATATGTTAATTATATCGTGAACGATTGTTAAAACAAAACATTAATAAGAATTAGAATTGAAAAATAACTTAAAAAATAATGTTAGAAATTCATTTTTTTTTATCCAATTTGACAAAAAAAACACGCGCTAAACTAACACTTTGAAAATGAAAAATTAGGACTATAATAAACGCGGAGGAGAGAAAAAATGAATTGGTTCTCAAGAGTAGCAATTTTATCTGTTGCTACAATGTTGCCTGTTATCTTTACTCTGTCGCTTTCAGCGAGTCCATCAGTGACAATGGAGCCAGCAGTAGTGAAGATAGGTGATAAAATTACCGTGACAATTGAATCCGATGGATGGATTCTCAAGGGCGGTCCAATTGTTAAAGGACCTGCAGAAGGTTCACTCACATCAACTGGCGGAAGATTAACTGCAACAGACCCAGGATATGTCATTGTCTCAACATACTGGGTGCACCCCAATGGTAATGGCGGAGAAGAGGAAATGAGTGCAACTGGAACAACAACGGTGATAGACCTTTCAATAAAAACTCCAAGCGATGGAGACAAGTTTCTCCACGGCGATAAGGTCTCATACAAGGCGAATGTGGAGCCATCCGGAATATCTGTTGCCGAAGACAGCTGGAAATGGGAGATAATCGAGGGAAAGGGTGAGGTACTCAAAGAAGAAAAAGATGTCTTCGAAATACTAGGCTTCAACGAAGACACGGACTATGAAGTTCCAGATGATCTTACGGTTCAGGTCTCGGCAAAAATCGAAGGACTCTATTGTACTGCAACCTGCAAGGTGAAAGAGCTATTCCCGAGAAACGAGGAGATTGATTTTGCGACTACCGATCCTATCCTTTTGGAAAAAGAATTCGAAATTTTTCATCCAGAGTGGACGTGGGATAGAAGAGACAAGTCGAGAAGCGTATTTATAAGAGGCGCGAAGTTATCACTCATTGCTAAATTCAAATTGAAGGAACCACTGACCAATTCTACAAGCATCCAAGGTTTGTATTGCCATGCCACGGGGACAATTCCAAATGCAGGTTCATTCTCTTGCAAATCCATTCCACTGTCTCAGTCTATTAAAAATGCTGAAACGAGCATTCCAATGAAAGCTGACACAAATCTTCCAGATTACATATACGCATATAATGGATTTGCCCGGAAAAATCCGACGGTGAAATATCTGTGGTCGTATAGGATTCAAGGCAATCCTTATGAAATTACACCTAAGCCTGACGATAACCAACATCACATATACATCACATTGGCAAAACCAGATACAGGTTTCTGCTTCGAGACGATCTTGTATTTGACATGCCTTGCGGCGGAAAAGGATAAGAACGAGCAAAAAGCAGTAAAAGATATCTGGAATGAGTTCTCTGACCGAACCGTCAAAAAGATAAACAAGCATCAACTGACCTACTACGGGCTTGGCGCTAAAACTCCAGCACCGTCCCACTTTTGGAGCACCTATGATCTGATAAAAAATGAAACTGGCCGTTGTGGAAATTGGGCTGGGTTTCTAAAGGAATGTTTTTCTACACATCATATTGCTTCAAATTTGGTTGCGATTTATTCTCCAAACAGTGAAGGTTTTCTTGTGAGGAATTGGACATTTGAAAAGCACATTCGCTCAGGTCCCGGCGGATACTGCAATACAGAAGCAGAAGGAGACGATGTCCAGATAACCCCGAAAGGTAGTTGGGGCACAATATGTGTAACTCCCGGGGAAAACGGAATGCTGGAGACACGACAAGGCGGAAACGACATAAAAGCTGATGGTGTTCTGTCACCCGCTTTTTATCCATATCTCCTTTTGTCCGGAAAATGGGCTGGCAATGGTCCTGATTACGGGCGAGTTGACGGCGACACCAAAAATCGGCAAGGTATAGCGGGTCAGGGTAATCCTGAGCCCCCAGAATTCTTCTGGGATCACGGTATTGTTTATCATGACGGAAAATTCTATGATCCTTCCTATGGCGGACAACCAGCACCCTCGGAACTTGAATACGAGAATAAAGCCATCAGCGGATTAATAGGTCAAGGAAATGATACTAGATATTGGTTGAATATGCCAGTCAGGAAAGATAGA
This sequence comes from uncultured Lentisphaera sp., assembly GCA_964426675.1. Lineage (GTDB taxonomy): Bacteria > Verrucomicrobiota > Lentisphaeria > Victivallales > GWF2-50-93 > DYMC01. The sequence continues at coordinate 83,302 of CAYRRM010000008.1, forward strand.
AAAGGGGTGCAAGATTTAAGATTTGATCGTTTTTGATTTATATTGATAAGGAGTTCAAACGGATGAAGGTATTTATTGTATTGATGCTTATGATGCTGACCCTGTTTCCTATTGACGGGGAACAATTTCCTTTCAATATTTATAGAGATGAATACGGAAGCATATCGGACAGATTCGATCATAAATTCGTTCGAAGAGCAGTCAATGTAGAACAATGGAAAAAGATAGAGTCTTTTAGTCTGGATGATGAAACCAATTATGATACCTACGAATTTTATGATATCCCCCCTAAGATGAAAGAATTTAATCTACCAGGTTATTATCTTCTTATTGCAAAGGACGAAGGAAAATCTAAAAACATTGTCTGGTGGCATTGTTGGCGCCGGGCGTGCTTTGATAAACGGTTTGTGTCTTCGTTTGTCAATAAGGACAAGAGCACCCTTATACTGTTCATAGGCGAAGATAATACGAATTCAAATGAGCTCTCTCGAAAAAGTATTACATTTAGTTCGGGCCTTCTCCATGGAGGAAATATTGAAGTGTTGTCTTTGCATTTTGACGAAATAAAAAAATCTACTTTATCTTCTAACACATTAATTATAAATGATGAGGCAATATTATCCAGGGAACATATATTTACCCGAGACAGTTTTTACTTCCCATTCTTCCCGGCTGATACTAAAAATGAATCTATCGCCGACACTATTCGGACACCAGCTCCCCATCCTGTTACCGGGACGAAGATAGACTTTTCAAGGATGTTCCGCGATGTTGAGGATTTAACCTTGACTGATATGAAAATAACTGAGGTCAATGGAAATACTATAACGCTCACATGTAATGCCGAGAATCAGAAATCACCTACATATCTTGTCAGATATGATTTGGAGTCAGGCAAATTTCTGAGGGAGAAAAGCGAAAGGATCGAAAAGGAAGGGCTCAAGGAATATCGCAAAGCTGAGGCAGAAAAATTCAGCGATGAATTTTACAAGCGATTAGATGAGAATCGAGCAAAAAGGGAAAAAAGGGAAATAGCCGAAAGAATGATTTTGACCGATGCCGTAATTAATTTTACAGCATCTACGGATGAGCTTTTATCATGCATTGACGCTCTAAAGAAGTCCGACACCTGTCAATACGATGAGAGCTTCTATGCAGATATTGCCTTTTGTACGCTTTGCTGTCTTGCAGTCAAATCCGGAGAATATCTTAAAGACTCCAGAATAGGGGGAATTCAGGAACTCGCAAAAGCCTACAGCCTTTGTAATGAGATTGTCACAGGCAAAGAATTATCGCCAGGCACTCTGGCGCGGATGTCGGAAAGAACAAAGAAATGGCGTTACAATCTGGTTTATGACTGCTTCAACGATGGCATGCTCCTTGTGCCCTACTGGCGTTTCAGTTTTCTCTTGAAACTGAACGAATTTATAGAAAAAAAGGACGACGGAAAATCCTGCAAGGAATTTAAATCCCTGATCAAGAAAGAGGTGGAAGAATTGTATGCATTAATATCTACTCGTCCTAAACCACCGATAAAAGAGTTCCTTTCCACCTTATCAGAAAAAGCCACCACAGCACTTGACAATCCATCGATAAAAAGTTTTCTCAACCTGTTGCATGAACAGATCGTAAACCTAAATGCGAAAAAAGACACCGGAACAACAGACAGAAAAATCTCAGCTCAGATATCCGACCTGGAGAAGCTCATCTGCCGAACCGATTTGACCAAGCTGTCATCTGCAATTGCGGATGTTCAGAAAAATAAGAAGGAAAACTCCTCCGACATAGCTCTTGCAGTGCTTATAAATCTTGCGTCTTTCGACAATCTTGACGCATACATCCGTGAAAGTGGAGGAGATGTGTCAAAAATACTCGACATATACTCGACTCTTAAGTCTTATCTAAAAATAAATTCACCATGGACCGCAACCGCATTATCTGAGAAAGAAGTCCAAAGACAGATGTCAAATGCCAAAAGTTACCTATTCTCCGAACAAAAATTCATGCAGTGCATGAGGGCTATGTTCATCTCAAATTTCTTGCAACTCTCAAAGGGATATTCTCAAGAAACAGAGACATTCGCTCTGGATTTTGTCAAATCCCAAGCCTCTATTGCTTCCAAAATTGACATTGATGATGTGCTACCAGCCGATTTGAGGGCACTGTTAGAGCAGGTGACAGAGGAAAACGAAACAAATTAGATGCATTAACAAAGGATGATTACAGAGAATATATTGAGGAGATTTTCTGAACTCGGAGCAGGTTACCGGAAGTTCATTCGGAAAAGAACACAATGCCTGGCAGTGGGCATATGCCGAGCCAGACCTCATTCCATGGTTATTTTCCCACAAAAGAGATGAAAGTCTTAATCCACATTCACAATAAGCAACCTCGCATTCATCTCTACAAAAAAATTCATTTTTTTGAAATCCAATTTGACAAAAAAAACGCGTACTAAACTAACACTTTGAAAATGAAAAATTAGGATTATAATAAAAACTAATAGGGAGAAAATGAAGGGTTTTATGGGGAGAAAGGTATTTTTTTTCAGTTTTCGCGACGTTGTCCTGCCTTGTGGTCTCGATTTTCGCGAGTCCATCAGTGACAATGGAGCCAGCAGTAGTCAAGGTAGGTGATAAAATTACCGTGACAATCGAATCCGATGGATGGATTCTCAAGGGTGGTCCAATTGTTAAAGGACCTGCAGAAGGTTCACTCACATCAACTGGCGGAACATTAACTGCAACAGGCCAAGGATATGTCATCGTCTCAACATACTGGGTGCACCCCAACGGCAATGATGGAGAAGAGGAAATGAGCGCAACCGGAACAACAACGGTGGTAACGGTCGAAATCACTAAGTGTCCTGACAGGATGCTTGTCGAAGGGAAATTCATTGTCAAAGCTGAGGCAAAGCCTGATATCTCAGATGCTCGCTACACTTGGTTCTTCAATGGGCGAAACAAGGATTTTGACCCTAACCCAACGGGAACCAAGACAACTCAGTTTAACCCCAAGAAAGTAACGTCTGGTGCCGTAAAATCATTCATTACCGTAAAATACTCTGTTGTTGAAGATCAAAAAGAAGAAAAGGTTACAAGATGCGAATACTTCAAAAAATTACGTGATCTCCTGGGGCCTGGGGTGATTCAAAGAGATGGAGGCAACTATTATACATGTGAATCAAATACATGTTCCAGATTCGACGAAGAAAATATTGTGCATTATGCATTTTATGCTTTATTTCAATATGAGCTTTATGACCAGTATAGAGAATTTCTTGGAGAAAGTGAGCAAGGCGGTTCTATCCCATATGTGAAGGAAACGCATACGGAAAAACCTTACAGCGTCTTTCTTAATGAGCTTAATTTTACAGATGATTGGACAGCGATAGATGATTGTAAGATGGGTAGCGGCCAAAACGACCAAGAAGAAGGTGACGAGGTATCATTTCCATTTCAATTCAGACTTCTTGCCTCGGAAAATCTGGTTAGAAATTTCGATGTAGCTAATCACGTCCATCTTGACTGGCTTGCCAGCGTTCAAGAAGGGAAGCATGAACAGGAAACAGTTGAACACGAACTGACAAGTTATTTTCTAGATGTTGTAAGGGAGAAAAGGAATAACAAATTGATTAGCTTCAAACTTAAGACTTCATACATACGTGTGGGTCATTTTATCAAGTAAGAATGTGGTTTGTATTAAAAAAAGAAATTGGATTCTTGTCCTCTATATTATTGTGGGGATGCTGTTGGCTTGCGTATTGTGCTGAGGAAATCCAAATTCCAACATGTAAATTCGCCACAACAGCGCTCTACTATCTTTCAGACCGACTTGGAGCAAGCCTTATTTATACAGATGTTGGATGTCAATTGAATGCGTTCTCATGTGCTGATACCGATGTAGAAATATTAGTTAAAAAATTCCAAGAAGTCAATAAGGACAAGATAAAGATTTATTTTGACAGGGGGAGTTGGACAATATTCTGTTCTGATATCAGGATCAGTCCGTTTTTTGAGGAATTGCTGGAGTCTGTGGTTGAAATTGGGAAGGATGGGAATTTATATGCGGGCGTTTCCACAATCCCCATGAGATTAGATATAAATGGTCATTTCGCGAAAGAACCGAAACAAAATATTGGAAAGTTCTACCTTGCCAACTGGGAAAAGCTTTTCCCGAAAAATCCCAAATTACAGGAATTAATCTTTCACATGTTCGACAATGAAAAGCGCCTTGTTTGTCATATTCCCATAGCAATTCCAGTGACTGAACAAAAGAACCAAAAGGGACAAAGCGTCATCGCTGAATTAAAACAAATAATAATGGAAGGCGATGCAACATCAATAGAAGACATGGAGAGATATGCGAAGTTAATTACCTTGCTGGACACCCCTTCAGTCCAGAAGCAGGATCAGATTAGTATTGTAATCGACTACTCTGAAAGAAAACGCTTAAAACGTTGGGATGATCCAACATTTGAGGAAGTTGCGGAGGAACTACTCTTAGACAAAAAACACCCCTTTGGGAAAGAGCCTTTTGATGTCGGATTCTTCACTGCCAAGTTCAGTACCTTCGAATCTATTGAATTCTTGTCAGTTCTACTTGAAAAAGGTGTGTTCAATCACGATCCTCAAAAAAGTATTGTATCTGGCAGACAACCTCCTATCTTCCATGTCAACGAGATACCTAACTACTTAGTAAATTCCGGTAATTACGATGGCATTAATTTTCTACTTAAAAACCTTGATAGGATTGAATCAAAAGAGATGCAGAGGTATTTGACAAGTTGCTTTGGCTCCAAGAAGCTTGACAGAAATCGTTTGGGTGATGATAGCATTAACATTCTCATGAAATATGCCAAAGAATTCCAACTTGAACGCATTTATGCAGACACTTCAAAATGGATTGGTGATGATTTGCCGGATGGTTATGACCGATGGCGAGATTTTAAGATTTCGGAAACAGAACTTGTCCTCGAAAAAGACATGAATACAGTGGGGAAATACCTTTATCGACTGAAGTTCTTTAAATATAAGGAACCTGTAAGTATCGGTGGCATCCCTCTGAAAAAGATGGAAGAAGCAGACTATTCTACCCCAGAAAAAGCGTATTTTTCCTGTTGTTCAGAAAGAACCTATGAATGGAGTAGAGCATCTGTTTATAATAATTCCGAATATTTCGAAAACCATTTTGACCAATATTCACAATGGAAAGCCTGGCACTCGAATGTCAACCCGTTTGCAGAAATATTATACAAAGTGGAGGTCTCTTGTTCCCCTTTTAGAAGTGGAATTCCAAACATTTTCCTAGTTGTAAAGCAGATACTTGAAAAAGACAAACTTGTTAATGTCCCTATGATCTACGATGAAGGCAGATGGAAATTTTTCACGAAATGGCCTAAGATCGCTGAAATTCTAGATGACTACATTCAGAAACAAATAGTTGCTCTGACGCAAAATGAAAAAGAGGGAAAGTAATATTTCAATTCCAATTGAAACAAAGCACAGGAGATCGAAGAATCTGCCATGCGATGGAAAGATTATCTTGAAGGGCGTGTTT
>CAYRRM010000009.1:0-87981 GCA_964426675.1 uncultured Lentisphaera sp.
AATCGGCTGGCGTGCCCTTTTAAATTCCCCCCAGAATACCAATTGGCGGAGAGGGCGGGATTCGAACCCGCGGTACGGTGTAACCCGTACGACGGTTTAGCAAACCGTTCCTTTCGACCGCTCAGGCACCTCTCCAATTTTTTAGAAAAATCAGGCTATAATCTATATGCGCAAGGTTCTTTTTCAATTTTTTTTACTTTTGGATAATAATATTTTTGTAAGATTTTCAATTTTTTCTCTGATATCTTCATTTATGATATGTTCGATTTCGCAGGCATAATATTCGGCGTCACTTTTCTTGCAGGATAATATCTTATGGAAAAATGAAAATAGTGTTTTGTGTTTAGAGTTAAGTTCGGATGCCATTTTAAAGCCATTTTTTGTCAGGGAGATTTGTTTTCTCGCTGTATAGAATATGAGATTTTCTTTTTCAAGTGATTTAGCTGCTCCTGTAACTGATGCCATTTTTATTTTGAGTTCATTTGCAATATCTTTTACATGGGCGTGGTTACCATCTCTTTGTTTTTGCAGTTTAAAGATGGTTTCTATGTATTTTTGTTTACTTAAGCTCAGCTGAGATAAACAGTTATTGGTTTTTATTTCTGATTTTTTCTTTTTCTTTTTCTGCTTTTTCTCTAACCGATTTAATTTCTGTGGCGAGTTTTGATTTAATTTCTTCGATTTCATCTGGATTAAAAGTACTTTTTAATTTTGTTTCTGCAGTTAGCTCCAGTTCAGCTATTTTTGCTTTTGCTTTTGCCTCAATTTCTGCTATTAATTTTTTCTGTTCTTCAGAGATTTTTTTTAATCCTCCAAGTCTTTCCATTGCAAGTTCGAATGAACTTTTCATAGAACTAACTCCTTTTTTTTGAGAAAATACAGTTGAATTGCATTAAGAACGATTGAGTGGCGAATTTCCCCATTTAGAATCATAGAATTTAATTTATCTTCATGAATCAGTAATGTTTCAATATCTTCACAATCTTCAAGGTTTGTTTCTGATGATTTTTTTGCATTGAGAACTAATATTGTGTGGCATTGGTTGTTCTGGAGAGCTGGATTTGGATAGACTGAACCGATTAAAAAAGCTTTTTCACCGGAAAATCCTGTTTCTTCTTTGAGTTCTCTTAATCCAGCTTCGATGGGATTTTTATCAATGTTATCCATTAATCCCCCCGGTATTTCGAGTTCAATTCTTTTATTCCCGTGTCGGAATTGTCTTATCATTACGATTTCTTTTTCTGGAGTTACTGCGATAACATTGACCCAATCGGAGAAATTGAATATGAGGAAACTTCCTTCTTTATGATTTCTTGGAGAGATAGACTTTTCTTCAAATACAGAGAATAATCGTGTTTTGAGGAGAAGTTTTGAGTTTATTATTTTCCATTCTGAAATTTTCATTTTTTCTCAAAGTCAAAATGAGGTTTTGGAATTTTTAGCATCAATTCAATTAATGGATTTAATCCTTCTATAAAATCTTTGAATTTGCCTGATGGAATCTGTTGAGATGCATCACTAAGGGCCTCTACCGGGTTTGGATGCGTTTCAACTATTATACCATCAGCTCCACAAGCAATTGCTGCCCTGGCCAGAGGCAAGACAAGATCAGCCTTTCCCGCTGCGTGGCTCGGGTCTACAACCACCGGCAGGTGGCTTTCTCTTTTTGCTACTACCACAGCACCTAAATCAAGGGTATTTCGGGTGGCAGTTTCAAATGTCCTTATTCCCCTTTCACACAATATTACACTTGGGCATCCATTCACAAGGAGGTATTCGGCTGAAGAAAGCCATTCTTCCACTGTAGTGGCAGGTCCTCTCTTTAATAAAACAGTTTTTTTGACTTCTGCAACCTTTTCAAGGAGATGGTAATTCTGACAGTTTCTTGCTCCGATTTGAAAGCATTCTGCTACAGAAGCCACTTTATCAATATGTGTAACACCTACGACTTCTGTTACTACTGCCATTCCTGTTTCTTTTTTTACTTGTTTTAATATCTCAACGCCTTCTTCTCCAAGTCCTTGAAAGTCATAAGGACTTGTTCTGGGCTTATATGCTCCGCCTCTCAGAATTTTTACCCCACACGCCGAGATATCTTGTGCAGCTTTACGTAATTGTTCTAAACTTTCAACACCGCATGGCCCTGCTATTATCTGGAAATTTCCTGCTCCAAGTTTATTATTGCCAATCATAGCAAAACTATCATTAGGGTTATATTCTCTACTTGCAAGTTTATATCTTTTTTGAATTGGGATAACATCTTCAATAAAACTAAATGATTTGAGGAGTTCAAGTGATTTATGCATTTGTTCATCACCGACTGCTCCAATTACTGTATTTTCTACCCCACGGATTACTCGTGGTTCATAGCCAAGTTTTGTAATAATTTCAGAAATCTCATTAATTTTTTCTTCAGGAGTGTGTGGTTTAAAAACTATTATCATAATTATATTTTCTCCAAAATTTAAAATTACTGTTTTATTTTTACAAAAAATATAGTATTATACTAACTACTTGAAATTACAAACATAAAAACCATAAAATGTCAGATAATAAAACAATAGCTGTAATAGATATTGGCAGCAATTCTATAGTATTACTTATTGCGCGTTGTTATAGAGATGGAAAAATTGAACCGCTTCATGAAGTTTTTGCCATAACAAAATTAGGTGAGGAAGTCAGTAAATCTGGAATGCTCGACCAACAGGCTATGTATAATACCATCAATGCAGCAAAGGAAATGAAAAATATAGCTGAAGCTGAAGGTTGTAATGATATAATAGCAGTAGCAACTCATGCTGTTCGTGTGGCAAAGAATCGTAGTGAATTTCTTGTAAAATTTAATCAGGAATTAAATATTTTTCCACAGGTTATCAGTACAAAAGAAGAGGCTAAATTTACTTATCTGGGAGCAACATGTGATATTGAGCCGGATAAAGATGTTTTGACAATAGACATAGGCGGAGGAAGTACCGAAATAGCTTTTGGCACCAGGGATATTATGGTTGAAGCATTTAGTTTACCTTTTGGTTGTGTATCTATTTGCACAAAGTTTAATATTCAAAAGAGACTTTGGCTTTTAAGTGACAGAACAAAAGCTCAGGACTTTGTGAGAAAATCACTTTTCAGCATAGTTGATTCGATTTACTTTTGGTTAAAAAATAAAAATCCATTGGTAGTGGTCTCAGGAGGGAGTGCAACAACTTACTCATCAATATTGTTGGGATCTGATTTATTTGATAGATCTCAGATACATCTTAGAAAAAGTTCAAGAAAAGAACTTGCCGCTATAAATAGAAAAATATCCCAACTATCAGTTGAGGAAAGAATTAAAATACCTGGTATGGAGAAAGATAGAGCCGAATTTTTACCTGGAGGTTTATTGATTCTACATGAGATACTTACATTTTTTAAATTTAATGAATTTATTATAAGCGCAAATGGTATCAGGTTTGGTATTGCTCGCGATTATATAATCAGAAGATTTTAACATTATCCGGTATTTCCCATTTTTTTACTCTAATCAGCTCTTTAAAAATTTGAAAAAAAAATGTTTCAATAGTAAATTTATCAAATTAAAGCATGATTGTGCAAAAGTATCGTTATTTTTTACTTCATTATGACTGTTACTAAAATAAAAAAATCAAGGAGTATTATGGAAAGAAAAAATCGTGTAAAGATGAAGGGGACTCCTCTGACACTATTAGGACCAGAACTGAAAATTGGTGATATAGCCCCTGATTTTAAAGTTATTGATATTACGCTTCAAAAAGTCTCTCTTAAGGAATTTAAAGGTAAAAAAATTTTTATTAATGTTGTGCCAAGTATTGATACAGGAGTATGTTCTATTCAAACTAAACGTTTTAGTGAGGAGGCATCAAAAATCAAGGACGTAACTTTCCTCACAATCAGCACAGATCTACCTTTTGCTCAGAAACGTTTCTGTGAGACTGAAAAAATAGAAGGAATGAAAATGCTTTGTGATTCTGTGTGGCATGATTTTGGAATGAAATATGGTGTGTTGATTAAAGATATAGGACTCCTTGCGAGATCTATTTTTATTATTGATTCGGATGGAAAAATTTCGTATATCCAAATTGTTGATGAACTTACAAATCATCCTGATTATGAAGCTGTTTTAAGAGAATTAAAAAAATAAAACCTTTATATAAATTATGATAAAAGTTTGTATTATTGGTGCAGGCGGGAGAATGGGAAAAAGACTCGTTAATCTGATACTTGATTCAGAGGATTTTTCTCTTATTGGCGCAACGGAAATCCCCGGTTCAGGACTTATCGGACAGGATGCTGGGCTTGTTGCTGGTACAAAGGCTGCAGGTATAAAAATTAGCGATTCAATAGAAAAATCACTGAATAATGCAGATGTTATGATTGATTTTAGTACCAGTAATGTTGTGGAAAATGCGAAAATCGCAAATTCTCTTGGGGTAGCTGCTGTAATTGGAACTACGGGACTTGATGAAAGGGCAAAGTCTGATCTTGAGAAAATCGCAAAAGACGGTGGGAAAATTGTGTATGCGACAAATATGAGTGTTGGTATAAATGTTCTTCTCAATATATGTAAGGAGCTTGCACATTTACTTTCAGAAGACTATGATATTGAAGTAGTTGAGATGCATCATCGTAATAAAAAAGATGCCCCGAGTGGTACAGCCCTTTCACTTGCTGAAGCTCTATGTGAAGGAAGTGCTATATCAATGGAAAATTGTATCTTTGGTAGAAAGGGGTTAACTGGCATCAGACCTAAAAAAGAAATAGGTATTCATGCACTTAGAGGAGGAGATGTTGTGGGTGATCATACAGTTATTTTTGCGACAGATGGCGAGAGAATAGAACTTACTCACAGGGCTTCAAATCGCGATGCATTTGCGAAAGGGGCTCTCAGGGCTGCGCGTTTTATTAAAAACGCAAAACCAGGTTTTTATAATATGCAAGATGTTTTGGGATTAAAAAAATTATATAAGTGAGGGAAAAATGAATAATGTATCGGTACTTGGAATGGTATTAGCCGGAGGGGAGGGGAAAAGATTATATCCTCTAACTGTTGAGAGAGCAAAACCTGCTGTTCCATTCGGAGGAAAATTCAGAATTATTGATTTTGTGCTCTCAAATTTCATCAATAGCAGAATATATAGCATTTTTGTATTGACACAATTTCGTTCTCAGAGTCTGATGGAACACATCATAAACGGATGGAATATATCAGGAACTCACGGAAAAGGTAGATTTATTATTCCTGTTCCTGCTCAGATGCGAACGGAAGATAAAAGATGGTATATCGGAACCGCCGATGCAATTTTTCAGTGCATGCACCTTATTGAAGACTTTGCTCCTGATTTAGTTGCGATATTCGGAGGTGATCACATCTACAAAATGGATATAAGTCAAATGATTGATTTCCATATTAAAAATGGTGCAATTTGCTCTGTATCAGCTATTCCTGTTCCTATCGAAGATGCGAAACAATTTGGTGTAATTCAAGTTGATAAAAATTGGCGTATTGTAGGATTCGAGGAGAAACCCACAAATCCAAAAGCTATACCGGACGATTCCTCTAAAGCTCTAGTTTCTATGGGAAATTATATTTTCAATGCTACTGACCTTGTAAAAATCCTGAAAGCTGATGCAGAAAATAATAGTAGTTCTCATGATTTTGGTAAGGATATTCTACCTTCACTGGTTGATACAAAACGTTTGTTCGCATATAACTTCTATACAAATGAAATCCCAGGAAGAAAAGGGGCCAGACATTACTGGCGTGATGTTGGAACTCTTGAATCTTATTTTTATGCAAACATGGATCTCAGAATGCCTGAACCAGAGCTTGACCTGTACAATATGAAATGGCCTATCTATAACTATCACTTTAGTCTTCCTCCAGCAAAATTTGTTCATAATGAGGAAATAAGTCCTACAGGTTTGCCTCGTATAGGTAAGGCAATAGATTCATTGGTCTGCGATGGTTGCATAGTTTCAGGAAGCACTGTTACTAACTCTGTTTTATTCAATTCTGTTCATATTCATAGTTATGCAACTGTTCACAACAGCATCCTCTTGAACGAGGTGGAAATTGGCGAACATTGCAGGATTAGAAATGCTATCATAGATAAACATGTTTATTTACCTGAAGGTACAAGTGTGGGATATAACAGACAGGAAGATGAAAGGAGATTTTTCGTGACGGATTTTAGTCATAAAAGGAAAAATGAATGGCTTACTGTAATTCCAAAACAACGCAGTGTAGAAAAGTTACCAACATTTTGAAAGGTAAGATTTTTCCTGTTGTTATGACAATCGCTGGCAGCGATAGTGGTGGTGGTGCAGGTATTCAGGCAGATTTGCGAACGTTCGCCTATCTTGGCACTTATGGAACTTCTGTAATTACTTCAATTACCGCTCAAAATCCATGTGAGGTAAAAGCCATTTATCCACTACCAGTAAAAATTGTCCTTTCGCAACTTGAAACTATCTTCTCTAAAATTTCTGTAAAATCCATAAAAACGGGAATGCTCTTTGATTCTTCAATAATAAAAGCTGTAGCTAAATTCCTTGAAAAACAAAAAAACGTAAAAATTGTAATAGATCCGGTTATGGTATCAACAAGTGGCTCTTTACTCCTGAAAAAAACTGCATTAAACGCACTGAAGGAGTATTTACTACCATTAGCAAAATTCATTACACCAAATATTGAAGAGGCTCAATTTATTATAGAAAAAAAAATAAAAAATCTCGATGAAGCATGTTTAGCAGCAGGAGAAATTGAAGCCAAATGGGGAGTTTCGTGTGTTATAAAAGGAGGTCATAAAACTTACTTGAAAGGAAAAAGAATAGATGTGGTTTGCAGAGAACAAAAATATTATTATATTACAGGGCCGAGTATAAAATGCAGTAATTATGTAACCCATGGCACAGGTTGTACGTTCAGTGCAGCTCTTGCTGCCAATATAGCAAAAGGCATGGATGAATTAGATTCTCTATATTCAGCCCGTCTTTTTGTTCATAATTCATTGCTTAATGCTGTGAGAATCGGAAAAAAAATAAATGCGATGTTTCCATTGCAAAAAGATAATGGAGATATAAAAATTTGCATGATTTGAAAAAAAAAATATTACCATCAGCGAAGAATAACTTCAACTCACTGATTTATTCTCTCTTATTACTTCTATCATTCGTGAATTATATTTATTCAGATGATAACGTTGACTATATAAGGTATAAAAATCTAAATGGAGTAAAGTATGTTTATCTCTCTGATCTCGCAAAATACTATGGGATGAGTTTAAGAACAAAAAATGATGGTTGCGAAATTCGCAAGGGCAACACATACTTCTCTTTTACCTTTGAAAAAAGAGCTGGAAATTTTAGTGGAATAGGAATTAATTATCTTTATCCTCCTGTTCATATTTCAGGTCAGTCCTTAGTAAGTGAATTGGATTACCGCAGAATAATAATTCCACTTCTAACCCCTGCTTATGGGATTACTCCAAAGAGAATAAAAAATATTGTAATAGATCCTGGCCATGGAGGCAAGGACAATGGTGCACAAACATTATATAAAGAAAAGGATATAAATCTCTCAATATCATTAAAATTGCAGAATGAACTCACAAAACGAGGGTATAAAGTGTTTTTGACTCGTAGTAACGATAGAGGACTTGAGCTCGAAGACAGAACGGCGTTTGCTAAAAAAGTAAATGCGGATATTTTCATCTCTATCCACTGTAATGCCACATCAAACAGATATATAAGAGGTATTGAAACGTTTTGCCTTACGCCAGAAGGAGCCCCCTCCACTTCAGATAAAAAACCATCTTCTACCTTTCTTAAAGGAAACTCATTCAACAATCAAAATATTTTTTTGGCGTATCTTGTCCAGCGTTTTCTGATAGGAAATACGGCCACAATTGATCGTGGAATAAAACATGCGCGCTTTGTAGTGCTAAAAACAGCTCCTTGCCCGGCTGTGCTTGTCGAATGTGGTTTTCTTACAAATAACTGGGAAATGAAAAACCTTGCATGGACTAAATATCAACAGGCTATTGCAGAATCTATCGCACAGGCTGTAACATATTACTCTAACACAATAAAATAAAAGATGCTAATATTCATATATCTCTTTTTAGGTATTGTATTGTTATATTATGGTGCTGAATGGCTCATAAAAGGAGCTTGCAGTATAGCGTTGAATTTGCGAATTTCGCAATTGATAATAGGGCTTACTGTGGTTGCCTTTGGCACAAGTGCTCCGGAGTTAGTTGTGAGTTTAAAGGCATCTGTAAGTGCTTATGGAGATATAGCTATTGGCAACGTTATTGGTTCGAATATTGCAAATATTTGTTTAATACTCGGTATAGCAAGTATTATTAGTCCTATAAAAATTCAGAAACAAATATTAAATTTTGACCTTTTATTTTGTATTATAATTTCAATTGTATTATGGATTTTTATTTTTTTCGACGCTTTTCTTGGGAGACTCGAGGGAATTTTTCTTGTTGGCATATTTTTGATATATATATTTTTGCTCTGGAAAAAAAGTTTAAAAGAAGAGAATTTAATCCAGATACCGGAAGAGCTCTCGAATATACGATCCTCTAATTTAGTAAGTTTCTTTCTGGTCTTTCTGGGAATTATTTCTCTCGTTGGAGGAGGATATTTTTTCGTTGAAGGAGCAGTAAAATTAGCTCGGCTGATGAAAATTTCTGAGGCTGTTATAGGGCTCACTATTGTGGCTATAGGGACCAGTTTGCCTGAACTGGCAGCTTCTGTTGTAGCTGCAATAAAGAAAAAAGATGATATATCTGTTGGCAATATAGTGGGCTCAAATATCTTCAATATTTGTCTTATCCTCGGATTAAGTTCAATAATTTCTCCTATAAAAGTGAAAGACATAGGTGGTAGTGATTTTTTCTTTATGTTGTTTTCTGTCATCATACTATACCCGATTATGTTGACTGGTAATATAATATCAAGAAGGGAAGGTGGATTTCTTCTTCTTGTTTATGTTGTTTATATTATTTTTCTATTTTAATTTCACTTGTTAGAATATGAAAATTGCAGTAATAAAAAAAGATTATCTATGTAATGGTGGTGGTGCTGAAAGATATGCTATGGAAATATGCCGTAGACTTACTATTGCAGGACATCAAGTATATGTTCATTCGAGGCGTTTCGTAGAAGATAGGCAAACCGGGATAATTCACGTGCCAGTTCGTCAAAAAGTTTTTGGAGCTTTTAGTTCAACACATTCCTTTCACAAAAGCGTACAAAAGGTGATATCACCTGGAGATTATGATGTAATATATTCCCTTTCAAGAACTTATCCAACGGATGTTCATAGAGTTACTGAATCTCTTCACTGTGAATGGATGAAGATACGATATTCACCTTTTCAGCTTTTTAATCCACGACATATTGAGATTCTATCTCTGGAGAAAGATATTTTCAAAATTCAAAATACCAGATATGTTGTATGTAATTCAGAATTGACAAAAAAGCAGATTATTAAAAACTATGAGTATCCAGAGGAAAAAATATACGTTATTCGTAATGGAGTTAATAAGGAGGAGTTCTATCCAGCCAGTGACCATGAACGAATTAATTTACGCAGGAAATTAGATCTTAATAAAAGCAATTTTGTAATTTTATTTGCAGCCTCAAACTTTCGTATAAAAGGTTTGGACTTTGCCATGAAGGCTCTTGTACATCTCCCGGAAATATTAAGAAAACAAGTTATCCTCCTGGTTGCAGGAGGAGGGCGAGCTGATTATTTCAGAAAAATTGCTCAAAAATTGAATGTTAATGATAATATTCGCTTTCTGGGATATGTTGCCAGTATGAGGGAGTTATATGTTAGCTCTGATATATTGTTGCATCCTGTTTTATATGAACCTTTTGCAAATGTTTGTATAGAGGCTCTTGCCTGTGGACTTCCAGTTATCACAACAAGGAATAATGGAGCCTCAGAACTCATAAATGAGGGCGAAAATGGTTTTTTAGTTGATAGCGCTGATCAGGTAGAATTAATCGCCGAGAAGATTGTAAAATTCGCAGATTTATCTGGCATGAGAAATAAAATTATTGTTAATGCGCTAAAGACTGTTGAAAAATTAAGTTGGGAACAGCATATTGAAAAATTACTGGAAATCTTTAAAAAACTAAAATAAAAAATTTGTTTTATTTACAAATACTTATATATTAAACTTTCATTTATTAAATTCACTTGATATTTTTTGTAATGAGTAAAAATACTTTTAAAAATGATTTATTTTTATCCCCGCACTTGCGGAACAAAACGATTATTAGCCATTGTATAGTCCTTTATGACTCAATTTCCACTTGAAACAATCCGCCATAGCGCAGCTCATGTGATGGCTGCCGCAGTAAAAAGACTTTTTCCTGGTGTACTCTTTGATATTGGTCCATCAGTAGAAAGTGGTTTTTATTACGACTTCGATATGGAGCATCGTTTGATTCCAGAAGATTTAGAGCGAATTGAGGATGAGATGCGCAGGATTGTTATCGAAAAATCTCCATTTGTAAAGAAAATTCTTACGAGAGAAGAAGCAAAAAAACTTCTCGAAATTGAAGGGCAGAAATATAAACTCGAACGACTTTCTGATATTCCTGACGAAGAGGAAATAAGCTTCTATGAATGCGCTGGTTTCACTGATCTTTGCAGAGGACCTCATGTGGAACACACAGGTCAGATAGGTGTATTCAAGTTGCTTTCAATTGCTGGTTCATATTATCGCGGTAAAGATGAAAATCCAATGCTCCAAAGAATTTATGGGACTGCTTTTCACGATAAAAAGGAACTCGAAGAATATCTTAGGAAAATAGAAGAAGCAAAAAAACGCGATCATCGCAAACTTGGAAAAGAACTCGATCTTTTTAGTGTTTCTGATTCAGTTGGGCCGGGTTTGATTATATGGCATCCAAAAGGAGCTTATGTAAGAAATACTATAGAAAGTTTCTGGAAAGAGGAACACTATAAAAATGGTTATGAACTTATCTACACGCCTCACATCGGTCTTTCAAATCTTTGGGAAACCAGTGGACATTTGAGCTTCTATAAATCGGCAATGTATTCACCTATGCAAATAGATGAAAATAAATATTTTATAAAACCTATGAACTGTCCATTTCATATTCAAGTTTACAAATCAGCAATAAGATCCTATAGAGATTTACCTTTGCGTTGGGCTGAACTTGGGACAGTTTACCGCTATGAAAAAGGTGGTGTTCTTCATGGCTTACTTAGAGTGAGGGGGTTCACTCAGGATGATGCGCATATTTTTTGTAGTCCAGCTCAGATTGAATCTGAGATAGAGAGAGTTTTGCGTTTTAGTTTGAATATCTGGCATACATTCAAATTTACTGAAGTAAAGGCCTATATAGCTACAAAACCAAAGGATTCAGTTGGCGAACTTGAACGTTGGAAACAGGCTACAGATTCCCTTAGAAATGCCGTTGAAAAAGTGGGTATTAATTGTCAAGTTGATGAAGGTGGAGGAGCATTTTATGGCCCCAAAATAGACCTCAAAGTTCTTGATGCTCTAGGAAGAGAGTGGCAAATGAGCACAATACAATTTGATTTTAACCTTCCTGAAAGATTTGATATGTTCTTTATAGGAGAAGATGGACAAAAACATCGTCCGTATATGGTTCATAGAGCGCTCTTTGGTTCTCTTGAGAGGTTTTTTGGAATATTGGTGGAGCATTATGCAGGTGCTTTTCCATTATGGCTTGCTCCTGAGCAAATAAGAATATTGCCAATTACAGAAAAACAGCATTCTAACGCAGTCGAGATCAAGGATAAAATGAGGGCTGAGAATTTGAGAGCGGAAGTTGATTTGCGTTCAGAAAAACTAGGGGCAAAAATAAGAGATGCAAGGAATCTGCGTATTCCTTATATAGCTGTCCTCGGAGAAAAGGAAATTTCATCAGGAACTTTATCAGTGAGAACAAGAAAAGAAGGGGAACTCGGTTCTATTCCTCTTCCTGATCTCATCACTAAAATGAAATATGAAATAGGAAATAAAGAGTAGATGGAAAAATTTAAAAATTTATTAGGTAAAAATAATAAAACAATAAAAAATGGGAGGAAACTACCATAGCTAAATTAGTAAAGGAAAATGACTCCTTCCTGAGGGGGAAAAATGTTCGGCTAATCGGTAATAATGGTGAACAGCACGGAATAGTGCCTTTCGCAAAGGCTATAGAACTTTCTAAATTGGAAGGGCTTGATCTAGCTCTCGTTGCTGAAAATGCCGATCCACCGGTATGCAAAATAATGAATTTTGGCAAATACATATATGAGCAGAAGAAAAAAGAAAAAGAACAAAAAAAACATCATCATGCTCAGAAAGTTAAAGAATTGAAATTCACAGCAAGTATTGATCCCCACGATTATCAAACAAAATTGCGACATGCTATTGAATTCTTAAAAGATGGTAGTAAATTACGCGCCACTATGATGTTTAGAGGCAGAGAAATGGCTCATCAAGAACTCGGAATGAATATAATAAAAAAACTTATAAAAGACCTCGAAGAATTTGCTGAATCAGAGTCAGAGCCTAAATTATTTGGAAGAAATTTAATAGTTAATTTTAATCCGAAAAATTCAAAGTAAGTTCCTGAGAATGGCTTGACAAAGGCGTCCGCCTTCTCAGTGAAAAAAATCAAATAAAAAAAAGAAAGGAGATAAAAGAGATGCCAAAAATGAAAACCAGAAAAACCGCAGCAAAAAGGCTGAAACAAACAGGAACTGGAAAATTTCTAAGGAGAAAAGCTGGGCGTAGACACTTGATGTCAGGTAAAAGCGCAAAGAGGCGTCGTCGCCTTCGCAAAGCAACATTAGTTGGTAGCGCTGATATTAACAGAATAAAATCTGCTTTGCCATATGGACTCAAGTAAAATAAAGTAAATAAATAAAAAGAGGATATTCATAATATGAGAGTTACACTTTCAGTTCCGTCAAGAAAAAGAAGAAAACGCCTTCTAAAACGCGCAAAAGGCTTTTATGGTGCTGCAAGTAAGAGAATAAGAACTGCTTATGATGCGGTTACAAAAGCAGGACAAAATGCATACATTGGCAGAAAGCAAAAAAAACGTCAATATCGTAGGCTCTGGACAGTCAGAATAAATACTGCTTGTCGTGAACTTGGCACAACTTACAGTGCTTTTATAAACGCATTGGCAAAATCGGGCTCGAAATTAAATCGTAAAGTCCTTGCTGATATGGCCGTACGCGATTTTGAAGCATTCAAAGCTCTTGTTCAAAGTGTGATCCCAAAAAAGAAATAATCTGAAATGTCAGATTTTGTAAGAAAAATAAACGCAGCTCTTGAAGAGGGCAAAAAATCTATTCTGAAAGCATCTGATTTGCCCTCTCTTGAAAGCGCTAAAGCAGCAGTGTTTGGAAGGAATGGAACTATTACGCTTCTCAGTAAAGAACTTGCCATATTACCCCGAGAAGAGAAACCATCCGCTGGAAAAGCTCTTAACGACGCAAAGAAAATAATAACAACCCTTCTTAATGAACAATATAATAAAATTACAGAAAAAATTGCAGATACAGATGAATTTTTGGATCTCTCTCTCCCAGGTAGGAAATGGAGAATAGGACACAAGCACCCGATAAATATTGTAATTGATGATTGCGTGGCAATTTTCCGCAGAATGGGGTTCATCGTTGCTGATGGGCCTGAAATTGAAACGGTTTTTCATAATTTTGATGCATTGAATACTCCACCTGAACATCCATCAAGAGATCCCTCTGATACTTTTTATTTTGACGATGGAACACTTCTGAGAACTCAGACTTCTCCTGTTCAAATTAGAGTCATGGAAAAACAATCCCCTCCAGTGAGAATAGTCGCTCCTGGAAGGTGTTTTAGACGCGATACACCTGATGCCACTCATAGTGCTAATTTTCATCAGATTGAAGGATTGTATGTAGATAAAGGAGTTTCTATGGCAGATCTTAAAAGTGTCTTATTACATTTTGCAAAAGAACTTATGGGACCTAAAGTGGATATCAGATTACGTCCGCATTTTTTTCCCTTCACCGAACCAAGTGTAGAATATGATTTCTCCTGCGTAATGTGCGATGGCAAAGGTTGTAGAATATGTAAAAATTCTGGTTGGCTTGAAATCTCAGGTGCCGGAATGGTAAATCCAGCTGTTATGAGAAATGTTGGGTATGATCCAGAAATATGGAATGGTTTTGCTTTTGGAATGGGGATTGAAAGAATTGCAATGATCAGATACAAAATAACCGATATAAGACTTTTATATGAAAATGAAATACGTTTCCTTGAACAATTTTAACCAATAATATGTATTTTTCATCAGATTTTATTTTTTAGAGAGATTCTTTTATTCGGCTTGTTTTGTTGGGACTTTGATGTTAGATTCGATAGCTTTTCTGACAGCGTAATGTAATTTTTCTAAGGCTGTTTTCCAGTTTCTTAGGGCCTCCGGATTTTTATCAGTGACATTATTTATTATTTTGTAGTAGTTTTGTACCATTGTATTTGCTTCTGTATAAATTGGGGGAATCTTAGAATCCTTGATATTATTTACTGCATTTTGAACTTTGCCTGCTAAAAATTGTATTCTTGCTATTGTGGATAAATTCTGCTCTCTTATTCTTGATCCTTTTGTTTTATTAAATGTAATTTCATCATTTTGTTGGGATATTTTCTCAAGAAGATAATTAAGTTCGAGTAAAAAATCAGTGTTTCTTGTAAGTTGTTTTGGAGGATCGATAGTGTAAAGTCCTGTTTCATATAAATCTTTGATCTTTGAATTGAATTCAGAAAAAACAAATTCTATATCGTTAAAAAGATAGTGTTCAGGAGCAAACTGTTTCATCTTTTTAATTTTATCATAAGATTGGCTTATAAAATTTGAATCATGTATCAATGAGATACCTAAATTATACTTATTGATATCAGTTTGAATTTTAGAGCATATTTTTTTTATTTCTTTAAAATCTTCTTCAAATTTTTGTCTTATCTCAGAGGTACGTCCTCCTACAAGGGATGCTCTAAGATTTTTTGAACACTCAGAGGATAATTGTTCAAGTCGCTTAATATCTTCTTCTGATGAAAATCCATTTTTTAATAATGAGATTGCAAAAATCGTGAAGGTAAAAATTTTAAGATTTATTTTTCTCATTTTTTAAATGCTCTCTTTTAGTCGTTGAATGACTTTTTGGTTTGTTTCATAGAAAACAGCAGCTTCTGGAATTGGCACAACTTTATCCCTTGATATGTTAAGTAGTTTTATACGTTTTTTTGTATCCTGGCTGAATCTATCAAGGTACCTTACGAGAGTTCGAGGGCTTAATTCTTCGAAGATACGTTGTCCATACTCTTCCACGTAATCAGCTGCTATGACGGATACTAACTCTTTTGAAGGGGATCTCATCCCAATTGAGAGTAAATAATCATGAATCATTTCCATACAATTTATCTCATCAAAAAGAGGGAAGGAAAAACACCTTCCCCTGCTTGCAATATTTGCCGGGAAGTCATAATTTGAAGCAATAACAATTAAGATATTTGGAGGTAAATTGAAAGTTCCTCCTACATTTGTTCTGAAATAATACCAATTAATTTTTCTCGTATCAACATCATCGAAAAACATTACATATTTTCTATTTGATTTTACTGAAAGTTCCTTGATAATTTTTTCAAGTGGTTTTTCAAGGTCAGAAGGTTCGCACAATATGAGAGTAAGGTTTTTCATTGCTAACGTAAAAGAAATTGTAAAGTGAGTTTTGCCAAGCCCGGGAAGACTTGTTATCAGAAGAGGGGAATTTTCTTTTCCTAAGGAAAAAGATTCAAGATATTTTTTAAAGAAAGTTCTTGCTGTAGGATAACCGAAAAATTTATCTATTGGACGAGGGGAATCAAGAGAGACTTCAATAAAGTTATCTTGATAGCGACGAAGTATTTTACGTTGGGGTTCATCATCAAAGCTTTCTTCAATATTTGAGAGATGATTAAAAAGTACCTTTTCATCCATATTTTCAAGTTGCAATTCAAGAAAAGACTTTGCTCCCGATATTGTATTTTTTAAACTGACTGGCACGATACGTTTGAGAGAAGAATTGTGGGAGAGAGAACACAATAAATTGCTATAATCGCTCAGGATTTTATCAGACAGTATCATTAATCTTTGTAGATGGAGAGCTTTTATCTTTAATAATCTTAACCTTTCTGGAGATTGTAATTTCATTTCAAGTTTTAGATAAGACGAGATAGTTTTCCATATAGAGGAGGAACAACTATATGGATATAAAAATTCAGAAAAAAGAAGATTTATCTTTGATATTGAATCGGGAGTATTATCAATAATTCTACATATTCGTTCCGAACTTTTAGGATTTTTTGATAGAGAGAGCAAATCTTTTTCCATTAGTTTAAAAGTTTCGAATAATAGATTTAAAAATTCTTCATCTTTGCTTTTTTTCTCTTTAAAAAATGATGTTTCTATTAGGAAAGAGAGACTTGTATAGGCTTGCGATATTTCTGTCAGAAGTGAGGAGATTTCTTTCTGTTGTTTTTTTATCGTAGGATTATTTTTCATTAAGAAGAGGAATTATTATGGGAACGATTTTATATTTTAAAAAATCTTTTTTTCTGAGATTTTTTTGGGTCAATTCCTGCTAAATTTTTCATTACGGGTATTGCACGCGTTTTTGTGCTATTATCTTCCCTTACCATTTGTTTCTGTGCTGATTTTACTATTGTTTCTTTTTCCATTTTTGCTTTGTATAAATTAATTGCTGCTAAAATTTCAGTAAATTTAGGCCTCTGGACAGGATGGTAAGAGAGCATTTCCATAATAAGAGAACTTATATCTTCAGGAATATCTTCCCGTAATTTTATTGGTGGTGTTGGGGGGGCATATTCAACGGTTTCTGCTGTTTTTAGACGAGCACCACTTTGATTAAAAATCTCTTCTTGTTTTTTAGGTTTTTTCTTTACTCTTGAGTATACAGTTTCTACTTCAGTATTACCTGAAAAAGGATATTTTCCAGTAAGCATATAATAGAAAACAACACCATAGCTAAAAACATCTCCTCTTTTATCTTCAAGGCGGCTTTCGGCTTTCTCAGGACTTATGAAGTAAGGTGATACTGAATATGTAAGTTCTTCTTTGTTCTGGAGTAGATTGTAAATGAATCTTGACTTAAAAAAATTTTTTACTCTGACATTTCCTCGCGCATCAATGTGAATATTTTTTAAACATAAATCATGGTGAGCAAATTCCTTATGGTGAGCTACTGCCATTCCAAGAGCAGCCGCCTGTAGAACATCAATTACTTTATTTACATCGAGAAACCCTTGTGTTGCAGGATCGTAATCTGAAAGAGGATACCCATCCATTTTAGGATATGTTACAAAAAATTGCCCATCAACATCTCCGTAATTCATAATTGGACATATATTAGGATGTTTCAGTGTAGATAGAGCGACAGCTTCCTCTTTTGCCACAGCATAGAATTTATCGTATTCTGGGCAGGAACTATCAAGGATAAATATTTCAGAATCCATATTCTGGCTTTTATCAAATCCTTCAAAGATTGCGAGATGATTTTCAATACCCATAGGTTTTTCAAGAAGTAAATAACCAAATGGCTTAGGGATTATTATTTCCGAACCACAATCAGAGCATTCACAGAGAGTAAAAGGTTCTATGCCTTCAGCATCAACAATTCCACCACAACCTTTACAGACTAATTCACTCATTGTCATATACCCAAATTATTTATGAATAATTGCAAAACTTTAATAATATAACCCAAAAGTAGAAATATCAATAATAAAATTTATTGATTTTTTATCTTTTTTTTTGCTTTTTTTCTTAGAGTATTAATTTTTCTTAATACTTTAGGAAGTAATTTTTCTAATAATTCAGGCTGAACATAATGAGAGTATTCGACTCTGAAGAGCTCTTTTTCAGCTTCTGTAAATATTTCTTCAGCAGAAAAGAAAAGTTGAGAAAGGTCCTTTATTATCCAGCGAACAGAAAATTGCTTTGGAGATATTATGGCTCTCTGTAAGTCTATCAAATAAATCTTGTCATCTTCTTCTGGAATAACAAAAAAATGTAATAGGTATAGATCCTGATGTGCAGAATTTGCTGAATGCATAATGCCTGTTATTCTTGCTATCTGAGAAATTATATTTTTTCTTCTTTTTTCATTAATATTATAGTTTTTTGAGAGAATTTCTGATGCTCTTACATAATTTTCTATTCCTTTAGTTAGTATGCAACTATTGCCATTTGCGAATTTCGCAACTGCAACTGGTTCCGGGACATTAAGATTGAGTTCTTTGAATTTCTTTATCGCATTCCATTCGTGGATAGCGCCATCTCTGAATACAGGTTTAAAGCATATTTTATTTTTTATAATTTCGGTAAGGGGGAGTGGGAAATATCTTTTCAGATAAAAGCACTTTTCGTCAGAATTATTAGATTTGAGGATTATTTTTTGTATCTGTCTTGCTTTTGTTTCTTTTTTGGCGTTTTCTCCAGAAAGAGCCCAGAGTTTTTCAGCTGAATTTATTTTATTTTGCGAAAGTAGGGTTCTAAATTTTTCTTCTATGTTAAAAGTATCCATTATTTTTTTCAATAGAAATATCGTATAATAGCGTTTTTTCGAAGTTTTTCTGCGAATTCTTTTTTTGCTTTTTCAATTTTTTCTTTCAGGATTGATTTTTTTATTTCTTCATATGTTATTGTTTCGTTATTTTTTTCTTTTTCATCATTTAGATAAATGAAATAGATTCCCTCATTGGTATTTATAGGTTCTGAGGCTTGCCCCTTTTTAAGGTTTTTTATTGTTTCCGCAAATTCTGAACGTAATTTCTCTTTTTCTACCCAGCCAAGATATCCACCATTCGCTCCACTTGGATTTTCTGAATAAAGTTTTGCAAGAGTTCTAAAGATGTTGAGATTGTTTTTCGCATTATCTTCCTGAATTTTTTTGACAATTTCTTTTTTTTGTGATTCTCCTTCCTTATCTTTTGCGATAAAGATTGTGTAAATTTCAACTTTACTTGTTGTTTTTTCTTTCTGGATAGAGTTTAACTTATCTTGTATTTCTTTTGGAGAAACATAAATATTACGAGAACAGAATTCATTTAGCATAAGCTCTATCGCAGCTCTTTCTTCCGCTTTTTTTCTTAATTTTTGCGGACTTAGTTTGTTTTGTTGAGCTATTAGAAAAAGGCGTTCTCTATCATTTTGTGAAAATTCTTCTGCAAGAGAATCGAGCATTCTTTCAACCATTTGAGGAGGGACTTTATAGGAATGTTTTTTGAATTCATTAAGGATTAACTTTTCGTTAATTAAGAGCTCAAGAGCCTCTTTCCTTATCTTTTCAATTTCTTCAATTGGTATATTTCCCGCATAAACGGCTTTTATTTTTTCTTCTTTATCCTTTGTTTCTGATAATAGGTCTAGGAGTGTTATTGCTTCGCCATCGACAGTTGCTAATATTGAGTTGATGGAGCTTTTATTGGTTTCATTTTCTGCACTAACTAAAGAAAAAATTAGAGAAAGGCTAATAATTTGCGAAAATAGAAATTGTAGTAGTCTCATTTTCATCATTTTTTTTTGTCAATAACAATACATTTATTTTTTATTTTATCAATTTAATTTTTTATTTGAGGGAGACTAAAATATCCATTTTTGCAGATGGCATTTGCAATAAGCAGATCTGTCTGATAGGTAATTTTCAAATTAATTTGAGAAGAAGGGAATATCTTTATCTTATACCCAGCTGATTCCATTATTGAGGCATCATCAGTAAAATTATGTAGGGATTTTTTTTCTTTTTCATAGGCATCAAGTAACTCTGTATATCTGAATATTTGCGGTGTTTGAGCAGCCCATAAATATTTTCTGTCAAGAGTTTTTTTTATGGTCATATTTTTTTTATTTATAAGCTTTATTGTATCAGATAAAGGATAGGCAAAAACGGCGGAACTGTTTTTTTGAGCATATAAAAAGGCTTTTCGGATTAGACTTATATCTATGAGAGGTCTTGCAGCATCATGAACTGCTACCAGATCAGGAGATACTGGTGAAAGAGCAATTAATCCATTTTTTACAGACTCAGCTCTCGTTGTGCCTCCATTTATGATTTTTATTTTTGCTGAAGGTAAATATTTCTGGAGGTCAGAAGAAAAGGCATCTTTAAATTCGGAATTTATGACCAGTACAATATTATTTTTGCATTGGGAGATAAGTGTAAATGGAATTATTGAGAGGATAAAGACGGGAAGATTCAAAATTTTCTCGAATAATTTATTTTTTCCGAATCTCCTTGAAGATCCGCCAGCTACTATGATTGCTGAAAGGATTTTGGGGTTATTTTTTTTCATCTAACCGATAATACATCAGGACGCAAGTCGTTCACAAAATCCATTGAGACTCTATGGTATAAATCCATTGTTTGACGGGACCAATAATAGTGATCGATTATTGCGCTGATAGGTGCTATCCATGTTATCCCATAGTCTGTTGAAAGCGACCATGTTTCTCCTTTCCATAGCAACTTTCCTGTTCTTGTGTCATAAACAGCAAGTCTAACTTTCACATATGCATACGATAGGAGGAAAAAATAAAAATGGTCCTGTGTAATGGCTTCGCCCAGGACAACAGCATCTGTATTTTCTTCTCTTGCTACACGGAGAGCATCAGAGCCATTGTATGGTCTTGTTGCTCTTTTGTCGGTTTCTTCTAATCTTGTGCAGTTTCCGATTAGAGAGAAAGCCTGGAAAGTTGCTTCTCTTGCACGTGGACCTGCTTCTTTATACCAGGTTGTATTTCTGAAAGGGTAAATTGTAAATGATTGTGGATATTGTCTGCTAAATCCCATGTTAGCCGAATCAACATCACAATATGTTTTATGGTTCTTAAGTGAAAGCCTTTGAAATGTTCCGCAGGAGGAAAATAAAATTAAAGATAGAATTATTAATAAGGAAGTGAATTTTTTTTTCATATAAAGAGTATTCCTCCAATTTTATGAATTAGGAAAAATTTAATGTCAGAATTATAATTTAAAAATAATAAAATTCAAGGGGAATGTCTTGTTTTGATTAGTTGTAACACATATGAAAGAAGAAATCTTTTAAAGAACGCCTTTTTATCTTTTATCAAATTACTTTTTAAAAAAAATAAGTATTTTTTTCGAAATTCTTCATACATATTACTTCTATAAAGAGCCCTCAAGATACCATCACATTCTTCAGCAAGTAAGGAATTAAAAGTTTCTCCAAGTTTTTCCATTAACAAATTATTTTTTTTGATAGATTCAGCGAATTCATTTCCTTGAGCTATAATCAAATCGTATCGTTCGCGTTGTCTTGTTCCAGAGCATACAGTTGTTACTTCTCCAATTAGTTCTCCGCAAAAGATGAAATCCTGGATAGCCATTAATTTCAATATTAATTCTACATCTTCTTTATCACGTAGATTTATATTGTATCCTCCAACTTTAAGGAAATCATCCTTTTTTACTATGAAAGAATTGTTATTACACCAGGACCTATTTTTTATATATTCATCGAGAGAAAGTTTCTCTCCTTTCTTCTTTTGTTTTATGAGTTTTTCCCACCTATTACTTGGTGTTTTGAAGAGACCAAATGGAATTAAACTATCTGAATTTTTTATTAAATCCATTCTTGATGATACTGCATTTTCATAAATGAAATCATCTGAATCGAGGAAAGATATAAATTCAGTTTCTGCTTTTTTTGCTCCTAAATTTCTGCAAGCTGATTGTCCAGAATTTTTATCCATTCTAAAAATAGTAATTTTTTCTTGGTAGGAGGAAGACAGCTCTTCATAAGTGTCATCTTCTGAACAGTCATCTACTACTATACATTTTATATGAGGATAGGTCTGATTTAATACTGAATCTATAGCTTTTTTAACAGTTAATTTTCGATTATAGGTAGGTATTATAATTGCAAGTTTTTTTACATTATTACTCATAGGAATGAGAAATTAGTTTTTTGTTTGAGATATAAAAGATGAAATGAGTTTAGAAATAACCTTCAAGAAGTTTTCGTCTAGAAGGATGTCTTAATTTTTCAAGTGCCCTCATTTCAATTTGCCTTATTCTTTCCTTACTCAGATTGAAATAACCTGATATTTCTTCTAGTGTTTTATTATCGTAGCCATCTAAGCCAAATCTCATTGAGATTACAAGTCTCTCCTTTTCAGACAACATATCGAGAGCTTGTTTTATTTTTTCTTTTAGGATAGAGAATGCTGCTTGATTTATTGGATTATCTGAACTTTCATCTTCGAGAAGGTCGCTCAGTGTAGACTCATTGTTTTCTCCAATTGGAGCTTGTAATGATATTGGTTGTTCGGCCATTCTTTGAAGAGCTCTTATTCGTTCTTTCGGCATATCTAAAATTTTTGCAAGTTCTTCCGGTTCTGGAGTTCTTCCATTTTTCTGTATGAAAAATTGTTCTTCTGTTTTTAATTTGTTGATTGTGGCGATCATATGTGCTGGAATGCGGATTGTTCTGCAATGTTCGGCTAATCCTTTTGATATTAAATGTTTTATCCACCACACTGCATAAGTACTGAATTTATGTCCAAGCCGACAATCAAATTTATCGAGAGCTTTTATTAATCCGATATTTCCATCCTGGACCAGGTCATTTAAAGATGCTCCTCTATTTTGAAAATATTTTGCTGTACTTATGACAAGTCTCAGATTGGCTTCTAAAATTCTTTTTCTAATTTCTTCCAGTTCACTTTTGAAAATTTCGATTCGCTTCATTGTCTTAAAAAAATCCGCCTCAGAAAGTTTTATCCTATCTAAAATTTTTTCTCTCAAGACAGGGTTTTTATTCAGGGTTAATTCATTTTTGTAATTATTGGCAACATCAAGCCATTCGTATATTAAAAAATTTTGAGGGCGATAACGCATTAAAACTGAGTGAAGATTTTTTTTTAATTTTTCTTCTATTGCTTTGTTTTTATAATTCTCAGATGTTTTTTTATATAGTTCTATGATTTCGTTACGCCATTGTGTAAAGAGAAGAATGAGAGATTCTGGTCGTTTTTTATCGTTTAAAATGATATTAAGTACAAAAAAATTTTCAGTTATCTTTTCAGATGTAAGTTCATCCAGAATATTAATGTATTCACTGGCCACGAAAGAGAAAAAAGTTAGTTCTGACCATATTTTTTCAACTTTTGAATTGTATTTACAAAGTAGTGCATGTTGTTCTTCTGCAGTGAGGGTAGGGATTTTGCTCATTTCCTTGAAATAGATAGAGAGGGAATCCGTATTTGTATCGCTAATTATTGTTTCGTTAGTAGAAATGTTGTTTTCTAAAGAATAATCTGATTTTTCGCGAGAATTTTGCATTTTATTTTTGACTTTTTTTTATTAAAAATATTAGACAATTCCTTAAAAAATCAAGTATATTTTTGTTTGAATATGTATTTTAACGAGATAGATTTACTAATCATTAAAAGCAAAGATAAAAAGAATGGGGCTGTAGCTCAGTTGGCTTAGAGCGGCTGGTTCGCAATCAGCAGGTCAGGGGTTCGAATCCCCTCAGCTCCACCACATTTGTAAATTTGTAAATAAAAAACTAATGAGACGAAAAAGTTTTGATTTTGATGTTGTCGTAATTGGCAGTGGAGCAGCGGGTCTTTTTTCTGCGATTAAAGCAGCTGAGAGCGGCTTGAGCACTGCAGTTCTGACGAAGAGAAAAATATCCGATACCAATACAAGTTATGCTCAGGGTGGTATTGCTTCGGTTGTTGGTGATAATGATTCATTTGAATCGCATGTTAAGGATACTCTTGATGCTGGAGATCATCTTTGTAAGCCTGATGTTGTAAAGAAAATTGTAAAGGCTGGTCCAATAGTGGTTAGAGAACTGGAGGCATATGGTTTGCATTTTACAAAGAGGAATGAAGTTGAGATTGGAGAAAATTCTTCTAATTATGATCTTGGAAAAGAAGGAGGGCATTCAGTAAGGAGGGTATTGCATTCTGGTGATTTTACTGGAGAAGAAATAGAAAATACACTTATAGGAGCATGTAAAAAACAAAAACGTATAAAGATTTTTGAAAATCATATTGCAGTTGATTTGATTACTTCTGCTAAATTGGGATGGATTGGTGAAGATTTTTGTTTGGGTGTTTACGTTCTTGATACGAGATCTGGTCTGGTGAAAACTTTTATTTCTCCTGTCACTATCGTTGCCTGTGGCGGAGCAGGAAAAGTTTATTTGTATTCAAGTAATCCAGATGTGGCAACGGGCGATGGAATTGCAATGTGCTACCGTGCTCACGTACCAATAATGAATATGGAGTTTTTTCAATTTCATCCAACGATACTCTATCATCCTATTGAAAAATCATTTTTAATAAGTGAAGCCTTACGAGGGGAAGGGGCAAAACTGTTAGTAAGAGGAAAAGATGGTAGATATGAAGAATTTATGAAAAATTATCATCATTTGGCTGAACTTGCCCCCAGAGATATAGTTGCGAGAGCAATTGATAATGAACTTAAAAGGCGAGGGCAGGACTCAGCGTTTCTGGATATAACTCATAAAACCAGAGATTTCTTGCAAAAACGTTTTCCTAAAATATTTGCAAAATTAATGAAACTTGGAATTGATATGTCAAAGGATCTTATACCTGTTGTTCCAGGTGCTCATTACTGTTGCGGAGGAGCTCAAACAGATTGTCGCGGAAAAACTTCTGTAAAAGGCCTTTATGTTGTAGGAGAGAGTGCATGTACAGGACTTCATGGAGCAAATAGACTTGCGAGTAACAGTCTTTTGGAAGCTATTGTTGTTGCGAAATTAGCAGGTGAGGATATTGCGGAGAATTTTAGTAAACTTAAGAAAGAAAGGCCTAGTGGTAAAATCCCATTATGGCGATCTGGAAACGCTACTGATTCAGATGAACTTGTAGTAGTAACTCACAATTGGGAGGAAATAAGAAAATTTATGTGGGATTATGTTGGAATTTTCAGAACAAATAAGAGACTTGAAAGAGCTAAAAATAGGATAAAGAATATAAGAAAAGAAATAGAAAAATACTATTGGGATTTTTATCTTACTATGGATTTAATTGAACTAAGGAACATAGCATCAGTTGCTGAACTCATAATAGACTCCTCTTTAAATAGAAAAGAAAGTAGGGGGCTGCACTTCAATGCAGATTATCCCCATAGAGATCCTGAACTTGATGGAGTAGACACAATTCTTAGATACCCTTACAGGTCTTAGTATTAATAAATTTTATTTTTTGAAAAATTATATCGAGAAGTTTTATTGTAAAAATATTTTATTATTATTTTTATGCTTAAGATTTGTATAATCTTCAAAAAAATATTATATTATTTCAATAAATAATGAATGGAGAAAAATATGGAAAAAAATAATCAGAACAGTTCAAAAAATAAAGTCATTAAATATACTATCACCAATCTACATGGAACTTCAAGGAAAGCTATAATTTGCCCTTTCTGCTCTGAAAAACTTATGAGAGAGGACGTTGAGCAGTACTCCGCATGTCCTTATTGTGGGAAGAAATTGCTTTTTACCACTGAAATGGAAGATTTTATTCTTGTCCCCTTTATTGATCCATGGGATTTAAATGCTCCGAGATTAATCCCGGAATTATCAATATCTGAGGATAGCTACAATTCTTCTGATAAGTTGTCGTGAAATTCTGTTTTGGAAGATAGTGCTTTTATCGGCATTAAAATATAAAAAAACAACAAAATTTCTCATTTCTAATAGAGCTTTTATGCGTGTTCTTTTGACTTAGAAATCCTAAAAAATGTTTGAGTAGTTTGTTTTTTTTTACTATATTATCAAAAAAAAATATTTTTCTTCTTGACAATTTTTTTTTTGGATGTAAGTTTTACGCCTCTTTTTTATTAATGATTAAGTATTAAGTATTTTGTCTCGTATATATTTGCATAATATTGGAATAAATGGAAAAAAACGGGGTTAAAAAAATTTTATGAAAGTAAAAGCATCAGTAAAAAAAAGATGTGAATTTTGCCAGGTGGTAAAAAGAAAAGGCGTAGTAAGAGTCCTATGCTCTAGAAATGTTCGTCATAAACAAAGACAGGGTTAATTAAATTAGAGGTGAATATATGCCAAGAATAATGGGCGTGGATATACCAGGAAAGAAAAGAATAGAAATAGCTCTCAGATATATTTATGGTATTGGGCCAACGAGAGCCATTGAAATCATAAAAAAAGCAGGAATCCCTGAAGGCACAAGAGCTGATAAGTTAACCGATGAACAAATAGCTAAAATTACTTCTATCCTCCAGACAGATTATGTTGTTGAAGGAGATCTAAGGAGAATGGTGGCTCGAGATATTAGGAGGCTTGTTGCTATTGGTTCGTATAGAGGTTCCAGACATCGCAGAGGGCTTCCGGTAAGAGGGCAGAGAACAAAGACAAATGCAAGGACGAGAAAAGGAAAGAGGAAAACCGTTGGTGCTATCAGAGATAAGACAGAAAGAAAGGTAGCCGCTAGTGGAGCTTCAGCGTCAACTGCTGCACCGAAAACTCCTTCAGCGTCTACAGCTACAGCTAAAGCTAATAAATAAAAAAAATAAAAATTAAGATATTTGGAGGATTATGGCAGTAAATAAAAAACAAATGGAAAATGAAACAGAAAATAAAGAGGAAAAATCTGCAGCTCTAAATACTGCAAATAAGCAGGAAAACCAGATAGAACAGCAAGCTGATGCTCAGAACCTGGAAACAACAGTAGCGGTAAAGAAAAAGGTAAAAGGAGGAAAATATGTTCCTTCGGGAATTGCCTATATCTCTGCAACATTCAACAATACAAAAGTGACATTTACCGATCTTCAAGGAAATGTGATATGTTGGGGGACGGCCGGAAAAGCAGGTTTCAAAGGTTCCAAAAAGAGTACTGCATATGTAGCTCAGCTTGTGGCAAATGAAACAGCTAAAAAAGCTCAGAGTTTTGGAATGAAAGAATGTGAAGTTCGTATAAATGGACCAGGAGCCGGCAGAGAATCTGCTGTTAGAGGAATTGCGGCGGCAGGGCTTGATATTACAGCATTACAGGATATAACTCCGGTTCCTCATAATGGTTGTAGACCACCAAAAAGAAGAAGAGTTTAATCTTCATTTTGAAAGTTTTAAAATTTTTTGAATACTTAAAATTAAATTACGAAAATCCGGGAGGTAAAATTAAATGTCAGGCAATATAGCAACATTTCCAATTCCAAGAGCAGTTGAACTTGACGAAAAAACGGCAACAAACACATATGGTAAATTCACAATAGCCCCATTGCAAAGTGGTTTTGGGCATACTCTGGGGAATACATTTAGACGAATTTTGCTTTCCTCTCTTGAAGGAGCTGCAATTAAATCAGTAAAATTTGACGACGTCGTTCATGAATTTACAACTATTCCGAATGTAGTTGAAGATGTAACAGAAATTATCCTGAATCTAAAAAAAGTTTTACTTAAAATCCATTCAGATGAGGATACTAAAATACTTGAACTCCGAAAAGATAAGGCTGGTCCAGTAACTGCTGCAAACATAATAACAGATGGTACCGTTGAAATTTTGAATCCAGATCAAATTATATGTAATCTTGATAAAGATTTCAGATTTAGAGCTGAAATCGAAATAGGAAAAGGTCGCGGATATGTTCCTGCCGAAAAAAATAAGAAACCTGAGCAGCAAGCACTTGGAACAATAGCAATAGATTCTCTTTATAGCCCTGTGGTTAGAGTAAGATACAATGTTGGAATTGCAAGGCTTGGTGAGGCAACAGAAATGGATAGTCTTGCCATTGAAATCTGGACAGATGGGCGCATCACTCCAAAAGAGGCTCTTGAAAAATCGGCAGAGATTATAAGAGACCATCTCGTGCCATTCCTTGGAAAAGAAGCTTTAGTAGAAAAAATTTCAAACGAACTTACAGAGGAAGAAGAAAAACTCTTAAAAATTCTCACTACTAAAGTTGATGAAATGGAACTTTCTGTGCGTTCTCAGAATTGCCTTAAAAATGCAAATATTAAATTATTAGGCGAGTTATGCCTAAAAACTGAAGCAAAAATGCTCAAATATAGAAATTTTGGTAGAATCTCACTCGAGGAGGTCAAAGAAAAACTCAGTTCATATGGGCTTAATCTCGGAATGAGTTTCCCTGAAAAAATCACTACAGCTATAGAAAATGAAGCGAAAAAGGTAAAGGAAATTTTCAAATCGGAGGATAATTAATAATGCGTCACCGTAGAAAAATATATAAACTCGGTAGAAGAAGCGCTCACCTTAGAGCAATGCTTGCCAATCAGGTATCTTCTCTTATATTGTATGGTCAAATAGAAACTACTTTGCAGAAAGCAAAAGGTACGCAGCAGTTTGTTGAAAAAATGGTTACCTATGCAAAAAAAGGGGATTTGCATCACAGACGTCTTGCTATTGCAAAAATTAAAAATAAGGAAGCTGTAAGAATTCTTTTTTCTGAAATTGCGCCTCGTTTCACGGATAGAAAGGGTGGCTATACAAAAATTCTGAAACTGGGACAAAGACGAGGCGACTCTGCAGAGAAGGTAATTTTAAAGTGGGTTTCCAATATTTCTTCAGTAGCTTCAACCGATGCTAAAAAAGAAGAAGGAAAGAAAGGCGTTATTAAGAATGACAATAAAGCCTGATCTTTTCAGTACAATATTCCTATAAAAAATATTTCTTCCTATTATAATTCTTTAGAAGAGCTTTAACTTATTCTAAAAGATGTTATTATCAGAAAAGTCCTTATCAAGTAAAGACTGGAATTCTGAGTTTTTTCCTGAATCAGGAAATAACATAGTTGCGAAATTCGCAATTAATAAAACAGTGGGCTTTTCATTAGATGCTGTATCGATTGATAATTTTTCTGAAGACACTGGGATAAATGCTAAAGTTCGAATACATAATTCTTCATATCCATCAGAATACACTGTAGAAACAGCGTCAATAATTCCAAATTTTAATACAAAAGTTTTTAGAACATTCGAAATTACCAATAACTTTTTTCAGATAATTACAGATGTTCAAATTGCAAATGGAATATGTGCAAATTCTTTTTCCGTAGATCAAATGCAATTAACAGAAAATTGGAATTTGGATGCTGTTCTTCTTTGGGATGAAAAGTCAAATTTGCCATTCTGGCAGAAAAAACCTGAGTCTTTTAAATCGGGGACACCTTTTCTTTCTGCTTTATTTTCTTGCGAGAATCGCATCCTTGAAATTGGAACTGGCGATGATTTGTGGCGATGGATAAACTCAAGATCTGTTGAAAATGCAAAATCAATGTTTTCTATAAAAAAAGAAAATGCAGTGTGGAAAATACGCAGAAAACTATTATTATACAAAGAAAAGAGCATCTTTCCTTGTAAGAATATGCGTTTATCTTCGTATTTTTTTATTTCTGATCCAAACAAAAGAAAAGGATTAAATGATAATCTATTCAATGATACCGAATTAAATCTTACTGATAGTATCTGGAATGACGATTCAAAGATTAGCTGGAGAGGTGTTCTTTATAATTCACCTTGTTGGTTTTCAAATTCATTTAGAAAGAGAATAAAGAAGACCATTCGAACACTTCATGATAAAAAAGATATTCAAACTGTATCATTTTCAGGTATTGAACTTTTTATTTGTGATTCCGCATCTCATTTAAATAGAGGTAACAACAAAAAACTTCCTCACTGGAATATTCTTGAAATAAATAAATTTAGAAAATGGGCAAATAGGCAGTTGCTGCAAAAAGGAATAAAAATTAATCTTATTCCCAGAAAAGATTCAGTTGCTTCATATTTGCCTTCTCTGAGTTTGTAAAATCTCTTTTTTATGTAATATTATCCTTCTAATTTTAAAATATAGTATTTAATGAAAATAATATTCTTATTTACTGTTTCGTTATTATTTTTTTCATGCTCAATGATCGAAGGCAAAAAGCTCTTACTTAAGTCGGGAATGAGCAAAGAAGAAGTTATATCTCTACTTGGAAAGCCAATCGAAGGAGAAAAATACTGTAGAGATGATGTCTTATTTTACTATGATGGTGCAAAATGGTTTGACGGTAGTATTACTTCCGATGAATGTTTCCCCCTGGTTTTTGAAGATGGAAAATTGATTGGTTGGGGGCAGGATTTCTATCAGATGCATATAAAAAAAGGATGGTAAGAACTAAATAGCTTAATAGCTAATTTTCAGAGAAGTTAAAATATGAAAAAAATTAATCGATTCAGAGTTTTATTTAAAATGTTCTCAATTTATCACAATTATAACAGCGTAAGAAACAATAAGTTCATTGTAATATTTTTAATAATTTCTTTTGCCTTTACTCTATATTCAAAGGATAATGATTTATTCTCCAAACTTGCAAAGGAAGATATTGATGCTGCTGCAGATCAACTTGAATTTATTGGTGGAAATATTGTGGGAACCGGCAATGTAGTTGTAAAATACAAAGACATTCTCCTTACCTGTAATAGGATTATCATCAATATGGATTCAAAAGATGCAGAGGCAGATGGAAATGTAGTCTTCATAAGAAGAGAAGAACAGCTTAAAGAACTTGAGCGGTGGGAATTTGACGAACTACAAAAAGATCCTTCAAAAAAGATAATAACTCAAGGTTATGTAAATAAACCATCGGGTAGAAAATTAATACTTGTAAAAGTGATAACAGAAAATGCCATTTGGAGAGGCGAAAGAGCTGTTGGAAATCTTACAACAGGAATATTCGATCTCGGAAAGTTTGAAGGCAAAGTAGATAATTATTACTTTAAGGGAGAAAAAGCTGAACGTGAACCAGAAGGTGTCATCCAAGTAACTAACTCTCAATTAACTACTTGTGAATTTCTTCTGGAGAATCACGAGCATTATTCCATTACTGCCAGCAGAGTAAGATTTATCCCTGCTCAGGAAAAAGTGAAAGACCTTGAAAGAAAAGAATCCAGGGATATCGGTAGATATCAGATATGGGCTTATAATTGCACCTTTTGGATTGGGAACGTACCTGTATTCTGGGTTCCAGTCTTATATAAGGCCCCCGATGAATCAGGTTTTGGATGGCAAATTCAGGGAGGTTATGACAGCGATTGGGGATATTATGTTAAAACTAAAAAGACGGTTCGCATATACGATGACCCATTAATTCATACATCACTATTGGCAGATTATTTTTCAAAACGTGGTCCAGGTGCAGGACTAAAAATGAAAATGCGCTCCGAGAAAAGTTACACCGAAAGTTTTATTTACGGAATCCTCGATAATGATGCTGAAGATACAGAACACACGCGTTTCAATATTCCTCGAGAACGTTATGATGTTTATCTTGAGAATTATTGGCATATAACTCCTCGACTCGATTTCAGAGGTAGGATCGAAAGCATAAGTGATATTAATTTCCTATATGACTTTTTTAGAGAGCGATATGACAATGAACCGCAACCTGCAACCTATGCAAATATGGATTATCAGTTTGATAGATTCATAGTTTCTGGAACTGTCAGACCAAGATTAAATGATTTCTTTACTGAAGTGGAGAAACTCCCCGAGTTCAGGCTTGATATTCCACGTCAGGAACTCTTCTATAACATTTATTATCAGGGAGAAACGAGTATCGCTGACCTCGAAATGAAATGGCGCAACTTCGATAAAAGAAGAACGGCAGGAAATAGGGTAGACCCAAGAGATTATGACTCTACTCGTTTTGATACTCTCCATATGTTTTACTATCCTTTAAATCTTGATTTGTTTAATATTATTCCAAGAAGTGGATTGAGGCTAACTTATTACTCTGATACCTCAAAGAGAAAAATAACCCCATCAGAACTTAATGCAATGCTTGGGGTAGATAATTTTGGCAGAGGAGCACCTGGTGGAAATGTAGTAAACTACGATTCAAATGGTCATGAAAAATGGAGATTTATCTATGAAGGTGGAATCGAAGCAAATACCAAGATATCAAGGGCTTGGACTGATGCTAAAAATGCATTCTGGGATATTGATGGTATCCGTCACGTAATAGTTCCATATCTTAATTATAACTTTATTCCTGAACCGACTGTAAAAAGAGATAAACTCTATTATTTTGATGACATCGATAGAATAAACCGTCAAAACTTTGTCAGACTCGGAGTTCAAAATCGTCTCGAGACCAGAAGAGGAGATTGGGATAAACAATCAATTTATACGTGGGCAACCATGGAAAATTACATAGATTATCACTTTGTAAGAGAAAAGAAAATTAATGGCTCGAGATTTTCGCATATAGGAGACTTTGGGACAAAACTGGAGTTTACGCCAATCCCAGATTTTTCATTCTCAAATAATTTACTTATAGATGGACACAATTTCACCATAAATAAATATGCCGCATCTCTGAAGTATGATATTACACATCAATGGAAACTTTTCACAACTTATACCTATACAAACGAATATGAACAAAGAAGCGTTTATTCAATGGGAAGCAGTTTAACAGATATTACGTCAGGAAGTTCTTTTCTCAGAAGATATGGAAAAAATCATGATGTATCATTTGGACTTGAATTTCCTATAAGAGAAACGACGAGAGGTGTTTTTGAAGTATCATATAATTTTGAAGAAAATCTAATAAATGATAGTAAAATAAAAATAATTCAAAACCTTCATTGTTGGGAAATGGCTCTTGAATATGGATTAAAACAGAGAGAGTCAAGCACAGGCGATAAAGAAAATAAACATAATATAATGATTATGTTCTATCTTACTGCAGCTCCTGGAGTAAAAATCCAGGCCCGCCAATCAAGAACAACAGGTGGGGATAACAATGGATCTTCATCCAATTAATAACTTTTAGAGCAAGCAACGATTTAAAACCCAACATATCCCGGCCAGATATAATAAAATCCTGTTTTGATCCCTGATAACGTATTTAGTGGGGTTATATTTAACATATCAATCGCAGAATGTGTCCGCATAGAAGATTTATTGTATATATTGTCATTAGGATAATTTTTTCTTCTATATACCACAAGAGCTGCATTCTCTTTTAGATTAGCTTCAATTTTAGATTTTAATATTATATCTGAAGGATATGCAATTTCATCAATTAAGCCGAGTTCTTTTGCTTCTGTTGCCATGAAGACCCTTGCGCTCTTTATTATCTTAAGTTTTTCTTCATCTATTTTTCTGTGTTTCAAAACAAGATCATAAAAATGATTATTTAAATTCTTAACCATATTCTCGAATATCATCTCTTCTGAATCGCTGTCAGAGCGGAAAGGCGATCCCATATCTTTATTTTCCCCAGATTTACTTACTTTCACATCTACACCTATTTTCTCCATCAGACCATTTATTTTTGGGCGCATAAAGATAACACCAATAGAACCTGTAACTGTAGTTGGTTGAGCAAAGATTTTATCAGCAGGTAAAGATATCATATAAGCTCCTGAAGTGGCAATATCCATCATCATCACGAAGATTTTTGTTTTTCTTTGGATTTTGAAAGTTTCTATTTCATGATAAATTAAATCTGACGCAGTAGTTGCTCCGCCCGGGGAGTCAACTTTAATAAGCAAGGCTTTTATTTTATCATCATGCGAGGCTTTTTCCAGATGGGCTCTGATTTCTTCAACCATTGAAGGAGATTCACCAAGAAGATTAAATCCATTCGTACTCGATATTATCCCCTCTATGTTAAGTAAAAGAATTTTTTGACTTGTATCGTCTCCAGAAAGGATGAATTCCTTCAAAGGATCGGTTTTGTCAGAGATGAAATTTAATTTTATTGACATGCACCCGCATAGTCCTGAAATAACAATAAGTAAGATTAATGAAAATAATCTATTATTATTCATTATTTTCTCCTTTTTCTCTTTGTAATTTTTTATATACTATAAAAAAAGAATCGTAATAAAGATAATTTAATCCAAAAAGATAATTAAGTTCTGAAATTTTATCACGAACATTGAATTCAGCTACAGGATAATAATTTCTTCTAAAAAAGTCAGATTTTATCAAATTCCTTGCTTCAAATTCACGGGCAACTACCCACTCAGGAGCAAGTTCTTCTACAGAAATGACATATCCATTTTTTTTGTTTTGTATTATCTTCACAACTTCAGGCGAAACAAGTCCGGGATAGTCAAGGACCTTTCTCCCACTAAAATAACCTATATAACCAAGACATTCAAGAAATATCCTGTCTCCAGGATTCGAATTTTTATTCAGCCATAGCCCTATCTTCATGCGATTTCCATTTTCGACAATTTCCTGTTGGGCTTTCATCCTTTCTGTATCCAAAAAGAAAATAAGAAGAAATCCTGATATGGAAATGAGAAAAAATGCGTATAAGAAATGGTGGCGTAAAGCCCAACGACGTGTAAGTTCAATGAAAATTGCAGATATAACAAGATATGAAGGAATGCCTGCAGGGGGAAAATACCATGGATATGGAACTCTTATAAATGCAAAATATGCACATAGGATAATAAAAAATAAAGATAGTGCTTTAACTTCAGGCTTAAAATCTTGCTTTAAAGGCGCAATAGTTGCGAAAATCGCAAAATACCCTAAAAAAGCTGAAAAAACATAAATAATAAATGGCCATGAACCAAATTGAGGGTATACTGGATAATAGATCATTACTGGGATACGAATAAATGTAGAAAAAATAGCATATAAATCTCTAATAGTAAGATTGGAAAAAAAAATCCCGCCAAATGCAGCATTTTTTGCAATTATTGTGTGTGGAATAGGACTTCCAAAATAAAACCATGCAAAAAGAAACCATGGCATATATAAAATGATCCCTAAAATAATAGACTTGATAAACGTTATACTTTGCGATTTTCGCAATTCGGGGAAAAAAATCAAAAATGAAATTATAATTCCTCCAATGTAAATGCAGGAATCTGGACGTGTCCACATTAAAGCAGCTGAACAAAATCCAATTTTCCTCCAATCCCAATCTTTATAAATGAAAATTTTTATTAGCCATGATACAAAAAATAGCATTAATGCAGTTTCCATTCCATTTACGGAGAACATTACAGATTTTACTTCAAATACGAGAAATAGCGGGCATAAAAACTTGAGGTGAGGGTAGTCTTTAAAAACTTTCTCAGAAGTCTTATATAACATATAAATTGCAGCTATAAAACATGGTATTCCGAAGAATATTCTAAAAAGCCACAATGCCATTGAATCAGAACGGCATATAAGATATGTTAATGCGGGTAATAATACTCCAAGGGGAGAAGTAAATCCATGAACTGCTTTTTCCCCGGGAAAATACACCAGACCATAGCCATCCGCAAGATTACGACTGAATTTATAGGTAATATAATAGTCTTCCCAGATGTGTTCGGTATATAAAGAGTAAAATAAAGGAACAAATGCTGCAAATAACAAGAAAAGTGCTAATCCGTAATTTTTTAAACGAAGTCTATGCATTTTTTGTAAAAAAAGAAGTTTTTTTATCAATAAAATCTCTTATTGATTTTTTGAATGGCGGATAAAGAATTCCTTTTTCTGTTATAATACCACTTATCAATTCTGATGGAGTGACATCAAATGCGGGATTGTAAACCTGAATGTTATCAGGAGAAATTCTTTTTCCATTGAATACAGTAATTTCTTCTTCATTTCTTTGCTCAATAGGAATTTTTTCACCTGAATTGGTTGAAATGTCAATAGTTGAATAAGGAGCTGCCACATAGAACGGTATTTTGTGATAATTTGCTATAATAGCAAGCCCATATGTCCCAATTTTATTTGCAGTGTCTCCATTTGCTGCAATTCGATCTGCACCGACAATTACTATATTTACCCTTCCTTCCCGCATTACCTGGCCTGCCATATTATCACATATTGTGAATACCTTTATTCCAGCACGTTGAAGTTCCCATGCTGTAAGCCTTGCCCCCTGGAGTAGCGGGCGCGTTTCATCTGAATAAACTGTTAGTTCCATTCCTCTCTCTTTTGCTGTGTAAATTGGCGATAGCGCCGTTCCGAAATCACCTGTTGCTAATGCTCCTGCATTGCAGTGTGTGAGTAATCCATAACCGTCTTTAATTAGCTTGACTCCTTCTTCTCCGATTGCTCGACACATACTGATATCTTCTTCCAGAATAGAAAGTGCCTCTATGGTAAGTAGAATCTTTAAAGCCTCAGGTGAAAATTCTTCAGAAATTTCAATTCTTGTTATGCAGCGTTTTAAAGCCCAGGAAAGATTAACGGCAGTAGGTCTTGAAGACTCGAGAAATTTGGCTGATTTAGTGAGTTCTGATATAAAGTCATCACGATTTTTTAGTTTTTTTTTCCCCATAACGGCTGCAAGGCCAAGAGCCGCTGCGCATCCTATTGCGGGTGCCCCTCTCACTGAAAGTCTTTTTATGCTGTTAAAAATAACATCAAGTTCATCAGTTTCTATATATTCTAACCTTCCGGGTAGTAGAGTCTGATCTATAATCCTGAGTTTTCCTGGAATTAGCTCAATAGCCTTTTCCGATACACTGGATAGGATATTACCTTTTGAATCAAGCCATCTTACAGTATCAATCATAAAAAACCTCTATGTCCATTAAAACTAATTATGAGTGCATAATTTCTGAAAAATTAGCTCCCAGTTTTTTAAAATCTTTTATAAAGCCAGGATATGTAACACCAGCAGATTCAACTCCATTAACTATAGTATCTCCATTTGCTGCAAGCCCTGCAATACACAATGCCATAATAATTCTGTGATCTTCATGACCATTCACTTCTTTTCCATTAAGCTGACCTTTGCCGTATATAATCATTCCATCTGGTAGTTCTTCTATTTCGGCCCCCATTTTGCGAAGTTCGCAAGTCATAGAGGCTATTCTGTCGGTTTCTTTTATTCTTGCCTGTGGCACATTTAAAATCTCACTTTTTCCTTCTGCAAAACACATTGCCACGGATAGGGCAGGTAATGCATCTGGTGTGGAATTTAGGTCAACAGTGATCGGTTTTAATTTTTCAGGTCCTTTTACTATTACTAAGTTTTCTTTTTTCTCTAAATGAACGCCCATTTTTTCAAAAATACTAAATATTTCCTTGTCTCCCTGATAATCGTTAAAATCGAGGTTTTTAATTTTTATTTCACCTTTTGTAATTGATGCAGCCAGGAGGGGAAATGTTGCAGTAGAAAAGTCGGCCGGAATAGAATATTCAAATTTTTTGTATGCCTGTTTTGAGGGAATACTGAAGTAAAAAAAATCTTCCGTATAATCAATTTCTATTTCCTGTCGTTTTAACCAGTCGAGAGTGATTTCAATATAAGGTTTTTCATTAATGTGTGTCACAGTGATTTCAGTCTTATTTCCTCTGATTAAAGGAGAAGCAAGGAGCAATGCAGTAAGAAATTGCGATGATTTAGCATCTATAGTTGTATGGCCACCACGTAGTGGTCCTCTAACAGACAAAGGGCACTTATAATTAGTTGAGGAAGTTTCTGCACCGAGTTCTTCGAGAGAATTTAAGAGAGGTTTCATTTCTCTTGTGCGGAGAGATGAATCACCATCAAATTTGTAAGTCGTATTGCCAAGTGCAGAAAGTGCTGTAAAGATTCTAAGACTTGTTCCTGAATTACCAAGGTCTATTGTTTTTGCAAATTGTTTTATTTTTCTGATTCCTTTTATTCGCCAGAAGTCATTCTTCCTTTCAACTTCTGCACCGAGAGCCTCTGCTGCATTTAAACTCGACAGAGTATCTCCTGAAAGCAAGGGATTCACAATTGTCGAATATCCTTCTGCCATGCTGGCTATTGCAACGGCTCTTATCGTGTGGGATTTAGAGCCAGGAACACTTATTTCTCCGTTTAATGTAGAATTGGAAATTTTTAAATTCATTTTTGCTGTTATCCTATTATTTTTGGAATAATAAATATAAATTCTTTTTCTTATTTTTCGAACTGATTTTTTTATAGAGTCTCCAAAATCAATCCAAAATATTGAAGTAGAAAGATGAAAATATGAACCTATATTTTGCGTTTTGCCACTATAGTGAAGCGACGCGGAAAATGATGCCAGTGTAGTAACTACTCCAAATCTTTTCTCTGCAAACAAATGCATCGCAAAATTTAGGATAAAAATAAATTTTCTAAAATTATTTTCTTTATATTTGATTATAGAAATAATTGACTTAAATTACATAAAGCATTGTTATTCGTTTTAGTTCACGGATAAGTAAAAATGATAGAGAAAAAAGTAACAGTTCGAAACCAGGCGGGCATACATTGTAGGCCATCAAGCATTATTCTAATGGCTTTACAAGAATTTCCTGATTGTAGGGTAAGAATAAAATCAAAAAAAGGAGATTCGGATTTAACCAGTATCTTATCTCTTATTTCATTGGGATTGGAAAAAGGAGATGAGGTTACAGTGATAGCTGAAGGTCAGTCGGAGGAAAAAGCATGTTCAAGAATTGCAGAACTCTTCGCTTATGAGTTTGATTTTCCCCCAAGAGAAGAACAGGAAAATGTCAATGTCTTCGCATAATTTTTTCATCAAAACAAAATATTTATTTATTTGTTTATTTTCTTTTTTTCTATGTTTAAGAATTCTCGGAGGACCAACCATTGAGAGGGCAAGTTTAAGAACTGGATTTTCCCCTAGAGTAAAAGATTATAGTTGGGTTGAACTTCGTATTACGGTAAAAAATCCCGATTTGCAATCAAAAGAGCTTTTGCTAAGATTAGCCCCAGAAGATAGTTTTTTCTCTGCAAAAAGGACTACTTTTGAATATATTCTTAAGGTTCCGGCTAAGGCTGAGCTTGACTACACCACTGAAGCTATTGCAGAAGGAGCAGATTCTTTCAAAATAGAGCTTTTTGAAAAAGGCTCAAGGGTAAATGTTTCAGATAATTTTTTAATCGAAAAAGTTTCAGGTGGAAGGACAAAAAAAATGATAGCAGTCTTAAACGATTCAGATGAAATATCTCTTGGGGCTATAAATCAATTAAATG
Organism: uncultured Lentisphaera sp.; assembly: GCA_964426675.1. Taxonomy (GTDB): domain Bacteria; phylum Verrucomicrobiota; class Lentisphaeria; order Victivallales; family GWF2-50-93; genus DYMC01. The sequence goes on from CAYRRM010000009.1 coordinate 39,071, forward strand.
AATACAAAAAAAATCTATTTATTTCAACACTTTCAGCAACACATACCCCGTTTAATTTCTCTCTCTTTCTGCCTTTCGATACACTTATAATTCTAAAGCCTGATTTTAAGGATTATACTCAACAGCAGTTCAAGGCTATATTAGATTATGTATGCGGTGGTGGAAAGGTTGTTTTTGCAGATCCTGAGGCAATAATCGAAGCCGCTTCAACACCACTTGCCGTTTTGCTTCCAGTCATTCCAATCACATTAAAGAAAATAAATAATTCTGAGTCTTTAAAGAAACTCTTTGAAAATTTTACCTCGTGGAAAGAGCAAGAAAAATACATTGACTTTCTCGACTCTATTCCAAAAAATGATAGCTATGTCTTTGCAAAGGAAAAAGACTCTCCTCTATTTTCTATGAAAAAATATGGGTTAGGAACCATTATTGCATCTGCTATTCCATTAACGGAGGAAGTTTTTAAAAATACTTCTATCTGGAAAGATATAGTAAAATTTGCCTTCATAAATGAATTGCCAAATGAGTCCTACTCTGAAACAGTAAACACTCTTGATTCATTAACAGGTTTCTCCATTCCATCGACAGTAGAAATCGGAAAAAAACTAATCATAATTCTTATACCAATACTTACCCTGATAAGCGTTGGTGTGATTTTTAGAAATGCCCATCTTACCTGGGCGGCAATTGCGATTTTCGCAGTTATTATGACTTTCAGGATATTTTCAGAAGCTTCATCTACTATCAAACAGGGAAAACAACTCCTTCTTGCTTCTCTCGATACATTGTATACATCTAATGGGAATTCCCTTATCAGAAGCAAATATTCTTTATTTTCAAAAAAAGATATTACGTTTAACTTAACGTCAAAATCTTTATCTGCTCTCTTCTCAGGAATTCCCCCTGAGACTATCAGAGCATTTCCTTCTTATTCGGGAACTAATTCCACTCAAGATACAAGTCAACCATTATTCAATGCGTCAATATCAGAACCTATATTGGTTAGAAAGATAAATGGCCTTGCAAAAATTACAGATCTTCAGGTAAAGGCGAATGCTTCAAAAAAATTTCAACAGTTAGATTCTTTTTATAAAGGTAATCAGGTTAAAATCCCAACAATATCATATTCCGATAGAGAAATTTATCTGGATAATGTTAATCTTAGTGATTTCAATGAAAAACCCGACTCAGCTGCAATTATCATGCCAGGTGGTATTGCCGAATTAAAAATTGAGAATAATCAGATAAAAGGAGGAAAGCTGAATTTTAATAACACACAAAATCCATTTCTCAATTCGATAAAAAAGGAAAATCCATCCTCATTTCCATTTTTAGCTCTTATTTTCAAGAATGATTCAAGTGAATATATGCCTTCTATGCCTGAAGAAAATCAGTACAGCGGAAATTGTATCAAAGCCCTTATCCTTCCAATTCAGGAAAACTTCACCAATCAGAAAATATTTATTCCATTTGAATTAACTAATATATTGATAGGAGATAATAGCACCAGAATGTTTGCTGATAATCCAAGAGAATTCTCTGTGCTTGTTCAGGATGACAATGAATACCGTTTCAAATTTCGGATTCCACCACAATGCGTTTTTATAAAACCAGAGTCAATTGAATTAAAATTCGAATATATAGCCGAAAGCACTAATATCGATGTGATTCCTTATCTCGCATCAACATCACTTTTACAAGAGGAAAATCAGAAAGATTCAAAGGCTTCCTCAAAGAATAAAAAAAGTAAAAATACAAACAAAGATAATAATCCTAATGGAAATTATTCACAGAAAATTAAGTATACAGAACAGAAAGGTAATATCTTCATCTTTAAAGATGGAATAGATGAGGTAATAGATTGCGAAGGGATAGGACTCATAATTATAGAATTAAAACTTAAGAAAAAAGATCTCACTGCAGGACAAAAATTGCGTGAAAATACTCTCTCTGTAAGAAACATCATGGTTGCAATAGAAGGAAGCGACAAAATCAGAAATTTTTAAAACTACAAGAGATAGTTTAATTAATTTTTAGAAAACTATTCGTACAAGAAAATCCTAATTTTCAAATTTTTGTTTGCTAAACTTTGCAAATATTTTGTCATTAACTCGCATACTTTTGTAAAGAGAGGACTACTTGGAGTAGTTATCAGTTCCTTATTGACTTTGTTCCTACCAAAAGCGATCAAATGCAAAGTCCGTGAAATAAAGTTCAGTTAACGGCTAAGTTGAGCTTAAAATTTAAGATGGAAGATTGAAGAAAAATAGCAAAATGTAATCTTTGGAAAATGTAATTTTCTATGATTATCTTATATATTGAATCTATATAAAGAAACATAAGATTATGAAATCTTGTAAAAAATCAAGTTAAAACAATTGGGGGGTTATGTTGTCTTGATTTTAAGTAAAACGAATGTAATAATAAAGAAAAACAATCTTTCTTATTTATTTAATTTCAAGGAGAAGAATGAATTTTCGTAACTCTGAAAAGAAGATAGATGAAATACTTGGAAAATTGGACGTATCAGAAAGAAGAGATTTGTTTCGTCGAATTCGCGATGCTGTATTTTTACATAGTATTTTTGATAATATTCGAGAGGGAATAATAATATTTGATCGTTTTCTTCAGATAAGGTTTGCAAATTTTGCGGCCCGTGAAATTTTTGCTATGCCAGAGAAGCATTCTGGCCATAAGATTTCATCTTATTTAAAAAATTTTGATTGGAAGGATTTTTTAGATAAAAAAGATAATTTATCTTTTGGGATCTCGAGACGTGAAATAGAAATTGATTATCCACATAGGAAACTCCTTCTTTTTTATATAATACCTCATTCTGAAGATCGTGAGTCATTTGTTGCGATTTTTCATGATATAAGCGAATTATCTGAAAAGACGAAAGAAGAACATGAAAGGCAAAGAAATAGTATGATTTCTTTGCTAGCTGCAGGGGTTGCTCATGAGATAGGAAATCCATTGAATTCAATATCAATCCATCTTCAACTTCTTGAAAAAAAACTCTCAAAAAAAAGAAATTCGAGAGAAGAATTAAAACTTTTAAATATAGCAAAGCAAGAAATATCTCGACTCGAAACAATAATTAAACGTTTTTTGCAAGCATTGAGAATTGATGCTCCAGATTTCGCTAAAGTGGATGTAAAGAAAGTATTAATAGAAACACTAAATATTATTAAGCCAGAGATAGAAAATAAAAGAATAAATGTGAATTGTGAACTAGCTGATTCAATACCAATGATTAGAGTAGATGAGTCGCAAATAAAACAGGCTTTTTTTAATATTATTAAAAATGCTATTGAATCGATGAAAGAATGTGGAAAACTTGAAATAACATGTCTATCAGATGGAGATTATGCTAAAATATCGTTTAAAGATAATGGTTCTGGAATTCCATCTGAACTTATCGATAAAATATTTAACCCTTATTTTACGACAAAAAAAACTGGAAGTGGGCTTGGGCTTATGGTTGTAGATAAGATAATTAAAGCTAATAATGGAAGATTAACTGTGGAATCAAAGCCTGGATTTGGAACTACTTTTTGTGTCGAATTACCATTATTTGATAAGAAGGTTAAATTATTAACGGGCAGTAAAGAATAAGGTAAAATAATTCTGGAGAATTAATATGGCTATAAAAAATAAGTATAATATTTTGATTGTAGAAGATGAGAGAAATGTCAGAGAAGCAATGGCTAAATTCTTACGTACAGATTATAATGTAAGCATTGCCGAAGATGGACTTAGAGCTATTAATATGATAAAGAAAAATGACTATGACATAGTTCTTACGGATCTTATCATGCCAGAGGCAGATGGTTTTAAAGTTTTGGAAGAATGTTTAAAAAAAGATCCTCAGCCTTCCTGTATAGTTATAAGTGCTTATTCAAGTGCTGAAAATGGATTTGAAGCAAAAGCTAAAGGCGCAGAAGATTTTATTGTTAAGCCAATAAATCTCGATTATTTACGTGATTCTATAAAAAAAGCAATCGAAAAAAGGCAATTGAAAATTGAAAATCTTGAACTTAAAAAGAGATTACTTGAAAGAGATGTAACGAGAAAAATTATAGGTAATTCTGCGGCAATTCATGACGTGCTTGAAACTCTCAGGCAAGTTGCTGAAACGCGAGCAACTGTACTGATTCTAGGGGAAAGTGGAACTGGGAAAGAACTTGCCGCCAGAGCATTACATGAGATGAGTAAAAGAAATGGACCTTTTATTGCAGTGCATTGTGCTGCTTTGCCTACCAATTTGCTTGAAAGTGAATTATTTGGGCATGAAAAAGGAGCTTTTACTGGCGCTACAGAGCAAAGAAAAGGTAGATTTGAACTTGCGGATGGGGGAACATTATTCCTTGATGAGATAGGGGAAATAGATCAAACAGTTCAGGTAAAAATATTGCGTGTTTTGGAGACGAGAACCTTTGAAAGAGTTGGAGGAACTGAACCTATCTACACAGATGTGAGAGTTGTTGCAGCTACAAATAAAGATTTGCGACAACTTGTTGAAGATGGAAAATTCAGAGAAGACCTTTTTTTTAGGCTTTTTGTCGTAACTGTAAATCTACCGCCCTTACGAGAACGCAAAGAGGATATTCCTATCTTATTCAGATATTTTGTCGACGAAATTGCAAGAGAAAATAACAGAAAAATCGAGGGCATTAGTGAGGCTGCAATGAATGTTCTTTGCTCTTATAATTGGCCCGGCAATATCCGCGAACTTCGCAATTGTGCTGAAAGAATGGTTATCTTATCAAAAAAAACATTTCTTGATCTTGATACTGTGCCTACCCACATAAGAAATAATCTCAATTCAACAACAAAGAGAAGGATTTTTAAGGCGGAGCCTTTTTTAGATTTAAATAAAAATGAAGAACGGCTTATCAGGCAAGTTCTTGATGAAACAAAATGGAATGTGACGAAGGCAGCAAAAATTCTTGGTATAAGTCGTAGAACTCTACACAGAAAGATACATGCTCTGAATTTAAAACGTTGAAAGCTCCCACTTTTGTAAATGTGTAAAATAGAAAAATGTTTTTTCTATACTTTTTTTCTTTATATAATGTAATTTTTTTAGCCCCACTTAGAGTTGATCGTGATGAATTTTGGAATTGAAAGGGATGTAGAACGGAAAACAACATAATCGGCTTTTTTCTTACTGTATCTACTGAGAGATATTTCACTTAAAAAATAAAGAGGATTATTGAATTTTTAAAAATGAATAATGAAATTTTTTTTTAATACTTGTTCAAAAATCTAAGCATATTAAAAAAAATCCTGATAGGGCATGTTCCGTTCCTATTTTAGATTTCTAAAATAGTCGATTGATTATGATGAAACATTATATTAAAAAGGTTCTGCAATTTATGCTCTCTATTTTTATGCATAATTTTTGACAATTGATTTATAATTAATATATTATATATTATAAAATTTCATTGAGGGAGTAAGTAGGAGATCTTTGAATGTTTAATTTTAGGTGCACTTATTGTGATTCAGAGTTACAGGGAGAATACTCCTATATTGGTGAAGTTGTAGAATGTCCTATATGTGGTAGTCTTCAAGTTTTGCCGGACCCGATAATGCCACAAAAGACGCGATTTCATGGGTATAGGATAGAAGAACTAGTTGGAATGAATCTTTTGTGGACAACGTATCTGGCTGAAGGCTATGAGAAACTTTATGGCAGTAAGGTAATTTTGCGAATACCCACAACTTTCTTTATTAAAAATATTAAAGAATCTAATGCCTTCTATGACCTTGTTATAAGAGCTGGTACATTAAACATGCCGGAATTTCCACAACTTCTTGATCGTTGTATTCTTGAAGGAAAAGTTTATTTTGCTTTTGAATATCTTGAGAAATTTAAATGTATTGCAGCCCTTGCTATTGGGCAGAGGCAAATTGAGTACAAGGAAGCTCTTACTATTGTGAGAAATGTTGCTGTAGGCTTATCAAAAGCATGGTCGAGTAACCTCCTATTGCATAAAAATCTAATTCCCAGTAATATATTTACCGATGAAAATTATAATATAAAGGTGAAAAATCTAGGTATATATGATTTCCTGTTGAAAGATTACTCTTTAATCAAAAATGGTTTTAATGTATGGGACTACAGATATATGAGTCCTGAGTTCATAAGGTTCGGAAAAGCGGATTCTCCTCTTTGTGATATTTATTCTTTAGGTGCTGTTCTTTTTATGCTCTTGACTGGTAGACATCCATATGATGGACTTGACTTTGATATGATTCCTGATGCCCCCATACCAAATATCTTAGATTTTGAACCTGATTGTCCTGCGGAAATCGCAAAAATAGTAAATATAATGATGGAAAAAAGCGAGCAGATGAGGATTTCAGACTGGGAAGAATTAATTCACCGTATTGATAGGATTATTCTCAATATGCCTCAGCATACGCCAACATTGACTAATATTAAGGTGGACTTTAAAAGGGATATTATTGAGCCCGTGGGATTGAAACCTGCAAAATATACTTCTAAAAGAAAAGTTTTTGTGGTAGATAAAAAACAGGATAAAAAAGATGTTACCAATACTCTCGCTAGAATTGTTAGAAAAAAACTGAACACAGATAAATTACAAATTGAAAAAAAAGATACTGTTTGGAATTTTCTTAAGAAAAAACTTTCGCCTGGCTTGATATTTGTTTTTATTATAGGAGTATTGCTAATTTCTTTTTTCATCTTTTTTAGTTTTAATAATATTTCAAATAAAAATCTTATTGAACAGGGGAAAGTTAGTACTAAAAATTATAACGTAAAAAAAGAATCAGAACCTGCGGTTATCTCTGATGATCAACTTAAAACTCCAGAAAAAGGGGAAAATGAGGATATTCTATCTCAGAAGAGAATTTTTTCACCATATGAGATAGAAGAGCAGAAAATTTATAAATTGATTAATGATGCAAAGAAAATTGTTGCCAAAACTTCTCCTGATGCGATTGATATTGATAACGCTATCAACTTAATGCATAAGGCGAAGGAAAAAGCTCGTTCCATAAAAAATTATAAACTTGAACAAACCATTATTAATGAGATTCTCGACTTGGAAGGTAAAAAACGTGAACCAATAGAAAAGGTTATAGAGGAACTCAAGGCAAAGGTAAAAGAATTTACAGTAAAAGGAGATTTTGAAGGAGCTCTTTCATTGATAAAATCATATAAGGGACCTTATGAAGAGGAGACAATTCAGGAACGTAACTACATTGCTGATGAGATAATTCGAAATAGAGAAGAAATTCGTAAAAAAAATGAAGTCCAAAGAAAAGCAGCATTCAAAAAATTCTTTGAGATTTTTAAAGAAAATTCAGGAAGTATTATACGAGGAGACTTTTCGGAATTTAAAAATTCTATTACAAATCTCATTGAAAGTGATTTATCTGCTATAAAAGACTATGTAAATTCTATTATTGAACAAATAGATATATATATAAAAATACCGCAATTATTAAATGATTATATTATAAAAAATTCTTCCTCTTCCTTTGAAATTAAATTTATTGGTTCTCCTGTTGAAAAAATAAAAAAAGCTGAAATAAAGGATGGTTTTCTATTCTTTCTAAGAGATAACGCTATTTCATCTTCACTGGAACAGATAAATTTGGATCGGATAGACCCAGATTTTATCCTTGAAAAAATCTTAAATATACAATCAGATACCAAAGAAAATATTTTTCTAAGGGCCCTTGTCTATCTTAAAGCAGGTGAGTATAAAAAGGCTCTTGAAAATTTTAAACTTATTGAGTGTTTTTCTGATTACAATGAAAGCTTTCTGCAAAAACTTATTTCTGAATATGCTGTGGAAAAGGAATTTATAGAGATATTACGGGATTGTGGACTAGGATCTGTAACTGTAAATGATATAAGTAATCCTCAATTGATATCGGATATTATAAAACTTGAGATAAAACAGGACGATGTCGAAAAGCTATTTTCACGTATTCAAAATTATAAAATAGCAAATTCAGGCAAAGCCGCTTATTCAAAGTTGGAGAGATTAGTTGAGGAGCTCGAAAATCAATGTATGAGATTCGATAAACAGAATAAACTCTATAGGCAAATTGTATTAAGAACAAGTAATAAAACTCCTGGAGATGCATTGATTCAGGAATTACATAATGTAAAACCTAAAACTATTATAAAACTCCCAGCTGGGAAATACAATAGTTCAGGTAAAATAAATACTATCTTTATTTCTCAAAAAGATCTATCAATTGTTGGTGAAAATGGCGTTTATATTGATATGAACTTAGAATTAACGAGTCAAAACATTGAACTTTCTGATTTAATATTTACCGGTGATACTGTTATATTAAAAAAAGACGCAAAAAATCTAACTATTAAAAATTGTCTTTTTTCTAAGGCGATAATTACTATCGAACGTGCTGAAGATATTAGATTCAATAACTGCTTTTTCAGGGAACTTTTTATCATTAATTCTAAAAATCTTTATTTTGATCATTGCACCTTGACAACGGTTAAAAAATCAAAAACAGATATTCCGCTGAAAATAGAAGGAGATTCATCTGTAGAATTTGATAATACTATAGTTTTTGGAGAAAGTTATGCCATGCTAATTTCAGAAAAAGTCTTACCAGATAAAGTAAAATTCAATAATTCATTACTTTTTGGAGAGGATGGAATTGCCGTTGTAAAAGATAAAGACGGTAATATTGAAAAGAAAACAGCGATAAAGAAAGAAATTAAGCTTCATAGATTATGTAAACATAAGAATGGAATCTTTGAGGAACCCAAGTTTATTGATCCAGTAAATGGTAATTGGATGCTCGTTCCTGAAACACCTGGAACGAAAGCCGCAAAGGATGGTCGTGATGTAGGAGTATTATGGGAAATTTTTGGTAAAAACTTTCTCCTTCCTCAGTGATATGAAATCTTTATGAGTATCAATTTTTTTGAGTATTTCATGGTCTTTTTGGGATATACTCAGATGAATTTTTACGTTTTACTTTGAAGACAATCAGAGTATTAATTTGGTGTTATGATTTTTCTAAGTCCTTCCCCAATGAAGTTAAAAGACAATACTGCTGCGAAAATCGCAATTCCTGGCCATAGAGTAAGGTGCCAGTAGGTTTTTGGATCGATGAACGCCTGACGGAGAAGTTCACCCCAACTGGCTGTTGGAGGTTGGATGCCAAAACCGAGAAAACTGAGTCCACTTTCAGCCAGTATCGCCCCTGCAATTCCAAAAGTGAAACTTACGAAAATAGGACCTGCTACATTTGGGAGAAGGTGGATAAAAAGTATTCTCCACACAGGAAGTGCAAGGCATTCACAAGCTCTTATATATGGCATTTGACGTTGTTGAAGGACTTCTCCTCTTACAATTCTTGATAGGCCTGTCCATGAGGTTAGTCCAATTATAGAGATAACTACTAATATTGATTGTTCAAATTTTTTATCCATTAAGATCGACATTAATATCAGTAGCAGGAGAAATGTTGGAAAACAGATGATGATTTCGACTACTCTCATTACGATTAGGTCTATTTTTCCTCCAAAATAGCCGCTTATTAACCCAATGCATACGCCAATAAGTATTGTTAATGCAGTTGCAGATACTCCTACTGCAAGTGATACTCTAGCGCCGTATAGCATGCGAGCGGCGACATCTCTTCCAATCTGGTCTGTCCCGAGTATATGCTTTTTTGATGGTTTTTCATATGGTGTAGCAATGCTCTCAAATGGGCTATATGGAATGGGAGCAAAAATTGCAAAGGCCTTTTCTGTTTTTGTTCTTTCCCGCCAATTTGTTCGGTCGAGTTTTGTGTTTACAAATATGAATGGGAAAATAATCAATATAATGAACAAAGCTAATAGGGATTTTATATTTTTTGATTTTGTTTTAAATATAGTAAAAATTGGAAGAAATGTGATTAGTATGAAGTTGAATGTTTTTTCGACAAGTTTTTCATTTGTATCAGGTGCGAATATGAACCTTAGAAAAGGAAAAGAAAATTCTGTTTCTGAAATATATACAAATGGTTTATTATTGGCGAGGAGCGGAGCGAATATAGCAAAGAAGAAGAATATAGCCACACATATTAACCCCAGGATTGCTACATTGTCTTTTTTTAATTTTCGATATATCTCGATTAGGACAGAGAAATCACTCATTTTAGTGAAAATTTAACTGCTGACATTATATCAGAGAAGAAATGGAATTTTATTTTACTCTTTATCTCGTCTGGAACTTTTTCAAGGTCGCTTTTATTTTTTTCTGGTAAAATGATATCTTTTACTCCGGCAGCTAATGCTGCGACTACTTTTTCTCTTATACCGCCTACTGGCATAAGTTTCCCCTGTAGATTTATTTCTCCTGTCATGGCAAGGCGTGGATTTATAGTTTTATTTTTTAAGAGAGAAATCAAAGCAATAAGTATAGTTATGCCTGCGGATGGGCCATCTTTAGGCGTTGCGCCGTCAGGTACATGGATATGGAAGTCGTTTTTCGTAAAAATATCTCTTTTTATTTTTAACTCTTTTTGATTACTTCTGATGAAGTTAAAGGCTATTTCTGCACTTTCTTTCATTATGTCTCCGAGAGAGCCGGTAAGTTTCAATATTCCTTTGCCTGGCATTTTTCTTACTTCTACTGGCATAATGGCTCCGCCATAGCTTGTCCATGCCATTCCTGTAACGACTCCGGGAATTACTTTTTCGTTTACGATATCTGAGAAAAATTTTCTTGGTCCTAAATATTTTAATAGGTCATTTATGTGTATTTCAGTTTTACCATTAATTGTCTGTTTTTTTTCTATAATTTCTCTTGCAAATTTTCTGCATATTGCCCCTATATTTCTTTCTAAATTTCTTACTCCAGCTTCCATAGTGTATTCGGAGATCAGTTTTTGTAATGTGTCATCTGCAAATTTAATTCTATTTTTTTGCAGGCCATTTTCTTTTTCCTGTCTTGGGATGAGATATTTTCGTGCAATTTCAATTTTTTCCATTGTTGTATAACCGGGCAAATGAATCATTTCCATTCTATCAAGAAGTGGTGCTGGGATTGTTTCTGTAATATTTGCTGTCGCTATGAAAAGGACGGAACTCAAATCAAAGTCTACTTCAAGATAGTGGTCATTGAAAGCGTTATTTTGTGCAGGGTCTAGAACTTCTAGAAGAGCTGCGGCAGGATCTCCTCTAAAATCATTTCCTAATTTATCTATTTCATCAAGCATAAAGACAGGGTTTGCGCTACCAGCCTTTTTTATTCCCTGTATGATTCTACCAGGAAGTGCTCCAACATACGTTCGCCTATGTCCTCTAATTTCTGCTTCGTCCCTGATTCCTCCCAGAGACATCCTTACAAATTTTCTATTCATTGCTCTTGCAATGGATTGTCCGAGAGAAGTTTTCCCTACACCTGGAGGCCCCACAAAACATAGTATTGGAGACTTTTTATCTGAATTTTTTTTGAGTTGCAATACAGCGAGAAAATCTAAAATTCTATCCTTTACATCTTTTAAATTATAGTGGTCTTCATTGAGAATTTTTTCCGCATTTTTTATATTTATAGTATCTTTTGTATATTCATTCCAGGGAAGGTCGGCAAGCCAATTTAGGTAAGTAAGGGAAACGTTATATTCAGCCGAGACCTGTGGTATGATCTGGAGCCTTTCGAATTCTTTATCTACCACTTCTTTCACTTTTTCGGGTAGTTTTTTCTTTTTAAATCTATCTGCGAGAGATGATAATTCAGGACTCAAGGCTTCTTCACCAAGTTCTTTTTTTATAGCTTTTAATTGTTCTCTTAGATAGTATTCTCTCTGAGCCTTTCCGAGAGTATTACTGACCTGTGAATGTATTTTTGATCCCAGGTGAATTATTTCTATTTCTCGGTTAAGAAGAATTGTAAGAATCTGAAATCTGGAGTGCAAGTTAGGGGCTACAAGTATAGCGAGTTTTTCGATATAACGAAGGTTTAATGTTTCTGCGATAAGATCGGCAAGGCGATAATTATCATTTATATTCATTACCGCTATTCTTAAATCATCAGGATAAAATGGTGAAGAATTGATGATCTCATGGAATTGTGTAATGGCATTTTTTGCCATTGCAATAGTTTCGAGGCCTTCATCTTTTTCAAAAGGCAGTTCAATAACTTTTACTATTGGGGGCTTTGTGTCTTCCTGGATTTTTAACGCATTTATCCGACGTATTCCTCTTACCAGTATTCTAACTGACCCGTCAGGAAAACGGAGCATTTTTACTATTCTTCCAAGAGTGCCAATTTTTGAAATTCTTTTATCCTGATATTCTAGATATTCAAACTTCAATCCAATGTCGTTGATATTAAATTTTATTTCTGTTTCTGCATTTTTAGGCAACTCTGGGAATAAGCCAATAATCCGTGTATTATTGGCAAGTTTTTCCATTATAGCAACATTTTCTTCACCCTCTATTACCAATGTAGACAGTGAAAATGGAAAAAGTACAGTATCTTTTAAAGGCATGAATACTACATCGGAGGTTGCCGAATCGTCTTCAACATGGAGTGTTGTTGTATTTATATTTTCGCTATTTTGCTCTTTTAAATTATCTTGCGATTTATCTTCAATAATAGTTTCATTTTTTTTAGGAATATCGCTCACTATGGGCCTCACTTTTTTGCATATAATAGACACGAACAACAAATATTCAAAGTAAAAAAATAAAAAAAAAGGGAACTTGAAGGCTTTTTTAAATGAATTATATTGAATTTTTAAAGAAAAAATTTTAGAAAAAATACTGAAATGTCTCTTTATAATCCTGATTTCTTTCAAAAATACTATAAAGAATTAAAAAAGATAAAAAAGGTTTTTTGTGGTTTCAGTGGAGGAGCTGATTCTACCGCCCTTCTTCTACTCTTAACCGAGTATTCAAAAAAATATAACTTTAAATTAAAAGCTGTTCACTACCAACATGGTTTAAGGGGCGAAGAAAGTTTTCAGGATTCAAAATTTTGTGCAGATTTTTGCGAAAGTCGCAATATAGATTTCATTGAGATAAATATTGATGTGAAAAGCCTTATAAAAGGAAAGGAAAGTTTTGAAGATCGAGCCAGGTCTCTTCGCCTTTCAAAATGGAAAGAACTTTGTTCATCAGAAGATTCAGTTGTTGCCCTTGGCCATAACTCTGATGATAGAAATGAAAACATTTTAATACGTCTTTTACGTGGATCAAATCTTTCTGGGCTTACGAGTTTAAGAGAAATACAATATATTGAAGGATTCATGATTATTCGTCCTCTTTTGAATTATTCTCGTTCGGAAATAGAGAATTTCTTAATAAGTAATGATATTACTTTCTGGCGTAAAGATAGTTCAAATAACAATAATAAAATACTTAGAAACTATATTAGGAATATTGTTTTACCCGGGTTATCTGAGTTGTACCCTGGAACTAGAGACGGAATAAAGAGAGCTGCTTTAGTTCTTCTTGAGGATGCTCTTTTTATAGAAGGTGAAGTAGAGAAAAAATGGCAGAAACTATTTGCTTCATCTAATTTCATCAATTTAGAAGAATACATAAAACTAAATAATGCTTTAAAAATCCGAATATTAAGAAGATATTTAAGCAATTGTTTGAAGAGAGATTACGTTCCGACTTATGATTTGCTGAAGAGAATTGATGATGAAATACTCAGACTCCAAAGTTCGAAAAATAAAAACAGATTTAAAATTCCTCTTCCTGAGGAGAAGGATTATTTTATAGAGCTAAACAGAGAATCTTTTAGGATTTCAAGAGAGGATAAAGAGAATTTTCCTTCTATCATCTGGCATTGGCATAAAAATCCAAAAATAAAATGGGGAATATGGGATATAACTATAAAAAGAATAAAGAAAATAAATACTATGAAAACTGAAGGTGAATTTTCAGCCTTTTTTCCAGAGGATGCAATTCCTGAAAAATTAAAAATTAGTTCTGTTTTACCCGGAGAAAAAATGATTCCATTTGGAATGCAAAAAGATGTCTCATTAAGAAAACTCTTTGAGAATAAAAAAATTCCATCTAATAAAAAAGGGGTTTATCCTGTTTTTAGTTTACCGGAAGGTAAAATTATCTGGGTTGCAGGTGTAAGAAGGGCTAATTATGCACCATTAACAGGAAAAACTAACATATTGAAAATAGAAGTTAAGTATAATCTTGGTAGAAAAAAATGATTAAACAAATAAAAAGAAGAGACATTATTCTGATAGTTGTAGTTTTTGCTCTTATTGCGCGTATAATTTCTTTTTACTATTGGAAGGAGTCTCCATTGCCAGAATATAGTAAAATTCAGGGGCTTGATATGAAGACTCATATTGAATTCGCCCAAGATTTTATGAAAGGAAAATCTGCTTTTTCTCTTTATAAATTTCTATGTAGTTGTATGATATTCCTAAATAGCTCTGATCCAATAAAAGGTATAACTCTTTTTCAGCATTTCTGCGGAATTATTTCTTCTGTACTGGCGTCTTTAATTTCACTTAAACTCAGTGCAAATAGAATGACAGCGTTATTTGCTGGATTATTATTTGCCCTTTACGCTCCTCTTATTATGTATGAATCATTTTCCCTTGTTGAAACTGTTTTTATCACGTCTTGTTTGATGGCCACTTATACTGTGATATGCGTAAATTTTAGGAAAAAATATTGTCTTTTTATATCTGGGGCACTTATTGTTTTACCATCTTTATCAAGGTTTTCTGGAATTTTTTTAAGCATTGTACTTTCCTTATGGTTTATTTTAAGACTTGGGCAGAGACGTGAATCTAAAAATAACCTGATATTTTTTAAGGATATGTCAATTTTTTTTGCAGGTTCATTAGTATCATTATGTTTAGTAATTTTAATTAATTTTTTGAATTGCGGGAAATTTGAAGTTCTGCCGGGGAAACCTGTCCTATCTTATATTTTAAAAGCTGGTTCTGAGATGAAAATAAATCCTGATGATGAACTTCTCCTATATAATCCAGGCGATCTTATGATTCAGAGAAGAATAAGCAATTATTTTGAAAAAATTTACAAGCTCATCAGTCCATATGAAATTCCCAACAATATTAACTATTATTTTTTAAAGACCCAGTTTTTTCCCTTTGGGCTCTTTTTAGGGCCACTCTTTCTTATACCTTTGGGTGTTTCTGGTTTTTTTATATCTTTGTCTGAGCCCAGAAAGTTAAAGCGATATTCTATCCTTTTTTTTTACTTTATTGCAATAGCATTTCCTATGATTATCTTTATTCCGCTTGCGAGATACAGAATTGCTTTACTGTTATTTTTTGTCTTTTTCTCAGGGTACTATCTCAATTCATTAATTCGGTATCTGCGAATTTCGCAAGAAAAACCTTTGCCATTATTATTGATTTTATTGGTTTATACTGTAGTTTTCTCATATACGTCGCCGAAAGATTTTTCCCTTAGGAGTGAGGATTTTGTAGGATATGGTCGGGCTTTGGAATATAAAAATCCAGACGCAGAAGAAATTTTGTATGCCTATATAAAAGGTTATGAACTTGCACCATCCTCGCAATCTGCAGTTATTCATCTTGCCAATTATTTAATGACTAAAAATAGATTTTCTGAGGCCCGAATTGTTCTTGAAGACTATAATAAAAAATATAACGATTCCAAAGTAAAGGTTCTTTTTGCGGCTTCATTATTAGGATGTAGAGAATTCACAGAGGCAAAAAATGTCCTGGAAAAAATGCATGAACCTGAAAATATAAATTCCAAAGTGAATTATTTTTATCAATTTGCTGAATGTTGTAGATTATTGGGGGATGATACAGAAGCAAAAAAGTATTATGATTTGGCCCTTAAATATTCTCAAAATGATCTTCAGAAGAAAATAATATCAGAGGCATTAGATAAATTAATAAAGAATTCTCAAGGAAAGGAATAAATTATCTCAAGATTCAAATCTTAGGTTTTGCTAGTTGTTCTGTTTATTACAGGTATCTTTTTAGGGGTATTATGATTTTTTATAAAAATTACAATTTTTGTGATATTCCAGTTTTTCGTATTTTTCAACCGAATGGAACGAATGCTTTGTGCTACGGCTTCCTTATCCTTAAATTGTAGTAGTTATTACAGTTGCATCTTGGCACATCTCACTACGGTACAATGAGTTCGCGAAATATGCAGTCTAATAGCAAGAGGATGAGGCTAGTAAATAGGAAGTAAATATGCTTTTCCTGGTTCAAGAAAGGAGTAAAATGTTTTTATACCATTTAAATTGAGTGAAATTTTACTTTCTGATGATTTTAAATTTGCAAATATCTCGCTAAACGAAAGTGTTTTTTGATATTTAATAACTCTGTAATCCTCAACAGGTATTTTCGATAACTCAAGTGTTTTATAGAGGGCATCTTCATAATATCCTATCTGGTCGATCAAACCAAGTTCAAGTGCTTCATTTCCCAGGAATATTCTCCCATCACCAATTTCAGAGTTCTTTATTTTATCTTCAGGTATTTTTCTCCCTTCAGATACGATTCTTACAAACTCATCATATATCTGGGAGACAATTTTATTTGCAAGGGCTATTTCTTCAGGAGTGCGGAGACGTGAACCGTCCAGCATATCTTTCATTTTTCCTGATTTATATGTTTCAGTAAAGACTCCTATTTTATTTAAAAGTCCATTATAGTTATAAGATTGCATTATAACTCCTATACTACCTGTTACGCATAATCTATGGGCTAAAATATAATCTGAAGCAACAGCGATATAATATCCTCCACTTGCAGCTACAGAATTCATGTACACTACGACGATTTTACCTGATTTTCGGAGATTTAAAACTTCCTTATATATGTTATCTGCTGCTGTTACCTCTCCGCCTGGTGTGTCAAGATATAAAATTACAGCTTTTACAGTTGGATCATTATTTGCCTGCATGAGTTGTCTTACAATAAGTGATGAGTCGGCAAGTTCCCACAAGGCAGTTCCATTATTATCAACTATCATGCCTCGTATTTCTATCATGGCAATTTTGTTTGATGAGGACTTTGAACCTTCAACATATTTTTCTATCAATCCATTGGTATTATTGAAAGAGGATATGGAAGATTCAAATCCACTAGTTGACAGAATTTCAAAAATCAAGAAAATAAAAGATGCGAAAATTAATAGTCCCAGGATGAGGGATGTGATCAAGACGGTAATAAAACACCCGCTGCCGCAACCTTTCTTTTTTTCCTCGCACATTGTCTCTTTATTTCTCCAGGATTAAAAATAATGATAAATTTAATTTTTTCTTTGAATATAGCATTGTATTTTTTTTTGGCAAAAATTTTTATATCTTAAGAATGGATTTTAATATCATTGACGGTATTTTTGAGCCACAAATTTTAGTAAAGAGTAAAAAGAAAGAAAAAAAGATTATTCCAGATAAAATTAAAGGAAAAATTTCTGGCACAACCACTTTGAATCCAATCATCTTTAAAAGATAATTATATGAATAAAGTAATAATAATGCGGATATGAAAGCAGAAAAATAAAACCTTAATATATCGATAAAAATTCCAAAGACATAAATGTTATTATTTTCCCTCTTTATTAAGTAGATAAGCACACTACAATTTACGGCTGACGACAGTACTGTTGCCAGAGCTATACCCCCCTGTCTTAGTTTTATCATAAATAAGAGGTTCATTATTATGTTTAATACAATACATATTATTGATACTTTTACAGGTGTTTTCATATCTTTTTTTGAATAAAAAACAGAAGCAAGCACTTTTATGCAACAAAAAAATGGGATTCCTGGACTATAGAAAGCCATTGCCCATGAAGTTTCTCTTAATTCTTTTTCACCAAAGGCCCCTCTCATATAGAAAATTCTTATCAGAGGTTCACGCATAAAAAAAATAAATATTGAAGCAGATATTGATAAAAAAAGCATAACAGACAGAGTGCTCAAGAAATCATTTTGATGTGCTATATGGTCATTTTTTGCAGCACTTTTTGCAAGATAAGGCGCTATTACACTTCCTAATGCAACAGCAAATATCCCTATTGGAAGATCTATAATTCTATCACTAAAGGTTAATGCCGGTACGGCATAATCTCCTATCCAGCAAGCCATTAGGCGATCTGCCACAAAACTAATCTGAAGTGCTGAAGCTCCAACCATTGCAGGTGCTGAAAGTTTCCATAATTCTTTTATCACCGGGTTTTTCCAGAATTGCGAAAATTCAAATAGTGGAAAAATTTCGCATTTTTTCATAAGTATCCCGGTAAATAAAAGCTGGAAAATTCCTGAAATTACAACCGTTACAGCCAAAGATTTAAGCATTGAAATTTTTCTTAAAAAAAGAGGACAGATAAATAGCAGGGATAATATCATAAGAAGATTGAAAAATAATGTTCCTAAAGCTGGTAAAAAAAACTCACCTACACAATTTAAGGCGGAACTGAAAATTCCTACTATACATATAAAAATAAGGTAAGGCATTAGAAACGGAATTAATTCAAGAGCTATTTTGAGCCTTTCAGTTTCTACGTAGTTCTTTATAAAAAGAGCAATTATAGATATAACAATACTAATTGAACATAACAATAAAGTAAGGGTAAGGAATATTGTTCCAAGTTTTTTTCTTATGTCCCGTATGCTTTCTTTTTCAAGTGAGTGAGAAAGAATTGGTACCAGCACAGTGCCCATGACCCCTTCGCCAAAAAGACGCCTGAAAAGGTTTGGCACCATAAAAGCAAGCCCCCATCCTGTCATAAGAGCTCCTCCTCCGAAAGTTTTCGCGAGAAGAATTTCTCTGAAAAGCCCCATGATTCTGCAGAGGATAATAGCCAGAGAGACGGAAAATCCTTTTTTAAATATAGAATTGGAAGACATCTTATTAGATTAAATCTTTATTTGTAAAAAAAAGAAAAATAATTATTAATATAGCATAAAATATTGAAAATAAATTTTTCATTTCTATGTTTTTTCTTTTTATCTTCATAGTTATAACAAGAGAACTTTATTCTATGGATTTCCAACTCAACGAATTAACACCAGATGAAAAAAGGATAATCCTTAATAAAGGAACAGAAGCTCCTTTCTCTGGAAAATATAATGATTTTTTTGAATCTGGAATTTATTCTTGTCGACATTGTGGTCAGGGGCTTTATTATTCGAAAGATAAATTTAAAAGTGGCTGTGGTTGGCCTGCTTTTGATGATGAAATTCCGGGAGCTATTTCGAAAAATACTGATTCTAATGATGGTCGAGTGGAAATTACCTGTTCTCGTTGTGGGGGACACCTTGGGCATCTTTTTAAGGGCGAAGAACTTACTCCCAAAAATTTGAGATATTGCGTAAATTCAATTTCTCTCGATTTTGTACCTGAGAAAAATATAGAAAAAGCCTATTTTGCTGGCGGATGTTTCTGGGGAATGGAATATTTTTTTTCAAAGCAATATGGTGTTTTGCACGTTATGCCAGGATATATGGGAGGGCAATTAAAAAATCCATCCTACAAAGAAGTATGTAGTGGAAAAAGCGGGCATGCTGAGACAATAATGATATTATATGATAAAACAAAAGTAGATTTTGAAACGCTTGCAAAATTGTTTTTTGAAATACATGATCCAACTCAAGTGAATAGGCAAGGTCCTGATGTAGGAACGCAATATCGTTCAGCAATTTTTTATTCGAGTGAAAAACAAAAAGATATTGCAGAGAGATTAATAAAATTTTTAAAAGAAAAAGGATTGAATGTTGTAACAGAACTTCATACTTTATCTGAATTTTATCCAGCCGAAGAGTATCATAGAAAATATTATTTAAAAAGTGGGAAAGAACCGTATTGTCACGTGAGAATAAAGAGATTTTAGAAATAATTTTATTGAAGATTTACGTTGTTTTTTAGATTTGACTTTTTGCTTTTTTGTGTTTTATTTCTCGGTCAATTAATAATATATTTTTCTCGAAAATTAAAAGAAGAGAAGGGATAAATGCCTCTTATCACAGTTAAAAGCAAAAAAAGATGCGAATTTATAGACATTACTCCTGATGTAAATGCTTTGATTCCTAAGAGTTTCAATTCTGGTTCTTGTCACGTTTTTGCATTACATACCACAGCAGGAATTACAATAAATGAAAATGCAGATCAAGATGTTGTCAATGACATTCTTGAATATCTTGAAGATATTATTCCTCATCTAAAGAGGAAATATTCGCATATGGAAGGTAATAGTGATGCTCACATAAAAAGTTCTCTGATAGGTGTTTCCCAGATAATTCCAGTAAAAAATGGCAAACTATGTCTTGGAACCTGGCAGGGAATATTTTTTTGTGAGTTTGATGGACCGAGAACGAGGCACATAGAAGTAAATTTCTGGGGGAATAATTATTAAATTTTTAAAAATAATTTTGATTTTTTAAGAGTAGGATTATATTTAAAAAAAATCGGAGTAAGAGATGAAAAAGAAAAAATCATTATGTTTTATTTTTGCATTTATTTTTTCTGCTATAACATTTATAATATTTTCTGAATCTAATGATGTTACTACAGCTATTTCCCTCTCAAAAAAACTAAATCTTCTGAAAATGTTTGATTACTCAATATATCTTATTGAGAAAATTATAAAAGAAAATCCTGGAGAAAGTGATAGATTAAAAATTCAATTAGGACTAACATATTTTGCTCAGGGAAAAATTCAGGAAGGAGAAAAAATAATCAGCTCAATACCATCTTCGAGTAATTATTATTCTGATTCACGTCGTGTAATGGGAATCGAATCTATAAAAAAAGGGCAGTATGATATTGGTATCACAGCTCTTGAAGATTATTTCAAAGTTAAAAAAGCCAATCCCCCAAAAGATGATAATGGAAAAGATGAATTTATGGAAGCCTGGCAATATCTTCTTGCCGCTTATCAAGCACAAAAAAATGTAAAGAAAGTTGATGAGGTCCTCAAGTATAAAGATGTGTTAGAGGAAACGACTGAAAAAGATACTTCTCCACTGGTTAATCGTGATGCAAAGTTAGTTGCAATACAGTTAAAACTCGACACGGCAGAGTTAATGAAGGAAGAAGGAAAAAGTGGTTGGCAGACTATTGCGAGCGATCAGTTGAAACCACTTGATGATTTAAAATGGAATGTTGACTCTATTTTTGCTTTTGCAGAAGTTGAACAAGCAAGAGTTTACTATATTTTAGATAGATATGATGATGCTTTGAAAAAATTAACAGATCCAAAGATTCTTCCAATTATAACGGGGATGGATGAAGGTTATAAACAAATTGGCAATCCATCAGAAGCTCCATCCGTTTTTGCTACATTTGTGGAAGGTCTCGTATATAGAGCTCAAGCACAAAAAGCCAGCACTGATGAGGAAAAAATTAAGCTTTATACTATGGCCTTGGGGAAATTCTATAACATAATTCTCCATCATAATGCCTTTCCAAAAATCGAAAGAGTAATAGGAGCTTTTAGTGATTGTAAAGAAAAACTTGAAAAACTTGGAAAAACAGTAAAAATTCCCAAAAAAGTCCTGGATCAATTGAATAAAGCTATTTCCTTCAGGAAAAAAGAAGCTGACCGTCTCTTTAAAGAAGAAAAATATGCTCAGGCTATACCAATTTATCTGGAAGAATTAAAAAAATCCAGATCTGGAGAGCAGGGGGCTGACAATCTTGCAATGCTCTCATATTGTTATGTAAAAACAGACAAAGCTTTAGAAGCTATGGCTGTTGCCTCTTACTTAGGTGAATATTTCCCGAAATTTTCAAAAACACCAGGAGCTCTTTTGCAAGTTGGTGAATACCTATGGGGTAAAAAAGAATATGAAGATGCTCTAACTATATATAAATTTTATTTGAAAGCATGCCCAACAGATCAATATGCTGGGGCTATTTCAGCCAGGGTTGCAAAATATTATTACGATAAAGCAGCTGAAGCAGCTAAAACTGCCAGATCACTTCCATCGGGAGAAGAGAAAAAACTTAAGTTAGACGAGGCGCGGCAGGCCTTTATAGAGGCTGTCCCATATTATCAAAACATAATCAATAATTTCCAACACACAGATTATGGTCGTAGCGCATACTACCTGATCGGCTTGTGCTATTTTAACGCCCGAGAGTATTTAAAAGCATCTGAAGCATTTCTTAAATTTTGTGAAATGGAAGCAAAAATTCCAAGGGAAAAAATTCAACTTGGAGATATTGCAGATTCCAAACTCAGGGCAGCAGAATCTTATTTCCAATACGCTACTTCAAAAGAGAAAAAGGCTAAGTCTTTAAAAGAAAAACTTTCCTTGATTGAAACTACAGCAGTTTCATCAGCCTCTTCTGTGGAAAAAACTGAAAACATTAAGAATCAAGAAGAAGATGACCAGGAAAAAAGCAGGGGTAATGAAGATCAAATTCCTGAATCTGCCCCTCTTGAAGATAGCAATATAGATTTTAACAAGTTAACTCCTGATGAGTTAAAAAAGAAAATCGATGAATATGACCAAGAAGCTAACAAATATTATCAAGAAACAGTAAAACAATGTAAGGAATTTTTTACCATGCTTTCTTCTGGAATATTAAAAGGAGACTCTTCTAAAAAAACTCTAATAGCAAAAGAAAATGCATCTTCTCTAATAGCATGGGCATATGATGGATTAAAAGATAAAGAAAAAACAGTAACAGCTCTTACTTCCTTTATTAAAGAATATCCAAAAGGTAAACAAACCCCTGCTGCAATGCAGAGACTCGGAATACTTTATGCTGAAATTGGAAAGTTTGAGGATTCAGCAAAAGTCCTCGAAGAATTAGCAGTCAAATTTCCTGATAGTAAAGAAGGAAAACAGGCTATGCCTATGTTGGCAAAAAGTATGTATGAGATTGGCAATTACGAGAAAAGCATAGAAGTGTTAAAAAAAATGCTTGATCAAAAAACAGAACTATCCATATTTGATCTTAGATGGGCTCTCGAAAATCTTTCTGACTGCGGTGGAAAAAATCCAAAGGAAGGTTCTGAATGTGCATTTACCGCAGGTAAAATATTACTCGAAAAAATTGAAAAGCCTGTTTTAGAAGACTGGCTTGGAAAACAACGTGCAGCTCAAATCGCAAATGATCAAAAAGAACAGAAAAAAATTATTGATTTATTTAAGGAAAAAACAATATTTGATACTGCAAAAGCAGCTTACTATTCGGGTAATCCGAAAGAAGCTATACAATATCTGAATACTTTATTGAAAAATGAAAAGACCCCTTATTACTACGATGCAAAATTTCTCAGAGCACTTGCTTACAGAGCTGAAAAAGATTACGTTAAAGCTCTAGCCGACTATGGAGATGTAGGGCTTTCCGCAAATATAGCAAAAGCTATCTCAGTATATTACAAGGCTCAGACTAATATAGCAGATACATTTATCGAACAAAAAGAATTTAAGAAAGCTCTAAGCTCAATTGATATGATAGCAGCTACGGATATCGATGCGTGGTCCAATGATGAAAGAACAAAAGCCTTGCCTCTGGAGGAACGGGCTGCTCAGATGAAATCTTTCGAATATTCCATCTATCTTGCCGCTTTATGCGCTTCAAACTTGAAAGATGAAGAACTCAAGAAAAAAATGATAGAAAAATATAAAAATTATTTTCCCAAAGGAAAATTTATTTCAGAAGTTGAAAAATTATAAATTTAAATTAAACTATAGGAGATAAAAGAAATGACTATGGAAAAAAAAATCTCAAGGCTATCTATTATTATTTCTCTTTTCCTGAGCTCTATTATTCTTCTCGCAGAGGAAATAACAGTAACAAAAAAAGACGGAGGAACTGTTAGAGCAAACTTCGTAAAAGTTGACCCGAATGGTGATATTTGGATAAAACAAGGCGCAGTTCAGCAGAAAATCAAAAGCGTTGATTATAGTTACGCAAGATTAAAAGACAAGCCTGCCGAAATAGATTCAGCAGAAAAAGCCCTTGCTGCAAAAGATTTTGCAAAAGCGGCTACCGCCTTTGCTGATGCATATCAGAAATATAAGTTTGTCGGTTTTGATGTTCTATGCATCTATGGAGAAGCCTCCGCTCTTGCAGGACAGGGAAAAAAAGTGGAAGCAATAAATAGACTAAAAACTTTAGATGGTTATGAGCTTTTAGACGAAGAAAAAACAGTAGAATATTATGATGCCAAAAAACTTCTTGCAACACTTCTGATAGATGAATCAAAATTCGATGACGCATTAAAAGTCTTGGCTCAACTTGGTCAAGCAAATGATGATGATATAGCTGCATTTGGCTTTAATTCAAGAGGTGACATACTATTAAAGCAAAATAATAAAAAGGATGCTGTCCTTATGTTCTTAAGAACAGCATTATTATTTCCAAAGGAAAATAAAGAGAGACCTTATGCTCTGCTTCAAATAGCTAATACTCTGAAGGAAATGAAAGATAATCGTGGTAGTACTTTTGCCGAAATGTTGAAGACGGATTATCCGGGCAATCCGTTAATTGCTCAACTAAAATAGAATATAGATTTTTTAATATAGTTTCTATAATAAAAAAACTTAAAATAAAAAAAAAGGAAGAAAAAATGAAAAAAAGAAATAAAGGTCTATTCTCGGTCATTCTAATTGGATTACTTTCTATCGCCTCCTTTTTATCTATGAATTATGACCTTCACGCTCAGGGTAATCCAGCCCCTCAACAATCTGCCACAGCAGCAGATGCTGGTGCTGGTGATCAGGTAGCAACGAAGCCACGAGGGCAAACGTTCCTCGATATTGTTCTTGGAGGTGGTGCGCTGGATAAACTCATATGGTTTCTTATTTTTCTTACATCTGCAGCAACTTTAGGTTTAATTATTGACGCATGTATTACCATAAGAGCCAATAAAATTATGCCTCCTTTCCTTGTTGATCAAGTCAGAAATGCTCTTAATCAGGGTGATTTAGGGGCAGCTCTTGAAGCATGTAATGCAACTCCAGGTCCATTTTCAAATATCCTGATGGCTGGCTTTAATAACGTTTCAGAAGGTTTTGAAGTAATTATGGATTCAGTATCTTCTGCAGCCGATATGGAAAACGAAAAATTAATGCAAAGAGTTAATTATCTAAACCTCTGTGGCGCAATTGCTCCGATGCTTGGACTTATGGGGACAGTTACAGGGATGGTAAGTGCATTTGCTACTCTTGCAACAGCTACCGGAGCTGCTAAAGCACAAATGCTTGCTATGTCAATTTCTACTGCTCTCTATACCACTGCTGTAGGCTTAATTATATCAATTCCGGCAATTCTAGCTTATACTTTTATTAAAAATAACGCTGCAAAAATTATTCTTTCTATGGAAGGGATGACGTATGATCTTATAAAAGTACTCAGGAATGCTGAAGTCGTGGAGGATGAACAGGTCGGTTAATTTTCTTTAAACACTGAAGAGAAAAAAAACGGTGAATTATGGCTAAAAAGAAGAAAAGAGCTCAATTGGCTGAGGCTTCTGTGCCTATCTCCGCAATGATAGATATCGTTTTCCTGCTAATAATATTTTTCGTCGTTACAGCTTCTATAGATAAAGAGGTTGAAGATGAAATGATAACACTTTCTAATGCACCACATGGTAAGCCTGTTGTAAAAAAAGATCCGAGAAGTGTAACAATCAATGTTCGCAGAGATGGTTCTATCAATATGAATATGATAGAAAAGAGTATCCCAGAAATTACAAATGCCTTAACTGTTGCCGCTAGTCAGTGGGGCAAAGATATTCCTATTATCATCAGAGGAGATAAGGATGTTCAGCATTATCATATACGGAAAGTTATGAAAGCTATAACAGATACAGGACTCTACAGAGTCCGTTTTGATGCTGTTATTGAATAAATATGAGGAGATGATTTTATGGCAAGGCGTTCAAAAAAAATAGAACATAAAGATGCAGATGTTCCAATTTCTGCAATGATTGACGTTGTCTTTTTGCTCCTGATATACTTCATAGTTACTCAAAAACCTATTATTGAAAATACATTACTTACTGTTGATTTGCCAGCACCTGGTGGCAAGCCAAAAGATAAGCCTGTTCAACTTTTTACAATAGATGTTCATAGAATCGAAAAAGACGCTGCACAAGATTTAAAGGTATATTACGTCAATCAACAAAGGTGGAATTTTGATGATTTAAAAGTACAGTTAAAAAAAACAGCAGAACTCGATCCTAAGCAAACTATTATCATTAATTGTGGCCCCAATGCAAGACACCAAAAATTGGTTCAACTTTTAGATGCCTGTGCGGAGGCGGGATTGCAGTCTCTTAATGTGGTTGAAGATTTAACTGTGGAATTTAACCCTGAGCCAGGGACAAAAACAAAATAAAAGAGGTAAAAATGGTTACTGCTATCGTACTTATAAACATAGAACGTCCTAAATTGAGAGATGTAACAAATGCTATTCTTTCTATTGATGGTGTTACTGAATTATATACTATTGCCGGAGAATATGATCTTGCAGCTATTATAAGAGTAAAGGATAATCACCAGTTATCAGAAATTGTAGTGAATAAAATGCCACATGATATTCCAGGAATAATTCATACTAAAACACTTGTTGCGCTCCAGGCTCATTCAAAATTTAATCTTGAAGAACTTTTCTCAATAAAAAGTTGAACTCTACTAGTCTGGGCTATAAGAGAGAATATTTAATAGAGAAGATATTTCCTTCTAAATTTATCTTATCTGAACCGGGAGTTCTTTTGCGATTTTCGCACGCAGCGCATCGTGAATCTCATTTACTTCTTCATCGGTAAGAGTTTTATCCATACTTCTGTAATAAAAGGAGTATGCAAGACTTTTTTTGTTCCTACCAAGACTCTCATCTATAAATAAATCAAATATTTCAAATTTTTCGAGATATTTTACATTTTGTTTATTTATAAAATCTATGATTACTGAGTTTTCTAATGAAATATCAGATTCAAGGGCAATATCTCTACGAATTGAGGGAAATTGTGAATATGGCTTAAATATTGTTTCAATTTTTTTTGAAGCAAGTAATGCCGAAAGATCAAAAATAGCTATGTATATGGGTGATTTTGTCCGAAAATCCTTTTTATATTTTTTAGATAATTCTCCGAATATAACTAATACTTCATTATCAACTTTAACAGCTAACCTGTGTTCAGAGAAAATTTCGGCAGACTGGCGGTAGTCCACCGCATCTGGAAATTTAATGAAGCTCCAATTTTTGACTTTATTGATTTGCATAATGCTTTCAATCAAACCTTTCATATCGTAAAAATCATATAGAATATTTTTTTCTGAAGAAAATCTTTCAGGATGTTTTCTACCTGAAAGAACAATAATCAATTCGAGTTTTTCTTTATTTAAGTTAGCTTCTTTGTAGAAAACTTTTCCCATTTCAAACAGAGCAAGATCTGAAGCATTTTTAGATATATTGCGATTTATAGTTTGCAGCATTCCGTAGAGTAGAGATGGTCTCATAAATTCACTATCTTTACTCAGCGGATTTGATATTGGAACAATGTTATTCTCATTAAAACGTGGATCAAGAATAGCAGCTTTTTTTTCAAAAAAACTATAATTCATACATTCAGTAAGGCCGAGTTCAACTAATGAATTGCGAAAAGATTCAATTTTAACGTAACTATCATCCTCAATAAGACCTCCACAAATAGCTCGTGGAGTCTCAATAGGAATCTGTGATATCCCGTGAATTCTAAGAACTTCTTCTGCAAGATCAGCTTCATTAAAAAGATCAAGCCTATATGAAGGAGGAATGATAATTGCTGAATCTTTATCTTCAGAAATAATTTTACAATTGAGGCGTTTTAAAATAGCCGATATTTCATCATTGGTAATTTCAGTTATTCCTAATAACATTCTGATTTTTTCATATCTGCATTTTATCTTTATTTCCGATTCTATTCTCGATCGTATATCTATTAATTCTGAAGAAATTTCGCCTCCAGCTAATTCGAGAATTAATGATGCAGCTCTGTTGCTTGCAAAATGGACCGCTTCTATGTCAACTCCACGTTCAAAATGATATGAAGAATCTGAAGAAATGGCAAGTCTCCTGGATGATGCTCTTATATTGCTTGGTTCGAAATAAGCACTTTCAATAAGAATATCTGTTGTGTTTTCATTTACACCACTATTCATACCGCCCATTATTCCAGCAAGAGCTACAGGTTTTTCCTCATCGCAAATGAGCAAGATACTTTCATCTAATTCATGCTCATTTCCATCTAAAGTTGTAATTTTTTCTCCTTTGAATGCTTTCCTTACAATAACTTTTTCCCCTTTTAAAAGTTTAAGATCAAATGCATGTAAAGGTTGACCAGTCTCAAATAATACATAATTTGTTATATCAACTACGTTGTTTATAGGTCTTAAGCCTATTTTGCGTAATCTTTCCTTTAACCATATTGGACTTTCGGCTATTTTTACTCCGCGTATAATTCTAGCGGTATATCTTGGACAAAGTTCATGACAGAGGACTGAAACCGTTTTTGAGAAATCTTTTTCTGGTGTTTTTGCGAAAATCGCAGTTTTCGGCATTATTATATCTAAAGAATAAATAGCAGCGATATCTCTCGCTAATCCAATATGAGATAATAAATCCGGTCTGTTTGGAGTAATTTCAAGGTCAAAGATTACGTCTGATGGGAAAATTTCAGAAAGAGGAGTTCCTATGACAGTATCTTCTGGCAATTCAATAATACCATCTGATTTTTCTTCGAGTCCAAGTTCTTCTCCACTACAGAGCATTCCTTCTGATAATACGCCTCTTAATTCGCGCTTGGTAATAGTTATTTTTTGTCCTGTTTTTCTATTTGTGAGAATACTTCCTTCTTTTGCCAGCGCGACTATTTTTCCTGAATTGCAGTTAGGAGCACCACATACTATATTGTATTCACGTGAACCATCCCAGACTTTACATATAGATAATTTATCTGCATTTGGATGAGGGAGTTGTTCTTTTATTTCTGCTGCTACTACATTGTCAGGAATCGAAAATTTCTCTATAGACTCTACTTCTATTCCTGCCATTGTCAACTTTTCTTCTAAATCCTTTATATTGAAATCAATATTGATATAATCTCTTAGCCAATTGAGTGATATTTTCATTTGAGTTTTCCTTATTAAATATCGAAAAGTTGTAATTTACATACAATCACAGAATTATCAAACAAGTTGGAAATCTTTTTGAATATAAAATTGTCAGATATTCCAGCAGCCCTTTTTAGCAGAATCCGCAATTTTGGCAAAAATCTCATCTGGATTAAACTTTGAAAGATTTTCTGATATTTTTTTATTAAGAGGGGGGAGTTTTCCTACTTTCTCATAAAAGTCGTTTTTCTCTTCGGTTGATTTAAATATATTATCTGTTGCATCAGCCGAATATGGGAGTTTCGCAAACCTGGCGAGTATAGAATGTCCGATTGCGATAGATGCTCCTCTGATAAATGTCTGTTTGAATGGTCGTAGAGCATTGCAGTCTAAGTCATCGTATAAAGGTTGGCCAGATTTATTCATTTCTGTTCCTATAAAAATAGGCATATTGAGTGTATTTGCAGCATCTACAATTTCTTTTAGTTTTGCAAGTTTTATTTTTTGTGTTTGAGAGTCTTTGATATTCCAGTTTCTATCAGGGATAATGTTTATAGCCATTGCGCCTTCGGCTTTTGATGCTTCGATATACTTTAATCCTAATGCTTCGCCATTAGTTGTCCCATCAAGCCAGGCTTCAGTAGGAATAGCCCCGCAACTTTTTACCCATTGAAGGAATTCATCCATTGGTGGAAAGGTTTCTTTAGATGGTTGTAAGTATCCTATCCCTCCTTTTTTTACAAGCTTTGAGCGAAGTAATTCATCAAAACCAGGTCGTGAACTATAAAAGATATTTTTTATTTCATCCGATTTTCTTTCTAATATTTCAGATAAATAAGAGAATGCTTTATCTCCAAGCTTTTTTAATGCTTTATTTCCATAGGCAGTTATAATATGTCTCTCTGTAGCATTCCCTGATGGCGTAAGAGGAATGACATCTTCTTCATAACTCAGTGCAATATCCTTTAATTTTTCATTGATTCTTTTTATAAGATTTAAATTTCTTTTTTTTGCATTTTCCCTATAATCTGTCAATTTTTTTGCTTGAACAGATTCGTCAGGAAAATGTTGTGTAAAACCCACTCCCATTACGTAATTTACACCAGGTTCTCCTGGAGAATCCATTTCAAAATTTGCGAACTTCGCAAAGAATGAGCGTGTCTCAACGCCTACTGAGGCTCTTAACGAGAGGAGTTCAGCAGCGTCAATGAATTCATCCATACCATCTATTACATCGAAGTCTACTATGCCAACCGAAAAAAGTCCAACTTTCTTTGCTTCCCATGCGATTCTCGATGGTGACCAGCCTTCTGAATTAAAAGAGAAAAAACTATGAAAATGCATATTTACATTATTTTGAGTTGGTATTTTTGAAATATCAGTGTCAGATATAAGTTTTATTAGTGCATTTTTCCTTTTTATCGGGTCAAAATCAGATAGCAATTTCTCAAGTTCATTCATAATTTATCCTTTTTTTATTTTGGTAATTTTTCTTGAAATATTTTTCTCTCACATAAGCAATTAAGAAATAATCAGAAAGAGAAATTCTAATTCGGATTAAATAGAACAATTTTTTTTAAGATATATCGTTTCAAAAATCTGAAGTAAATGAATAAATTTACTGCATTTTTGCTGAAATGCGAATTCATAAATTGATCATGGCTTTCATAACGCCATCTTTGTATGCGGCAACAATTTCAAATGCATCAGAAACTTTTTCAAGAGGAAACCGATGTGTTATCATCTTTGAAAAATCAATTTTCTTCTCAGCTATCATATCTAACGCAATTTGAGTGCAGTGCACTTGCCTTCTGACATTTTGAATACATATTTCGTTTCTCCTTGATTTGTCGACTGGAATCTGCCAAAAATCGAGTTCTGGGGGAATACCTATGATCATGATTTTCCCGCCTGGTTTGAGAATATCAAAGGATTGAAAAAGCGCTTCCTGTTGACCACAACATTCAAAGACTGCATCAAGGAGTAGGGGGGCTTCTTCTTTTATCACAGAAACGATATCTAATTCTTCAGGATTTAATGTGTGTGTTGCGCCAAAGTTTCTTGCCATTTGAAGCCTTGAATTAATTTTATCTGTAACAAATATTTTTTCTGCGCCGGCTGATTTTGCTGCAGCCAGAACACTTAATCCGATTGGGCCAGAACCGAGAATTGCGATTTTTGCCCCCTTCATTGGGATAGATTTTTTCACTGCATAGATTCCTATCGCAAGAGGCTCTGATATCACAGCTTCTTCAAAGGAAATATTTTCTGGAATTTTGAAACAGCATTTTTGTGGCATTAAAATATATTCAGCAAGAGAACCTTCTGCTTGTCCAGGACAACCTAAAAAACGGAGTTTTCTGCAGGTATGTTCACGTCCAGAAAGGCATTGATCACATTTTCCACATGAAATAGCAGGTTCTATTGCAACTTTATCACCTTTTTTCAGGGTTCTTACATTATTACCTGTTTTTTCTACTATTCCTGCGCATTCATGTCCAAGTGGAAATGGAAATTTCACTACCTGGCTCCCAATTCTTCCAGTGAGATAGTAATGTACATCAGAACCGCAAACCCCGACAGACATTATTTTTATAAGAACGTCATCTGGAGAATTTATTTCAGGAATGGGAGCATTAATGATTTCAAGTTTCCTGATAGCTGAAAGAACTGATTTTTTCATTGAATTTATAATTCCTTATATTGATATTAGATTGAAAGATTAAAAAATATAAGAATAAAGTTTTTGATTTCAAGTTTATTTTTACGTCCTCATTGCAAATAATATCTTCCATTTTTTAAGTCTAAATGTTCACTTTGTATTTTCTAATTAATAAAGACTCCATTTCTGGCGTCATTGAAAAATAAAAAGATATCAATCTTTATTTTTCTTCAAGGATTATTTTTTTTATTTTAAGTGTACCTTTTATTGGTGCAAAAAAGGGCTTACCTTTTTTTACTCCGACATATCCATAATTTTTTCCGCACGCAAAAAAAGCTTTAAAGTCTCCTTTTACTACTGGTTTTAGGTAGAGGATTTTCTCAACAGCATCATAATGTGCACCTGAGAAACCTTGAAGTAGAGCATATGAAGACATTGCACGAGCGTACCAATGCCCGCATTCGTATTCATTAAACTGGTTTCTTTTTGTTCCATCATATCTTTTTCTCAGAGTTTTTACAATTTTTTTTGCTTTTTCAATCTCACCAATCATCATAAGATGGCTTGCCACCTGATACTCTATTCCCGTCCAGACCTCATCTGAGTATGGGAATGGAATAGATGGTTTATTACCACGTGGCCAGCTACATACTAATAGACCTCCTTCATTTCCCATAGCATAGCCAGATCTCTGTGGATTGATATGTTCAGATAGATTGTATTTATAGTTATATTTAAATACTGATCTTAAGTGTGAACGTGATATATTTTTTTCTAATAGATTTCCTATTCCGCAGCATAGTGATATCCATTCTCCCAGTATTCCATCAGAGAGACAGCCTTCTCCATATTGATATTTAGGGCCTTCTTTTTTCAAGATTTCAATAGCTTCCGGGCTGTAGTTTACATTCCATTGTCCTTCTGCAGCTTTTACCGGAGAACCTGCCTTTAATCCCTCGTACTGGATTTTCTGGAAGACATATTCTCCATTGAATAATTCCTCTTCGAGAAATTTTTTTCCGTTATTGTATAAATTTTTATACCTGGAACTATCTTCGCCCAAATAATCTTGAATCAGAAAAGCTGCCTTCAAAGCGCCAAGATAAAATGTCTGACAGAGCCCATCAGCTCCCCAAAATTCAATATCGTAAGTATTATGATGAGGTTCTATAATTATCCCTTTTTCATCAGGATCCCATGTTTTTATACAATATTCCAGGCTATCTTTTACTTTTTTCCAAAGTTTTTTCATCCATTCTGAATCACCAGAAATCCTCCATTCTCTATAAAATTTCATTATTCCTCCAAGTTGTCCATCTGCGGCTGCATGATAGTTGTGATCTGGAGGGCGAATTGGAAGACTTGTTCTAAAATTCTGATGCCCTTCCTTATTTTGAGAAATGTTGAATTCACTTTCTCGAAGAGACCTTTCAAGATCAGGAAAGAGATGTGGTATTGCCTGAGCATAGTTCCATACGTGTGTGCATGATCCGTGACAACATCCGGCACTATCAAAACAACCTTCCCAGCCCCATAAACGCCCATCACTTTGCCTTAAAACAGTAGGGGATTTTATTATTGATAGGTTTGCTGCAATGGCTTCTGTAAATTCCTCCGGGAGACTTGTATTGAAAAATGCTCGAGAAAAGGAAAAAGATTCTTTTTTTAATCTATCATATTTAGTTCTTGAATAATCTACAATTTCATTTATGGATTTAAACTTTGAAGTATACCATGGTCGATAGTGGTCTTCTGGTGGATTGCAGGATGTTTTTTCAATTTCAGGTCCCGTCCTCAATTGTGAATATGGTACATACCAATTGAAAATTAATTTTATGGTTTTTTCTTCAGACGGTTCAAGTGTGAATTTTACAGCTAATACTGCGCCAGGCGATTGTCTTTCTCCTTCCGGGTAATCGTCACTTTCTATCAATTTTCCTTCTGATATATCTTTCCAGATCATGGTTTGAGTATCGAACCATCCTCCGCGAAATAAACGCGTATTTACTTTTGCATTTTTTTCTAAAATAGATATGGAAAAGTAACTCTCTGCCCATTTTTTATCTTCTGTTGGTTTTTGTAAAAACATAAATCCTGATTTTATTTTTTTTACACTTGTTCCTGTTTTGTCTCTATCAAGGAAATTGAGAGAGGCAAAATAATATTTGGCAGAAATTTTTCTATTTACTTTGTTTTTGAATTTGTATTCAAGAGCCGCAAACGGTAGAGAACTGTTATCTGAATCACCTGGTATAAAAGGACTCCATCCTGTTATTTCACAGTCGAGAGAAATTTGAGGATCGTTTAACTCTATTTGTGCAAATGGAAATTGAGCCCTGAACCTGCATGACTTAAAACGTGGAAAACCATATGTCTTATCTCCTAATCCATTACCTGAATTTGGCCAGAACATTATTTTTCTGTCTGGAATAGGGCCTTCAAGAACTTTTGATAGTTTTGTTTTATCTTCAATGTGAATGGCACTGAATAAATATGGTTCATTGTGGATTTCTGGTTTATGCCAGATAGAAAAATTAGATAATTTACCACTACCTTCAAGGCAAAACATTCCTGCTCCAATTCCACCAATAGGAAATGCTGTGTAATCAAGATTTTTCCCACTTTTCCATTCGGTTGAAAAAGCAATTATATCTTTTTTCATAAAAGAGTTCTCCTAACTTTTATTATTTGTCTATGTTTTTACTAATTAGTGAAAAATAATAATACCTTTAAACTATAATTTTAAAAAGAAGAAAAGCAAAAAAAAACGTGAACGATTACATTAATACACAAAGATAAAAAATCATTTATTAAAGAGAAGTTGACAATTTACAAAAGACGAATTATATGTTGTGCTCAATTTTTTTTTGGGGTGTAATTTTTATGTGTGGTATAGCAGGAAAGGTAAATTTTTCCAGAGAAATAATAAGACCAGAAGAGTTTTGCGAAGTTCGCAAAAAACTTAGGCATCGCGGACCTGATGGCGATGGATATAAGATATTTGAAAATTGTGGACTTGCACATACTCGCCTTTCGATCATAGATATTCCTGGAGGTACTCAGCCAATGTCAAATGAGGATGCTTCCATATGGATAGTTTTTAATGGTGAAATGTATAATTTCCAGGAATATCGCAGTTTTTTGTTGAAAAGAGGGCATATATTCAAGTCTAATTCAGATACCGAAGTTATCATACATCTTTATGAGGAGTTCGGATTGAATTTCCTTTCAAAAATTAATGGTATGTTTGCTTTTGCCATATTAGATATAAAGAAAAAAAAATTAATTCTTGCCAGAGACAGATTAGGACAGAAACCTTTGCATTATTTCAAGTCCAATAATGTTTTTGCTTTTGCCAGCGAACTGGCAGCATTGAGAACTTTTTCTGAATTTCCAAATACTATAAATTTTCAAGCAATCCATCATTATTTTTCTTTGCAGTATGTGCCATGTCCTATGACTGCATATGAAGGTGTATTTAAGTTGCCGCCAGCTCATTATATTGAGCTTGATATTGTTTCTGGTAATTTTAATCTGAGCCGTTATTGGAACCTTGATTTTTCAAAAAAAATTAATTTGAATGAATATGAAGCACTTTCTGAACTTTATGATATTTTACTTGATTCAGTAAAATTGCGTCTTATTTCTGATGTTCCGATAGGTGTCTTTTTATCTGGGGGGCTTGACTCATCTATTATTACAGCTTTGATGGCAGACTTAGGAGTTTATCCTTTGAAGACGTTTACCGTCGGATTCACTGAAAAATTGTATGATGAAAGATTTGCAGCTAGAAAGATTTCTGCGAAATTCGCAACATGTCATTACGAAAAAATGGGAAATCCTGATGATTTTGAGCTATTGAAAAACCTGATTATGAAAATAGGTGAACCTTATTCTGATTCATCAATTTTACCAACAGCATTGATTAGTAAATTTGCATCTGAAGAAGTGAAAGTTGTTTTAGGTGGCGATGGGGCCGATGAACTCTTCTGTGGTTATTATAGATATTTGCTAATGAGGTATTCTTCTTTTGCAGATATATTGCCATTATCATTGCGTTCTCTTCTATCCAGGGCTATAAATTCGATTTTGCCATCTGTAGTTAATGAACGTTCTTTTGCGGGGAAGATTTTCAGGTTACTTAAATTTTTTGCAGAAAAATCGGAAAAAAAATATTATAGAATCATTGTTCGTTTTGATGAAGAACTTAAGAAAAGTATTTATGGAGAAAAACTTCTGGGAAATTATTTGGAGACAGATTGTTTTTTAAGTAGTTTCATAGATTTGCTTTCATCTAAGAATTCAGTGGAGAAATATTCCGAACTTGACATTCAGACTTATCTCAATGGCGATATTTTGACGAAACTTGATATAGCATCTATGGCAAACTCAATTGAATTAAGATCGCCTTTTTTAGACTATAGAGTTGCACAATTTGCATCATCTTTGCCTTTGAACTTCAAGCAAAAAGGTAGATTGAGAAAATATATCTTGAAAAAAGCATTTGAAGGTATTTTACCAGACGAAATTATATACTCAAAGAAAAAAGGTTTTGGAGTGCCAGTAGCTGATTGGTTAAGGGGCAAATGGAAAAAACATTGTGAAGAATATGTGCTTGAAGGTAGGATAGTAAAGGAGTCTTATATTTCAAGAGAAGGGTTTAATAGAATTTTGAAAGAGCATCTTGAGTTTAAGCAAGATCATAGTTATGCGATTTTCGCAATTTTATGTTTTGCATTATGGATTGAAAATAATACGAATTAGGAGATTAATCTTGTTCATTTCACATTTTTTCCGAAATAAGCGTTTTAGTAATCCTTCTAAAATTAAGCAAGATTTCTGGAAAAAGAGCGTTGTTGTCGATAAAATCAAATACTTGGGGGAGGGCGCTCTTGTGTTGTTTACTGCTAAATAAATATCCTATTCATAGTTCATAAAATTTCGGGCGATCTGATTATTTATTAGCTTCCAGTGAAGAAAAATTTTTGCTTTTAAAAAGATGAAAAGATGTTAAACTATATAGAATTTAAGAAAAATTAAAATCTTATTGCTTTATTGCGTATTAATTTGAAAATAAAATGGAGTTGTAAAAATTCTAATGAAAGATTTAGTTATAGTTGAATCACCTACAAAAGCTCGCACAATATCTAAAATACTTGGAAATCAATATACAGTTGCAGCATCTATGGGACATGTCAGGGATTTGCCTGAGAATACACTCGGAGTAAACATTTCCAATCATTTCCAACCCTATTATCAGATTACAAAGAAATCTGTTGTTGCGAATCTTAAAAAGCTATGTCATTCTGCAAATACAGTCTACCTTGCCCCGGATCCTGACCGTGAAGGGGAAGCAATTGCATGGCATATAAAAGAGCTTCTTGCTAAAGAGTTGAAATGCGATTTTCGCAGAGTGGTTTTTCATGAAATAACAAAAACAGCCGTTTCAGAAGCCTTCAAGCACCCTGGTGATATTAATATGAATCTTGTGAATTCACAACAGGCAAGAAGAATTCTCGATAGGATTGTAGGATATAAGATAAGTGAAATGTTATGGTCAAAGATCAGTAAGGGACTGAGTGCAGGAAGAGTGCAATCTGTAGCCCTCAGAATTATATGTGAAAGAGAACGTGAAATTCAAAACTTCGTACCTGAAGAATATTGGTTGCTTAATGCGAATTTCGCAAAACAGAATGGGCTTTTCGAATACAAGGGCAAGCTAGTCTCAGTTAATGGACAAAAAATTGCTAATATAAAGGCTGTTGATGCCGAGAAAATAGCTAAAGCAATAGAGGAGAACAATGGAAGTTTTATAGACGATATCTTATTAAAGAGAAGGCAAAAATATGCTCCTCCACCGTTTATTACAAGCACATTACAACAGACCGCTGTTCAATATCTACGCATGACAGCATCTCAGACTATGAGGATAGCGCAGCAATTATATGAAGGAATTGAAATTGGTGGAGAAGGGGCTACAGGTTTGATTACTTATATGAGGACAGATTCTTTTAATGTTTCAATGGAGGCACTTGGGGCTTGTAGGGCTTTTATAAGTCAAAATTTTGGAGAAGATTTTTTGCCAGAGAAACCGAATTTTTTTAAAAGTGCAAGAACTGCACAGGAGGCTCACGAAGCAATAAGGCCAACGAGTGTTTTTCGGACGCCAGAATCTATAAGAAATTACCTTTCTACAGAACAATTCAAACTTTATTCTCTTATATGGAAAAGATTTGTAGCAAGTCAAACTAAACCTGCTGAATATGATGTTGTTACTGTATCCACAATTGTAAATGGTTCAGATAAAATGAAATACGAATTTAAAACAACTGGTTCTACACTTGTTTTTGATGGTTATCTCAAGGTTTATGAAATAAATACAGAAGAAGATAAATCAGGAGAAAATGATTGTGATAATCTTGATGCCAGGACATTACTCTCATCATTAGAAAAGGGCGAAAATGTTTTAATGAAATGTCTTAACAAAGAACAAAAATTTACGGAACCTCCAGCAAGATTCTCAGAAGCAACATTGATTAAAGAGCTTGAAAGCAATGGAATAGGAAGACCTTCTACATACGCGACTATTTTGAGCACGATATTAAGCAGAAAATATGTAGAAAAAGTAAAGGGCAGACTGCTTCCTACTGAGCTTGGTTTCAAGGTAAACGATATTCTTATTAGAACTTTGGGAGAATTATTTCAGGTGGGATTTACTGCGCAGATGGAGGCAGAGCTTGATAAAATAGAAGAAGGTGGACTTGAATGGAGAAAGATGCTTTTTGATTTTTATTCGCAATTCTCTCTATGGCTAAAAAATGCAAAACTTGACGGAGCACCTGAGGATAAAAATATAAAAGTTCTCATAGAAGCTCTTGATTCTGTTAAAAATTGGGAATTACCAGATAAGGGTAGGGGTAGAAAATTTAATGATAAAAAATTTTTTGAATCAGTAAAAGAGTATTATAACAATGCTGGTACAATTTCAGAAAAACAATGGAAAGCTCTCCTTTCTCTCATTGTAAAATATAGAGAGCAAATTGAGAATTTTAAGGAAATTTCTGAAAGTTTTTCTCTCTCTAAAATGATAGAAAAAAAAGAGGCCGATGATAGAGAAAAAAAACTCCCTCATAATGTTGAAAAAAATCAAAAAATTATGAATGTTATTTCTGAAATTCTAAAAATTATAAAAGAGCAAAAAAACATTGATGTTGAATCAAATGTTAAAGGTAGGTATGATGATAGTAAATTTTTATATTCTTTTTCGAAACGTCTATCTTCTGGTGGTATTCTCAGCGAAAAACAGTTGTCTGTTCTTTCCAGAATAATTTTAAAGTATAAAGATAAAATTAGTTCTTATGAAGATCTAAAAACGCTCCTCAATATAGATGAAAATGCATTGTCTGTTAAAAAAGTAGAGAGAAAAATGACGGGTGAACAGGACAATACAAAAATCGCAGAAATTATATCGCAACTGAATAAAATACAAGATTGGCAAGGAAGTGGAAGACGAAATGATAAATCATTCTTTCTATCTCTGGCTAAACAATTTACAGCTAAAAAAACATTGAGTGAAAAACAATATCTTGCACTCCAAAAGCTTGCTTCAAAATATTTATTAGGAGAACATTTAGAGCAGAGAATAGAAAAAAAATGAAAAAAAATTTAAAAAAAATTAAATTTTGATTGGACAACTATGCGATATGGATATATTTTATGCGCCCTGTTAGTTTCTTATTTTGTTTTTTTCTCTCAAGCAGATGATTTGAATAGAGAAAAAAATGAACAAGAGTTAGATAAAAATGCCGAAATCCAGGCATTAAAAAATGAAAACAGCATTTTGAGAAAAGAAATTGCTGATGTTCTTTTGAAGAATAAAATACTTGAGGACGAAAAACGCAAACTTGAACTTGGTTTGCTGACAGTTTTTCCAGAAGCTGATAAGTTATCTTTATCTGACAGAGAGCTTCAAATGTTAAAAGACATGCTCCTATTGCGTGATGCTGTCAGAAAACTTGCAGAAAGCAAGAATACATTAGTAAAGGACTTAGAAGCCTTTTTAAAAGCTGGATCACCGGAAGAAGTTGTTCTAAAAGCGAAGATATCTGTTGCTCTTGATGGATTATCAAAAGCAATTGATAACCTTCTCTTGCTTATGGAAGCTTCAGTGGAAAAACCTAACCTTAGTCA
This sequence comes from uncultured Lentisphaera sp., assembly GCA_964426675.1. Taxonomy (GTDB): domain Bacteria; phylum Verrucomicrobiota; class Lentisphaeria; order Victivallales; family GWF2-50-93; genus DYMC01. The sequence goes on from CAYRRM010000009.1 coordinate 78,995, forward strand.
ATGTTCAGTGGTTGACATTGATAACAAGAACAAGATAATCACTCTTTCTGCAGGTTCGTCCGAAGGAGCTTTTTGCGGATTATATTTAACCGCTAAAGATGATAAAGAAATTTGTGCAGTGATAATATCTGTGAGGCCGTTTTCTTCAGCAGCTATGTTGCTGAAAGGTGAAATAGAGAAAATTCTTCCCGGAATGATTTTTATACCGGGAAAAGTTAAATAAACAAATTAAGGAAGTTATGGAAGTACATGCTATAACAAAATATGCGAGAGTATCGCCAACTAAGGCAGTGGCTATTGTCAATCTTCTGCCTGGTAAATCGGTAAATGAGGCTATTGCGATGATGTCTCTTGAGCCGAGCAAATCAGCTAGAATAATTTTGAAGACATTGAGCTCTGCTCTTGCCAATGCGGAAAATAATCTTGGACTCAAACGCAATAATCTCTATGTAAAGTCTGCACTTGTTACGCCTGGACCAATGTATAAGAGATATAGGCCAAAGGCCAGAGGTATGGCGGGGAGAATCCGCAAAAGAACAAGTCATTTTACCGTAATTTTAACGGATGAATTAAAATAAGGAGTTTACTGTGGGACAAAAAGTTAATCCGCTTGGCTTTAGAGTTGCAGTTACGAAGAACTGGGACTCTAAATGGTTTGCTGGTAAAAAAACTTTCGGCGTTTGGTTAAGTGAAGACGCAAAAATCCGAGAATTCATAAAGGAAAATTATGGAACGGCTGCTATAGCAAGAATTCTGATAGAGCGTTCAGCAAATAGGATAAGAGTTACAATTTATTCTGCTCGTCCCGGATTACTCGTAGGACATAAGGGCAGTGATATAGAGAAGATAAAAGAGTCTATTGCAAAATTTGCATCAAGTAAGGATATATTAGTTGACGTTAAGGAAGTTGCGCATCCTGATATTAGCGCACAACTTGTCGCCGAAAATGTGGCATATCAGCTTGAACGCAGGATCAGTTTCAGGCGCGCAATGAAGAAAGCAATATCCACTGCGCTTGAGCAGGGCGCTGATGGAGTTAGGATAAAGTGTTCTGGACGGCTTGGCGGAGCAGAATTGGCTCGGACTGAACAATATATGGAAGGTCGTGTTCCACTGCATACGCTTAAGGCTAATATAGATTATGGTTTTGCTGAAGCAAATACAACTGCTGGCAAAATTGGAGTAAAAGTATGGATTTGTTTGAAAAAACCAGTTGAGGAGATATTAAATGCCTCTGATGCCAAAAAGAGTAAAGTACCGCAAGGTTCAGCGCGGAAGTAGGGCTGGACTCGCAAGAAAGTGCAATAAGCTTGATTTCGGTGAATTTGGGCTTTTAGCACTTGATAGAGCCTGGATAACTAATAATCAAATTGAAGCTTCAAGGGTGGCCATTAATCGTCATCTGAAAAGAAAAGGCAAGTTATGGATAAGAATGTTTCCAGACAAGCCAATTACGAAAAAACCTCTCGAAACAAGAATGGGGAAGGGGAAAGGAAATGTTGAAGGTTGGGTAGCAGTGGTAAAGCCAGGTAGAGTTTTATTCGAATTAAGCGGGTGTTCTGAACTTGTTGCAAAAGAAGCGCTTGCTCTTGCTGCAAGTAAGTTGCCGATTCGTTGTAAATTTATTTCTCGTGAATCACTGTAAAACAAAATAGAGGATTTTTTTGGATATGAAAAATACTGAAATAGTTCAGATGACAAGTCCTGAACTTGAGCACATGATTGAGACCTTGCAAAAAGAAAGTCTCAAGCTTAAGATTGATGGAAAAATGGGACAGTTAAAAAATAGCGCTAGAATAAAGGCTATTAGAAAAGATATAGCGAGAATAAAGACAGAACTTCGGAAAAGGCAATTCGCTTCCGAAACTGTAAAATCTTAAAAATAAGGCAAATGGGAAAAAAATATGAGTGAAACAGCAGATAAAAATCGCGGTTCAAGAAAAACCAGAAAGGGCATTGTTGTAAGTGCAAAGCAAAATAAGACAATTATAGTGGAAGTTTTGCGACACAAATCACATCCCCTTTTTAAGAAAGTTATAAAGATCAGAAAAAAATTTGCTGTTCATGATGAGAAAGGCGAAGCTAAAGAGGGCGATGTGGTACTTATTCAAGAAACAAGACCTTTAAGCAAGACTAAAAGATGGCGATTGCTTGAAGTAATTTCACATACAAAAACACTTCAGACCGCGGGAGAACAATATGATACAGATGCAGACAATACTTGATGTTGCTGATAACTCTGGGGCTCGAAAGCTAGGGGTTATTACTATTCTTGGACAGCGTAAACGTTACGCTCATATCGGCGATATAGTTACAGCTTCAGTAAAGGAAGCTATTCCAAATGGAACAGTTAAGAAAGGGGAAGTCGTAAAAGCAGTTATTGTGCGCACCAGTGCTCCAATACGTCGTGAAGATGGTTCATATTTGCGCTTCGATCGCAACGCAGCCGTTATAATAGACCAACAGAATAATCCACGTGGAACGCGTATTTTTGGTCCTGTTGCGAGAGAACTGAGGGATAAAAAATTTGGAAAGATAATTTCTCTTGCTCCGGAGGTTATTTGATTATGAACAAAGCTCTCAAAAAAAATGATATAGTTTATGTCCTATCCGGGAATTTTAGAGGTGAAAAAGCTAAAATTCTTGCAATTTTAAAAAAGAAAAATAGAGCCGTTTTAGAGATGATCGGATTAAGCCCTGAAAAAGAAGCCATGATTGGAACAAGGACTATCAAAAAGTCTCAGAAAAATCCAAAGGGCGGAAGGATAGAAAGAAAGGTTTCTACGCACATTTCAAATCTAAAATTATATGAAGAGAAGCAAGGAGAAAAATAAGGGGAAATTATGTCAGACATCTTGAAAATATATAGAGAACAGATTAGACCTGCTCTGAAAGAAAAGAGGGGGTATAAAAACGATCTTGCTGTACCGCGTCTTAGTAAAATAATACTTAGTATGGGGGTAGGGACAAAGATGGATAAAGATGCGATGAATGAAGCAAAAGAACATCTTTCTCATATCGCAGGTCAGCTTCCACTCGTTTGTAAATCTAAAAAAAATATATCTAATTTCAAATTACGTAAGGGTATGCCGATCGGATTAATGGTTACATTACGAGGAAAAAGAATGTATGACTTTTTTGACCGTCTAGTTCATTTGGCTTTGCCAAGAGTCCGTGATTTTAGAGGTATTCCGAAGAAAGGCTTTGATGGATCCGGGAATTATAATTTTGGAATCCAGGATATTACCGTTTTTCCAGAAGTAGATCTTGATAAGGTTAAAAGGCATTTTGGTTTGAATATAACAATTGTAACAACGGCAAAAAGCGATGAGGAAGCCTTTGATCTTCTTCAAATGTTGCAGATGCCGTTTGCAAATTGATTTTTGGAGGAGATGTAAATGGCAAAAAAAAGTTTAATTAACAAGTCTAAACGCACGCCAAAGTTTAAAGTTCGCAAATACAATCGGTGTGAAAATTGCGGTAGGGCAAGAGCATTTATTAGAAAATATAAACTTTGCAGGATATGCTTCAGAGAATTTGCTCTGAGTGGTAAAATTCCTGGAATTACAAAAGCAAGCTGGTAAGGAGGAAAATAAATATGAGTATGCAGGATCCAGTCAGCGATATGCTTACAAGGATAAAAAATGCAGCAAATGCAGGTTTAGTTGAACTTGTTTTGCCATCTTCAAGGTTAAAGTATGAAATAGCAAAAGTAATGAAAAAGGAAGGTTATATTCAGGATGTAATAGAAGAAAAAGATGAAGTCAGAAAAAAATTGATCATAAAATTAAAATATCATAATGGAAAGCCAGTTATTGAGGGAATAAAGAGAGTAAGTAGTCCATCCTGCAGAATTTATTGTAAAGCTTCAGATATTCCTAATGTCAGAAGTGGACTCGGAACTATTATTATCTCAACTTCTAAAGGAATTATGACAGGAGCTATGGCGAGAAAAAAAAATATTGGCGGAGAACTCCTCTGCCAGATCTGGTAAAATAAAAGGGGATCGATTATGTCAAGGATAGGAAAGAAAAAGATTGAAATTCCACAAGGCGTAAAAGTAAAACTTGAAAATTCTCTGGTGATTGTGGAAGGACCAAAAGGGAAAAATCAAATGAAATTACCCCCTCTTACATCTGTTAAAATTGATGGTCAGTCAGTAGCAGTTGACAGAGAAAATGATTCACGTGAAGCTAAAATGATGCATGGGCTCGCAAGAAGTCTTATTCAAGGAATGGTTGATGGGGTTCATAAAGGCTTTAAAAAAGAACTTGAAGTCGTTGGAGTAGGGTATAAAGCTCAACTTTCCGGAACTAAGTTAACTCTTAATCTTGGTTATTCTCATCCTGTTGTTTATGAAGTTCCAGCAGGGATAAAAATAAATGTTGCTGATGGTACAAAGCTTACAATTGAAGGTTTTGATAAAAAACTTGTTGGCGAGGTTGCTGCAACAATAAGAAAATTTAAAAAGCCAGAACCATACAAAGGCAAAGGTATCAGGTATCTAGGCGAACACATTACAATGAAAGAAGGAAAAACTGTAGGTAAGTAAATATGAGAAAATATAAAACAAAAAAAGATTTCAGACAAAGACGTCATTTTAGAATTAGAAAAAAAATTTCTGGAACAGCAGAGAGACCAAGGTTATCAGTTTTCTTCAGCGGTAAACATATATACTCTCAGCTGATCGATGATGAAAGTGGGAAAACACTTTTATTTGTTTCTTCCGTCGGAAAAGCAAATGCTCAGTTATCAGTAAAATCAAACCTTGATGGAGCAAAAAAAATCGGCAAAATTACCGGTGAAAAGGCTGTTTCTGCAGGTATAAATACCGTCGTTTTTGATAGAGGCGGCTTTAAATATCATGGAAAAATTAAGGCCTTCGCTGATGCAGCTCGCGAAGCAGGTCTAAAATTTTAATGGAGATCTATGAATAATAATAATCTTGACATCATCCCAGAAACAGAAATAATAACCGGGACAGATGAAAAAGTCATCTGTGTAAATCGTTGTGCCAAAGTAGTAAAAGGTGGTAGAAATTTTAGTTTTAGCGCTCTCGTAGTTGCCGGAGACAGAAATGGAAAAGTTGGTATGGGCTTTGGCAAAGCAAATGAAGTCTCAGATGCTATAAAAAAAGCCGGAGACAATGCCAGAAAGAACATGATAAAAATTCCCTTGAAGGATACAACTATACCATATCCGATTGAATCAAAATTCAGAGCAGGTAAGGTAATTATAAAACCTGCTGCACCAGGAACTGGTATTATTGCTGGTGGCGGAGTTAGGGTAGTCCTTGAACTTGCCGGCGTGAGAGATGTTTTGGCAAAATCCCTTGGTTCCGGCAATCAAATTAATGTAGTAAAAGCTACTATGAATGCCATATCAAAGTTAGTAACTGAGGAAGAAATCCTAGCAAAAAGAGGAAAAGTAAAAAAACATAAGGTGGAAGAAAAAACAAATGAAACTGCATAATCTTAAAGTAACTCCAGGAGCAAGAAAAAAACCTAAAGTTCTTGGTAGAGGTGATGGTTCTGGGCATGGTGGGACATCAGGAAGGGGCCATAAAGGAGATAAAGCTCGTTCTGGCACAAAAATAAGACTGCATTTTGAAGGTGGGCAAAATACATTTTTCAGACGCCTCCCAAAGGTTGGTTTTAAAAGTATGGATAAAGTCTCTTTTAATATTATCAATGTAGATTTAATATCAAAAAACTTTTCAATTGGTGATACTGTTGATGAGCAAATCTTGAGAAAAAAAGGACTACTTGCTGATAAGTATGAAGGACTAAAAGTCCTCGGAAATGGCAATATAGATAAAGCAGTAACTGTAAAAGCAAATGCATTTTCAGCTTCTGCAAAAGCAAAAATCGAAGCTGCTGGTGGAAAATGTGAATTAATAGGAAATCCTGCTCCTGCCAGTCAGGAAAAAAATAATTAATTTTTTATCACTTTTTGAGGAGAAATGTTTTCTGCATTTGCCAATAGTTTTAAGATTAAAGAACTTAGACAGCGGATTTTTGTTGCCCTCGGAATTGTTGCTCTTACAAGAATTGCTGCAAACATTCCCTGTCCTGGAGTTGATTTAAAAGCATTATCAGAATATTTTAAAGACTTAAAAGGTTCTGATACTGCAGCAGGCGGTTTCCTCGGAATGTTTGATTTATTCACGGGGGGAGCTATTCATAATTTTGCAGTCGCTACTCTAGGTATTATGCCTTATATCTCAGCTTCGATCATTATGCAATTGCTTATGCCCGTTATTCCTTCTCTTGAAAAAATGGTACGTGAAGGGGAATCTGGCAGACAAAAACTAACCCAATATACGAGATATCTTACAGTTTTGATTTGTATAATTCAAGGAACGATGGCTGCTATTGCTATGATCGACCCTTCTCGCCTTGGAATGCAACAGGCAGCACAACCTCTTGTGATTATTCAGAATAAATATATTTTTGTCCCTATTACTGTGATTATGCTTACAGCAGGCACTATGTTCATTATGTGGCTTGGTGAACAAATAACTAAATATGGTATAGGAAATGGCGCCTCATTGATTATTACTGTTAATATTGTAGCAAGAATGCCTTCATCCTTTTACGCCCTCTACGATATGGCTAAAAGCGGTGGAGTAACTACAGGAATTCCATTTAAACCTGTTCATTTATTTTTATTACTCCTTATTTTTGTTGTCGTTACGGCTGCGACTATCGTTCTCACTCAAGGACAAAGGAAAATTCCAATACAAATGGCAAAGAGAATCGTAGGTTTCAATAAAATGGCAGGAGGCTCAACTTATATACCATTAAAGGTTAATTTTTCTGGTGTTATGCCAATAATTTTTGCAAGTGCAATTCTTATGTTTCCACAGATGATCCTCGCATATATACCGTTAGATTTCGTCAGGAATCTTGTCCCTTATTTTTCTCACGGACATCCGGTATATATGTTATTTTATGGAATTCTTATACTTGTTATGTCATACTTTTGGGTTGCAAATATGTTTAATCCTTTGCAGGTCGCCGAGAATTTAAAGAGGGAAGGAGCTTTTATACCTGGTATAAGACCGGGAAAACCAACAGCCGAATTCCTTGATCATACCATGACAAAGATCACATTTGCCGGTGCTATCTTCCTTACTTTTCTTGCCCTTTTCCCAACTTTCTTATATAAAGGACTTGGTATCCCTTACATGGTTGCTTCATTTTTTGGGGGGACCAGTCTTCTCATTATTGTAGGGGTTATGTTGGATACTTTGAGTCAGATGGAATCCCATCTACTGATGCGTAATTACGATGGTTTCCTCAAAAGGGGAAAATTAAAGGGAAGAAGATAAATCTTTTGCGGTTTACCATTCTGTTTTTTTAGTTATTGAACGTTTTTTCTCTTTTTATACCACTAATTATAGAGATTTTATGAAAATTCTAAACAATGTTCTTTTCTTTATCTTTTTATTTTTCTTATATAATCTCAATGTTTTCCAGACTTTTTCTCAAGATTCTGTTTCAAAAAATACAATTCCTAAAATAGTTGAAACTAAATCCCTGGAAGCTGATATAGCTCCTGAAAATAAACAAAAGTCTTTCCCATGGTGGGTGTGGATTATATTATTATTTGTAGTTTGTTTTTTTATAGGTATAATTGCCGTTCTTGGTGGTGTTGGTGGAGGTGTTCTATTCGTCCCAATTGTTGGTAGTTTTTTTCCTTTTCATATGGATTTTGTGCGAACTACAGGGTTGTTATTAGCAATGTCAGGAGCATTGTCTTCTGTTCCCTCTTTATTCAGAAGGGGAATCAGTAATATTCGTGCTTCAATCTTATTCGCATTTGTAGCGTCTGTTGCATCAATTGCTGGTGCAATTGTGGGAATATTGATTCCAGAAAATATCGTTCAATTGCTCCTCGGCATTATTATTTTCTGTATATTTTTAATAATGTTTTTTACAAAATCCTCAGATTACCCACAGGTAAAAAAAACAGATAAACTTGCGCAGATATTCGAAATAAATGGTTGTTATTTTGACGAAAGCATTGGTAAAGAAGTAATATGGAAAGCACATAATACATTAATATCTATTTTTATCTTTCTTATAATAGGATTTATTGGGGGAATGTTTGGTTTGGGAGCTGGTTGGGCAAATGTCCCGGTCCTTAATATTATTGCCGGTTTTCCATTAAAAGTATCAGTTGCAACAAGTTCCTTTATACTATTAACTTCAAGTAGTACAGCAGCCTGGATTTACATCAATAAAGGAGCTCTCTTGCCAATTATTGCAGTACCATCTATTATAGGTGTAATGCTTGGAGCTAAACTTGGTGTTGAATTATTGAAAAAAGTAAAGTCACAAAATATAAGAAAAATAGTTATGATACTTTTGTTAATAGCCTGTGTTAGAGCATTACTAAAAGCTTTCTTTATATAAAAAACTCATAAAATATGAAAAAAGAAAAAAGCTCAAAATATAACACAAAACGAAGAGAAATATATGTCAGTGTATTTGACTTATATGGAAAAATGGCTTTTATTTTTATATTGCTAACTTTTTTGATTTATATTTTCCAGATATTCGAACCTCAAATTCCACCAGAAAAACTAACCAAATTATGGTCTATGAGTTCATCAGAATTCTCCAGAACAATAGATAGCAATATTTCAGGGTGGGGGTGGATTAAATTAATCTATAAGTCCGATTATATGAATTATTTACCAATAATTTTCCTCTCAATAATAGTTGTTATAGCAAATCTTAGAATTTTACCCTTCCTTTTATCTGAAAAAGATTATAAACTCGCTCTTATATCTTTACTCCAAATTATAGTAATACTTATTGCCGCTTCAGGAGTTCTAAAGTAAATATAAACCTCCTAAAAAATCCCCAAACTTTTACTCATAGAAAAATTTTTTTTCAATTTTGATTTGAAATTGTTTGATTGTTTATTATTTTAGGGAAAGATTAAGGAAAAATTGTGCAATTATCTAATATGGCACG
>CAYRRM010000010.1:0-84288 GCA_964426675.1 uncultured Lentisphaera sp.
AAAACAATATGAAAAAACTCTCTTCCAAACAAGCTCTATTTACACTGATCGAACTATTAGTGGTAATTGCTATAATAAGTATCCTCGCTTCATTACTTCTTCCTGCCTTACAAAGAGCGAGATTTAGCGCAACAACCATCTCTTGCATGAACAATATGAAACAGATAGGAAATGCTAGCACAATGTATTCTAATGATTATAATGAATATTTCACTATTTGTAATGAATCTATTAATAGAAGATGGACTAATTCTTGGGTTTTAGGGCAATACCTGAATAATAAAAATACAACTGCAATAGATAAAAATTGCAAAGTTTTGTTTTGCCCGTCAGCAAGTGGGTTGGCTATTTCAAATATTGGAACTACCTATTATTCTGGAGGATATGGAATTCATGTTTATCTTTCTGGTGCATTTGGTACCGCTGGACCAGTAAAGTTAACCAGAATTGTTAGCCCATTTTCTAAATTGGCAGCTTTTGTTGATGGCATGGGAGACCGTTGGTTTTATGGCTTTAGTGGAGAATACTTCTATTATTATGACGATGCATCGAACTGGATTGATATATGGAATCCAAATTCCAATGGTTCAAAGTTTAATTATTCCAAAAGGCATAATAGAAATCCAGGTTCAGTGAATGGATTATGTAATGTACTGTTTGTAGATGGTCACGTTGAGGGGTTTCCTGACTTACACAATGCATATAATTATGGGCAAATAACTCATATATATTAACAAAGCAAATTTTATGAATGATTCATTATAAAAAAACAGTGTAATAGATCTGGCTTTTAGTTTGTTTTTTCGTTATAAAATAGCTCTTTAGCTCTTTTGCGAATTTCGCAACTATCGCATTTACCGCATGGTTTTCCTTTTGGTGATGGATCGTAACAACTTATAGTTTCTGATGGAGAAATTCCAAATGAACTTGCGAGTTTAAATATTTCAGACTTTTTTAAATTCTGCAAGGGAGTTTGTATTTTTATCTTTTTATTTGAAACGCCCGTTTTTGTTCCGAGATTTACTGTTTTCTCAAAAGCCCTTATAAATTGTGGTCTGCAATCAGGATATCCTGAATAATCAAGACTATTAACACCGATAAAAACTTCCCGAATAGCCTTTGCTTCCGCATAAGCACAAGCTATTGATAGAAAAATTAAATTTCTAGCAGGAACATATGTAACCGGTATTCCTGGTTTTAATCCACTTTTTGGAACGTCAATATTACTACTCGTAAGGGCTGAACCTCCCCATTTCCTCATATTAAGCTTTATTATTAGATGCTCTTTTACACCAAACTTTTTCGCGATTTTCGCGGCATATTTTAATTCCACTTTATGTCTTTGATTATAGTCAAAACTAATAGCATAACATTGATACCCTTTAGATTTCGCATAAGCAAGGCAGGTCGCAGAATCAAGCCCTCCGCTTAAAAGAATTACCGCTTTTTTTACATCATTTTCCTTTGACATTATTTCCCCATATTATTTTGTGAAGCTGAACAGCAAAAATCGTAGAAATTTTATCTTTTATCATCCACGACGCAAGATCTGAATATTTCATATATTTTCTTACCGGACTAAAAAATATTTTATCTGTTCGTTTAAAAAGATTATATTTGCGTATTATTCTTTTTGCATAATTATAATCTTTTCTACTGGCTATAACAAATTTAATTTCATCATTTTTAGATATTTTTGCGAAATTCGCAAAATGCATTTTTTTATGTTCACCGCTTGATGGACATTTGCAATCCATGATTATTTTGACTTTTTCTGGAAGATTTTTTATTGGAATTGAACCGTTAGTTTCAATTAGAACATCAATACCAATATTCAGGAGTTTTCTGCACAATTCTGGAGTATGAGGATTAAGAAGTGGTTCTCCGCCAGTTATCTCTGCGATTTTAGCAAGGGATTTCTTTGCTTTTGTTACAATTTCATCTACAGATAAATAATATTTTGGAAAAAAGGCATGTTTGCTGTCACACCATGAACATCTGAGATTGCATCCAGCAAGTCTAATGAAGAAACAATATCTTCCCGAGTATGAAGATTCTCCCTGAATGCTTGAAAAAATTTCTGAAATTGCGATTTTCGCAGAAGTAATTTTTTTTCTTTTCAACATTATATTCGTAACTACTCGTAATAAGATGCCGTTGAATCTGTAGATTCTGAAATAGATACCCTCGAAACTTTCAAGTTATCATCATTTATTATGTTCGAAATTTCGCGATAAATGAATTTTGCGAGAACTTCGCTGGTCGGATTTACATTATTGAACTGGGGTAATTCATTCAAATTGGAATGATCAAGAGAACTAACAACCTCATCAAGAGTTTTTTTTAGTTTTCTAAAATCTAACGCAATCCCGATTTCGTCCAATTTTTTTGCCTGGACAATAACTTTCACCTGCCAGTTATGACCATGAAGCTTTGAGCAATCTCCTTTATAATGTTTAAGTTGATGGGCGGCTGAAAAATTTTTAGTAATTTCTATTTCAAACATAAAAATTTTTAATTTTTGTTAGTTTTATCTGTATCAGAGTAAATTTTTGCATAAAACTCTTTTATCTTTTCGGCTGGAGCAAGGAGTATCCCTGTTTCAGGGAAGAGTTTTGGATCAGTTAATGGCTTATCTTTTAACTTTACAAACGGAACAGAAACAGAATCTTTTGTGTTTAGCAGATTGAACTGAAGGGTATATCTCAACGGTTGATTTGCAGGTGGCATTTGGACTCTAAATAAAAGAGTAAATATATTATTTTGAAGAGCATTTTCATAAATCCATTTTGACGAATCAAAATCACCATCTTTTTCGCGAATTGCAACACAAGGAAATTCCTGTCCAGAAGAGTCTTTCAATACATAATCATATATGCTTATATTTCTGCCCGTATCCAGATTAACTATAATTGCTGCATAGCCAACATCCATAGTTACTTTGCTTGGAGGAGCATAAGGATCAATATTTTTTACAAGTCTTCCAACAGATTCTCCTGGTATTAGTTCAGCTGCCAGGATTCTACCTGAACGAAAACGCAGAGAAAAATCTTCTTCTTCGGAATGTAATAAAATCCCTGCAAGAAAAATACTAATAATAACTAAAAAACTCCTTTTAATAAGCATAATAAGAAGCTCCATTTCAAAATTTGAACAACAACTATTAAAATAACCCGTTTTTTTTATATTAAAAGTCCTTTTTCATAAAATAATAAAATGTCTTCTCACGTAAAATTTGAAACAATTGTGAAAAATTATGTCTTTGAAAAATAAAAAAAATAAATTATATTAGAGAAAATATAGGGGGAATGTTATGGGTTCTGAATTGCTAAAGCAGGCTTCATTACTTATCAGGGAATATACTTCAGGCTCTTATCTTTTCGAAACATCGTGCACAGATCAAATTGGCAAAATCCTTGCTGATTTTGGTGAAGGAAAGAAAATTTCACTGGTTATGAGTGATATTGAAGAAGAGTGGGCAAAAAAACTGCATGATAAAGTAAAACTTTCATTTGCTACAAATGGCCTTTCATTCCATGGTGGAATTATCAGGGGTGCTAATTCCGATGCTCTCGTAGAAGATGTTTTCAGAATTACATCATTATTGGAAGAATGGGAGCCAGATATTATTGTAATTATAGGCAGTGGTAATGCAATAAGTGCAGGAAAATTTGCAACTCTTTATTGGAAATTAAAATCAAAGTTCCCGTCAATTCAGGATTATGAACAACCTAATATAATTTCTGATATGTTCAAAAAAATAGAAAAACACATCCCGCCAATAGTAGCTTTTAATACTTCAATTTCTACTTCTCATATAGATTGTTTTGCTGATATATATTTTTCTCCAGAAAAAAGAATTATCCATCTGGAAGATCCCGTCTTAAGACCTTTAAAATCGTTTTTTGATCCGCGATGGACAATGACTCTTCCATCTGAACGTGTAAAAGAAGCAGCTATGGATGCATTTTCACATTGTATAGAAACTTATATGACCTATTCAGGCGAATATGAGGAATATCTTGAGTATTGTTGCCTCACAGCAATTTCTCTTATACTGGAGTTTTTAGATCTTTCAGCTGATAATGACAATGTTGAAGCAAGGGCTGCTATAGGAATGGCTTCTGATATTGGAGCAATATCTCTTATGACGGCAAGGGCCAATTGTGGACATTTAATATCTGACTTTTGCCATGCTATTCATCAGAAACATTCAATAATTTGTTCTGTTTTAAATCCGTATTTCATGATTATGTATTCCTCGTCAAATGGTGAAAAACTTGCGAAAATCGCAAAAGTTTTTTCTCTTTTTGGATATAATGTATCAGAATCTTCAGAATCTCCACGTATACTTTCTGAGTCGCTTGCTGAGGTAATTTTTGATTTTTATCGAAAACAAAAAATTCCAGTAAAACTATCTGAAATATCCGGATTTTCAGAGGAAAGACTTGATGAACTGATAGATATAGCTAGAAAAGAGCTCGCAAAGTCAGGATTTAAACAACTACCCGTGGATATTAATCTTATAAATGCAACAAAATACCTTCGGCTTCTTTTCGAAGCAGCTTTCCTTGGAGATTACTCTTTAATCATGTCACCTTGAAATATACTATAAAGAAAAAAAAATCAATTTATGACTATTAGAGTTTTTTTTAGCAAGTATTAACAGGAATGATTTTTCCATATTTTTCCCGGATATTTTTATAGTAGCTTAAGAAATTCTTGAAGGTTTTTGTTTTAAGTGAATTAAGGGCTAAATCGAGTGTAAAAAATCAAATTATTGAAAGTAAGATTATAAATTCTTCTATTAGATTTAGTATAATTGAAAATATTGCAACTTTATCCAATAATTGATTCTTATTCTTCATCAGAGGAGTTTTTATACAGATTTTTATTCATCGAATCTTGAAGAATAAAATATTCCAGATAAGGTAATAAGAGCACTAACTGAAAGATAGAAAATAAAAGGAACTGTATGAAACCTAATTTTATTTTTATTCTTGCTGATGATATGGGATATGGTGATTTTGGAGCAATTAATGGGGGGCTTTCAAAAACCCCTACACTTGACCAGCTGATGTCCGAATCTACCTGTTTTACACAACATTATACAGCTTCACCAGTTTGTAATCCATCACGAGCCTGTCTACTAACAGGACGTTACCCACATCGGACAGGTTCAATTGATACTCTCGAATGGCGTGGATTGGAAAGACTCGCTCTTCGTGAGGTAACTCTTGCAGACTTACTAAAAACAGCAGGATACAAAACTGGTCTTATTGGAAAATGGCACCTTGGTGCTTTTGATATGCGTTATCATCCTTTAAGACGAGGATTTGATGAGACAGTATGTTTTAGAGGTGGTATGCACGACTATTACAACTGGCGTCTTGAATTTAATGAGACAATTGTAAGAGCTGATGGGCGTTATCTTACCGATGTATGGACAGAGGAGGCTGTGAAATTTATAAAAAGGCATCGTAAGGAACCTTTTTTTCTGCATCTTACTTATAATGCGCCACATACGCCGCTTCAAGCTCCAGATGATGAAGTGCTACCGTTTCTTGAAACTGGTAAATTTAACAAAGCTGTAAGCAAATTGTATGGCATGATTAAACGAATGGATTCAGGAATTGCACGAGTACTTAAAACAGTTCGTAAATGTGGACTAGAGAATAACACGGTTATAATGTTTACAAGTGATAATGGCCCTCAATTCGGAGGGGAAGGGGAAGATTGCTTGGATCGATTTAACTGTCAATTCCGCGGTGCCAAATGTTCCGTATATGAAGGAGGGGTTAGAGTGCCAATGATATTGAAATGGTCTGGTGAAGTAAGGGAGAATTATCAAATAAACGAAATGGTACATTTTAGCGATTGGTTTCCTACGATTCTCTCAATGGCAGGTTTAACAGTTCCAAGAGGCCTCAAGATAGATGGAGTTGATATTTTACCACTTATTCGTGGGGATAAAGGAAAGGTATGTACAAAGCGATTCTGGCAATGGAATCGTTATACTCCTATTATTAGCTGTAATGCCGCAGTAAGAGATGGAGAATGGAAACTTGTGCGACCTGCTATTCCAGAAGCAATGAAAGCTCCTTGCTGTGATCCATGGCTTCGAATTTCCATGTACGAGCCCGAACGTATTATCGAACATGGTCTTGTTACTGATCCTGAGCCAGTCCGTGAACTTTCCAATCCTCCTCCACCAGAACTTTACAATATCCATAAAGATCCTCTTGAGACTGTAAATATGGCTGATCAATATCCAGATATTGTACATAGACTTCTCCGAGATTTAGAAAATTGGTTTGAAGATGTTGAACAAGAACGAGCAACGATTCAAGATAAATGGTAAATTAAAGAAGAAAAAAAATCATTGACAATTTATAACATTTTTATATTGGAATAGTTATAATTTCTCAACTGATTGAAGCGCAAATGTAGATTGAAACTAACTTTGCTCATTTTATAAATAATTGAATAATATAAGAAAACACAGGTATTTTTTTGGGGACTATGATTTTTTACGAAGGTCACAACATTCAAGAAGTTATTTTTTCGCATTTTTTAGGAGAACAAAGGCATTGTAGATTAGCTTGCTATCTTCAACTTACAGTAGGGCACGTCTCGAACCCTCATTGCTAATCATACAGGCTCCCTGAAATTATGCAGGTTAGGATCTGAATGAAGCTCATACGAGTGCCTTCAGGAAATAATGAAAGCTTAAAAAAATCCAGGATAATTATAATTCTCTTCTTTTTATACCTAGTTCTGAAAGGTGTTTTGTGAAATGTTCATCAAGTTTTTGAATATACAATTTCTCGTTTTCATCAAGTGTTTGAAAAAAATCAGAACGAATATTTTTATCATTTAAGATTGCTCCATAAGTAATATGAAGAAGCTGTCGTGATTCATTGAAATTTAAATAGTCAGGTAGGCTTTGATCTGGCAAAGAGTCTATATCTGTTATCTTTAAAATATCTGTAGTTACGTGATAAAATTTTTTTGCCTCGTCAAATGAATTAATAGCTTTTTTGTGGATAACTCTATATAGAGATGGATTCTCAATTGCAATAACTTTTAATGCTTCGAGCCAGCTTGTGCCGGCAGTTTTCAGATGGAATTTATTTTTTGTTAATTCTCCAATAATTGGGAAAACCGAAAACTTATCACTTCCTGAGTGTATAGAAATTTTATATGTTCCATAATGTCTTGCGAGTTCCGCATGCTTATGGAAATCCTCTTTAAATTTTTTTGTATTGCCTATATAGTCAATAGCTTTTTGAAATTCACCTACAAAACGAGGAGCGATGGAAACAAAATCAATATTCTTTGCTATCAGTTCATTTACGATGAAAAAGTGATCCTCAATATCAGTGGGGGTTGTAGTTTCATCTATTGATATCTCAATATCTACATTTTCATTTTTCCTTTTACGAATATATTTAGCATGCCTGCATGCCAACTCTATAGCATCATAATAGATTAACGCATTTCTTTTTGCCTTAATTTTAGATATATTAAAATTGAAAGAAGTAGTTATTACATTTCTATTGAAATAAGTTTCTTTGATTCTTTCCTTAACTTCAAAAGGAAGTTTTTCAAATTCATTTTCCACTTCTGAATCACTGCATAATGAATATTTTGGCTTCATTGCATCAGATAAATCAAGAGTAATCATTGTAAAACCAGCATTGAGAGCTGAATCAATATCTTCTATGTTTTTTAGGTGATCACCATCTGCTCCAAAATCCTCTCTGAAATCAGATTGAAATACCATAAAAGTAACATCATCTAAAACATCAGTATAGGTTCTTCCTGTAAGTGAAAGTTCGCGCATTGATTGTTGAGCTAGAACAGGAGATATTTCAAACTTTTTTATAGCGGAGATATGCCCTAAAGTGGCTCTTCCTAACCGATCGCCAAATCCCATAGTTGTTTTTTTCTTCTTAAGAGAAACTGGAGATGTCCAGGCAAACAATTGCCTGATTTTTATAGCATTTTCGTTTGATAACGGACATTTTAAAGCGAAAAAGCCGGCATCCTCATGTAATTTTCCTGAAAAATTAGCAATAATTCCTTTCTTTTTACTTGAAACTATAAAAAGAAACTTTGATTTTTTTTCTCTGGCAATCATTAATAAGCCATCACCCGCCTGGTGTACTGAAGAAGGATAAATAAAAATATTCTTATCTGTCTGCGATAAAAGTTCTTTTCTTATATCCTCTTCTGAGAGTTTTATAAGTTCTCTAAATTTTTTCAAAAGATTTTTCATTAGATCTACCCTTTTCCTGTTTAATAAGAGAAATCCACTTTATATAGGTCGTTATTTTTTAATTATATACAAATAACAGAGACAAATTTATGTTTTATATGCTCTTGTATAAAAAACAACCAATTCAAATCTTAGCTTTTCAAATACATCTCCAGTATCTATATATAAATTTATTTTTCCAATATATAATCCCTACAGAAATAAACCTAAAAAAATTAGCAAAATAAAAAATTATCAAATTGCCCACAGAATAAATTGATATAATTTTTTTTTTAGAAAAAACGCTTTATCAAGAATGTTTGTGAGAACACACACTGGAACAGCAGCTTTTAGCCGCTGAAGGGCATGTCTCAGCCGAACTACATTTTGAAAAAGGTGACATTCCTATAGCATTGAATGCAGACAATATTTTATTTGCCTCTTTTCCACAATCAGGGCAATCAGAAACCTTATCATTTATTTTGCAAATTTTTTCAAAAATTTTCCCACAATTCTTGCATTTGAACTCAAATATAGGCATGTTTTTTCTCCTTATTGTGAGGAGGATACATTACATTAAAATAAGAACAAATCAAGGATAAAATTCAAACTAATTTTCGCCTTACAGCTTCAAATACAGTTATTGTAAGAGCCTGGGCAACATTTATAGAATCAATTCCTCCAGGCATTGGAATAGAAAACCTCTTTCCATTTATTATTGAAGGAAGTCCACTGCCTTCATTGCCAAACAACAGAATAGACTTGTGAAAAAGTTCGGAAATTTTAAAAATATTCTCTCCTTTTGAAACATCACTTAAAAACACATTTTTAAAACCTATTTTTTTGAGTTCTTCCAATAATAAATTTAAATCATTGTATTCATGTATCTGCATGGAGAATTGCATTCCTGTTGCTGCGCGTATAACTTTGTCTGAAAATGGGTCAGCAGAATCAAAACTCAGAAATAATTTGTTGATTCCTACGGCTTTTAATGTGCGAATAATAGTTCCCATATTTCCTGGATCCTGTATTCTGTCAAGAATTATCAAGAAATCAGTATGTTCAAAGTTTAGTTCTGTGAGTTTCGCGAAATAAGGTTTTTTTAAAATAAATATTATTCCTTGTGGAGAAATTACAGGACTTATCAAATTCATATCTTTCTTGCTAATTTGTTCGAGGGATAGCTCAGGGAAAAGGTTTTTGGGAGGATTTTTCCCACAAAAGAATGCTCTTCTAATAAGATCAGGCCTTGTTTTGTAAATTTCAATACAACATTTAAGTCCTTCGCATATAGTTAAGCCTGTTTTTTTTCTTCCATGATGACTCAAAAGTGAGCGATACAGTTTTATATCAGCCTTTGTAAGCATATTAAATTAACCTACCTTAATGAATTCAAGAGTTCTTTCCATGATTCTTCAAACCTTTCAAAGGAAAATTGTTCTGCGAAAATTCTACCAGATGAGGAAAGTTCTTTTCTCTGCTCTTCAGAGCTTAAAATTCCAGTTACAATTTTCTTTAAATCACAGAATTTCTCACATATAATTTGTTTTCCTCCTTCCAGTAATTCTCTCATGCCACCTCTACCTGAACCGACAACAGGTGTTCCAAGCAACATTGCCTCATGTGCGGTTCTACACCATCCTTCATCAAATAATGACATTGTTAAAACCAATGTTGAAGCTTTCAAAAGTTGTAAATATTCTTTATAGGATAGCTGTAAATGTCTTACAGGTAATATTAAGTTTCTATATCCAGAGGTAACAAAGTTCACATCTTTATCAAGTTCTTTCAGAGCATTATACGCTTCGACAATTCCTTTAGCTTTGTGACAATTGCCAAGATAGATTATTGGTTTATCGGAAAATTGATACTTAGTGAGAAATTCTTCTACCTCACTTTTTGACAAATTGTAATCCGATATTTTAAATGGATTATAAATGATTCTCACTTTTTCTTTTCCATAGGAACTATATTTTTCAGACCAGAACTTTGAGACAGTTATTATATACTTGCATTTTTTTATATTTTTCCTGGTCAAATGCAATAGTAAACGTGCAGGAAGACGTTTCCATAAGGGATAGCCAGAAAAGTCATCGTGATGAATGAGAGCTATATTTTCTCCTCGTGTTTTATCTAGTCCGATTGTTGAAAGTGAAACTATATCTCTTATCCAGAAGTCTTGATAATCTGAAATTAATAATAGATTTTTAAAAATTTCAAAATGACTCAATAATGGATATTCACAACGTTTCTTTTGAGCAAAATAAGTTTTTAAATCAGTATACTTTGATATAACATCCCTTGCAGAAGCATTGTAAATGTGTCCGCCATAGAGATCCTTTCCTGTTTCAATCCAACCTATTTTGATTTTTTCTTGCATAATATAGTATTATAGCATCTTTTGTTTTTAATTCTTTATCCGGTTTTACATAAGCTAAAAATTCTTCTGGCATTGGTATTTTTGAAGTAGGGATTGAATTAAAAAAAATAATCACAGTATCTTTTTGAGGGGCTTTGAGTTCCGCTATTAAATTCGAAAATGAGTCGTAAAATTTTTTATTATAAAAACCTGTATTTACGTTTATTTTCGAAGGAATTTGTTTTGTTAATTTACCAGTAATAAAGTATATACCATCAACAGAATTTGAATAAACTTCAGTTTCAGAAAAATCAATAGTTTTGAATATTTCAGAGTTTTTCCATGTTTTACTGTTATATCCAAATCCTTCCTTACAATTGATTATGCAAAAAAAAGTAATTCTTACAAAAACAAGCAGAAATAGAAAATTTAGGAAATATTTATTGTAGAAAGTATCACAATTTTTGTTTTTTAAGAGTGTTGGGAGGATAAAAATACTCAGAAGAAATGAGATTATACCTGGAGAACTTATTCTATAATCAAGGGGGGTATTAAAATCCATAAAGGAGATTGAGAAAATTAGAAAGATAAAGTAAAAAATTGAAAAACTTAATAACGAAATAAAAAGAACAAAATTATTGTTAGGAAAATTAAGAAAGTCTTTGAAGTTTAATTCCTTTTTTTTAAGTTTTGTTATTGTAATCAATATCATAATAATAAAAATACCTGTAATAACTACAATAAAAAAATATTGAGTCCATAAATTTTCTTTTATGTAATTTAAAAAACTATTTGGAAAGAGAAGGAAAAGTACGGTTCTAACAAATTGTCGTATATGGGCGAATGACAGTGGATGGATTGCGAATTTTCCTGCAAATGAAAAATCAATATCTTTAATCATAATTAGCAGCCATAAACAATTAGGCATTATTGATATAGTAAAATATATTATGGAAAGTATAATTTTGTTAAAAAAATCAATCTTTCTGAGGAAGATTACAAAAAAAATAAAAAGCCAAATTATTAACGGTATAGCAGCATAACGACTGAGCAAGGCTATCGTTGAAAAGAATATAGATAAAATGAAGAAAATTATTTTCTTTCTAAAACTGTAGTAAAATGCAGATAAAATGGATAAAAATATACACGGGATAAATAAAGCCTCTGTCCAAGTCATCATAAAAGGAAGTATAGTGAGTTCGGAGAAAGAAATAATAAAGAGTATTTTATAAATGTTTTTTGAACCAAAATTGTAAAAATGTGTTAGAATTTTAAATACAAGAGCGATAAAAATTGCAAAACATAGTGCATTAAACACTCTTATAGATTCGAGTATATTAGAAAAAGAAGATTTAAAGGTGGCCAGTAAATAAAAATAAAGTGGTGGGGTATGAATAGAGAACCTATTGTTATTAAGAAGAGATATAGGAGAGCCACTTTGCGCAATATTTTCAGCAGTTGAGATATATAACACGGAGTCAGTTGTAATACCCGGTCCATTTCTTAACAAAACAAAATAAGTGAAGAGAAAAGAAGATATAATAATAGAAAGTAGTTTTTTATATTTAAGATTCATTTTTGTTTTGTAAGGAATGTGCCCAAATACCCTATTGAATACGACAATCTATATATGCAAAAAATTATTTTGAATGAAAAAAAGTTTACAGTGAGGTTTAATAAAGCATGGAAAATTCTTTTAAGCAAAGTTTTTTTTTCCTGAAAACTTTTATTTATTCCATCACCCAGAGAATAGACAAATTCGGGATGTTGAATTTGAGTTATAGCAGAATTTTTTCCTTTAAGATAAGCAAACTTTAATAATTCTGTTAGATTTTTAGGCACAGGATGATAGGCCCAACACTCCGGGGCCACACAAACTCTATATCCTGCTTTTCTTACGCGGTATCTCAAATCCGGGTCCGTTCCTGAAATGATCTCAGGATTTTCCCAACCCACTTCTTTAAACAATTCAACTGGCATTACAAGACACATGTGGCTAACCATATCACTATCTATCAACTCTTTCTGAATTGGAAAAAAAGAACGTGGGATTTGTCTGGCAGAAATCCTCTGAAATAAATTTGAATCAGGAGGAATAAGTTGAGAGGGACCAGTCATTCCAATATCTTTATAGAGATAAAAGGGGGCAATTAATTTTTGTATAACTGTAGTGTCTCCCAGACGAACATCATCATCTATAAACATAAGAAAGTCTCCTGTTGTCTTTTTAACACCATAATTTCTTGCTTTACCATTTGGTGATACTCCTACAACTGTTATAATTTCGGCAGGACAAAGAGTTTGTTTCATTAGATCAGATTTAAGGAGTTCAAGATTGCCATTTCTATAACCGTCAAATGAAGGAATAACTACTGATACTTTCATCTTTGATTTATTTGAATTTGTGCTTCAAGAGAGGATGAACTTACTTGAAATCTTTTTTCATTGTAATAAAGAACCATTACAAGTCCCAAAAGAACACATAAAGCTTCCATATTGAGTATTGTATAAAAATTGGTTATAGTCATTCCGTGGGTTAAAATCCCGGCTTGACCAACGATTAACCCAAAACTAAGTGCTTTAGAAAAATTATTTTGAGTAAAGTGAAAAAAACTATATAGAGAAGTAAATAGAATAAAGTTAAAAAACAAAAGGGCAAAAAGGCCAATAAAACCCGTATCATATAATTCGTGAAAGTATTGATTATCAACGTAACCGAGAAACATAGCTCCTACTCCGTGTCCAAAAAGAGGATAATCCATTATTTTTGGGAAAATATCTTTCCATGCAGAATATCTTGCATAAAATGAAGAGTCTGCTTCTGGTCCCTCTACAACAACTGAACCTATTGAAATAAATTGGCTTTTGATATTATCATTATGTATTTCAGCAAGAAATTTGATTTTTCCTGAAATAAATGTACCGATATAAAACAGCCCAATAATAGCCAGAACACTCACAGTGAAAAATAAAAGCTTAGTTCTCCTGGAAATAAGATATGCCATAATTAGAATTGGAAGTATACTGACATACGCGCCTCTTGATTTAGTGAGAATTATAGCGACAATAAATATTGTAAGTGAAAATAGGTAAAATATCTGGCTTTTGCTATCATAATATAAAAGCATCCCTATAGAAATGCCCGCCATAATAAGGTAAAAACTCGCTAAAGTATTTGCTCGCCCAAAACCAGCAGTTGCTGTAATGCCTCCTCCAGTAAGTGGAGAGACAGGGAACAAAAAGGATTGAATTATCCCAAAACAAGCAATAAAAAGTGAAATAAAAAACAAAAATCTGAACATTTTAATAGTTTCTTCTCTGGTATCTATCATATGTAAGGTCATGAAATATATCCAGAAATATTCAAGTCTTTTAAGTGTAAAAAGTATGGCTCTTGAAGTGGGAACAGTTCCTTGTAAGAGTCCTAAAAGAGTTGATATAATAATTGCAAAAGACATTACAGTAATGCCTTTATTAATAGGGACATCTTTTATTATAGAAAGAGAACGATTTTTAGCCCTATTAAGCAACCAGCCACCAGTAACGAGAAGTAATATTATATCCTCCATTCTGACTGTAACTCCACGTTCAGAGTTTGCAGTTTTGTCTAATTGGATATCTGTAGACACCATTATGAAGACCAACATTATTCCAAGAGCAATTTTAGGTTTAAAAAATGATAACAATATTAGTAAGAATCCGAGGAGAAGATAAATCGAAAGAAATGGACTGTTGTGTGGAATTTCAAGAAAATTTCGATATTTTTCTACAGTTTGCTCAAAATTGCCTGAAAATAAATTAATTGGAAGAGAGTATAAACAAAAAATTGTGAATAAATATCCCAAATGATGAATTCTAAAAGGCATTAAAATGAATCTCCATAAATTTTATAATATTGGCTTAATATAGCCTTAATATCATATTTTTTCGCACTTTCTCTGGCTTTTTTTGCGATTTTCGCAGAGAAGGCGGGATTTTCAAGAAGTATTTTTATTTTTTCTTTTAACGAATCTGAGTCTCCTTTTGGAAAGAGAAGTCCATTTTCACGGTCAGTTATAATTTCAGGAATTGCTCCTGTATCTGAAGCTACACATGGTAGTCCGCTTGCCATTGCTTCAATAAGAGAGAGTCCGAATCCCTCATAAAAAGATGGCAGAATAAAAATATCCGCCGCGGCGTAATATTTACGCGGATCAGCCACATAACCTGTAAAAAATACTATTTTTTTTTCAATCATACTATTGGACTGTGATTCTAATCTTTTTCTCTCAGGTCCATCGCCTACAAAGATTAGTTTAATATCTTTCTGTTTGAACTCAGACAATAATTTCATAAAAGCTTTTAGTAAAGTAAATTGTCCCTTTTCTGTGCTTAACCTGCCGATATTAAGTAGGATAATAGAATCTTTTGCATACGGGAATAATTCATTTTTAAATTTTTTTTTGTCGTCATATGAAAATGAATAATTTTCGAGAAAAATTCCGTTTGGTATGATCATTGTATTTTTTTCTCTTGACAATCCATTTTGCACAGAAAAATCATACTCGGAACGACTTAAAACGATTTGTAAGTTTGTAAATGGAGAGAGGTATTTTTCTGCATTTAAAAGAATTTTTTTATATATATCAAGCTCCGGAATTCCGGGGATGCGACTGTTTGGCATATAGATTGACCCGTGAGTGCTGTGAATTATTTTGCTTATATTGGCGTGTTTTGCTGCTATTCTGCCTATAAAACCAGCCTTTGAAGTATGTGTATGAACTATGTTAAAATTATTTTTTTTGAAAAAATGTTTTAATTTTGAATAGGCAAAAAAATCATTAATAGGGGAAATTCTCCTTATGAGTTTTGGAATGAACACTACGTTATATGAATCACTTAAAATCCTTTGTTCTTGTTTTGTCAAGCCCTCTACTCCTGAAAAAAGAGTAAAATCAAATTTATCTTGTCCATAGTCGATTATATTTTTAACTACAGTTGAAGCCCCTCCCGGAATCATTCTTGTTATAACGATAGCAATCTTTTTTTTCAAATAATTTGTCCTCTATTTATTTCCCAAGTTAATAAGAAAAGATATGCAAAGAACATATATTTTTTTTGAAATTTTTAAAATAATTTTTTTATTTGGCAATTTATCCAAAGCCAGGAAGGAAATCGCTATTGTGGTTTTTGCTCTGATTTTCTTGAGATTTATCTGCTTCAATGCTTTTTAGCCATTCATCGAGAGAAAGTACTTTTATCGAATATTTTTTAGCCTTCTGAAGTTTGGAGCTATTTTCAGAAGGATCCATAGCCACGAGCAGGGTCAATGTTTCTGTAACAGAATCCACAGGAAGGTAGGAACTATCTCGCGCGAGTTTTTCATAATATGTACGTGGCATTGGCATTTTTCCGGTAAAACAAATTGTTTTCTTGCTGATATTTTTTCCTTTGCTTTGTTCTATGTTTAATGTTTTACTTAACTCATCTATAAGTTCACTATTTTCCTTTAAATTCGAATAGAGATCTTTAGCTCTTTCCGGACCGATTCCAGGAATTTTCTCAAGATCCTCTATAGTCATCTTTCTTAAATCATCAAGAGTGTATTTAAGTAGTATTGATTTTGCGATGTTTTTACCTATCCCAGGGATATTCAGAGAAGCGAGAAGGGCATAATCAGTAGTATTTCTGGCATTTTGAATTTCGTTGTATAGATTTTCCGATGATTTCGACTTAAATCCTTCAAGTTTTGATATTTGCTCTTTTGTTAAAGAAAATATATCGGAAAGACATTTTACCCCTAATGTATCACGCATTTTTCTAAGAGTTGGTTCTCCCAATCGTTCAATTCCAATACTCCTGACGGCAGAAAGAAGAAGTTGGATTTGAATTTCAGGACATTCAGGGTTAAGGCATATAAGCTCAG
Source organism: uncultured Lentisphaera sp. (assembly GCA_964426675.1). Lineage (GTDB taxonomy): Bacteria > Verrucomicrobiota > Lentisphaeria > Victivallales > GWF2-50-93 > DYMC01. Next base: position 16,525 of record CAYRRM010000010.1, read on the forward strand.
GTCCATCAATAGATAATTTTTGGGAACATGAAGGGCAGAATTCTATCAATGGTGATTTACGCTCAATTCCTGGTTCAGTTGAAATAACATGTGGGATTACATCTCCCGCTCTTTCGACAATTATCTTATCACCGATTTGTATATCGTTATCTACTATAAATTTATAATTGTGCAGCGAAAGTTTTTTTATAGTTATGCCGTTTATCTCTACTGGTTCTATTATTGCAAGGGGGGTAAGGCTTTTTTTCCCAAAGGACCATTCTATATTTTTTATCACTGATACAGCTCTTGCGCCACTAAATTTGAAAGCTATATGACCTCTGGGATGATGAGCTGTATAACCAAGCCTTTCAGCGTAATTATCATCTTTTAATTTTATTACTATCCCATCCATAGGATACGGAAGAGAAGAGAGTTCTTCAACGACTTTATTCCATATGGAGGGGTCTTTTAATTGTGAAAATGTTAATATTTTTCCATATGTTTCATAATCAATTAAGGTAAGTTTTGCGCCTTGCATTTGAATTTCTTTTATATCTTTCAATCCGACAATTCCTGCTACTGCATTTCTCTGGTTTTTATATGGTTTTCCATCTTTTTTTATAATCGTCGGATATAAATTTTTAAAATCATCATTTCTTATTATAATCTCACCTCTGGCATTTTGGTTAAAAGGAGAGCCTTTATAATCTTTTTTCTCAAGTTCTATAAGAGGTAGCTTATCAGATATATCTTCTCCCGTATATCCATCTCCTCTCGTTGCAAGGACATTATCTTCGAGTAGAGCTGAAATTCCATCATATTTTGGTTGTATAATAAAAAGTTCATCTTCTGTTCTTGCGAATTTCGCAGCCCACTTTATTAATTCCTGATGCGAATAAACTTTATCGAGAGACAATAATGGCTTTTTGTGTTTTACGGAAGGGGCATTCCCAATTAGGGGAGAATATATTTGAGTAAGAAGAGGGTGGGAAGGTTCTCTTCGTTCGAGTTCGCGTAAAAGTAAATCATATTCTTCATCACTTATTTCGGGATTTGCCTCTTCCCAATATTTTTTATTGTGATATTCTATAAGTTCAATAAGCTGTTCAGTTGGCAATAAAGCTGGATTTTTATGTGTTTCGTTAGTTTTCTTTTGAAGAGTCATAGACTATTTCTCCATCAATAACAGTCATTTCTGTCTTATTAGTTTGGGTATTAAAGAATGATATGTCGGCTACCATTCTTGGAGCAATTTCTCCACAATTCTTGAGACCAATGCTTCTGGCTGGATTAGTAGTAAGACATGCTGCAACTTCATTACTGTTTAAATGTGAAAATGAAAGTAATTGTCCGAATCCTCTTTCGAGAGTGAATGTTGTCCCGGCTAAAGTTCCTGTATCTGTCGTAACATAACCATTTTTTACTATTATTTTAGTATCGCCAATCTGATATATTCCATCTGAAAGACCAGTAGCTTGAACGGCATCACTTATAGCAATAATTTTATCTTTTGGTTTTGCTCTGCATACCAAATCAATCATCATTGGATTTACGTGATAACCATCGATCAATATTTCAGTATCAAGCCTATCGTCAGTAAGGGCCACAGTAGTGAGGCTTATTTCTCTGTGATGTATAGGTGGCATACCATTAAATACGTGAGTGCATCTTTTTGCTCCAGCGTCTATAGCTCGTTTTGCCTGTTCAGCATTGGCTATACTATGTCCGAGTGATGGGATAATATGGTTTTGCGATAGAAGTTCAATGAGTTTATCTGAATTTTCAAGTTCGGGCGCAAGAGTCATTACTTTGATCATGCCATTTCCTGTTTTAATAAAATCTCGCGTTTCTCCAAGATCAATTTGTCTTATATCGTCCTCGTATTGAGCACCATGCTTTTCTTTGCTCAAGTAAGGACCTTCAAGGTGAATTCCTACGACTTTAGCTCCTTTGCTTTTTTTTCTCGAGAATTTGACTATAGATGATATTGATGCCAACATATGTTCATTTGACCCCGAGGTAATTGTTGGAACAAATGACGTTATACCGTGTTTGGCAAGAGTAATACACATGCTGTCAAAAAGCTCTTCTCCATTACAGGCTGAACTTGAGTCAAATCCCCCAGCACCGTGAATATGAGTATCAATCATGCCTGGAATTGCATAAGAACCTTTCTTGTCAATTACTTTCAAAGCAGGTTCAATAGAAAATGAGGAAATATTTCCAACGGCCATAATTATTCCTTTTTCACACAATATTCCTGCTTTCTGAATTCTCCTAAAAGGAGTCAAACAATAATCACATAGAAAAAGGACTCTATCTTTCATATAATTTTCTTCACTCATAATTTTATCTCCTTTTGAGGTGATATATATAAATTTTATAGTAGTAATTCTTAAAATAAAAAAAATTTAACCTGTTATCAATGACTTACAACTTTTTTTAACAAAAATAGTTTTTTTTAACTTGCTAAAATGCTGTAAGGTGTTATGATTAACAAAAGTTCAGCAGGGCGAAAATGTGCCCCCTGTTAATAACGTGTTAATAAGTTATCAGTAATTATTGTTTTTTCCAGTGAAATTAGTTCTTTGTCAGCTTAATTTGAGAGAAGTTAAGCTGAATTAATGAAATAGTTCAGGTGATATATCTCCCTATGATAAAGGCAAATTTACTTCTGAAAAATTGACTTTATCAGTGATTTTATAAGGCTTATACGGTATTGAACTCTGTACAAGGAGTTTTATTTGTTGATAAGCTGCAAGGATAAACGGAGTAATATTGGGATATTATAACATGGCTAAGGGCAAGAAAATAGAAATTTTAGATATAAAAAATATATGGTTGAAGGTGAAACCAGCATTAGCTGAAAATATTGGTGATATGGACACTTTCAACAGATGGATTGAACCAATCGTTCCTCTTGAAGCGAACTCAGAGGAAATAAAACTTGGAGTTGCAGATGACTTTACTGCTGACTGGATAGGAACTCATTTTGATTCCATAATCTGCAATGAGCTTTCTAAATATATCCCTTATAAAATTAAGTTAACATATGAAACGGGGCATTCTGTTCAAATAACTACTCAGGAAGAACAATCTTCTTATAAAAAAATAACAAGCAAGGAAAGTCAGGAAAAAACTAAATCCAAACAGGATGTTTCGAATTTTGATAAGGAAGTTTCCTCTGATTTTACATTTGCTTCTTTTGTTGTGGGTCCAGAAAATAGATTTGCCTTTGCAGCAGCATATGGGGCAGCAACTGGAGAAGGAATGATTCCCAATCCACTTTTCATTTATGGTGGAACGTCTTCAGGAAAAACACATCTTATGAAGGCAATCTGTAATGAAGTTAAAACGAATAAGAAAAACAAGGTCTTTGAATATGTTCCATGTGAAGATTTTCTTAATATATATGTAGATTGTCTCAGGCGCAATAAACATTACGAATTCAGAAATCGTTTTAGAAATGTTGATTATCTATTGATAGATGATATTCAGTTTATAGCAAATACACCAAGACTTCAGGAGGAATTTTTCAATACTTTCAATTCTCTCTATAGAGAAAATAAAATTATTGTCCTCACATCAGATAAAATACCAGCAGAAATCAATGGTCTTGAGCCAAGACTTGTATCAAGATTTGAATCTGGACTAACTCTTGAAATCGAGCCATATGGAGAGGAAACAAGGTTGGCTATCTTAAGGAAAAAGCAAGAAAAGCATAAGATTAAGATTGACGATGAAATTCTCAGGTTTCTCGCAAGGAATATAAGTTCTCACGTAAGAAAACTCGAAGGGGCTCTTAACAGATTAATAGCTGCTGTAATATATACTAACACAAAACTTACCCTCGAAACGGCAGAAAAACTCCTCAAACCATACTTTGAAGAAGCCGCAAATCATAGAATATCAATCGAAAGAATTCAAAGAACAGTTGCCGAACATTATGACCTTAGAGTATCAGATCTCACAGGTAAAAAACGACCAAATAACATTGCTCTCCCAAGAATGATAGCAATGTATCTTTGTAGACAATTAACAGATCATTCTCTTCCGGATATAGGCGACGCCTTTGGAAGGAATCATGCAACTGTAATTCACGCTGTCTCAAAGATTGAAAAAGACTGCCAATCAGATAATTCACTTTCTGCCGTAATATCTCAACTTAAAAGACGAATACAGAGCGTTAATTAGCATAAAATTTTATATTCCTCAATTAAATGATTGATTACCATGTACATACCAAATTATGCAAACATGCAATCGGCGATCCCGAACAATATGTATCTACAGCGATTTCAAAGGGTTTTTTTGAGATAGGTTTTGCAGATCATTGCCCCTTTCCAGTTGGTTTTGACCCTCTTTATAGAATGAATGAAAGTCAGTTTCCTGAATATAAGCACATTATCCTCAGTTTAAAAGAAAACTTTAAAAATATAATTCAGGTAAAATATGGCATTGAAGTTGATTGGGTAGGGGAGAAAATGAATGAAGTTTTTGCGAAAATCGCAAAAGAGCCTTTTGATTATCTTATTGGCTCTGTTCACTATATAGATGATTTTCCTTTTGATAATCCTGAAATAGAGCACCTCTGGAAGAGAGATAAAACATTACCGGATAGGGTATGGCTTAAATATCTCGAACTTGTCTATGAAATGGTTTCTTCAGGACAATTCAATATAATTGGTCATTTTGATATACCTAAAAAGTTTGGTTATTTTCCCTCCGATATGAATTCTTATTTACCGGACATTTATGATATTTTTAAAAAAGCAGCAGAAAATAAAATGGCAATAGAAATAAATTCATCTGGGATCAGAAAGCCGGTAAAAGAAATTTACCCCTCATTAAAGCTATTAAAACTTGCAAGGGAAGCTGGGCTATATATAACTTTTGGTTCAGATGCACACGCTCCTGAAGAGGTTGGCGCTGATTTTGATAAAGCAATTATTTTAGCAAAAGAGGCTGCTTTCTCTGAATATGTATTATTCACAGAGAAATCTATTTCTCTGCAAGCCTTACCAGAATAAAAGATGACGCCTTAAAAAGTATTAGTCTCTGGGTAAGAAAGAATAAAATAAAAAAAAAGAGCGGACATTCCGCTCTCTTTTTTTAAAAAAAACAATTTTTCTAGAATTTATCAGGAATTACAATAGTTATTCCTGTTTTGAGTTCACCATTAGCATCAGTAGCTGTGGGATTTTTAGATTTTAATTCATCCACACTGACACCATATAAATTCGCAATTGTCTGCCAGGTTTCGCCTTGCTCTACTTGATGTTGAAAACCTTTAATATCATCTAACATTGGGCTCGAATTTGATGGTTTTGTCATAGGAAGTTCAATGGGAGTTGTTTCCTTTTCCAGTGTTTTCATATCTTCCTCATTTATGATTTCATCTAATCCTGGCATTTTTTGATTTTCGTCAACAGGTATGTCAAGTTTTGGTGGAGGTTCTGAAAAGACATTTTCAGTTTTTGTTTCTTTTGAAATTTCAGTTACGGGAGCATGAGCAGAACCAGAAACTCTTATTTTTTGTCCGACTTGTAAAGGAGATTTTGGATCGATATTATTTGCCGAAACAATCTTATCAACAGTAGTATTGAATTTTTTTGCAATTTTCCATAAAGAATCTCCACTCTTTACAACGTAAACTCCATCAGCTGGCAGTGCTTCCTGAGATACTTTTTTTGTATCTTGCTTAGCTTCTTTGGTAGCAATTTTAGAATTAAGTTTCTCTGGAGGGAGGAGGGCTCCTCCTGGAGGAATACGAAGGGTAGTTCCAACTTTCAAAATAGATTTTAAATCCATATTGTTGAAAGATGCAAGTTCTTGCATGCTAACGCCATACATTCTTGCAATTTTCCATAAAGAGTCTCCTTTCTGAACCTTATATGTAATATTTTCTACTTTAGGTTCTTGAAACGGAGGTAATTCTGGGGTAGGGGGAATGTTTAATTCAGGTATAGTGGGAAGTGGCGCCACAGTGCTGGAAGGGATCTGATCTGATGGGGCCGGGATGTAAGGTCTTTCTGTCAACACTTTTTCTGTGCTACAACCGGCAAAAAACAATATGGATACTGTTCCTGCCACAACAATTGATTTTCCAGAGATAAGTTCTGGTATTGTTTTCATTTTGATAACCTCCGTTTAACAATTTCTATGAATTTATTTCCTCTTTCTTCGTAATTTTTAAATTCATCCATACTTGCGCAAGCTGGAGACATAAGGACAATTTCCCCAAACTCCGCTTCATTACACGCAGCCAATACAGCTGTTTCAAAATTTGATAATAGAGCACAATCTATTTGTTTTTTCAATAAAGAAAATAATTTTTCTTTACATTGTCCCGTGATATATGCTTTTTTTATTTTGTCTGCTCTGGTTAACAAAGCAGAAAAGTCCATATTTTTATCAAGTCCTCCAAGTATAATTCTTATATTTTTATTCTTGGCCAAGAGATCAATAGCTGAAATAGTTGAATCCGGATTTGTTGCTTTAGAATCATTAATGAATTTTACACCATTAGCTTCTATAACAAATTCGATTCTGTGTCTTCCAATCTTAAATGAATTTGCCGCTTCTATAATAGTTTTTTGTTGTTCAAAAAAGGATTCTTTGAGAAAATTTCTTATAAGAGACAAAGAAGCGACAAGGTTTTCTAAATTATGTTTGCCCGGCAAATTATCTGGAATTTTCATTAATTCAAGGGTGCGATTTCCCATTCGTATAAAGATAATTCCGTCTCTGGAGAAAATATCAGCGTCAGAATTATCTTCAGAAGAAAATTTAAATACCGGTCTATTTTTATAGAATTTTCTCCATAAATTTGATAATTTTACATTTATAGCAGCTGATGAAGGATGGCAATTCTTGAATATTTTCATCTTAACAGAAGCATATTCATCAAATGAGCTATATCTGTCCATGTGGTCAGAACTAATATTCAAAAGAACTGCGGAGTTTATTTTTAATTCAGGGCTTTCTTCAATTTGAAAAGAACTAAGCTCCACAATGTGAACATCGTAATTATCCTCCTGTAACACAGCTTCAGATAATGTAAACCCTGTATTTCCAGAAGCCGAAGCCCTGTAAGCAATTTGATTCATAATATGCGCTGATAGTTCAGTTGTTGTTGTTTTTCCGTTCGTTCCGGTTATTGCAAGAATAGGCTTTTGGCTGTAGAAAGAGGCAAATTGTAATTCAGAAATTATTGGTAATGAGAGTGTTTTTGCGAAATTCGCAAGTTTTGAATTTGCGGCTATCCCTGGACTTTTTATAATAAAATCTATATTTAATTTATTATCTGGTAATATTCCTCCCAGATAAAAATCAATTTTATTTAAGTCAGGCTTCTTTAATTCTTTTAAAAGATCAGGCTCTTTTTTTTCATCAATCACAATAGGCTTTATACCCTTTGCCAGAGCAAGTTTAGTTGCTGCAAAACCGCTTTTTCCAAAACCAAGTATGAGAACTTTTTTCATCTTATCTTTAATGAAGCTATCCCTAAAATAGCAAAAATCCCGGCAATTATCCAGAAACGTACAACAATTTGAGTTTCTGTCCATCCTTTTCTCTCGAAGTGATGATGAAGAGGAGAACAAAGGAAAATTCTTTTGCCAGTAAGTTTAAAAGACGTAACCTGAATAATAACAGATAAAGCCTCAATTACAAATACTGCGCCTATAATTATAAGGTTTATTTCCTGTCTTACAAGTACTGCAATTAGACCTATTGAACCGCCTAAAGCAAGACTGCCGGTATCCCCCATAAACATTGCGGCAGGGTGACAATTAAACCAGAGAAAACCTATACAGGCACCACAAATAGCCATAGCAAACACAACAACCTCTGATGCTCCTGGAATAAATGGAATATTAAGGTATGATGCAAAAATTTTATGCCCACATAAATAGGCGAAAACAGCATATGCAAGAGAGCAAAAAATTGAACAACCTGCCGCAAGACCATCTTTTCCATCAGTGAGATTTACTGCGTTTGAACTGCCAACTACAACAAGCGATCCAAATATCAGGACAAAAACGAGTGGAAGATGTGAAATAATGGGATTTTTTAAAAAAGGTAGATATAAATTTCTTAATAAATCTCCTGTGGAGGGCATTATATCTAAAAAATATACTGCTAACATTGATATAAGAACTTGCAAAGAAAACTTTAAGCTTGCTGAAATACCCTCTCTCTTCTTTAGAGCAACTTTAACATAATCGTCCAGAAAACCAATAGCGCCCAGGGAAAATAAAAGGCTTGAAAAGAGCCATAACATTTCATTTGATGGAATTGACCACAAGAATGAGGAAAGAAGTATTGAGAATATTATCAGGATGCCTCCCATACTTGGAGTTTTATCTTTGTTAATATCTATGTATTCTTCAGGAATTAGCCCCTTTAGTCTTGATGGAGCAGTAGCCTGAAGTTTTTTAAGTAATTGCACTGTAAAAGGTCCCAGAAGAAGAGAAATGAGAAATGCAGTGAAAAATGCTCCGCCTGCTCGGAAAGTAACATACTGAAAGAGTCGTAAAGGCCCCCAATAAATATCAAATTCAGAGATATAGTATAGCACAAAAATTTTCCTTCTATTTTTACTCGTGAAAATAATTCATAGTGTAATTTTTTCAAGCTACCTACTATTGAATTTTTAGTTTTCAATAATAAGTTTTATTTGATAAGGGATATTGGTTACTAAAAACAAGTAAGTTGCTTATTTCATCAATTCATGTAGTCATTCAGGTTAAGAAAAAGAAAAGAAAAATGAATAAACAGAGAATATTATTTATATCAGGAATAGTTCTGATTTTTGTATTTGGTATTTTTTGCGGTATTTATCTTGCATCAACGTCAAGAACACTTAAAATTATAGAACAAACAGATATTCGCAACAATTGCATTGATATCAGGCGTTCCCTATTCTATCTTAAACTCCTTGAAAAAGAAGATTTCAAAGGTCTCAAGGAATCATTTGAATGGGATATAGACGAAGCAATTCTTGCTCTGAATCAGTATCAGGATGAAAAAAAAACATTTTCTAAATTTGATGAATATGCATTAAAAACCCTGCTAATGACAAAAGAATATAGAAGGATTAATTCGCGTGAGACAAAAAATAAAACTGTAGATACAATTATCAGAGATGCTGTTTTGGAGTCCCCATATTTTTCCTCGGCCCCCTTCAAACCAGGCAGGGAAGCCTCCAAATTTTAGATATCTATCGAACAAAGTTAAAATTTAGTTACTTGCATTCATTCCATTCTTTTAGTTTTCCCTGAATAAAATTTATTATAATTTCATGTTCCTCTTTGCCGTTGCCTGATATCACTATTGGTTTTAAGAATTCGAAGAATATTTTTTTTGAGAATTTTCCAATTTGTCCAAAATCTTTAAAAATCTTACCTGTTCCCCAGAAATCAGTTTTCAAGGCAAATGGAATTACAGGGACAGAGGCTTTTTTTGCAAGTTTTATCCCTATTGTGTTAAATCTTTCGGGTATAAATTCTCTCATCCTTGTTGCCTGAGGAAATACAACAGGTGAATATCCCTCTGAAATTAACTTACACCCCTGTTCAATAACAGCTTTGAAGTCATCTTTAGGATTTTTTCTTTCTACAGAAATATATGATAGAGAACGCATTACTTTTCCAAATACGGGATAATCAAGAAGTTCTTTTTTTATCACGAAGGCGGGTCTTTTATATGGGATTAGCATACAAGCAATTGCAAAGGTTTCAAAAACACTCATATGATTTCCAATAAAGACTACCGGTTTTTCTGATAATTTTAGATTTTCGAGTCCGGTAATGGATACCTTTGCTCCGCAAGACTCTGCTATTTTTATAGTTTCAAATGAGCTCTTCGCCCATTCATCATAATCATAATGTCCCTTTCGGGCAACTTTTTCGGCTCTCATCACCATTCGGATTATGTGATAATAGAAGAATAAAGTTCTTATTGTTGTAAAAGATGCAAATGTTAAAATTTTTGTATCTTGTGGAGTAAAATATTTATCTTCTGTGAATATTGGTCTCATAATTTAATCTATATAAATTCTTTTTACTCTTGAACCAAAAGAACATATTATTTCATATGAATGAGTGCCTTTTAATTTTGCCCATTGGTCAACAGTTATTTCATTTAAACCTTTGCCTCCAAGGCAGATAACTTCATCACCAATTTTAGATTCTGGAACCTGCATAAGAGAAATAGTGGTATAATCCATTGAAACTCTGCCAAGAATGGGGCATTGTTTTCCATTTATTAACACGTAACCTCTGTTGGAAAGGGCGAGCGGAAGTCCATCGGCATAACCTGCTGAGATTGTGCCTACAATAGTATCTTCAGGGAGTTTGTAAGTGCAGCCATACCCTATAAATGCTCCTGCGGGTAATTTGCGGATAGATGCAAGTCTTGTTTTTAACGTGAGAATACTTTTTAGTTTCATGCTTCGTTGTCCTTCAGGGTCGAAGTTCCCATGTAGATTTATTCCAGTTCTGACAGTGTTGAATGGATTTTTAAAAGTTTCTGGGTAGTTATTAATGGCGTCACTATTTGCGATATGGATGGTTTTGAAATTAATACCTTTTTTATTTAGATAATTTAAGAGTTCTTTAAAATCCTCGATTTGTTTCTTTGTGTATGGGCAATTTTGTTGATATGCGTTTGGGAAGTGCGAGTATATGCCATCAAATGATATATTTTTCAGATTCATGATTTCTGGAATTATCTTTTTGGCTTTTTCAAATCTGATTCCGAGTCTGCCCATTCCCGTATCAATGAGAATATGACATCTTGCAATGATTCCCTTTTTTCTTGCGATGTTTGATATCAGCGTTGCTGTTTTTTCCTCGCATATGGGTATGATTATTTTATTTTTCAAAGCTTCTTCTATTTCTTCAGGAAGTATTGCTCCGAGAATCTGGATATTTTTTTTTAGTGGTATTAGTTGTAAAGCTTCATTTAATTCCGCCACACCAAATGAATGTGTTCCTGCATCTGATAATGATTCTGCTATTTTTTTTACTCCGAGCCCATAGGCGTTTGCCTTTAAAACAGAGATAACTTTGGATGGTTTTACTCTGTTTTGAATTATTTTAAAATTCTCTTTAAGATCTTTTAGATTTATCTCAAGCCATACTCTTGGTTTAATTTTATTCATGATTACACCTTTTAAATTCTATTGAGAAGGTTTGATTTAAGGCTGCCTGAAAATAATCTCCTGAAAGAGTATCTTTATATTTATTGTATCTAAGTTTATAAGTACATCCGGGATAGCCTTCATCATTTAATTCAAGGAATACTATTATATTGGAATTTTGCATTTTAAAGTCGGATTTTGATACGTTTATTGGACGCGGATTGTAATATTTTGCAGTTAATTGATTGGATTCTTTTTCTGCTTCTATTATGATTGTATAGTTTCCATCAGTTCTTTGCCATGTTCCGATAAGGATTTTTAAATCTGGTAAAGAATTTTCTGAATTATCCAGGGTTTTAGAATCCGTTATAGGAACCTTGATAGTTTGAGGGATTTTAGTGTCTTGCTTTGATGATTTTGAGCAAAAAATTGCCACAGAAATAATGACGAAAAATATTAATATAAGAGAAATAATAAGCTTTTTCATTTTACTTTCTTTGCAATGGTATTTGGATTTTGAATTCGGCATATTTTTTATGCTCAGATTCCGCGCTGATTTTTCCTCCATGTGAATTTATAATCTGCCAGGCGGTATAAAGTCCGAGTCCCGTTCCTTTTTGTTTCATTAACTCGTTATTTTCCAATCTGGAAAATTTTTTAAAGAGTTTATTTTTATCTTCCTCTGTAAAACCAGGTCCTTGATTCCATACACTTAAGAGAACGTAGTTATCTTGTCTATCAAAAATTATCTTTATATTTCCCTCTTCATATCCGTATTTTACTGCATTTCCGATGAGGTTTATAATGACGATTTTTATAAGTTCAGGATCACATGAAATATTTGTATTATTGTTGCGGAATTCGCAGATAATTTTCATTTTTTTTGCTATTATTTGGGGTTCGAGTATAGAAATGCTTTCTTCTATTAAATCTTTCAACTTAATATTATCTTTTATTTGGGGGGATAATTTTCCTGTCTCGATTTTTGCGAGATTCAAGTAATTTTTAGTTAATTCTAGCAGATATCTGGCTTTTGATTCAATTTTTATTAATTTTTCTTTTTGTTTTGTTTCCATTTCTCCCAGGTAACCCTTGATTAGTATTTCTGCATCCATAATGATAGATGAAATGGGATTTTTTATTTCGTGACTTACGAAAGCAAGCATTTCCATATATGCGTGGTTTTGGTCTGCGAGTTGTTCAATTAGATAGACTTTTTCAATGATTTGACTCAAATATTCTGCTATTGTTGAGTAAAGTGCTATATGTTTTGTATTATATTCTGTTTTTTTGTATGAACTAATGAATAGAAAACCTACGTTTCTATTATCGACTTTTAACGGGCATGTGATACTTGATTTGACGCCTTCTTTAAGGATAAGTTTCGTCGAGATGCTTTCGGGATTTTGACTATAATATTTTTCGAGATCATTTATGACTCTAATTTGATTGTTTATTATTATTTTTTCGAGGGTAGTTCCAGAAAGTCCTTGCCAGAATCCTTTTTGAAGAAATATTTTTTCATTTTTAGATCGTGCCCAATATGCAGTTACCCTTGAAAAATCTTTATCGACGAAAGCAAGTCCAAGTCGGTCGCATGGAATTGGAGAATTTTCAAATAGGAAATTCATCAATTCATTGAGAGATTGTCTGGATGCAATTTTTTGCTTTATAAGCGCAAGGATTTCTTTTTCTTTCTTATTCAGAGAAGATGGCGTATTCAAGTTTTCAGGATTTAGAAAATAAATGTAATATTCATCCATATTTATGTTAGATTTTACTCTATGTTTTGTATTTGTTCTCGAATTTTTTCGAGTTCAGTTTTAAACTCAATGGTCAGAGGAGAGATTGAACATGGTGTTACTTTTATTGATAATGTTGAAATTTCACGAAATATTTCCTGAACGATAAAGTCAAGTTTTTTTCCTATGGGTTCGGAGGAGTCTAAGTTTTCTGTTAATTGTTGTAGATGGCTTTTTAAGCGGGTTATTTCTTCAGAGCAATCGCATTTTTCTGCCAAAATCGCAATTTCTTTTATAATTCTATCATCATTTGAATCAAGTTCTATTCCCATTGACTTTACTCTTTCGATGAGTATTTTCTTTCTATTTTTCGGGAAATCTTTTGTTTTATTTTCAATTTGCATAAGAATTTTAAATAGTTTAGCAATTCTTTTTGATATGTCTTTTTGTAGGAAAAGTCCTTCTTTCTTTCTCATGAGGTCTAATTTATTTAATGCAGCGGATACCGTAGTTAATATTAATCTGTCGGGATATTGATGATTAAGGTTTTCTTTATTTATGATGTCATAGACTTTTATAATATCAATAAGAGTTGGGGTGTTTAGTATTTTTAATTTTTTTGAGATTGTTTTAAGAAATTTATGAATGTCTTTGAATTTATTTTCGATATTGTGGTTATTTAAACTAGTATTGTTTATTGAGGTAAGAGATAATCTGAGAATTACAGTGCCTCTTGAAATCTTTTTAGAGATAAGGTTTTGAAGAGGAAGTTCAAGATGTGGAATATATTCCTGTGAAGATATTTTTAAGTCAAAGTTTTTCCTGTTAATAGATGAAATATCAACAGAGCAAAGATATTGTTTATCTCTTTTTTCAGCGTGACCATAACCGGTCATACTTTTCATTTTGTGGCCTCAAGAGATTCTTTATCAACAGAGAAGTCATCAATATTTCTTAAAAAAACATTTTCTGGGTACCAATCATCCATACGAGCTTCGGATACACCTGAAACTATTAGATATTTTCCTTTTGTTTTTGGAAGTTCCCATACTATCCATATATGGCAGACATCGTTTTTTGATATCTCAGCATTTCCACTTCTATTTAAGAGTTTTTTTCTATAAATTATTGGTTGACCAAATTTTACTTCAAACCTATCTGCGTCATCGAGGAATGTAAGCTCGGATAGCGCTTTTTCTCTTGCTTTATGAACGGCCTTATCTTGCCAATTTATAGCGCATGAGGTAGTTAATATTAAAAGTGAGAAAAGGACAGATTTTAATATATTTTCTTGTAAGTTATTCATTTTTTTTAGCCTTTTACAGCTCCAGAAGAAAGCCCTTTTACAAACATTTTCATTGTAAATATAAATATGAGTATCATAGGAATACTGGCTATTGTATAGCCAGCCATCAGATGTCCCCATTCTTTTATATATTCTGAATCCATTCTGACAAGTCCTACTGCGAGTGTAAGCATTTCATCATCGCGCATAACAACCAGAGGGAGTATGTAATCATTCCATAAACCAATAAATTGAAGGATACCGAGGGTTGAGAGAATACTTCCTGACATTGGTAGAACAATATTATAAACCTGTTGCAGATGCGATGCTCCGTCAACTTCAGCTGCATCAAAGAGGTCTTGAGGAATATCTTCAATGAAATTTCTCAACACATAAATTTGAATAACCTGACCACCAGCAACATAGACAATTATAAGAGCCCAGAAGGTATTTAATAAATTCATATTTTTAAGTAAGACGAATAGTGGTATTAAGCTCGCAACATGTGGCATTAACATTAGAATAAGAAAAAAGTACCAAAAAAATCTTGTTCCTGGCATTCTGAATCGAGCGAAGAAATAAGCGGCATTTATCGTCAGAAAAAATGTGAATATGATAGAGGTTAATGCTATAAAAATGGTATTAAAGATATATTTTGAAACATTTTTCCATGCTATGGCATAGTTTTCAAAATGAAAGGGGAGGGTAAATGCCCACGGATTACCAACAAATTGAGCATTCGTTTTAAAACTTATTGTAATAGTAACATAAAGTGGGAAGAGAGCCATTGAAAGTATTAGAAGAATAAATAGATGTTTTGCTATTTCCCATACAATAGAATTAGTTTTATGGCTTTTAAAGAGCATTTTATTTCTCCACTCTAAGGTATTTATTATTTATTTCAGTTAATGCGAGAATAAAGAAAAATATGATTAACCCTATAGCACATGCATACCCCGCTCTTCCCTCCTGGAATGCAGAACGAAACATAAGGAGTCCTGGAACCATTAATTTACCATTTGGTCCTCCGTCTACGCCAAAAAGAATCAGGATGTGAGAATATGCCTGCATTGTTCCTATTATCATAAGGACCATATTTATTTTTACTTGATTCATTATAAGAGGTAATTCAATGTGTAAGAATTTCTGAAGTGGGTTAGCCCCATCGAGATCTGCAGCTTCATAAACGCTTTGTTCGATATTTTGTAATCCTGCCAGGTATATTAATACACCTACCACACCGACCCACGGGAATCCCCATAATATTAAAGCTGGAAGAACGAGATGTTCATTGCCTAACCATACTGGCATTATACCTTCTCTAAATAGGCCGCCCCATCCCAATGCTTTATCAATGGCAATCAGTATATCCATGCATTTTGTGTATATCAAAATTTTGTTGAATATTCCTTCATTGGGATTAAAAAAGAACTTCCATATTAGAAGATAGACCATACCAGGTATTATCATTGGAACGACGAAAAAAACTCTGTAAATATAATTCCATTTTTCGCTTTTTAGTCTGTGTATTACGACTGCTGTTACAATAGAGGGAATCATCTTTACTATGTTAAAGGCAACGAGAATAGCAATGACAGAGAATCCTCCCCACAGTATTTTGTCTCCTCCGCTGTATTTTCCAAGTGCCCAAAAAGTCAATCCTATTCCCCAGAATGCATGTATAACTTTTGCGCTGTTTGAAACTTCGTTTTCTTTTAAAGAAGGATAGAGCCATAAAATTGAGGCTGAAATAAGAGCGGAAAATAGCCACGCTGTAATAGAATTTAATCCTATTGTTTTAAGAATAGAAACACCCAGGAATATAAAAGGTATAGAAATATAAAGCCATTTATTTTCATTTTCGTCTGATAGAAGGAAGTTAAAGATTAAGTATAAGGTAGTGAAAATTAAAATTCCTGTACCAAGCTCTATTCCATAATTCTGTTTTTCAGACATAGCAAGTTTGTGAAAGAGAAGGGTCATAATGGATATTGCCGGCAGAACGATACTGCAAGAAAGCTGAAAAAATTTTCTCCATGGTGAATTCTCATTTTTTGCGGTGCCTATAAGTCCTGCGAAGAACGCAAAGGCAATTACCCAGAGTAAAGGCTTTCCAAGAAGTCTGTTAAAGTGTTGCATTCCAATGAAGTAGCTGATATCCTCTCCATTCCATCTGTAAAAGGAGTGATATAGAGCATTTAATGCAGGGTAATAAGAGAATAAAGCAACAAGGAATACACTGGGTAATATAAATGCATATAGAATCCAGTAATATTTTAATTTCCTTGTTTCTATGACTTTTGGCATTTTTCCTTCCTCTTACTTTTTAATGGATAAAGTGTTATAAACATTGAAAAATTCCTTACTGAAATTATTATCGGATAGATATTTTAATATTTGTTCCATATCGACGATATGCCGAGGGTAACTGTTTTTAAAACGTAAATAATTTTCCCACGCAGCAGGTAATTTGTTACATGCATCTTTGTATGAAGATTCATCTTTAGCAAAAGCTAATTTTGCGAGCCATATACTTCTGAGGTAATTTTTATCGGGGGTTTTTTCTATATTGTTTGTTATCTCATTTACATAATCTACTGCATATGCTTGAGGCATAAGATCGTTCATCTTTTGTAAGTATTCCTCAAGAGAATTTTCTCCTGAAATATAGGGCCAATAAAGTTGATTTTCGATCATATCTGTTCGGCCTCCCCTTTTAGTGAAACTTAACCACCCCCAATATCCCTCTTCATTTGGTTCAAAAGGTTCAAGAGCTTTTATTGGTCTGGCTCCTTTTATTGAAGGTATCCATTGTGCCTTGCTATTTAGCTTCTCATTGTTCTGAGGAGTGGTTGCAAATTGTAAAAACTTTATAGCAAGATCAGGATTTTGGCTGTATTTAACTATCCCGAATCCAAAACCCGTTCCAGAGACTTCTTTTACATTTCCTGCAAAATATTTTCCAAATATCGGATGATTTTTTGGTATTGGAAAGTCGAAAATTCCCACATCAAAGCGCATTCTTTTTTTTATCCCCGCTTTTTCTGCAGGGGATAGTTCATCTACTTTTACAATAATTGGTCTTGACGGTAAGTCACCCTCTGATATATCTTGAATTTCTATTCCAACCTTTTCCCATAGGCTTTTGCCATTTGTAGGAATTATTGAAATTCTTCTTTCCAGGGAATCTCGTTCTATTTTCAATTCTATTTTTCCTTTTTCTGCAGCAAGCATAATTTCTTTCTCTGCGTCTTTTGCGTTACTAACTTTCTGTCCATTCACTTCTAGTATTATATCTCCAGATGGTTGATCTTTAATCTTTTTTATGAAAGAAGAAGCATCCCAGCTTCCTGAAGTTATCATTGCGGCTTTTCCCTGAACAAAGGCAAAACCTGCGTCCATTCTATCTATTGACATAAATCCAGGACTGAAATATCTTGAAAGATCCTTCATCAGTTTAAGTGATGCGACATTGTATTCGTCGTTGAAAGTAATTTCACCTTTTATCAAAGAAATGGCAAATTCCTGCAGAGAAACATATCCATCGAAGTCCTTATCGAGATCAAGAGCTCTCTTAGCAGTTAACATTGATGAATAACGTGGACGAAAGATTGAAACCTGGTATCTTGATGAAGCAATAGGATCAAGTATAAACTTTGATTTTTTAGGTGGAGAGAGGAACGGGATATATTTATAAATAGGACTGACTGAATTTAGAAGTTCTTTGTTAAAATTTTCTATTTTTTCATTTTGGTTCTCGGTATATTTATTTATTTTGTCACAAATTTCAAATAGGTGAGTTAAATCTTTTGGCGGAGCATCAGAGCCTAAAACTTCTTTAAAAATGTCTTTATTATAAAAGATTCTGATTGTAAATCTACTAAAACCAACCCCATAATAATCGAGGAGCTCGGTTATGTATGTGCTTGCAAGACCATCATGAAATGTATCCATCCAGGGGAGATTTTTCAGATTTGGGTCTTTGCTATTGTAGGGATTAGGTTTTCTTATAATATCTCCAAGAGGCATAAAATATCTTCCACAATAATCAACCACGTTAAACATTCCTAATTCAATGAGATCTGGAGCTGTTCTACCTATTAATTGAGTTGTCACCCATTGGGCATATGCTCGTTCAGTTATAGGAATCTGAACTATATCAACTCCTGGATTTTGTGCCTCAAACTCTCTTGCAAGTTCTTCAATTGCATCTCTGACACCAAGTTCGAGTTGCCAGTGAGCGAGTCTTATTACTTTTTTCCCTTCTACAAATCCAGAACCTTTTATTTTATAAACGTTATAAAGAGCGCCAAGATAACAAAAGGCCAATATTGCAAGTCCAATCATATTGAAGATTGATATTTTTGATTCTATATCCTGTTTCTTATTCAATTTTACTCTCTCCTGATTCAATTTTTTCACCAGATAACTCTTCAGCTTTCTTTTTTGCAAAAAAAGCCTTTTCATTTGAGTTACATTCATTATAGAATCGCCTATAAAATTCAATTGCAGTTTTCTTATCTTTTGTAATTAATTCAGAAATTCTAGCGATTCTGAAATAAGCATTTGCTTTCATAGGGAAACTTGTTGGTCCGTAATAGGAGTATAATTTAAGATATTCAACGGTAGACTTATAGTCTGAATTCAAAAAACTGAATTCAGCTAATTGAGAGCACATTACTGGAACGAGCAAAATATCTTCTTTTGGAGCATCTTTGGTAAGAGAGGACAGATATTTTTTTAAATTTTCATGGGCTTTTAACGATTTTTCATCTCTAAAATCATCTGAAGCCAGTGCTGCCCTTGTGAGAAGGGAATCCTGCCTGAACACATCTGTAGGATATTCAAGATCTAAGATTGCCCAGATTTCATCTGCTTTACCTCTGAAATTTTTACTATCAGATTGACTCCCAGATAATAATGATAAGTGCATAAAAGCTTCCGCTTTCATTGCTAGAAAAAATGGTCTTAGACGATCTGATTTTTCTATTATCGAAAGGGCTTCATCGTAGATTTTTATTGCCTCTAAATAATCATCTGAACTTACATTACTTCTCTTTCCAAACTGTAAACAGAATGCAATACCAGTGAGAGCTTCGCATTTTTCCTGTTTTGTTTTTGCTAATTCTGACGCCTTTTGAAAGAGTATCTTTGCCTTATTTATCTCTTTAAAACCATATTCGCTCCACGCATTGCTTATAGTGTTTTTGAAGTCATCGTCAGAGAAAGCATGAAAACATAGAAGACAAAAAACGCAGATCACAAAAAATTTAACTTTTTGTTCATTTAAAAATTTCATAGTCCTCTTAATTTATAGTTTTTAATAATAAAATCAAATTCAATAGGATTAATTTATTCTACCAAAACGTTTTTTCAGTTCATTTAGGGAGATATTTATTATTGTAGGCCTTCCGTGTGGACAGCAGAAAGGCATTTCACATTTTGATAGCATTTGAATTAAGTTTTCTATTTCAGGTAATTCCAATTTATCCTTTGCTTTTACAGCAGAGGAGCAAGCTTTTTTTGCTATGTCGATATAAGTAGGTTTTTGAAGACCTTCTGAAGTTAAATTATCTATTATGTCGTGAAGAAAGTTGCTTAAATTTTCTTGAGGGAACACTTCTGGGATTGAATGAACGATTATTGTATTACCACCAAAATCTTCTAATTCGAACCCTAAAATTTCAAATTGAGATAAATTTTTTCTTATAAATTCAGTTTCAGCTCCTGAAAATTCAATGGTTATCGGAATAAGTAGCTTTTGTATACGGGGATTTGAACTGTTATCAGGATTAGTTAGTGATTCAAAGATTATTCTTTCATGGGCAGCATGTTGGTCTATAATTAGAAGTCCATCATTGGTTTCTGCCAGAATATATGTGTCCATTAAAGTTCCGAATATTTTGAGGTTTGGAAATCTATTATTTTCAACGTTTATTTCTGGTATTTCTGGTTTTTTTTGAGAGAAATTGTTATCTTCTAAAGGAATTTTATGAAAATCTGGCAGGAAACTGTCTTTTGTTTGAATTCTTTCATCTTTTGGTATATATGATATTGAAGATGCATCAAGAAGTTGTTTTAGTGGAAGAGGGGTATTTATACTGATTGCAGGTGATTGTGAAATTCTGAGAGACTCTCTTAGAGCTTTTTCTACAACTTTTCTGAAGAGGAGAGGTTCTCTGAATTTTACTTCTCTTTTTGCGGGATGAACATTTACATCGACACGTACTGGGTTTGTCTTTATAAATAATATTACTGGAGGGTATTTTCCCTGAGGAAGAAGGGAATAATAAGCATCTTTTATTCCCGCAAAGATTACATTTGATTCTGCAGGGCGTTTATTAATATAAATTCTTTGTTCTCTTCTTGAAGTCCTGTAAAATCCGTGTTTTGCTGTAAAGCCTTGAACTTCAATACCTTCTTCTTCATACTCTACTGGAATCAGGTTTTGAAAGTATGTTCTTCCGAAAAATTCAGTTATTCTTGACTTTAGATCATTTGATGCAAGAGAAGAGAATATAAGCTTACCATTAGAATGATATTCAAAATAGACTGTAAAATTTGCGATTCCAATTGTATATAATAATTCAAGGATATGTTTTTCTTCTACCTGGGGAGAACTTAGAAATTTTCTTCTTGCTGGAACATTGAAAAATAATTCCCTTACAGTAACTTCTGTTCCTTCCGGGCAGCCAGTAGGTTTTGATTCAATGAGCTTTCCTCCGTTAACAAAAATTTCTGTTCCCTCTTTTGAATCGTGAGTTCTAGTTCTGAGTCGGAATTTTGATACTGAGGCAATACTTGGTAGAGCTTCTCCGCGAAATCCGAATGTTTGTATGGTATTCAGATCTTCTGCAGCAGTGATTTTGCTTGTGGCGTGAGGTTCAATACATAAAAGAGCATCATCGGCTGACATCCCACAACCATTGTCAGTCACTGATATGAATTTTACTCCTGCACCTTCAACAATAATATTTATCCTATTTGATTGAGCATCAAGGGAATTTTCAATTAATTCTTTTAGTACAGACGCCGGTCTCTCTATAACTTCTCCAGCTGCTATTTTGTTTATTATTGGATCCGGTAGAATTATAATTTTATTTGCCATCGGCTAAAAGGTACTGCAATTCCATCCCCAATCAGAAGGTGAGATATTAGTGAAATTTATATAAACAGCAGAGGGAGAAATATTCAATTCTTCTCTAAGAAGAGAACAAATTTTTTGGCTTAACTTCTTATTAATTTCTGGAGAAAATCCTCCTATTCCCTTGACTTCTACAAAGGCGCAAGGAGTAATTTTCCCTCCTATTGCAGTGAAAAATTTATCTCTTATGATGCTCATTACATATGATTCTGGTTTTCCCATGGTTTCCGCGCAAATTTTTGATGCCTTAAGGGAAATTTTTTCTTTTTTTTCTTCGGTCAAATCACCGTTGCATTCAATTTTTATCAATGGCATGTTCAGTACCTTTATTTAAGTTTTTATCGTATAATATTTTTGATAGATCAGATAGAAAGTTTTCACCAACAGTGTTTAAATCGTTATCTGCTATGATGTTATATGTTAGACGTATTTTTATGAAATTTCCTTTTAAACATGTTAATAGAAGATATGATTCTTTTTGAGAGCCTCCTTCAATATAATTATATTTTTTGCTTAAAAAATAAATATTTCCTATTTTTTTTATTTCATTATCTGATAAAACTCTTAATTTATTATAAATCTTCCCTTTTGCCAAAGCTTCTATATCCATACTTGCGCGTTGAAAACTCATTCTCGCGAGTTCTGAATCTATTCCATTTGTTATATCATTGAATCCAAGATTATAAATATAAACATCAGCTTTTATGCCATTGCTTCGGTATGAGAGACCAATGCCGAGCCCCTTTTCCCTCTCTTCAAAATTATTAATAGCACTAAGTTCAAGCCCTGATATTTTACCTGGAAATTCTATCGAAAGTGATTTTAAAAAATAACTTTCTGTATAATCATTTGTTGCAGAAAAAGAAAGGTTTGCCATCAATAAGAATATAAAAAAAATTAGAAAATCTTTATTTATTTTATTCATAATTCATAGCACCGTCTCAAATCACATACAACTATTTTAATTTTTTTTAAGAAAATTTCAAATTTTTTTTCAGAGAATGGCAATAAAAGGAAGATTTCTATATAACTCATTATAATCAAGCCCATAACCGATTAAGAATTTTTCAGGAACTGTAAATCCCACATAATCAGCTTTTATATCGATTATCCTGGAATCTGGTTTGTCAAGCAAGACGCATGTTTTTAATATAACTGGTTTCTTCTTTATCAAGTAGTTGTAAATTTTAGACAAAGTTCGTCCCGTATCAAGGATATCATCAACGAGAAGTACATTTTTCCCTCTGATATTTATTTTAATCTTTTTTGTGAATTTTAGTTGTCCTGAATTTTTTTTGCCTATGTATGAATATGCTGAAACCGAATCAAGTATTACTGGTATTGTTATTTTTCGTGCGAGGTCCGCAACAAAGATCATTGCTCCATTTGAAATGAATATTATGTGAAGAGGTTTTTTTGCCGGGAAATCCTTATTTATAATTGCAGCCAATTGTTTTATTTTGTTCTTTATCCTTCTTTCTGAAATCAAAATTTTAAATTTTTTCTTCATTTTTTTGCCCTTGGATGTGCATTCATATATACATTTTTCAATCGTTGAGAACTTATGTGAGTATAAATCTGAGTTGTACTCAGGTTTGCATGGCCGAGCAATTCCTGTACTGTCCTGAGATCAGCACCTGCATCGAGCATATGGGTTGCAAATGAGTGCCTTAATTTATGAGGGGTCAGGTCTTTTGGAAGTCCAGCAATGGACAGATATGCTTTAAAATTCCTTTGAAATGATCTTGGAGTTAGTCTTGTCCCGAATTTATTCAAAAAAAGTGGAGATTTCTTTTCTGAAGAGAATATTTTTCTTTTTACATCAATATATTTTTTTAAAGCGATAGCTGCTTGTTTACCGATAGGCGCAATTCGTTCTTTTTTTCCTTTTCCTTTCACTATAGATATCTCGGATAATAAATCTATATCTGATTCATTTAGAGATAGTGCTTCATTTATGCGAAGACCGCCGCTATATATAATTTCGAGTATTGCAGTATCACGTAATATTGCGAAATTCGCAAACTCTGGATTTGATATTTTTTCATCTCTTGATGAAGTCCAATAAAGAATGGGGGCATTCATTAATGATTGGATTTGTTGAATAGATAGATACTTAGGAAGTTTTTTTTCTTTTTTAGGTGTTGAAAGAGCTGCAAAAGGATTAGACGATACGATTTTTTCACGGAGTAGAAAACGATAAAAAGTCCTCAGCGAGGATATTTTGCGCAGAATGGAAGTCTTTGATATATTTTTCTTTTGTAGTTCAGATAAGAATAATCTTGCTTTAATGAGTCCAGTGGCATTCCAATTAATTGTCTGACAATTTTCTGAGGCAGGTTCAACATCGAATGCGAATTTCGCAAATTGAGTTATATCAATGGAGTAATTTGAAATGGTATGTTCAGAGGCATTTTTTTCACCTTTTAAGAAGGTGATGAATGCTCTGAAAGAGTTGTCCATATTTTTACTGTTTGTTTATTTCCAATCTTTTGGAGCCTACTAAAACTATAACTCTGTTAGAAGTAAATGCTACAAATGTCTTAGATTTTGCAGATATCAAAGCAATTGTAACGAAGGTAACTAACCAGATAGCAACTACTATGATATATGAAATTACTGCGTCCGACTTTGCCATAAAAACGGCGATGAGAGAGATTAAAATTGGGAATGAAGCACCAAAAGCAGTTCCTACGGGATTTCCAGTTATTTCTCTAAATCCATAAAGTTGTTCATCCGGACGAAGTTGAATTCTCGTCCATGGTGGTAATTGGATATTTTGTTGCAATGGTGGTGTTGATTGATGTGGAGCCTGTGTTTGTGAAGGAACAGTAGGTTTTTTAAATGTCATCTTTTGTGCTGAAGATGCTGAAGATGGTGGTGGTGGAGGAGGGGATGATACTGGAGGAGTATGCGGTTGTTGTGGCGGTGGCGATGGATGTCTCATCTGTGTTTTGAATTGAGGTGACTCTACAGGTGGAGTTGTTTGTTGTATTGGTTGTTGACGGGCAGGTGGTATTGGAAATCCAGATTGAGTTGGAGTACTTGCTGGCTTTTGCACTTGAGTAGGTTGTTGAAATGTAGGGCCTGAGCCTGGTCTGGGGGGGGGAGGGGTTGTTGATTTGACAGGATCGCCAAAAGTAAATGAATCTTTAAGAGAAGGTATCATTCCGATGCTTGTTCTTGAAAGTTTTACTGTATTTGTAGCTGTTTCACTTTCTTCAGTAATTTTACCTTTTATTGCGCCTGTTTCAGTTCCTGGCTCCTGGGGACTTTCTTCTGGTTTTGGTATTTCAAATACTGCTCCACACTCTGAACATTCTGCAATTTCCCCGGCTAATTCGGCAGGAACATTAAATATAGCAGAACAACCTGGACATGATACTTCAAGTTCTTTATCAGGCATTTTCGATACTCCCTTTTATTTCTTTGTTTTTGTTCCTTCTGATAGAGGTTTAAATCCTTCAGCCTCAAGGCATAGGAAAAATTCATCTGCATTAGTAAAAATATGGCCTTTTTCTATATAACTGTCAGTTGTGAAGGGACTGAGATTTCTTGGAGGAAATATCATATATCTTTTTTTAAGATAATCCCTTGCGTGTCCGAGTTCATCCATCATACCTGTTGAAAGAGGGGGCCTCTCAGCATAAGGATGTATTGCCACTACAGCATCTACTTTTCCAACGAACCAATGAAGGTCGCGATGAACAGTATAAGCGTATGTAGCTTCTTTATCTTCAACGGAATCATAATTGAATCCAATTTCTATTGCTTGTGGATCCAGGACAAGACCATATTTGGAAAGCCTTTTTATTACATTATTTATCTCATCTCTTGCTTCTTTATCACAATGAGTCATTGAATAGGAAGCGTAAAAAGAAGGGACATTTTTAAATTTTATGAGTTTTGAAATTGAACGGGGATCTTGCCCCGTTGGTATAACATAGTGTCTGACTCCCATATAAGCAGCCCAATCTTCTGATAAGCTTACTTCTTCATTCATCCAGCTTAATATATCTCTTATAGTGTGTTTTTGTTCTTTTATTCTGTTCAGGAAGAGATTATTTTCTGGTGCTTTTTCAAATCTCTCTCTTATTAACCATTCAGCGTCTATGAGGGTTACGATTATGTCCGGCTTAATGAAGTTTTTTATTTCTTCATGGTCTTTTAGTTTGAAATTTATTCTATTCCATTGAATTGTAGCAGGTACTCTGATTATTGCATTTGAAATTTTATTTTTTTCAAGTTCATATCCGATTTTGCGGTATTCTCTTTCTCGGATTACTTCAAAAAGATAATTTGTAGTCCCGAGGAGCATGTCAAGTTTTTTATTTCCGGTTCGTTCAATCTCGGTTACTAAGTTGAAATAACTGACATCAAAATTCTCATCTTTACAAAACTTAATCGCGTTTTCAATATATTTTGTATCATCAAGTCCTGCTATGATGCCAGTTACTAAGACTCTCATTATTTTGCAATCCTCAAAATTATTTTATTTTTTATTTTTTGCGAAAATCGCAGAAATGAATCAAAATTATATATTATTAACATATAAAGAAAAAAAATCAATCAATAAATTTATCAAAAAATTCTTTTATTATTGGTGCACAGGTTGTCCCGCCGCTTATACCATCCTCAATTATAAGAGCAAATGAAAATCTATTTTTTTTATTTTCTGCAAAGCCGGCCATCCATGTATTCTTCCTTTTCAAAGAGTCTGTTTTTATAACTTCTGCGGTTCCTGTTTTTCCATAGATGGTAATTTTTTCTGATTTTGCTCTTTTTCCAGTTCCTGAACTTGAATTGACTACATTAAACATAGCGTCTCTTATGAGTTTAAAATAACTTTCCGGTAAATCAATATTTAAAAATAATTCATTATTTGTTTTTTCTGCTATTAGATTACCGTGATAATCATATGCAGCTTTGATTACATAAGGCTTATATGCTCTTCCATTATTAGAAATAGCTGCCATATACGTTGCAGCTTGAATAGGTGTAACAAGAATTATTCCCTGTCCAATTGATAATAATGCAGTGTCAAAAATATTCCATTTTTGCTTAAAAATTCTTTTTTTATACTCTTCAGATGGAAGGAGCCCGGTACTTTCTGGAAGTTCAAAACCTGTTTTTTGCCCAATTCCAGCTTTTTCAAGAATAGATTTTATACTATTAAAACCTATTTTTGTGCCTTCAGTGATAAAATAGCTATTACATGATTGTTCTATTGCATATGGTAGATTTACCTCACCATGCCCTGAACTGAGCCAACAACTAATCCTTTTATTACCGATAAAAACGTATCCTGGACAATTTACTGTTTCGTTAGGAGAAATTCCTTTGTCAAGTATGGCAAGGGCTATAAGAGGCTTTAAGATTGAACCTGGAGTATATGATGCCATGGTAGCTCTGTTAAACATTGGTTTATCAGGTGAATTTATGAGTTCAGAATATTCTTCTCCAGTAATATACGGGATAAAAATTCCTGGATTGAAGGATGGTGATGATACTATTGCAATTATTTCCCCTGTATTACTGTTCATCAGAACGAAAGCTCCTTTTTTGCCAAGTAGCAAGAATTCAGCCAACTCTTGAGCTTTAGAATTTATTGTTAACATTACATTTTTCCCTTGTGATGGAGGAACAAATCTTTCAAGTGTTTCACTGACAAATCCTTTATTGTCAACCAGGACGAGGGAGTATCCTTCGGTTCCTTTTAAACCGCCAACCGGTACGGAGAATATTTGAGACATATCATCGTCACATAATTTTTCGATTCCCGTTTTGCCTTCATATCCTATTTGATAATAGAAAAACTGTTCTCTATTTTCATCTTTTGTAGGATCTTCTTTTCCTAAGTGTCCGATTATATGTGAAGCAATATCTCCCATAGGATAATTCCTGATATAAGATACAGATAATTCTATTCCTGGTATTTTAGGATACATTTCGCAGAATCTTGCCGTTTCACTATCAGAAAGATTGGAAAAAACTTTTAGAGGTAATGCAGGTCTATAGAAAATATGTCTTTTTATTTCTTCTTCATCAATTTCTGGAACTCTTCCAATAGTAGATGATATTTCTTTTGCAACGGCATTTATGTATGAAATAGTTTGTGATAATTTTCCGGGTCTCCTCATTTCAGATAAATGAAATAATATATCTTTTTGTTGTGATAATCCGGCAAGAATTTTCATATCGCTTGAAATGATGCTTCCCCTGATACCAGGTTCTCTTATGCAACGGATAGATTGTTTAGTTATTTTTTGTCTATGTTCTTCACCAAAGCGTACTTGTGTATTCCATAAATTAAAAAGAAGTATCATATAACAAGAAAAAATAAAGATAAAAATTAATACAGTTCTCATCTGTTTCCAAATACTATTCTCTCTGGTTCGCTTATATTTAATATTTTTTTTGCATATTCGAGTACAGCCAGGAAGATAATAGACAAAGATATAGTTAATGGAAGAGGCAAAATCACTTTTAGAGGAGAAGGGGAATAAAAAATAAAAATCAAAATTATGTAAGAAACATAAAAAATGGTTATTGGTATTGAACTCGCGATTATAAATAAAAAAGTATCAGGTTTATTTTTTTTTCTCCATTTTTCAAATAAAAATACTACTAAAATAAATAGCATAGAAGAATAAATTGAAATGAGAGGGGAAACGCAAGAAAAATAGTTGCTGACTATCGCCATGATTACTGCTGCGAGAGCAAAGGTTGAAAAGTTGACAAGTGGGCATATTGCGATGGATAAAACTGGAAATAATGGACATAAGATCCCGAATAGTGAAAGATTGTTTTCTATTATGATCGCAAAAAGGAAAAAAGAGTATATATAAATGGCCTTCATTTTGGTTCTATTTCGTTGGTTTCAGGTATTATAATTATAATAAAATTTATATTTGACAAATCGGTCATAGGGATGAAGTTTAATTTTGAAGGAGGATTAAAAATACTGCTTTTGTTTTCTGGAATTGCCTTTCCAACTGGAATAAAAGGAGGTACAAAGAGGGAAAATTTTGAGGAAAATACTTCATTAATTTTGTCTTCTATGAGTATTGGATTAAAGAACTGAATGGAAGGATTTTTACTTCCTACTAAAATTCCAGGAAGATTTGCATGTCCAATAAATACACTAAGGGAAAAATCACCATCAAATATTGTTGCTATTTCACTGGTTTTACGTGATGTTTGAACTACTCTTCCAATAATGCAGAATTTATTTGGAGAGGAGTATTCTGAAACAATAGAAATGACATAATAACCATTTTTTACTCCCTCACTTTCTCCTTTATTTACTATGAATCTGGTATTCCATGTTTCTGGACTTCGATAACTTATTTCTGCAGGCAACAGTTTGAAAGAGGGCGGGGCTGATAATTTGCATATTTCTCTTAATATTTTGTTTTCAGAGCTTAACTGTTTATTTAAGAGTTTTTGCTCTGAAATTTCTTTTATGTCTTTTATTTCAGAAATTTTGCTTTTATTTGGGATTGCTGTAATAGAGAATGGAAGGAAAAAATCTCTAAAAAATGGTTTTAACCTTTGTAAAAAAAATAAACCTAGAGATAAAATAAAAAGGAATGCAAATACTTTTAAAAATAAATTTTTCATTTTGTTATTTCCTGGAGTGCTGTTTTGTCACGTGGCAAATGTTCTAAAAGTAACGTGTACTTTTTCCCAGGAGATAGAAACTTTTCCTCGGATTTTTTCATCAATTCATAAATGTACTTATCCTTATTAAAAATATCATTTATTGTTGTATTTTCCAAAAAAGCGCTGATTTTTTTAAAATCGCTCTGAAAACTTTTTAATTTACTATAGAATGTGTCAAATGAACTCCTTGAAAAATATGGTAGATACTTCTGCATATTATTGAATTTGGTTACTGCATCATTGATGGCATTTCTTTTTTCCTGAAATTCTAATTCTGAATTATCGTATTCTTTTTTCAAAATATCCAGGAGAAAATTAATAGTAGTCTGAACTTCTTCTTCACAATTTTTTGGTGGCATAGGGTAGAAATAATTTAAAGAACTATATTTTATTATCGTAAAGGTGCTGTCAGGGATACACTTTTTTTCAAGAATCTTATTGTCCTGAAGTGATGCATCGAGAACAATTTGTTGTGAGTATGATTTCAATTCATCAATGAAATTATTTCCAGTAGATGATTTTCCTATTGATGAAATTATGGACCAGGCTATTTCAGACTTGATATTGAGGATGAAATCCTCTTTTAATTTTTTATCATTTTTAAGGAGTGCTTCATAATTAAAGCTACAAGGATAAATGAGGAGAGCTCGTAGGTATGGATAGTAAGGCAGTGTTATGAAAGGTCGTTTCAACATTTTTTCAGATTTATAAATGAAGGCAAAAGCTACCCAATCTGGAATAATCTCGTCTGACTTTTTGTCATGATCGGCAGATAAATCTAAATATTTTATTAGAAGTATTTTTGCGATTTTCAATAGGGAATTTTTGTCAAGAAATATTTCTTCTGGAGAAATAGTAATTTCTATATTTTGCCCCTGAAATAAAACCTGAATTTCTCCTTTTCTAAGCAGATAAGATCGCTTTATAAATAGAAATCTTTTGTCAAACGGATTTTTTCTGAAATATTTTGCTATAACAGAATTAAGGGTGTCTATCTGAGATTTTATCAGATCTTTATCATATTTGAAATCACCATTTGTGAGCTCAATGAAATCCCAAGCCTGAATTTGCAGTAAAAAGAACAAAAAAGGTAGGAAAAATGAAAAACGCATATTTGAACACAATTTTCCTTTCCTGTAGATGTATTTTCTCTATTTGTTATTGTATATTCCTCTGAAAATATTATATATATTTTTTAATGACTTTGAAAAATCACAGTGATTATTAAATTACAAATAGCATTACTATTTCTTAATCACAGATATACTCAGAAAATAACAAATATTTTTTTAGATAGTTGTTTTATTTTATAAGACTGCTACGGATTTTCTGCAAATTAGAACCAACTTTTTTTGTTATTAATATATGTGTTTACGAATTCTTCATCTGTTTTCGTAAGATAGATTATTCCTTCTATAAGTCCGATTATTCCCATTATCCATGCTAAAAAACCACAACTTAACAGGCTTACAAGCAACATAATTAAACCTTCAGTCTTATATCCGAGAATAAATTTGTGAATACCTAATGCTCCGATTAAAATCGCACAAATTCCTGCAGTTACCTTTTTTTCTGCGCCCTGAACTTCTGACATATGGCACCTCCAATTTTTATTATTTGTAATTTAAAACTGCAAACTATATATTGCAAATCTAAAAAAACACATTAACATTAATGATTATAAAAAAGGGGGCAAAAGATGAATATAGATGTTGCAAAGGCGTTTTCGTTTGCAGTCGAAAGAGTAAAGGCTAATCCACTCTTTTACATCGTGGGCGGGTTGATACTTTTTGGAATAAATTTTATTGTTTCTCTTTTTGGGAATATTTTTAGTTTTATCCTGACATTTATAACTAATTTTGTTATAAGACTACTTAATTTACGTGGTGGAGTAGCGGAGGTAATTGCTAATCTCTCAACTTCTCTTGCTGGAATGATTATAGGATTTCTACTTTCATTTATCGTTGCTCCTTTTTTCGTAGGTTATTTTAAGGGGATAAAGAAGGAATGTGGGGGAAAAAATGCCGACATAACGGATATTTTCTCATGTATGAATAATTTTATACCAATTATGTTAAATTATGCACTTACTGTCATTATTGTATCAGTTGGATTTTTATTCTGTATTATTCCGTATTTTTTGCTTTTGCCTATGATTCCATTGACATTATTTTTCCTTGCTCAAGGTGAAACTGCTGGAATAGAATCAGTTAAAAAGAGTTTTGAAACACTGAAAACTAATCCCGTTTTGATTTTATGGACGCTTTTATTTATGATTTTTTCAGGACTTGGCATTTTATTATGTTGTGTTGGTGTATTTATAACCGGACCGATTGCCGCAATATCTATCTATCTTGTGATAGCTCAGGCGACTGGACTGGAGGAGTCAGAGCAAAATTCAGAATTAAGTAAGTAATGAAAATCTAAGGAAATATTTTACTCTGATGGAATCTCTGAAAGAAAGTATTAATAAACTTCGCAAAGAAAAAGATGCATTGATTTTGGCTCATAATTATCAACTTGGAGAAATACAGGATATTGCTGATTTTACAGGTGATTCTCTTGAGCTCAGTTTTAAAGCGGCCCAATGCAAAAAAGAATTGATAGTTTTCTGCGGAGTCACGTTTATGGCGGAAACAGCTTCCATACTTGCCAATGATAAAATTGTTCTCTTGCCTGTTTTAGAGGCAGGTTGCCCAATGGCAGATATGGCTGATGTGGGGAAATTGCGAAAGTTAAAAGCGGAACATCCAAACGCAATTGTGGTGACTTACGTAAATAGTTCAGCTGAGGTGAAAGCCGAAAGTGATATTTGTGTAACATCAGCGAATGCCATAAAAATAATTTCTTCACTTCCACTGGATAGAGAGATCATTTTTGTTCCGGACCAGAACTTAGGAAATTATTGCTCAAAGAAAACGGGGAGAAAAATTATATTGTGGAATGGGTTCTGCCCGACTCATATGAGAATATCGCCAGAATATATAATAAAGAGAAAAGAGGAATTTCCGGATGCAAAAGTTATAGTTCATCCTGAATGCCCTATAGATGTAATAGCACTGGCTGATGAAGTTTTAAGCACAGGTGGAATGATAAAATATGCGAAGACTACTGATGCTAAAAAGATAATTGTTGCAACAGAACTGGGGTTAATTTATCGTCTTGAGAAGGAAAATCCTGAAAAACAGTTTATCCCTGTTTCTGAACAGGCAGTCTGCCCAAATATGAAATTGACGCGTTTGGAGGACGTCCTTGATGCATTAAAAAATTTGAAATACCCTGTAAAAGTTCCTTCTGAAATAGCCAAAAAAGCTCGTGTTCCAATAGAAAAAATGCTTGAAATGTCTTCAACCCAAAATAAGTAAAAGGGAGTAGTAAATATGTATCAAGAAAAAATAATTGCTTTTAATTCGAAGTCAATTGCTTTGACAAAAAGTCTTTTTACACGCGTTTATGCGTGGATGTTTGCTGGGCTTTTAATGTCTGCACTGATGGCTTTTTTTGTTTCCACACAACCCGCTCTTGTAAAGTTATTTCTGCAGAATAAATTTATGTTTTTTGGACTTATTATAGGAGAATTTTTGCTTGTTATTTTAATCTCTGGAATGATAAACCGTATAAGTTCTGCTACGGCTGGAGCATTTTTTGCGGCATATAGTCTTATGAATGGAATTACGCTGTCTGTAATCTTTTTGATTTATCAAATTGGTACTATTTCTCTTGCATTTGGCATAACGGCAGTAACATTTGGTCTTATGAGTCTGATAGGGTATTTCACAAAAGCTGATTTATCAAAATTGGGTTCTATATTATTTATGGGCCTGGTTGGTATAATCCTTGCTTCGATAGTGAATATATTTCTGAAGAGCAATTTTTTTGATTGGATAATTTCAATGTTTGGAGTTTTAATTTTTGTTGGGCTTACTGCATATGACACAAATAAAATTAAAATGATGCTTAATCGTGCTGATAGCGATGAGACAATAGCGAAAATCGCAGTTCTCGGCGCGTTAAGTCTCTACCTTGATTTTATTAATCTCTTTTTATTCATATTAAGACTTATTGGACGCAGGCGTTAAACCTTAAAAGTATTAAAATTACTTCAATTATGTCAGTTAGCACTTTCTTAAAGTCTTTTTTTTCTATCAAAAAAAAGGCATCAGACTTTATAAGTTATCGTGTAAAATGTGGAAAATGCGGGGAAATTGTAGATGTGAAAGTTTTTCCAGACAGAGACTTAAATCCAACATATGAAGATGAAGGTCCTTCTTATACGTTACGCAAAGAGATTATGGATTCAAAATGTTTTAGGATTATGGTGTTAACTGCTGAATTTGATTCTTCTCGCAGGGAGTTGAACAAAGATATATCTGGTGGAGAATTTGTTAATTAAGTGGAGTTTTACATCACGTCATATTTTTTTATATATGTTTCATAATTTTTGTATGGATAAAAAGTGATTCCAGGTTATATTAATGCCCTAAAAGAGTTATTAAATTAAATGAAAAAATTTTATATCACAACTCCTATATATTATGTAAATGATAAGCCGCACATTGGCCATTCTTATACAACGATTCTCGCTGATGTTCTTGCAAGATATCATAGACTTTTTGGGGATGAAGTTTTTTTTCTTACTGGTACTGATGAACACGGTCAAAAAGTTCAAAAAGCGGCAGAACAAAATAAAATTACACCTCAAGACCAATGTAACTTAACTGTTCCACGATATCTTGAATTATGGAAAAAACTTGAGATAACAAATGACGATTTCATACGTACTACTGAAGACCGACATAAAAATGTTGTTCGGGAAATATTATCAGACCTATATAAAAAAGATCTAATTTACAGGGCAGACTATAAAGGTTGGTATTGTGTGCCATGTGAGAGGTTTTTTACTGATAAAGATCTTGATGAAAGAAAATTATGTCCTGAATGTGGTAGACCAACGGAGGAATTAGTTGAAAGTAATTACTTTTTTAAAATGGGACAATATCAGGATTGGCTTATTGATTATATAAACAAACATCCCAAATTTATTCAGCCGGATTTCAGAAGAAATGAAACACTTGGTTTTTTGAAGAAAAAACTTGACGATCTTTGCATTTCACGACCAAAAAAGAGATTGTCCTGGGGAATAGAACTACCTTTTGATAAAGAATATGTTTGTTATGTCTGGTTTGATGCTTTAATTAATTATATTTCTGCTATTGGATATAAAACTGATTCTGCAAAATTCTCAAAGTGGTGGCCAGCAAATTACCATCTGATAGGTAAAGATATTTTAACCACTCATACCGTATATTGGCCTATAATGTTGAAGGCTATAGGACTTGAGTTGCCCGAAACTATTTTTGCTCACGGTTGGTGGTTGTCAGGCCTTGATAAGATGAGTAAGTCGCTTGGAAATGTTGTAAATCCAATGGATATGATTGATAAATATGGTGTTGATGCGTTTCGTTACTTCTTGATGGCGGAAATGGTTCTTGGAAATGATGCGTCATTTACTGAAGATTCATTTATTAACAGGTATAATAGTGAACTTGCAAATGATCTTGGCAATCTCCTGAGTCGAATAATAAAAATGATAGTCAAAAATAGGAATTCCACCATCCCTCATCCTGATAGCATGCAACCCGAAGATGAGGATATTAAAAGGAAATCTCTGGATACTGTTTTGCAGGTTGTCAAATCGATAGAAGAAATGAAAATTGATAAGGGATTATCCATAATTTTTACAACAGTAAGAAGTTTGAATAAGTATTTTGAACAGTCTGCACCATGGAAGTTAATAAAAGAAGGAAATGAAAAACGACTTAATACTGTTTTATACTGTTCTGCTGAAGCGCTCAGAATTACATCAGGGTTGTTATATCCTGTAATGCCAGGAAAAATTTCTATGCTTCGTAAAGCAATTGGTTTTTCACAAAAAGAAAATCCTACTATGGAGTCGCTTTCAAATTGGGGAGGGCTAAAACCAGGAATGAGAGTTCAAGATATTAATTCCCTCTTTCCAAGAGCTGAATTAAAAACTGAGCAAGCTGATAAATTTCAAACAAAAAATTCATCTTCGGGAGTTAAGATTATACAAGAAAAATCCGAAGATCTAATTACAATAGAGGAATTTTCCAGGATAAAACTTAAAACAGCTAAAGTGCTCTCTGCAGAAAAAATAGAAGGTGCGGATAAATTATTAAAGCTTCAAGTTGATCTTGGAGAAACAAAAAGACAAATAGTAGCTGGTATTGCCAAGTTCTATAAACCCGAGGAATTGATAGGAAAGAATATTGTAATTGTGGCAAATCTCAAACCTGCAAAAATAAGAGGCATAGAATCAAATGGAATGCTTCTTGCAGCAAAAACTGAAGGTTACTTAAAGTTATTAATCGTAGATGATGAAAGTTTTCCTGCCGGAGCAAATATAGGTTGAATTAATAAATATATGCTATAATTTAAGCTATAATAATTTAAGAAAATAAAAGGATAATAACTCATGTATCCTTATAGAGGAAAAATAAGTTCCCAGTTCTTTCTCTTCCCTTTGATGCTTATATCTTTATTTTATGTTTTTTCCGATGACAATGACAGAATTTCTGAAGACAGATCAAAAAAGAAAAATAACGTTGTAATAAAATATGAACCTTCAGAGGAATTAATTACCGAAAAAATCCTGTATGAAACTCTTGAATATAATATAGTAAAAGAACACTGCGAAAAATTGCTTTCTCCTAATGGTTATATACTAAACCTTCCCGAAAGAAAGATCCTCATAGTGCATGATACGGCTGCGAAAATCGCAAAAATAAAGGAATTAATAAAGGCAGTTGATATGCCTGCAGTGAATATAAGGATAGATATAATTTCAACTTACAGTGGGGATGCACCTAACAATCGTTTCTCCACAGATATAAAATACAATATGCCAGGAAATGATGGGAAAATTATTATAAAAAATGGAAAAATTCAGAAACCTGATAGTATAACGATTGATCTTGTAAAAGGTAATCAGAAGACTAATAGAAATAATAGTTCGTGGTTAGTTACTCAAAGTGGAAAACCTGCGAGTATATTCGTTGGAAAAGAGATTATTGACCCCAGTTGGCTTGCCAATTACAAGCTCATTCCTACGGTAATAGTTGCTGGAGGCGGTACAGTAGTAAAAATTCCAGGTTCTAATCCTGATTTTGTTTGGAGAAATGTTGGAAGCACTTTAAAGATTTTACCAACATTAAGAGATGACGGAATGATAGAAGTAGAAGTTTATCCAGAAATAAGTTATATAGACGGAGAAGGTAAGAAACAAGCTGTAAAAGTAGAGTCTGTTTCTACAAAATTAACAGTTGCCGAAGGGCAATTAATTCCCCTTGGTGGAGTAATTGATACACATCGTGAATTTTATTCTAATCTTTTTGGACCTGATTTCAGAGCTACTGGTGGAGGGGGAATTCTGGATATGAAGTTAAAGGCTACTGTTTTACGTTTACCAAAAACGGATAATGATAAAATTCCGAAAACTAATATCAACCTGAATAGTTTGAATGCTATAGACAGAGGCGAAAATCCAAATAATTGGAGACGATGATGAAAGCTCAACGAATCAAAATAGTATTACGTGGAAGGAATCTTGAAGATATTTTGCCGTTTTTGTCTACTGATGCTATTGAACTTGTTGATGAAAATCCTGATATCGTAGTTACCCATGGTGGTGATGGCGTATTACTTGGTTCGGAAAGAGAATTTCCAGGTATTCCAAAATTTCCAGTGAGGGATATAAGGACGGCTCCTCTGTGCGAAGAGCATTCTGGCTATGATAAACTGATAAAGCTTTTAATTGAAGATAAATTAAAAAAAACAACTTTGATAAAAATAGAAGCGAGAACTAAAAATAAAAAACTTAAAGCAGTTAATGATATATTTGTTCACAATTTAGATCCAGTTAGTGCTATAAGATATAAAGTATGGATTGATGGAAGATCTTATGGTGAAGAAATTGTTGGTGATGGTGTTGGAGTTGCAACTGTGCACGGTAGTACCGCATACTACAGAAGTATTACACATAGTATTTTTAGAGTAGGTATAGGACTCGCATTCAGCAATAGCACAGAACTTGTAAATCACCTCGTTTTACCAGAAAGCTCATTTATAAGAATTCAAATTACACGAGGGCCGGCTATACTTGTTTCCGATAATAATCCAGAGAAAATAGAACTTACAAAAGATGATATTGTAGAGATTTCAAAAATATCCGAAGTAATGACCGTTTATGGACATGAAATATTTATGTGTCCAAGATGCAGGAAATTACGCCATCCGCGCGACTGAGCATCCCTCAAATTGTTCTTTTTTTTCGTATAAAAATCACTAATATTTTGTTTTAAAAAAAGGAGATTATGAATGTTGCAGTAATGATAAAGCAGGTTCCAGAGACGAAATCCGTAAAAATGGATGAAAAAACTGGTACAGTTATAAGAGAAGGAGTAGAGTCAATAATCAATCCTCTTGACTTATATGCAATTGAGCTTGCAATCAGAATAAAAGAAAGTTATCCAAATATCCACCTTACAGGAATATCTATGGGACCTCCGAAGGCAATAAACGCTCTCAGAGAAGCTATTGCAATGGGAATAGACGATGCTATACTTTTATCTGATAAGTTACTTGCTGGTTCTGATACCTGGTCAACAGCCTATGCATTGGCAAAATGCTTGGAAAAAGAGGCTAATTTTTCTCTTATAATATGTGGAGAGAGAGCTACAGATGGTGATACTGGACAGGTTGGCCCTGAAATAGCATCTTATCTAAATATACCAGTAGTAAGTTATGTAAATAAATTTGAAGAAATTAGCGAAAATCGCATTTTTCTTCATCGACAGGTAGAAGATGGTTCAGAAATTCTATCTTCCTCTCTTCCGTGTCTCATCACTGTCGTTAAAGAAGTAAGTGAACCACGTTTACCAACTTTCAGAGGGAAGTTAAAGGCAAAAAATGCAGATATTCGTATATGGAAAATATCTGATCTGGAAATAGAAAAAGAGAAAATCGGTTTGGATGGTTCTCCAACACGTGTAGCAAAAATTTTCCACCCTAAAATTACGAGGGAGTGCGATTTGCACTTTGCAAAAGATCCACAAAAAATTCCATATGCAGTAGAAAAATTACTTGAATTCATAAAAAAGAGAGCTTGCTGTGAATAATTTATCTGAATATAAAGATATATGGATACTTGCCGAACAGAAAGAAGGAAAACTTCTTTCAATCTCTTTTGAACTTATTACGAGAGGAATTGGGCTTGCCAGAAAGAGAAATTCAAAACTTGTTGCAATTATTTTTAGTGATGGAATTAATGATGATGAATTGCGTAAATTGATATTATGTGGTTGTGACCTGGTATTATCTGTAGAGAGCCCTGAGTTAAAAAATTTCCTCCCAGAACCTTATTCAATGGCTATGCTGGAATTAATACAAAAATATAAACCAGAAGTAATTCTTGCCGGCGCTACATCCACGGGAAGAACACTTATGCCTTATGTGGCAATGAAAGCATATTGCGGATTAACGGCTGACTGCACTCAACTCGATATTGAAGAAATTACCGGAAATCTGTTACAAACAAGACCGGCAATTGGTGGGAATATAATGGCTTGTATAAAAACACCAAAAAATCGTCCACAAATGGCAACAATAAGACCTCATTCAACTAAGGCTGCAATACCAGATCAGTCTAAAAAATCAGGAGAAATAATAAAGATACATCCTTCTGAACTATTGAAAAGTAGAATTCAATACATTGGTTTTCTCCCTCTTAACGAAAAACAAAACATCCAGAATGCTGAGAAAGTTGTAGTTGTAGGAAGAGGAATAAAAAAGGCGGAAAACATTGCTATAGCAAGAGAACTTGCAGAATCTATAGGAGCTGCACTTGGAGCCACTCGCGATGTTGTGGACAGAGGTTGGCTAAGCTATCCGCATCAAATAGGATTAAGCGGAAAAACTATTACACCCAAGCTATACATTGGACTCGGTGTGTCAGGTTCAATACAACACTTAGCTGGAATGCAAACAGCAGAAACAATAATTGCCGTTAATAACGATCCAGAAGCCCAAATCTTTAAAGTTGCAGATTTTGGTATTGTAGGAGATTTATTCGAGGTTGTTCCAGAAATGATAAAACAATTAAAAGAGGCAAAAAGTAATGAAAAGAATTTTTGCTGGAGTTGATATCGGCTCTACAACAACAAAAGTAATCTTGTTTGATGGGGAAAAAGTTCTTTCAAGTAATGTTACGCCAAGTGGTATTAATCCATTAAAAACAGCGGAACAATCTCTCTATGAACAACTTAAAGCTATTGGATTAAATAGAGATGAATTGTATTGCCTTGCCGCAACAGGATATGGTAGGCGAATGATAAAAAATGCAGACATTGTCGTTACTGAAATAAAAGCCTGTGCTGCAGGGGCATACTTCTTTTCAACTCCCGACGGGAGGCCTCGTACAATTGTTGATATTGGGGGACAGGACACAAAAGTAATCATTCTCGATGAATCTGGAAATGTTGCGAATTTCGCAATGAATGATAAATGCGCGGCTGGTACTGGGCGTTTCCTCGAGGTTCTGGCAATGAAACTTGAAATGACTTATGATGAATTTGTAAATTCAGCGTTAGAGGCGGAAAATTTTATCCAGATGAATTCGACTTGCGCAGTCTTTGCTGAAAGTGAAGTTGTTTCGCTTTTAGCCAAAGGAGTAAGTAAATCCGATATAGCAGGAGCAGCGCATAATTCAATTGCTGCAAGAGTAGGTGGGATGATAAGGAGACTTGGAACTTTTTCACCGCCTATATTTTTCGCAGGTGGAGGAGCTCTGAATAAAGCCCTCTTAAAGGCACTGGAGGATAATTTAAGTGTGAAAATTTATTCTAGCTCTGAATCACAGAAAATAGTTGCAATTGGCGCTGCATTTTCTGCTTTTAAGAAAACGTTAATTTAATACATCTCTGATATATTTTAAGATACTTGAAAAGTCGTTATTATATTTCTTTTATTACCAATAATTCGGCGTACGAGTTTGAACTGTTTTCCCATTCTCTTTCTTCTCCAGGTGCGAGGTTAATAATATCTCCTGCTTGAAGTTTAAACTTATTTGTTCCGGAGATAAGCAGAGGGTTTCCACTGATAATGAAAAAATTAACAGGGAAATCCAGAGTATGTTTTGGGATTTTTGAGTGCGGATTAATCGTCAATTTTACAAATTCACAATTCTTTGTTTTCCCACAGAAGATACCCTCTCCCGAGTCACTCAGGAATATCTGTTTTTTACGGAGAGAAATTATTT
Organism: uncultured Lentisphaera sp.; assembly: GCA_964426675.1. Classification (GTDB taxonomy): domain Bacteria; phylum Verrucomicrobiota; class Lentisphaeria; order Victivallales; family GWF2-50-93; genus DYMC01. Next base: position 56,824 of record CAYRRM010000010.1, read on the forward strand.
CAGGCATTTTTTTTCTCCATAACTTCTGTTCTTTGGTAAAGATCAGAATAAGTGCTTTTTAAAGGAATGTTGGTTGGATTAAGATTTTTCTCAAAAATTTCTTTACACACTTTTTTAAATTTTTTCATTTCATTTCTTTGGGCATAAGGTTGAACATATCTAAATTTCTTCCCTTCATAATTTTGTAATATTGTTTCATTTTCATTAAGCTGTAGCATATATTTTGGTAATATAGGTATTTTCCCTCCACCATTCGGAGCATCAATAACAAAGTGTGGAATAGCTATACCTGATGTCCAGCCACGAAGACTTTTTATAATTTCAATTCCTTTCTGGACGGTAGTTCTCAAGTGTTCTGTGCCTTCTACCATATCTGCCTGATAAATATAATAGGGCCTTACTCTTGCCATAAGGAGTTTGTGCAAAAGTTGTTTCATAACGACAGGATCATCATTTACTCCTTTCAGAAGGACTGTCTGATTGCCTAGAGGAATACCAGCATTTGCGAGTTTAGCAAGAGCTTTTACTGCGTTTTCAGTTAATTCATCGGGATGATTAAAATGCACATTGATATATAAAGGGTGATATTTTCTCAATATCTTAACGAGTTTATTTGTAATTCTATGTGGAAGGAAACAAGGCATTCTCGAACCGATTCTGATTATCTGAATGTGTTCTATCGACCTCAGAGTTCCAAGTATTTTATCTATAATGGAATCATCGAGCATTAAAGGATCTCCACCGGAAATAATAACATCTCTTATCTCCTTATGCTCTCTTATATAATTAAATCCATCATCAAGAAAAGATAAATTTATTTTATCAGGATCTCCTACTTTTCTACTTCTGGTGCAAAAACGACAATATGATGCACAAAATGGAGAGACAAGAAAAAGACAGCGATCTGGGTATCTGTGAACAATACTTTTTACTGGAGAATCTTTGTCTTCACCAAGAGGATCAGTCATCAGATTATGCTTTTCAAATTCCATTTCATCAGGGATTACCTGTTTATATATTGGGTCATCTTTTTCCTTTATAAGTGAATAATAGTATCTTGTTATCTTTATTCCAAGTCGTTCTGAAAGAGATTTGAGTTTATCTAAGGGGATATTAAATCTTTCAGATATTTCTTCTAGTGTCACGGTATTAAGCAACATTTTTTTCCATTTTTCCATCTGTAGACTCCTTTTTTCCACTATATTTTAAGTTTTTAGTAAAAATCATTTTGTGATCTCTTGATTTGTAAAAATCTTTTATTATTGCAGTTAATCTATATTTTCTAGCAAGATAGAACTTTCTTGTATTTTTATATTTTTCCGTAGAGGATGTCTCAATAATTATCATTTTGCCACCGAGAGTTTTTATTCTTTCTTCTGAAAATTCAAGGAGTTTAGTTCCTATTCCTTTTCCTTGAAAAGATGGATCTACTGCTATCCAGTAGAGATCAAAAGTACTTTCAGTGCATGGTGTAGGGCCAAAACATACATATCCACAAATTTTGTTTTCAAGCTCCATTACGTAAAAGAAATAATCTTTTTGTTTTTTTTCCTTCAGATAAACGTCCATAAGTTCTTCAGCGATTTTAAGTTCTTTTTTAGAGAAGACTTTTGTTTTATTCAAAATATTCAATAATTTTGTTTTATCATTTCTGAGCATTTTTCTAATCTTGAAATTATTCATAACTTTATCTTCTACGCCTCCATTTTGAAATTTTTAGTAGGAGTTCTGCAAAACTCGCAAAATCTATATTTGCAGCCAATAAGGCCTTTCTAAACCCTGCGTTTGGTGATATGTCAGGATTTGGATTAAATTCAAGAAAGTAAATTTCCTCTTTTGCATTCAATCTAAAATCAACACGAGCATAAGAATCTGCTTCAAAAATTTTATATATTTTTCTTCCAAGAGACATTAATTTTTTAGAAATGTAATCGGGGATTTCAGCAGGACAATGAGATTCTGTGTTGCGATAAAATTTCGTATTTTCTTTCCATTTTGCTTCATAGGAAACAATTTTGGCTTTATTACTCGGAAAATCTTTAAAAACTATTTCCGCAGGAGGAAGAACTCTTATCTCATTTTTATTTCCAAAAATTGCAACATTAAATTCCCTTCCATCAATGTATTTTTCAGCTAATACAGGTTTACCGAATCTCGCTATTAAATTTTTGGTTTGTATTTTAAATTCTTTGTAGTTTCGAACATATGATTTCTCTGATATTCCAATACTTCCATCTTCAAAAGGAGGTTTGAGAAATATTGGGAAATCTATGTTAATTTTATCTTCTGGACAAAAAATCGTTTGAAATTCAGGTGTAAGTATATCGTTCTTTTTAACTATAATTTTGGCTTTTTCTTTATCCTGTGCTAACAGAAGTGTTTTTGCCGAACATCCTGTATATGGAATATATAATAATTCCAATAGAGCAGCTATATTCATTTCAAGTTTTGGATTTCCTCTGAACCCCTCACATAAGTTAAAAATGAAATCAGGTTTCATTTCATCTACAATATCAAAAAATCTTTTTAATGGAAAGGACAGTGGAATAATTTTACATGAATAACCAATTTCTGATAAACATTCTGATATACTTAATGCTGAATCTATTACAGAACTTTCCGCTTCGAAATCATTGCGAATTTCGCATCTTTCAGGTTCATTGTAAATTATTAAAACTTTTCCTTTTTTTTTCATTCTAAGCCATATCTTTTGCATGCAAATCCCAATACCTTATTTATCATTTGGTCATACGAATATCCTGCTGTTCTTGCAGCTTTTGGAAAACAAGAATTTTGTTCTGGATTTGGCAATATTCCTGGCAATGGATTCAACTCTATAATGTTGGGTACGGAGTTTCCATCGAGTCGTACGTCTATTCTGCACCAATCTCTTATATCAAGACAGCGATAAGCGTTAATAGCTACTTTTTCAATGGCTTTTCTCAAGTCATTTGAGATTTTTGCAGGGCACTCAAATATTTCAAGAGGATTCTCATCGGTGTCCCAAATCCATTTTGCTTCATAGGAATAGAGTTTTTTAGATTGAGGCGGAAGTTTATCAAATTTTATTGCGACAATTGGTAATACTTCTATTTCATCATCATTTCCCCAGATAGCAACTGTAAATTCCTCTCCCGGTAAATATTCTTCTACAATTACTGGTTGTTTATATTTTAAGATTTTTTCCTTTATACGGAGTTTAGCCGTTGTATCATTTTCCACAAATGAATCTTCAAAAATACCTTTACTGCTTCCTTCTGAAATGGGTTTTACTATTAGGGGAAAATTTAGGTTTGACAAATCTATATTATCATAAGAAAAACATATTTTAAAAGGGGAAACTGGTATTTTGTTCCATGCTAAAATTTCTTTTGTCCTGAACTTATTCAGACAAATTGCAAGAGATAGTGGGCCAGAGCCCGTATAGGGGATGGAATATCTTTCACAAATCATGGGAACAAAGGATTCTCGCATGTCCCCATAAAGTCCTTCAGATATATTAAAGACTATATCAGGGGCTATCTTTTTTATGGAGATAGGAAAATCTGAGTTTCCTTCAAGAATTTCCACATAATGTCCTGAAAAGGAAATGGCTTTGGCTACAGCATCAATTGTGAAGGGAGTATCACCTTCTGCGAAAAAGTCGGGTGGAGGTTCTTCATCATTCTCCAATATGCCATTATGCTCAGCATACTCCTTCTTCAAACCTTCTTTCGTGCTACAAGCAACGACTACGTGGAGTTTTTTATTCATCTTCCCCCCTTGTAATTTTTAGAGAAAAGGATATTTCTCGAGGGGATTGAGAATGATGAGAAAATGAGGCGGAAATACTCTTCATACATAGAAGTTGCGAAATTCGCAAATTCAAATGCAACATTTATAATTTTTTCGGAATACTCTGCAGAAGAGTCTTCTATCATATAGATGGAATTAAACTTGCCCAGGAAACCAATGTAATTTTTCCATTTAGAAACAAGTTATTTTACCACACGCCTCCTTTTTTTATTATCTATTAAAATATAAGAAATATTTTTTAATGCAAATTAAAAATTTTTTTTCTTTACTGTCATGTAAAATGAAAAATTTGTAGGGACTGGCTTTATCAGGTATTCTTCAAGAGGGCCAGGCCCGCAGCTTGCACTTCCTAATCCACATTGTTTTTTGTCAATATAAAGATAAGTCAAATCCTCCATTTTTATATCGTAGGTATGTTTTGCTTCTGTGAGATTTTCCAATGAGCAGCGTCTGGCGCTGAAATTAAAAGAATCTTTTCCTATGAAAATGAGCTCAATACCATCCTGATTATGGATTTTCATATTTCTGACATCACACCTGTTTCCATTTTCTTGAGGATGAATGTAATTAACAAATAAATCATCAATATGGTATGAATATTTTGCGAATTTCGCAGATTCCTTGCGGTCGTCATAATTTTCATGTGGACCTCTGCCAAACCACACTATATTTGTAAATCCTTTATTTAGAACGAATTCAAAACCAATGCGTGGGAGTGGGGGTAGATTTTTATTAGGTTTTATCTGATGTTCTACTAGAATTAGGCCGCCCTGTAGGAAATTGTAAGTAGTTTTGCATTCAAATGCTGGTTTCATTGATTTTGCTGCTAAAAGATATTTTGTTTCAAAGGAGAATTTGCCATCCTTGATTTCTTTTAATTCGGAACTTAAAATTTTTGGGATAAGTTTATCTAATCCGCTCTGAATCCACTTTTGGCCTAATCTTTCTCCAAATAACCAATTGTCATCATTATCTGTTGGAGCTCTCCAGAAATTTGGTTTTGGATTTTTATTAAGTATATTAATTCCATCAATCGAAATAGAAGAAAGTTGCGCATTTTTTTTGTCTATTGTTATTAATAGATTTTCAAATGAAAGATCAAAAATATGATTATTTTTTTGTAATGCCCATTTTGTTTTGTTTTCTGGGATTATGATATTTGGTATTTTTGGCTTTGATATTTCGAATTGAGCCCATGCTACTTCATGTCCTTTTTCTGCCCAAGGTGTTTTTGCTTTGAGTTTTAAGGAAATATTAAGCCATAAATTTTTATCTTTACTAATGTTATTTTTAATAGCGATTTTACATTTTTTTCTTTCCTTAGGTAGAATTTGAGGAAGGTCAAAATTCGCAGATTCGATTTCATTTGAATTTTCATCAATTATTGCATAACTTGCTTCGAGATGAGATAAGTCGGAGAAATCATATCTATTAAGAATAGAAATAGAAAAATCCTTTAAATTAAAATCTTCTATTCTAACAGGTTCGATAATTTTTTTATATTCTATCAAACAGGGATGTGGAATCCTATCTGGAAATACCATTCCATCTATACAGAATTTAGAATCATTTGGGAAATCTCCGAAATCACCACCATAAGCGAAAAATTCTATTCCATTTTTATATTGTCGTATACCGTGATCGCACCATTCCCATACACAACCACCTATTAATTTATCGTGGTTCCAGATTGCATTCCAGTATTCCTTAAGGTTTCCGGGGCTGTTTCCCATAGCGTGTGCATATTCGCACATAAAGTAAGGTCTTTTATCTTTTTTATCTTTTGCTATTTCAATTATTTTTTGAACGGTAGGATACATATTGCTTCTTATATCGGCTACAGGGCCACCGTCTCCTGGTTTTTCAGAATGTTCTCCTTCATAATGAATCGGTCTTGAATCTCTAGATCGAATATAATTTGCCATTGCGTGGTGATTTTTTCCGAAGCCTGATTCATTTCCAAGAGACCAGATTATTACGGAGGGATGATTTTTATCCCTTTCAAACATTCTTTTGGCTCGGTCAATAAATGCTTTCTTCCATAAAGGATTTCTTGCTGGGATGTCAGGTTCATCATAGCCAAATCCATGTGTTTCGAGATCAGCTTCATTTATAAGGTAAATTCCATATTTATTGCAAAGTTCATACCATCTTGGATCATTTATGTAATGAGAAGTTCTGACCGCATTGATATTGTGGGTTTTCATTAGAAGAATATCTTTTAACATACCGTTCGTAGAAACAGAGTGCCCGGTATCCGGATGACTTTCATGTCTATTTACACCTTTTAATTTGATGGGCTTTCCATTAAGTAAGAGGGTACTGTTTTTAATTTCAATTTTACGAAATCCTACATCAAAGGATTTAGATTCGCATTCGACTCCATTCAAATTGCGAAGAGTGATTATGAGTTTATATAAATTTGGAGTTTCTGCGTTCCATAATGCTGGTTTATTTACTTCATTTTCAAATGTTATTTTCTTTTTTTTAGCTTTTTGTATTTTGATATTCTCAATTTTTTGCTGGAAGAGAATAGAGTTTTTCTCATCGATTAGTTCCAGTTCGATTAATCCTTCAAAATCTCTGTCAAGATTTTTTAGTTCTATCTCTGTTTTTATTGTCGCGTTTTGGTATTTTTTATCGAGATCAGTTTTTATAAAAACATCCCTTATATATGTTTTTGATTCTGCAATCAGGTACACATCCCGAAAAATTCCTGATAATCTCCAGAAGTCCTGATCTTCAAGATATGAGGCATCAGACCATTGAAGGACCTTTACCTGTATAATGTTTTTACCAGATGAAATGAAATCTGTGATACGAAATTCTGAAGGCATGTGACTACCCTTACTAAAGCCAACAAATTTCCCATTTATCCAACAATAGAAAGCACTGTCAACTCCTTCAAAAATGAGAAAGAGTTCCCTGTTACTCCACTCTTCCGGGATTTCAAAGCTCCTCTTGTATAGACCTACTGGATTTTCATCTGGAACAAGGGGTGGAGTAAGAGGAATGGGGTATCTTACATTAGTATAGTGGGGTTTTCCATATCCTTTCATTTGCCAGTTTGACGGGACGTCTATGTTGTCGAATTTTACAGATTCATCTAATAACGGGAAGAGTTCAGATTCAGGATCATGATTTTTACAATATTTAAAATCCCATTTCCCAGATAAGAGTTTGAAAAGCTGTGATTTTTCTCTTTCTTGAACTGAAGTTCCTTTATCTTTTAAAAAAGGAATGGAATATGCACGTGCTTCTTCACGATTTATATGGAGTAGGTTTGGGTTTTCCCAATCATTAAGTTTTTTCATAAAAATTCTCCCTCTTTTTTTGAAGGGAAATAAAGCTAAATGAAGAAATATTTTTTTCAAGTAGAAAAAATTTATTTAAGAAATAATAGAGCGTAAAGATTTGAAATTTATTCTAAAGATACAATTTCAGAAAGTGAATTGAACTTACATTTGTGATACAATGTCTATAAAAAGGTGGATTAATTTTATGCAAATATTCAGATGATTATTTCAGAGAAGTCATTAATATGGGAACTGAAGGTTAGTATAAATTCAATCGAGTATTAATGCTAATGAAAAAACATAAGAAGGAAAAAATTATAAGTGGCGTCCCGGGCAGGATTCGAACCTGCGACCCTCTGATTAGAAGTCAGATGCTCTAATCCTCTGAGCTACCGGGACAAAAAAATTAAATATAAATATAATCTTCATATTGGAAAAATGCAAACAGGTAAGTTATATTTTAGTAATAAAAATTCATTACCAAAGACGAGGATAATATGAATAAGTATGTTAATATGTTACTTCAAATACAGGAACTTGAAACAGTATTAAAAGAAGGCAGTATCATATCTTCCAATAAACGCAGTGAAAAATCTCTTGTAGAATTAAAAGAAGATATTAAGGGATTAAAACAAGATATGCCATTTGAAATTGTTTCATCATTTGAGCGTCTGATATCCAAATACGGGATTGCGGTATGTCCTATGATTAATTCAAAGTGTACTGGATGTTCGATGAAAATTCCCGTTGGAATTGCAAATAATGTACTATCTGATCGGAATATCATAGCGTGTCCAAACTGTGGTAGGTATCTTTTCCCTGATGAGGAGTATAAAGGGAGGGATGTAGATGAAAATAAACAATATAAAGGAATTGCAAGATTTTCTTCTTTAGATTTGATGTTTCCGGGGCTCGAAGCAAAAAGCAAGGAAGAGGCTATAGAAATAATAGCGGAAAAAACTGTTGAAGCTGGATTTGTGCAGGACGCAAAAGAGTTTACGGATGCGTTGATAAGACGAGAATCTCTCATTTCAACAACAGTAGAAAAGGGTATTGCCTTTCCGCATGCTCGTGGAGTAAGAGCCTGTGGTCTCACTCTTGCGATTGGTACACTTGCCAAACCTATAAAAGAAAATGGATTTGAGAATCCGCTTACTACTCTTTTTGTTTCTGCTGTGCCTGTTTGTGCAAGCATGTTTTACATTGAGCTTGTTTCAAAACTTGCAAACTATTTTGCGAATGACAAAAACATGGCGAAACTCCTTAAAGCAAAAACGGCAGAAGAAATCTGGAAAATTATTGTCCTCATTGGAAGATAAATGAATTCTGATTTTATAAATGAAGATCTAATTTTTGATTTTTTTGAAAAGTACAACGATACTATTATTATTCCCGAACCATCTCCGTTATTGTCAATACAAACATTGGCAATATGTGAAAAATTACAAAGAATTCTCATTGTAACAGGAAAAAAATCTCATCTTGCAGGAGGAGCCCTAAAAAAGTTGAATATTATCATGGATGATGTTGATTGTAATATAGAGCTTTGTGATGGTACCCCACCTGAACCTGATATAAATGATATAAAAAAAATAAAAAATGTAATAGATAATATTTTTCCAGATTTTGTGATTGCTATCGGAGGAGGAAGTGTGATGGATGCAGCCAAAGCTGCTTATCTGTGGAGTCAATCAGGCGGAGATATAAGAGAATATTTTGGTTTAAATGCATTTTCGGAAAAGAATCCAGGTAGAAAATTAAAAAAAGTATTATGTATTCCTACTACGGCAGGGACAGGATCAGAAGTTACACCATATTCAAATATTGTTGATAGAGAGGCAGGTGTTAAGAAGCTTATAGCAGACAAAGAGATAATCCCTTCATATGCATTGCTTGACCCTTCTCTTACATTGACATGCAATAGGGAAATAACGGTAAATTGCGCTCTTGATGCTCTTTGTCATTCAATTGAGGCTTATCTACAGGATAGTCCAGAAGATGCTATATATGAGGAACTTGCGTTTACAGCCATAGGGCTAATTTGTAAGAGTTTACCAGAGGTCATTAGTAATCCTGAGAGTCTAATTGATAGGAGAAATCTTCTTTATGCAGCATGTCTTGGGGGGATGCTTATTAGTCGAAAACCTACTGGGATTCCACATCTTTTAAGTTATTCGCTATATGGAAAGATTGCCCATGGGATGGCGGTTGCCTTGTTATTGCCTTCAGCGTGGAGATTTTATTGCGAAAATCGCAAAGTATTAGAAAAAACATTACGGTTAAAAGTTTATTTTAGTGGAAATACAGTAGAAGAAGTAATTTTTTCGTATAAGGCATTTCTGAGAAAATGCGGAATTTACAAGAATATATCTGCATTTGTTGACGATAAGGCACTTGAAAATGCTGTTAATCTTGCCTCAGAAAATAAGTTTAAACTCAGAAAGCTTCCAAGAGAAATAGAAGAAGCGAGAGCAGAAGAACAGTTATGTTCTATAATTCAAAATGCTAAGACAGAATTTTAAAATTAGAAAGTATGCTCTAAGAGTCTTCCTTATAGTCTCTCTATGTATAAATATATTAGTACTAATTTTCCGATTTCCAATCGCAAAAATGTTGAAAGAAATTATTATAGACAAAAATGATCAATCTATATTTTTCATAACGGGTATAGATAGGTTAATTCAACAAATTAGACCATCGGGGAATCTATTTTTGAAGTTTGAAGGTTTTAAAAGCCCTGAAGGACAGGGTTGGGGGAGTCCAGAAGATGCAGCAAGTATTATGTATTTTAGAGTAGCTTATTTACTCTATCCCCATAAAGTTTTTACCGCGCCTGAGGGCAGTAAAATTGTAAGAGGTACGGAGTTTTTAGATTTAAATTTTTCTCCTTCTGATGACTGGTTAAGGGAAATGAAAATAACAAATATTCTAACTTTTTTCAGAGATGAAAAAGGTCAAATAAGATGGGACTATAAAAATCTTGCTCCAGATATGGTAAAATGAATTATATTGGTTTAACTATATATATTTTTTCTATTTTTTTACTTGGTTTTGCTATTTTATCTTTTTGCGAGGAGCGTAATAATTTTAAAGGGGGTTTCTGGAAAATAATCGCTTTTTCATTTGTTATGGGGGTAGGGGCTACTGGTGTATTATTTTTTTTTCAAGCCCTTTTTTTGGAACTATCTAAACAATTCTGGATTTACATTAATCTAATTCTTGCGTTATTGTTAATTTTTTCTGGAAAAGGCTTTCTAATCCTAAAAGAATTTTGGAAAAATACATTTAAAAATTTCTGTAGACCTGTTTTAAAGAAAACAAATATATTTTCTTATCTTGTAGCTATTTTTGCATTATTAATTTCATTTACAATAGTTTTTACTAATCTATTTTTTACCCCTTTATGGGATATAGATTCTTTTGCTTTGTGGGGATTTAAGTCAAAAGTAATTTATCTCTCTGGGCTCAATAAAGATTCATATTTTTATCTGGTTGAATATGGTTTTAGTCATCTTGATTATCCCCTTTTGGTTCCTTTTGTTAATGCAGGTATTTACATTAGTGCTGGAAATCTATCGCAAAGTCTTGGAAAAATTCTTTATTTTCCTTTACTTATTTCCTTTTTTGTAATTTTGTATTGTTCTGCAAGAAGGAAATTAAATAGTCTATTTGCATTTATGTTAAGTGTAATGTTGTTTTCAACGGCTCCTATTATACAGTGGGGTTCTGCAGGTACTGCTGATATATATATTGCTATTTTTTTGCTTTTATCCATTTATTATTCTTTGAATTTTATAGAAAGCTTTTCTATTCCTTATTTGATTGGCTTTTCTTTTGTTAATCTCTTCCTTGCCTTTACAAAAAATGAGGGGCTTGCCATAGCTCTGATTAACTTTATCGTATTGTTTATATTTACGAGTATAATGGGAAAAAATGTAGGGCTATTTCATATAATAATAGCTGGAATTGCTGTGTTTTTATTTATCTTGCCATGGCTAATATGGAGTATGGATATACCTAAAATACACGAAAATTATCCATCGCAAATAAAAAATATTTTTCTTTTAGATAGATGGAAAAGAATACCTGAAATAGTTTCAGTGTTTTTTGCTCATATCTCAAATCTTTCACGATGGGGGCTTTTCTGGTTAGTCTGCCTGATTGGTATGGTGTTTCCGAGGAAAAATTTGGACTATTTGTTGTCAATAGTGTTATTTTTTATCCTCTTTTTACTTTATTTTATAGTGTTTATGATAAGTCCGTGGTCTATTGAATATCTCAATGCGGCTGTACTTGAAAGGCTTTTAATACATCTTTCCATCCCAGCTTTTTTTATAACTTTAGATTTTTTAAGTATAATTGTAAAAATGGATGTCTCAGACTAAGTGATTGTGGGGAAAAAATACATATTAAAAACCTTTTTTTATAGTGCCTTTAAGGCCGTATTTTTTGTAGTATTTTTTTAGATATTTGATAGCGTCTTCTGCACTTTCACACAGATAATAAAGTTTGATATCATCTTTATGGATTTTATTTTCTTTTATCAATGTATTTTCCATCCAATCAATAAGTCCTTTCCAGAAGCTTTTTCCAATTATTACAATTGGTATTTTATTGATACGTTCTGTTTGTACCAGTGTTAATGTTTCCATAAGTTCATCCAAAGTTCCAAATCCGCCCGGGAACACAACTACTCCCTGTGTATATTTAAGGAAATTTACCTTTCTAATGAAAAAATATCTGAAATTAATTTCTTCACTCAAAAATTTATTTGGTTGTTGTTCATTCGGTAATTTAATGTTCAATCCGATGGATCTGCCACCAGCTTCAAATGCACCTTTGTTTGCTGCCTCCATAATACCAGGTCCGCCACCGGTTAGAACGCCAAAACCACATTTAACAAGGAGTTTTCCCATTTTTTCGGCTTCCTGATAGTCAGTATCAGTGGGTTTTGTTCGTGCAGAGCCAAAAACAGTAACAAGAGGTCCTTGTTGTGACATTTTTTCGAAGGATTCGATGAATTCTGACATTATTCGGAAAATGCGCCAAGGCTCATCTTTACTCAGATCCGAAAATAGGGCAGGTTTTTCAATGCAGTTTTTTTTATTCATAAGACCTCATATTTTTAGTTTAATTTTTGTAAGAAAGTAAGTTATAAAAAAAATAAATCAAGTTATCATGAACTTTTTATTTTCCTTATATCTTCAATGATTAAATACAGAGATGGAACTAATACCAATGTTATGAGCGTAGCGAAGAGAAGCCCATATCCAAGAGAAATTGCCATGGGAATTAAAAATCTAGCCTGTCTTGAACTTTCAAATATCATCGGAGCAAGGCCACCAAAAGTAGTAAGTGTAGTCAGAAGTATAGGGCGAAAACGCTGAATTCCAGAAGAAAGTATCGCTTCGAATGGGGGGGAGTCCTTCAGATCTCTTTCTATTCGCAAAATCCAATAAAACTATTGCATCATTTACAACAACTCCGGATAAGGCAAGTATACCAATAATGCTCATCATTGATAGGTTATAACCCATTATAAAATGCCCAATTACTGCTCCTACGAATCCCATAGGTATACTTACCATAATAATTAGAGGTTGGATGTAACTTTTAAATGGTACAGCAAGCATGATGTAAATGAAGAGAAGAAGAATGGGTATGAATACTGTTAATTTACCAAACATATCTCGAGAATCAGCCTGCATCCCTTCAAAACTGTACTCAAGGCCAGGATACTTTTTCTTAAGTTCAGGTAATATATCATTTTCCATGGTATTAATAACTTCAGTTGTTTTATATCTTGGGATTACATCTGCAGTTACCTGGATTGTCCTTTTGCCATTTCTTCTTGTTATTTCTGTGTATGCTCTTCCCTCAATGATTTGTGTAAGTTCCCTCAGGGGTGTTTCAGCTCCTGAAGGTGTCTTTATTATTAATTTTTTGAGGTCATTTTCAGAGATTCTTTCATCTTCAAGAAGTTTTATTTTTATCTTTATCTCATTTCGTCCGCGTTGCTGTCTAATGGCTTCTGCTCCTTCATAACTGTCTCTTAGGATTTTTGCAATATAAGAGGGAGTTACTCCCATTACTTCTCCTTTTTCTGTAATTTTAAAGTCATATTGTTTTTTGCCTGGTTGAAAACCGTCATCGATATCTTTTACTATAGGGAATTTTGATAACTCATAAGCTAAATCTTCTCCAGCTGACCTTAATATATCCATATTCTTGTGTTTTAATTCAACTGTTAGTGAAGAACCTCCGCCTGGACCACCACGATCGGCCTGGAATAAAAGAGTTTCAACACCAGGTATTTCTCCTGTGATTTTACGCCAATCATTGACTATTTTTTGTGTACTACCATTTTCACCAAGTATTTTTTTTCTAATAGCAGGTGCTGCCAGATACAAGCGCATTTCAAGAGTGTGAGACCCATTTTTACCTATATCTGAGAAGATTCCGAGAAAGAGTTCCGGATGTTTGGATTGTTTTATTAATTTTTCAGCGGATGACCTGAGAATTTCTTCAACCTTTTTTGTTTTTGAAAAATTTGAGCCATAAGGTAGTTTTGCGTATGCATATGCAAAGTCACTTTCAATTTTGGGGAAAAGTTCGAAACCCATTCTGCCACTACGAACAAAAGCAAAAAATAATGCGAAAATCGCAATCGATATGAGCAATATTGAATATCGTTGTTTCAACGCTGCAGCGAGGAAAGGACCATAAATATTTTTGACAGCATTCATAAAAAATCTACTGAATTTTTGTTGAATGCTATGGAAGTATAGGTTAATGCCTTTTTTTGGTTTTTCGCTCTGGTGTCCAATATGTGAAGGCAGAATAAATATACTTTCTATCCACGATACAATAAATGCCAAACAAACTACTGCAGGTAACATCCATAATATCTTGCCCATAATTCCGGGAAGGAAAGCGAGAGGAAGCATTGCTGCTATGTTTGTTAAAATGCTGAATGAAATTGGAACTGCGACTTCTCTTGTTCCCTGTATAGCAGCATCTATTAAAGGCATTCCATTTTCGTGGAGATTATAAATGTTTTCTCCAACAACTATTGCATCATCAACTAAAATACCGAGAGCCATAATCATTGCAAACATTGAAACCATATTTAAGGATAGTCCCAACTCAGGCATAAAAATGAATGCTCCAAGAAATGAAATTGGAATTCCAAGCATTACCCAAAATGCCAGTTTTAACTCTAAAAACATTCCCAGTAAAAATAAAACTAAAAAAGCCCCCATAGAACCGTTTTTTATCATTAATTCAAGGCGTTGACGATATATATCAGCTCTATCATCAAAAATTTCTATCCCTATATGAGGGGAGACTTCTTCTTTCAATAATTTGATTCTTTTTTTTACTGAATTTGATACTGAAATTGGTGTTTGATCTCCGACTCTGAAAATATCAAGTATAACAGCTGGTTTTCCATTGAACAAAGCAAGTCTGTCTGTTTCTTCAAAATCATCTTTTATATTTGCAATATCTCCAAGAAGCAAGCGTGTTCCATCAGTTTTGCTTATAATAGGGATTTTCCTGAATTCTTTGCCATAATCTTTTCTTTCTTTTACTCTTATAAGAATTTCACCAGCCTGGGTTTTTATGCTTCCTCCAGGTAATTCAAGTGAAGAATTTTGCACAGCATTTTTTATATCTGATAAGGTTAGGGAATGCTTTCTGAGATTATCCAGAGGCACCTCAATTTTAATTTCGAGTTTTTTTATTCCGGAGAGTTCTATCTGGGTGATATTTTCATCTTCGAGGAGGTAATCTCTTACTCTTTCGGCAATCTCTCTAAGAGATTTTTCACTGGATTCTCCGTACACCACTACAGACAAAACTTCTCTTTTTCTTGCATCAAGCGTTACTATTGGTTTTTCAGCTTCTTCTGGAAAAGTGGTAATCCTGTCAATTTCATTCTTTATGTCCTGATAGGTTTTTGAATAATCAGTATTTTCAAAAAGTTCAGCTACTACAGTTCCATATCCTTCTGCGGCAGTTGAACGCACTTCTTTTACTCCCTCTATTCCTCTTATTGCCTCTTCTGTAACAAGAATAATACCTTTTTCAACTTCTTCAGGACTTGCTCCGGGATAAGCCACGGAAACTGTAACCGTATCCAGAGTTAAGTCAGGGAAAACCTCCTGTTTTATTCTTAGCAAACTGAAAAGTCCCCCTATAATGAAAAATAGCATTAACAAATTTGCTGCTACAGGATTTTTTACCATCCATGATATTGGAGTTTCTCTATTTTCCATTTGATTTTTAAAATTCACTTTCAATCTTTTTTTATTTATTATCTCTAAGAAATTCAGTCCGTAACTTCATTCCATCCATAATATATGGTAGGTCTGAAATGATTAATTTTGCTCCTTCTGGTATTTCATTTTTACAATAAATCCAATCTTTATCTTCACATATTATATTAGGGATAATCGTTTTAAGTGTTCCGTCTGTTGTAAGAATACATAGTTTTCCTTCTTGAATATTAGCGCGAGATATTTTATAGCAGTTATTGATTACATTACAAAATATCTTAACACTAACAATCTGGTTCAGAAAAATGTTTCTTGAGCTTTTGTCGGAGGGAAAAGGGTGTTTTACTTCAATTATTACTTTCACCATTTGACTATTTTCCTCCATCTGACTCAAAGTTTCTATTATTTTTCCTCTCAAAGGAGCTTTTGTTGTTTCTACTTCAACATTTTCATTATCTCCATTGATAGCATGGGTAATTGCTTCAAATTCATTTTTTGGGATTGAAGCCTCTATCCATACAGATTCGATGCCTGCAATTTTTGCAATTTCAGATTGAGGAGAGAGTTGATCTCCGATATTCGCAAAAATCGAGATAATTGTGCAATCAAAAGGAGCATTAATTTTTGTGCGTTTTAAATCTAATTTTGCTTGTTCAACTGAGGCTTCGGAGCTTTTAACATCCGCTAAGGCAGCGCGCATTTGCGGTTTTCGCAAAATGAAGTCTTCATTTTCGGTATTGCCTCCTTTTGCAAGAAATTCGTTGTAGTTCTTTTGGGCTATTTCCTGTTGAGCTTTTTCAAGCTCAAGATTTGACAAAGCTTTTTCAAAAGCAGCTTCAGCTTTTTTCAGAGCTATTAAATAATCGCTGTCATCTATTTCAGCAATTAATTCGTCTTTTTTGAAGAAGGCACCAGGCACAAAATTTTTAGAGACATTTATCAATTCGCCACTTATTTTTGTTTTTAAAACGATTTCACGCGATGGTATAACTTTTCCAAGTGCTGATATTATTATCTGATGATTTTCCCTTTTTAAGTCTTCTACCTTTATCAATGGAATAACTGCTGACTTTTCCTTTTTTTCAGCTACCGGTTTGTTTTTTATCATATAATAAGATGCGAAAAGAGCAGATATTAAAATGAAAAGTGATATTAAGAAGAAAAATATGCTTTGGAAACTCTTTTTATGATGATATTTTTCCATAATTTACCTCTTTTTTTATTTTTAGAAACCACGAAGGCGTATTTTTGCTGCTTCTCCAAAAAGTTCAGCATAAAAAAGCCTTGCTTTATAATTATTGGGGTCTGTATAAACAGCAGCTTTTGCAAGACGCCTTGCCATATCGAAATTTCCATTTTTTAGGAAAATTTTTCCATCATTTACCCATTGCGCCGAATTAACTGAATTATCATCAGTTATAACTTTAAAAACTACATACCTATTACTGATAATCTTAAATTCATCTGGTACTTGTATTTCATAAAAGTATCTGAGTTTTTTACGCGTTTGTGTCTTACTCATTAGATATGCCGGACACGTTGAAGACAGATTTGCAGCATTCGCAAAATATCTCATACTATAAATATTCATGGGTCCAGCGAGACCTCTATCGTAAATCAGGTAATCAATAGCATTTTTTTCACAAAATTTCATCAAATCCCGTTCAGTTCCATGAAATAATAACATCACAAAATCTTTAAAATTTTTTCTATTTATCTCATTTTCAAATTTTGGTTGCAAAACTATTCCTGCATTGCAATATGCAAGGAGCATTGGGGACACCTCTATGTCTGCAAGAAAAATCTTATTATCAACTCCTTCCTGCCTGAACCATCTTATTAATGTAGATACCTCGCCCCAAAAATAATCTTCATATTTTCTCACTCTTGAAATAGTTGCGATTGTTTCTGCGAAAATCGCAAATACAAGTAACGTCCAGATAACAAATGCCAAAATCTTTCTATAACTACAAACTGAAAATTTCTCAGTTAAAATAAATGAAATTTGAGGTAAAATTAATGACATAAACACAGCTAAAAATACATGATATCTTACAATAAAGAAAAACAAAACGAAATAAATGAAAAAGAAAGAGATATTTAAAAATATCCATCCACTCCTGAAACGAAATTTAAAACGAAATTTTTCATCGAAAAATAACCATAGAAGGATTGCAAAAACTATAAGTAGAAAAACCAGATACAATGCCGCCGGGAAATAAGCTCGTAAAATATTTATATTTGCAGAATGCATTGCGGGTGTCCATAAAATTCTTGAGTCAAAGTCCAATAAAGCTGGATTTTCCGGTTTTATATTCATAAATCTGATTTTAGCGAACATGAGTTTTGCAAAATGTCCATATTTTTCTGTATATCCGCTATATTTTCCAATGTTTGATGAGAGAAAGAATAGAGGCAGGACAATAAGTGTTATTTTTGAGATTCTATTTAGGAATAATTCATTTTTCTTAAATACATTTTGGCAGATTAATACAGATGGAAGTAAAAATATAACAAGAGGAGATAAAATTAAAAGATGTTCTATATGATATGGGACAGTAATAGCAACTGCGAAAATCGCAAGTGCTAATCCATACCATAAAATTCTCCTTTTTTTTCCTGAGCCTCCACCAACAAAAATCCTTATTAATTCTACACAGCACAAAATAGATAAAATTACCTGTGTCATATCCCACACTGCTAATGATATAAAAGAGAAAATAATGAAAGAAATAAAATGCAAATAGGAGAAATTTTTATGACAATATATTGCGAGACAATAAGAGAATATCAGAAAAGGCATTGCAAATGCTCCACCTACTATATCCTGGCCGGTATATCTGGCTATGGCAGCTGGAGATATGCAATGGAGTAATCCACCAAAAATAGAAAGAAATAAAGGTAGTCCTGATAAACGCAGGAGGAGAAAAATCAACGCTGAGGACAATGACGCCCAGAGTCGAAGTTGGAATCTTGCCCACTGACTGAAATAGGGATTATCTTCGTAAATTTTATCTTTGTCAGAAAGTTTTGGTTCTCCCAGAAAGAATTTTTTTAATCTGTATCCATAACCGAGAAAATATTCATTTCCAACATTGAACTGTCTATTTACGCTGATTTTTTCGAAACCTACTAATTTTATATCAGGTCCTAATAGGTTTATTTTTCCTGAAGCTATTTGCCATGCATAATTAAATGCCATTGCGCTTTCTACATTAAATGGTAGAAATGGGCCTGAAGGAGGTTGTTCTATTCCTTCAATTTTTGTAAGGCGATGTGCTTCTCGATTGAAAACGCAGGTTCTTATAGAAAATGAAGTAATCCAGATAGAGAGAAAAACAAGAATATTGATGAATGTTTTATTGACTATTATTTTTCTTTTCAAGTATGTTGTCTCCTTAAATGAGAAGACTGAATTCCGAGCTCTTCTCTGTATTTTGCTACTGTTCGTCTGGCGACATTTAAACCCTGGGCTTTAAGTTTTTCGGAAATATCCTGATCTGAGAGTGGTTTTCTGGGGTCTTCATTGTCTATCATCTCGCGAATTTTTTCCATTACGCTTTTACTTGACATTTCTTCTCCGCTTTCTGACTTATATCCTGTAGAGAAGAAGAATTTAAATTCGAATAATCCTCTTGGAGTTTGCATATATTTTCCTGAGATAGCTCTGCTAATTGTTGTTTCATGAAGTCCCAGTTTATCTGCTATTTTCTGCATTGTAAGTGGTTTAAGATATTCATATCCTTTTTCAAAGAATTCGAATTGTTCATCTATAATCAGGTCGGCGATTCTTTTTATTGTACTTTCTCTTTGGGATAGGCTTCTGATGACGTTTTTTGCGCGATTTACTTTTTCTCTTATCCAGCTTTTTGTTTCTGGTGGAGTGAGGGGGTCATCGAGCATTTTCAGGTATTTTTGCGAAATTCGCAACTTTGGGCTCCATTCTTTATTTGTTTGGGAGATGAAGATATTCCCCTTTTTTTCTATAAATACGTCTGGTATAATTTGAGTTGAGATTGATGTGGAAAGCTGATTTGCTGGGGCGGGGTCAAGTTTTCTTAGTTCGGCTATTAAATCTTCTAATTCTTCGAGGGAAATCTTCATTTTTTTTGCAACAGCAGGTTTTTTATTCTTTGCAATATCTTCGAGGTGATGTTTTACTAAGTACGCGATTTTTGATTTTTCCATTCCTTTTGCTTTTAACTGGAGTAAAAAACATTCCTTGATGTCTCTTGCACAAAGCCCTGGGGGATCCAGATGTTCCTGGAGGAATTTTATAAGGGATTCTATTGTAGATATATCGACTTGTTCTTTTGTAGCAAGATCTGCGGGGTGACTTCTCAAAAATCCTTTTTCATCAATACTCCCCACAATAAGTTCAGCAATTTTCATTTGTTCTTCTGGAATATTCAAAAAATGTAGTTGTTCGAGGAGTTGTTCTTGTAGAGATGGTTTTGAAGTGATGGAGTCCATTATGAATTGACGGTGTTCATCATAGTCTGGGGTATTTGATTTGACAGAAGTTGGTGAACTGACGAAACTAATACCGGCTTGTTCTATTTCAGATTCGAAACTGTCATTATCATTATAATCTTCAGGAAAATCTCCTGAATCGGATTGAAAGGGTAATTTATTTTCAAAAATATCAGAATCTGTTCTCTCATCTGAAGGTGAATCTGGGCTTATATCCTCATCTTGTGCAGAATCATTTATCTCATTTTCATCTTGAGAAGTTATTTTATCTTCTGGCTTGTCTGAAGAGTTTTCAACTTCTTCGAGTAGAGGGTTCTCTTCCAATTCTTTATCTATTTTTGCCTGGAGTTCAGCGGTTTGCGCCATAAGATATTCAAGTGATTGTATCTGTTGCGGAGCAATTATCTGTTCCTGTCTTTGTTCCTGATTCTGATATAGAGATTGTTCTGGCATATTTGTTGCTTTTATTAGTTTTTTTTAATTTTTTCTTGTAAATTAGAGAAATGAATTATTAATATAATTTGATTTTAATTAAAATCACGCGGATAAAAAAGGTTTTTAGGCAATTTATTGTATATTTTATTGTTTTTTTTAACATATTAATAGCAAGAATAAGTAAGAGGAAAAAACTAGTAAAACAAAAAGAAATTATGGATATAGGGGTTAGCATTCTTGGTAGCGGTAGTAATGGGAACTCTATTTTGTTGCATAGTGGGAAAGATGCAGTTATGATAGATGCAGGGTTCTCACGTGCAGAAATTTTGCGGAGGATTATGATCTTGAAAATGGACTTATCAATGATAAAAGGGCTTGTCTTGAGTCATGAGCATACAGATCATTGTAAAGGAGCCAGGGTATTTGCTGATAATTTGGGTATTCCTGTTTATGCAACAAAATCAACTTTTTATCATCTTGAAAGAAAGAGTAATCTTCCCAAAAATTGCATTATCTTTGAGGCGGGGGCTGAATTTAGTATTGCAGATTTTAGTATAAGGACGTTTTCTGTGCCTCACGATGCGGAGGAAACAGTTGGTTTTATAGTCTCAAGGGGAGGGATAAAAATAGCTATTGCAACAGATCTTGGATATCTGACGGCACTATGTGAACAGCGGATGAAAGGAGCTAATGCAATCATTCTTGAAAGTAATCACGATGTAGAAATGCAGTTAAAATCGAATAGAAAACCCATGCTTATTCGCAGGGTTTTAGGGAGAAATGGTCATTTAAGCAACGATTCTGCAGCTGAAGCTTTTCCAAAAATAATTACTGAGGAGACAAAACATGTTTTTTTAGTTCATTTGAGCAGAGAATGCAACAATTATGAAATTGTTGAGAAAACTGCTCGTCAAAAACTGGCAGATATGAGGAGAGAAGATATATTACTCAAAATTGCAACTCAAGAACCATTATCAACAATATATATTGAAAAGTAAAAAAATGAATGATGTTAATAATAAAGATAAAGAACAAAAAAGCCCCGTGGAGGCTTTTAAAATAGCATCTCCAGATCCATTACCTCCTGCTGATGATATTCAGAAGAAGATAAAGACCAATCGAGTTCCAAGACCTGCACCACAAAAAACCGATATTACACAAGCAAAATCTGAAGAGCCAATAAGCTCAGAGACAATTTCTATCAAGAGGAGCAGTCTAAAAGATGAAGAGCAACCCAAAATTGAGCTTGAAAAACGTAAACTTAAGATACTTTGTTATCATTGTGGACAAAAATTAGATTTGACAGAGATGGAACCTTTTAGTGAGGTAGAATGTCCTGCCTGTGCGGTAAAAATAATTGTCCCCAAATGGTTTGAAAATTATTTACTTGAAGAGCCTGGTGGAGAAGGTGGTATGGCAATCGTCTACAGGGCGCTGGACCTTACTTTAGATAGGGAAGTGGCTATAAAAATCCTTAACCCATCTTTTTCATCACAGGCTGATAGGTGTGAACTATTTCTTCATGAGGCAAGGACCGCGGCAACTATCAACCACTATGCAGTAATTCCTGTATATACTTGTGGTGTCTCTGAAGGTAGACCATATATTGTGATGCAGTATATGGAAGGAGGTGCTCTCGATGTAAAACTTGAAAAGGCTGGTGGAAAAATCCCCATTAATCAGATTTTAAAATGGTTCAAGGATGTTGCAGATGGTCTTGATAACGCGAGGAGACATGGCATTATCCACCATGATGTTAAACCGGCTAATATACTCCTTGATAGAGATGAAAATGCCAAGATAGGGGACTTTGGTATAGCCCAGGTTCTTCATGACTGGCGTTCCGAAAATCTTTCAAAAATTACACGCTCATGGGCGAGTCCTAACTACGTAAGTCCAGAAAAGGTGCTAACCGGCCAGGAAGACTACTATGGAGATATTTATAGTCTTGGGATATCTCTTTATCAAATGCTTACTGGTCAGTTGCCTTTTGATGATCCGGATATAAAGACATTGGTAAAAATGAGGCTCGAAAAAGAGGCAAAACCACCGAAAGAACTCAGAGCAGAGATTCCACTAAAAATTTCCCAACTTGTAATGGCAATGATGAGCCGTGAGCCGGAAAAAAGACCATCATACCGTGAAATCATTAAAGAAATTGAGGAACAACTTAAAATCTCTGATGAAATTAAAAAGGGTATAGAAAAACCAGAAGAACAAAAAAAGAGATCTCTATTTGGAAAAATTGGAAAAAGAAAAAAAACAGGAAACGCCAATTTATCATCCTTTAAATATAGGAAAAATGGCGGGTTATCAATTTCAAAAATAATCGTACATATTGTTATATCAATTTCAATGATAGGTACTACTGTCTATCTCTGGAAAGCAGGTTATCTAGAAGAAATACTTGGAAGGAGAGGTGCACTCGCAAAAACTTTGCCACAGGATTTTCTACCTGAAGCAACAAAGGAATTTAGAGAAGGGAGGCCAGCGGCAGCGCTCGATATCGCCAAATCGGTACTTGAGAATTCATCTCTGGATAAAAAGACTATGCGTCAAGCGGCAGTGCAGTACTCAATAGCGCTTTATTTGATTAATTCTCCTGACGCAAAAACAGAGAGTTTATTGTTTGCAGAAAAACTTTCAAATTATGGGTTTGACGAGGAAGATCCTGCCATGTTAATACTCAGATTTATGTCAAATGGGGAAATTCATAAGAATAAATTGAAAAATGCATTTTCAAATGACGATTATTATAGAGCTCTGGCAAGCTACTGTTTGTATATAAAATCAATATATGATAAGGAATCTGATCTTGACCAGGTATCATATTCGCGTCGTTGTCTTGCGGCAGGTGAAAAAGTAAGTTCTGATTTTTGGGGCAATGCATGGTTTCAAAGAATTAATGATTGGAAACAATATATTGAATTTGGCAAAGGAGATCCATCTTTATTGGAACCTCTTATTGCAGCCAATAAATATGAACTTAAAACATCAGCTGTTTCAAAAACAGAAAATAATAAATCATTAGACCATAATAGAATAGCAATAAGACCTCCAAAAGATGACGCTTCTGATATTTTAAAAATTGATGATGAAAAACTAATTGAAAATATTGATATATCGTTGCTTACTCCTGAGTGGCTTGAAAATGACAGGTCAACCTTTGCAACTAACAGGCCAAAGCCCTCGAATTACACTTTTACACCTTCACAGATTGAAAATTATATTTCATCAATTTCTCCCGAGAGAAAGTCATCGGAACAGATTCGTATTCAACAAGTCGCCAGTATAAAGAACTATATTTGTCAACTTCTTGCAAGAAGTAATTATCCTAAAACTATAACAACGATTGATGGAAAATCATATACTGGAAAATTAATGTTAAATCCCAATTATATTTCACTTGAAAAAGCTGGAAAGTTCCAGCGGAGACAATGGAGTGATCTTCCACCATCCCAACTCGCAAATATCATGGATTATTTTGCAGGTTTAAGATTAAAAGTTTCAGATGCTGTGGGTACGTCAGAACAGACGAGAAAGAAAGAGGCAGCTCAAGATTATCTCAGGATAGCAATGCTCTACGATTGGTATGGAGACTATCAAAACGCTGTGAAATATTGTAAAAAAAGTATGGCTGTATACCCCGAAGCAGAAAAAAGTGTTAAACGATTTATAATGAAGTAAACTATCACAGATGAGAACATTAAATATTTATGTATCACGAGAATTTCTTGCTACTGCCTTAGTTTCTATTCTCGTATTAACTTTTGGATTAACCGGAGTACGCCTCATAAAAATTATTGAGGCCCTTACAAAAGGAGTCCCTTTTATAGATGCATTCAAACTTCTCATTTACTCAATTCCATTTCTATTGTCCCTTGCCATTCCTTGCAGTATACTCGTTGCAACTATGCTTACATTTGGAAAAATGTCTGCAAATAATGAAATTACTGCAATGAGAGCGTGTGGTATTTCCATTCTTCAAATTATTGCTCCAATAGTTTTAGTGGCCATAACATGTTCGATAATATGTCTTTACCTTCAATTACAGGTTGGCCCTAAATATATGGGAGAAGCAAAAAGAATGTTGAAAGAAGTTGGTGTTCAAAATCCTCTTGCACTTTTAGAACCAGGACTTCCAATAGAATATGAAAATATTAGCATATTTATTGATAATAAAGATGATAATAATAAACTTACAGGAATACAGGTCTATATAACCGATAAAAAAAGAATATCCCTTCAACAAGATATTTATGCCAGAGAGGGAGATATCAGTGTAGATGATGAAAAACAAATTATGAAAATAACCTTACATGAAGCAATAATAAAAAGTTATGAAGATGATGGAAAGAAGAAAATTACCTCATCAGAAACTATGTCATTTGCAATAAATTATGGAGACAAATTAAATCGCGCAAAAGTTGCGGAAAAAGCAAAATATCTTACGCTCAGTGAACTTTTTGCAAGGAATATATTATACAGGAGGAGAGGGCAGGATACAACAGCTCTTGAGGTAGAATTAAATCAGCGAATAGCTTTTGGATTTTCTCCCATCGCTTTTCTTCTTCTTGGACTTCCTCTTGCTGTTAGAACCTCTCGACGTGAAACGTCTATAGGGCTTTTCTTAAGTGTGGCTTTAGCTGGAATATATTTTATATCAATAATGATCTTTAATGCATTTGGAACTAAGCCTCATTTATATCCTCAATATTTACTTTGGTTACCTAATGTATTATATCAGGTGGTAGGAATATATTTTTTTTGTAAATTGATAAGGCGGTAAAATATGCTTGACCAACGTGATTACATGAGAAGAGAACCAGGTTATAGTTCAGGTTGTATTTTTTCTATTGGTGCTGTAATGACATTGCTCATTGCCAATGTATTTTTCTTCATATTTTCAACTACTCCGGTAATAGATAAAATGTCATTGAAAATTATTTCATTCAGAGAGTCGCCAGTGGAGGTTTCTTACAGACTTGTTTCATATATGTTTCTTCATGGTAGTTTTGCCCATATATTATTTAATATGTGGGGGCTTTACCTTTTTGGTTCTCTGCTGGAAAATCGAATAGGGGCTCACAGATTTTACGCGTTGTATTTCATTAGTGGAATATCAGGAGGTCTTCTCTGGCTTGTAGCAAACTGGAATTTTCCATATATGATTGTTCAAAATTTGGGAGCTACTTTTAAAGTACCAACTTCATGCGTGGGTGCGAGTGGGGCGATATTCGGTATAATAGCTGCAACAGCGATGTTTTATCCGGATATGCCGATCATGTTACTTTTTCCCCCCATACCGATGAAAATGAGAACTTTTGCGATAGCATATGCTGTGGCAGAAGTAATCTTTGAGATAAGTGGAACAGGGGGAAACGTCGCTCATCTTGCTCATCTCGGTGGATTTATAGGAGGATATATTTATGTTAAGATAACATTTGGAAATCAGGTTTGGGGGATAAGTTCTCTATTCAAGAGAAGGGCAAAACGTCCTTTATATAATAAGAATGAAAATATTTTCTTTTCAGGATACAAGACTGTTTCTCAAGAAGAATTAGATCGTCTTCTTGATAAAATATCAACTGAAGGAATAAATAGCCTTACTGAAGAAGAAATGGATACATTGCGGCGCGCAAGAGAAGAAATGAATAAAAGAATGTGATTTGCAGCCTGAATTTATCTCATTATAAAGTGGCAAGATGTTTGCGCATTTCTGAAAAGGAACAAGTTGAACTACGAGGCCAAAATGGAAATTCCCCCGTCTCTCTCAAGAATTTTGCATACTTTTCATTTAAAACTCCTTTTGCCGAGATGAATTGTCCCCAATGTCCATAACCCCATGAGACATTTTTGTCTTCAGGACCGAGATTATTGAGCCACTCTTCAGGAAAATATTCGAGCCATTTTGGTAGTGAATTTAACCAACTGTGTGTGTAAAGAATTTTTGCACCAAATTTTTTTTCTGTTTGATCCATCAACATAAGAAAACAGTTTTTCAAGTAATTCCTATCCTCAAAAATACTTTTGGGAGAAACTGCATTACCAATGTGAAACATAATTTGATATGGCTTATTTGGTTCTGGAGTGTCATATTTTAAACTTCCACACTGGTAATCAATAAATTTTCCATTACTACCCCACGTTAATTCTGCAAATCTTATAAGAATTTTTGATGAAACGGATAATGCGGTTTCTTCAAATTTTTCAGGATTGGCAGATAAATTTTTATCAGAAAAAATATCGATAATCTTATTTTCAAGTTCAATCCATTCCGGACGATTATAATCTATTGTGGCAACATCGAAATGTTTCGGTGAAGGGTCGGTTTTTCTACACAAGTCAATTCTATGTCTGATAGCATGACGAATATCTTCTTCGGGATGTTTTTGCAACCATTGCCATAGAAAATTAAACTGTAATCCCATAAACTCTATTGTGAAGCGTTTATATTCTTCTAATGGAGGATAAAATTGAGTCATTAGAATTCTCCTTGAAAGATTATTTATTTATCAACCTTTAATTGAATTGTCATGAGAAGTAAATAGTTTTGCTATTATTGTAACTAATTCAGAATATGTATAAGGTTTAGGAAGAATTGCCACAAATTTTTCTTTTATTTCTTTTGAAAGAGCCTCACAATATCCGCTTGATAAAATTGCTTTAATTGAGGGGTCTATTTTTAAAAGTTTTTGGAGGCATTCAATTCCTCCGATTTTACCACGTATTACCAGATCGAGAATAACAGCATCGAATTTTTGCCCTTTTTTCATTGCAAGTTTATACTGTTCTACAGCATCTGTTTCTGTTTCAACAATGACTGCAGTGCAGTTATTTCGTTCAAGGGCAGAAGAAATCATTTTAGCAACAAAAGCTTCGTCTTCTAAGATTAAAATTTTTTTACCATTTAAAAACTTTGAAAAATACTCAATTTTCGCAGTGTCAAGTAATTTTCTTTGAGTCTCGAGTTGGTGTGGTATTGATTGAATTAAAGATGAATTTAATTCTTTTGCTTCAATGCAGGCTGCTTCAGCATCTTCAAGTAGCTTGCTAATTGGATTATCTCCGAGCATATATATTGCCTGTGATATATTCGATAATGCTGCGCGTAGTAATTTTTCAATTCTAACTTGGAGATCAAGATTTTTTTCTTCAGTTTTCATTATTGTTCTCCTTCTATTTCA